>CAYTGV010000005.1:67630-75252 GCA_964437495.1 uncultured Planctomycetia bacterium | reverse complement strand
AAAAATTATTTGAACTTAGAATCATTTTCTAGTATGATGCTATCAATGATAATAACAAGTTTAATCACTGAAATTGTAGTTTTAATTCTGCTGGTATGTCTTTCGGCTTTTTTTTCCAGTTCTGAATCCGCGTTTTTTTCTCTAAGTCCTTTACATGTTCATAGGATAAGGACAGAACATAAAAAAGCTGCCGAGAGGATCGAGAAGATATTGCTGTATCCGACAAGATTGCTGTTTAGCATATTAATAGGCAATACGCTTGTAAATGTTTTGATATCGATTTTGGGATACAGTATTATTAATAAAATTCATCCTACATTGGCACCGGTTGCGGCTATACCGGTTGTAACCCTGATATTGCTTATTTTCGGCGAGATAACCCCTAAAAGAATAGCCTTGAATATGCCGGAAAAAACAGCAGTTTTGTATTCCTGGTTTCTTAGCTTTATAATATGGATAATGACACCGCTTAGAAAAATCATGGACTTACTTACTGTGAAGCTGGACAAAGTAATCAGCCCTCAAAAGGTAAAACTTACCGAAGAAGAATTCAGAACAGCTTTAAATATAGGTGAGGAACAAGGATTTTTGGACCGGGAAGAGCGTATTATGGTTGAAGGAATCATTCGTCTTGAGGGGTTAAGGGCGAGTGATGTAATGACCCCTCGTGTAAATTTGATTGGGATTGATATTGATGAAACTTTTAAAAAAAATAAAGAAATCGCCAAAGCCTCTCGCCGTAAATATCTTCCTGTATACAGAGAATCACTGGATAAATTAGAGGGATTTCTTCATGTTAAGAAATTCTTAATGTCAGAATCTGTAGATTTGCTCCCATCGACATTTGCGCCGCTTTTTGTGCCGGAAACAATGCCTCTGGATAATCTTCTTACCACAATGAGAAAAGAAAAACAATCTATAGCATGCGTAAAAGATGAGTTTGGCGGAACAGCAGGGATAATAACTCAGGGTGACATACTCGAGGAGATTATCGCTGATGTAAGCAATATTCGGTTTGCTGATGGGCAACCTATCCGCAGGCTTGGATTAAATCGCTGGCTGGTTGATGGAATAACCAGTCTGGAAGATATAAACTATAATTTGGGATTAGAACTGGAATCAGAAGATGTTGACCGTTTGAGCGGCTGGGTGGCTGCCCATCTTGAGAGAATACCTAAACCAAAAGATATAGTCCAAGCTCAAGGGTGCAGTGTATTGGTAAGAGCAGTGGAAAAAGGCATAGTTAGAGATGCTATTATTGAAAAACTAACCAAAGAAAAAAGTGATGATTGATTCTATCCAGATCTTAATTATAATTTTTTGTATTTTAGGGGCAGCACTTTATTCCGGTATGGAGACAGGTATAATTTCCATAAGGCGTATAAGGCTGCGTCATCAGGCTAGATTAGGTAAAAAGGAAGCGGTGATATTGAGCCGTTTTCTTAATAATCCTGATTATTTGCTGGGGACAACTCTGGTTGGAACTAATCTTTGTATAGTTATTACCTCTGTTTTAAGCTCCAATCTTGCAGTACGTTATTGGGGTGGATGGGGAAAAACTATATCTGCTGTTTTAGTTACTATAATCCTGCTAATATTTAGTGAATATATTCCAAAGGCCTGGTTTCAGGCGCGCCCTTATTATCGGTCAATTAAATTTGCCGGATTCATGGAATGGTCCGGGCGGATTTTTAAGCCTATTGGAATTGTAGTTACCCAGATAGCGAAGCTGATTGCTCCGGTTAAGGTTTCCGCAAAGCAGGCCCTGTCTACATTGGCCTCCAGGACTGAACTTAAGGTACTGGCCAGTGAAGGAGTAATCTATGGTGAGATCACTCCGGAAGAACATACGATGATCCATCGGGCTATTGAATTATCGGAAAAAAGTGCAAAAAAGATCATGATCCCTCTGGAACAGGTGATATATGTTAATAAAGATATTTCAAAAAAAGATTTTCTTGAATTCTCTTCTGCGAAGGAATACACGCGTTATCCGGTTTTTGATGCTTTGGGAAAAAAGTTCATTGGGGTAGTTAATTTGTTTGATGTTATCGCAGACACCGAACTTAATGATCAAAGTACTATTGAAGAATTAGTCAAAGAAATCGTGTTTATTCCTGAAGATATTCCGGCTGATGATGTTGTGGCTTTATTTAGACGCGGCAGACAGCCGATAGGGCTGGTTGTAAATAAGTATAAAGAGGTTATCGGATTGATAACCACAGAAGATATTTTGGAAGAGATAGTCGGCACTCTGTAATCTGAAGCCAGGCATAATCATTGCTCACCTCAAGCAGCTCTCCCAGCAAAATTATCCTTTATATTGGAAAAATGGGCTTTTAGTGATACAATGCCTTAAATAAAGATTGTCTTAATTTAGTGTTATTATAATGATTTTGGGTTAAAACTTATCCTATGGCGTCAAAAAAACAATATATTCATCTTTTTCTACTGATAGTTTGCTTGTTTTTATGCAGCATTGCTTTAAGTGGCTGTTCAAGCACTGGTTCTGTTACTTTATCCGGGAAAATGGGGCGGTCCTTTGTTAGGATAGACAGAAAACAGTATATTCCTTTAACAGTTGTTTGTAAGCATTATGATTTAAGCTGGGATTGGGATGGATTTTCAAAAATTATTACAGTAAAGAACCTGAAGTCAAGAGCTCAATTATTTATTGGCAGCGGACTTATCTTATTTAATAATGAAGTATTTGATCTAAAATCACCGATTAAGATCTATAAAGGCCAGATCATGGCCCCGGAATCATTTCTGCGCCTATTTGCAAAAGAAAAGCTTTCCGTACAATTAAATAGGAAAAGTGTTTTTAGTATAAGAAAAATTGTTATTGATGCCGGCCATGGAGGCAAGGATCCCGGTGCTGTAAGTAAAAATGGCATACAGGAAAAAAATATTGTTTTAGATATCTCTCTTCGTTTAAAAAATGAACTTACAAAGCATGGTATTGAGGTTGTTTTAACCAGGGATACCGATGTCTTTCATGAACTTAAAAAACGTACGCAGATTGCTAATAAGGAAAAGGCAGACTTTTTTATATCTGTTCACGCGAATGCGGCTAATTCTTCCTCGGTACATGGATTTGAGGCATTTTATTTGTCAACCAGCTATGATGATTTTTCAAAAGCAGTGCAAATTAGAGAAAACGCTGTCATCAAGTTTGAGGAAGAAGCTGATTATAAAAATTCCAGTGATCTTAATGTGACACTTTGGGATATGATTTTATCTGAAAACAGAATAGAGTCTATAGAGATGGCAAACTCTATTTCTGATGAATTGAAAAGAACTTTAAAATTAAATACGCGCTATATCCGAGGCGCAAGATTTCATGTTTTAAAAGGGGCAAATATGCCGGCTGTTTTACTTGAAATGGGCTATCTCTCAAATAATAACGAGGCAGTACAGCTGAATAATGCTTATTATCGACAGATGTTGGCAGAGGCTGTGGCTGCCGGGATAGTACGGTACAAAGAATTATTTGAATTAAGCGAAGGGTTCAGTAAATGAGCGATTCAAGACCAATTGGTATTTTTGACTCTGGCTTCGGCGGCCTAACAGCTGTTAAAGAGGTAATACACAGTTTGCCGGATGAACAGATTATCTACTTCGGAGATACGGCACGTGTTCCTTATGGTCCAAAGTCAAGAGAAACTATAATTAGATTTTCTATAGAAAATATCCTGTTTTTGCTTAAATACAAGGTAAAGCTGATAATTATTGCCTGCAATACCGCATCAAGCGTAGCTCTTTCCATTGTTGAGAAGAATTTCAAGGTTCCGATTGTCGGGGTGATTTCCCCTGGAGTGCTTGAGGCTGTTCGTGTTACAGTAAACAAAAAAATCGGAGTTATCGGTACAAGAACAACAATCAACAGCAGAGCATATGAAAAGATGATAAAGCTAACACAACCTCGGACAAAAGTTTATAGCGTGGAGTGTCCGTTATTTGTTCCTTTAGTGGAAGAGGGTTGGCTCGATAACCAGACAATAAGGCAAATTGCTCGTTTTTATCTGAATCCGTTAAAAAACAAAAAAATAGACACGCTTGTTCTCGGCTGTACGCATTATCCGCTGCTTAAACCGGTGATAAAGGAAATATTAGGTCCTAGTGTTACTCTGGTTGATTCAGCCAAGCAGGTGGCTCAGCAGGCAAAGCAAATCCTTGTAAATCAAAATATACTTTCTCCAAAGGGAAAAAAGAGTAAGAATAATATTCGGTTTTATGTTAGTGATGAGCCGGATAATTTTGCAAAATTGGGAAAGAGATTTCTGGGTTTTGAATTGAAAAATGTAAGGAAGGTTTCAAATGTTTGAGATAAGTGTTGTAAGGGAGTTTAGTGCTGCGCATAATCTCCGCGATTATAAAGGTAAATGCGAAAAATTGCATGGGCATAATTGGCAGGTTGAGGTATTTTTGGCTTCTGTTGATTTGGATAAGGGAGCAATGGTTATGGATTTTTCCCTGTTAAAGAAAAAGCTTAAGCAGGTGTTAAAATACTTTGACCATTCATATATAAATGAAACTGAATATTTCAGCAGGCATAACCCCACTTCGGAAAATATAGCTAAGTTTATTTTTGAGCGTATGTCTAAACAAGTGAAGCGTTATAAATGCAAAGTTGTAAGAGTAAGCGTCTGGGAAACATCGCGGAGTAAGGCTACTTATTATGAATAGCAAGTCAGAAAGAAAAAGGAAAAAGCCGCCAAGTGCTAATAAGTCAGTCAAAATTGGCGGGCCTCGCCGTATTCTGGCGGGTCAAAAGTCAAAAGTAAGAGTAAACAAGGTTAAAAAGGCTGTAGTCTTATTGTCCGGGGGGCTTGACTCAGCGGTAACTCTTTTTCATGCAAAAAGCAAAGGGTTCAAGGCCTATTGTCTTACTTTTGATTATGGGCAAAGACATAAAAAAGAAATAAATCGTGCGTCTTTATTGGCTGATAGAGCATCATGCAAATGGCAGAAAGTGAAAATTGAAATGCCCTGGAAAGGCTCTTCATTGCTTGATAAAAAGATTAAGCTGCCTGAGAACAGGAAAATCGGAACGGAAATTCCTTCTACATATGTTCCAGGCAGAAATATAATTTTTTTAAGTTTTGCGGCCTCATTCGCAGAAAGTATTAAAGCAGATGCGATTTTTATCGGAGCAAATATGATAGATTATTCCGGCTACCCGGATTGCCGGGAGAATTTTTTAAAAAGCATGCAGCAAACTATTATTAAAGGAACAAAACGTGGCCTAGAAAATAAGAAAGTCAGGATTTATACTCCTTTACTTAAAAAAAATAAACAGCAGATCGTGCGCTTGGCAAAGCGTTTAAATGTGCCCTTAGAGCTGACCTGGTCTTGTTATAAGGGGGGAAAGAAACCTTGTGGTGTTTGTGATAGCTGTAAGCTGCGCAAGTATGGGTTTGATAAGGCAGGAGTTGTGGATCCGACGATATGAAAACAGCCCCGATCTCAGAGGTTTTTTTTAGTTTGCAGGGAGAAGGCCCTTATGTGGGTACAGGGCATGTTTTTGTGCGTTTTGCTGGATGTAATATGAAATGTGATTATTGTGATACCCCAACGAAGAAGTATAAAGAATATGATATAAATACTCTGGTTCGCGAGGTTAAGGATTTAATAAAAAAGCATAAAGTGCAATATTTAAGCCTGAGCGGGGGAGAACCTTTATTACAGACTGAATTCATAATTGAGTTTTTGGAAAAAGCACATTTTAAAAAGGTTTTTATCTATCTTGAAACAAATGGTATACTATATTACAATTTCCGTAAGGTTAAAAAGCTTATAGATATTGTTTCATTGGACATCAAGCTCCCAAGTGCTACAAAGACAAAGGCATACTGGGGGGAACACAGGGAATTTCTTAAATTGTGTAAGGGAAAAAAGGCCTTTGCTAAAGCGGTAATTACGGGCTCTTGCGTGATTGATGATTTGAAAAAGGCAGTAAAGCTGATCAGAGAAACAGATAGTAGTATTTCTTTGATTATACAGCCTGATTCTACAAATAAGATTACGCAGACACTGGTAAATAAAGCCATGAGATTTCAAAAATATGCCAGAGGATATTTAAGTGATGTGAGAGTTATCCCTCAAATGCATAAGTTTCTTAAAATAAGATAGACGCTTTATAAATTGAATATTTTCGGGAAGGTCAAATAATGAAGAAGCCTAAGAAAAAGAGAAGTGATAGTGCTTATGAGAACTTGCAAGGAAACATACGTAAACTTAAGCTGCCCAGTATAGAAGTTTGGGAAAATATGTATTCAGATAAGGATTATTGGGTGCAAATGGAGGTGCCTGAGTTTACATGTATCTGTCCAAAGACAGGCCTGCCTGATTTTGCTGTTTTTATTATCAGTTATAGGCCGAATAAGCTTTGCCTTGAGCTGAAGTCTTTCAAACAATATATAAATTCATATCGCGATGTTGGTATATTTCATGAACATGCGGTAAATAGAATCCTTGATGACCTGGTAAAGGCATGTTCTCCTAAGCAGATGGTTATAGAAGGAGAATTTAATCTAAGAGGCGGTATTAAAACAAGTGTTAGTGCCGAATACAAAAAAAAAGGTCATTCTTATTAAAGGCTGAATAGTTGATGGAAATAATAATGACCTGATTGCAACGATGAAAAACAGATTGCAGTGATTGACTAAGATAGAGACGAACAAATCTATGTAATCTTGTTTTAAGCTGTGAAATCAGGTTCTTTCTATAAACTAAATAAGAAAGAAACAAAAGATGAGAACAATATCTTCACAATTAATTTCAAATGCAGTTGAAAGGCTTTGTCTTAAGGCTAATACAAAGTTAAGAGGCGATGTATTGTCTCTTCTGAAAAAGGCGCAGAGTTTGGAAAAATCCAGACTTTCTTCAAAGGCATTAGCGGCGATTATTGATAATGCATCGATTGCTTTAAAGGAAAAACTGGCAATTTGCCAGGACACTGGCATGCCGGTGGTGTTTGTGGAAATGGGTAATAATATTCGTGTTTTGGGAAATATTACCGAGATTATTAATAAAGCGCTTAAAAAAGGCTATGTCTCTAATTGTCTGCGCGCTTCTATACAAAAGGACCCGATTTTTAGGAAAGCAAAACCTGCATATGCTCCGGCAATTATACATATGGACATTGTAAACGGTAGCAAGTTGAAAATCACTGTGTTGCCAAAAGGCTTTGGCAGTGAAAATAAAGCGAAAGTCAATATGCTCAATCCTACGTCAACACATAAGGATATTGAAGATTTTATTGTTGAATCTGTTAAAGTTGCAGGTGCTGGGGCATGCCCGCCTTATTTTATAGGAGTGGGTATTGGCGGAACACAGGATTATGCAGGGCTGCTTGCAAAGCAGGCGCTGTTAATGCCGTTTGGTAAATTAAATAAGAATGAAAAGTTAGCGCTTATGCAGAGGCGGCTAATGAAAAAAATAAATGCATTGAATATTGGGCCTTTTGGTTTTGGCGGAAAAAATACAGCACTTGGATTAAATATTAAAACATATCCAACGCATATAGCCGGAATGCCGGTTGCGGTCAATATCAGCTGCCATGCCCTGCGCAGTGCGAGCATTACTTTATAGCGTTTAGCGATTAGCGGTTAGAAAAA
>CAYTGV010000005.1:66184-67530 GCA_964437495.1 uncultured Planctomycetia bacterium | reverse complement strand
AAAAACAAAAAGAGAGATCGAAGGATGATCCTCCTTCGCTAAAGCTATGGAGGACAGGTGGACGATCGATTCGCTGGGACGAAGGATACAGATAAAGCCATGGGAAAAAGATGAAGAAATTAATTGGTGATTTAACAAAAGAGAAAATTAGGAATTTACGCGTAAGGGAAGAAGTATTATATACGGGAACCCTTTACACCGCGCGGGATCAGGCACATAAACGGTTGGTTGAGCTAATGGAAAAAGGAAAGTCCATGCCTTTTAATGTGCGGGGTAAGGTTATTTATTATTGCGGTCCAAATCCTGCTCCAAAAGGTAAAGTGATTGGGTCCTGTGGTCCGACGACATCAAGCCGAATGGATAAATTCACACCGCAATTACTGGATAATGGTCTAGTTGCGACTGTTGGTAAGGGAGAGAGAAGCCCGGATGTGGCCAAGTCTATAAAAAAAAATCGCGCTGTTTATTTTGTGACATATTCCGGTTGTGGAGCGCTTTTAGCTCAGTATGTAAAAAAAACAAGGCTTGTTTGTTTTGAAGATCTGGGAGCTGAGGCTGTCTTTGCTTTTGAGGTAAAGGATTTTCCTTTAATTGTAGCAATAGATTCGAAAGGGGTTAATATTTATGAGTAAAATAGGCAAAAGAAAGCCGGATGCACTGAGAAAAGTTAAAATCACGAGAAATTTTATGAAATATGCAGAAGGATCATGCCTCATAGAGATAGGCAATACAAAGGTGATATGTACTGCATCTTGTGAAGATAAAGTGCCGCCTTTTTTAAGGGATAAGGGGCAAGGCTGGGTAACAGCGGAATATTCTATGCTTCCCAGATCATGCAAAAGCCGAGTTTCCAGAGAGTCAAGCATCGGCAAGGTCAGCGGACGAACACAGGAAATACAGCGCCTTATCGGAAGGTCTCTGCGTACGGTTGTTGATCTCAAACAGCTTGGGGAAAGGACAGTTTGGATCGATTGTGATGTGATCCAGGCTGACGGCGGTACACGTACAGCAAGTATTACAGGTAGCTTTATCGCCTTAGTAGATGCCTTGTATACTCTGCAGAAAAGGGGTAAGATATCTATTTTTCCTGTAAGAAAGTTTGTTGCTGCAACAAGTGTTGGTATAATTAATGGAGTACCTATGCTGGATCTTGATTATGAACTGGATTCTAATGCCGAAGTTGATATGAATGTAGTAATGACTTCTGCCGGAGAATATATCGAGATTCAAGGAACTGCAGAAAAAAAGCCTTTTAATCAAAAACAGCTAAACCACTTAACAAAGCTGGCAAAAAAAGGCATAGATAGGCTTATTAAGTTACAGAAAAAATCACTTAAGGATTTACC
>CAYTGV010000005.1:0-66084 GCA_964437495.1 uncultured Planctomycetia bacterium | reverse complement strand
ACAAGAAATGATGATAAATTCTTAGAAATAAACAGAATTCTTAAGGATGCACGGATAAAGGCGCTGAGCTTGAATGATTTTCCTGGTACTCCGAAAGTAAAAGAAGACGGCAAGACATTTTCAGATAATGCCTGTAAGAAGGCTCTGAAAATCGCTCGAATTACTAAGCGTTTGACCGTGGCTGATGACTCAGGGCTGGAGGTCAGCGCATTGGATAATGCTCCGGGAATTTATTCTGCGCGTTTTTCCGGTTCAAAGGCTACCTATGCATCCAATAATAAAAAACTTTTGAGACTTTTGAAAGATCTTCCTAAATCTAGGCGTAAGGCTAGATTTGTCTGCTGTGTGGCTGTGGCAGATGCTAATGGTATTGTTGGGGTAGTAGAAGGTATTTGCCGGGGGATGATTACTACAGCTGAAAAGGGTAAAAATGGTTTTGGTTATGATCCTTTGTTTATATGTAATGAATGCAATAAAACTTTCGCGCAATTGAGTCCGGCAATAAAAAACAAGCTCAGTCATCGAGCTAAGGCTTTTGCTAAAGCAAAAAAGATGATTTTAAAATATATAGAAAAAGAGGACAAAGAATGAGGCTGTATAGTCGATTATTTAAATTTATTCGTCCACATGTATGCACTTTAGGTTTAGTAGTAGTGTTCATGTTTCTGTCTGCTTTTTTTGACAGTGCATCATTAACAATGCTTGTGCCGCTAAGCGATAAGGTTTTGGGGCAAAACAAGATTGTCTTAGACCGTCCTTTGCCTGGATTTTTAGCAGGAGTAATTGAAAGAATCAATGATACTCCGCCATTGGAAATGCTTAATATTATTGTAATTGTCATTTTGATTACATTTATATTTAAAGGAATATTTTCATTTGGCCGGACATATTTTATTATGAAATTAAGCCAGCTGTTCATCCGGGATATAAGAGACGCGGTTTATCGCAAAATTCAAAATTTCTCTCTAGACTATTTTACGAAAAGCGCAACTGGTCATTTAGTTTCACGCATAACCTATGACGTGGATATTCTAAAGGGAATCATATCTGTGGGATTGGCTATGATATATAATATCATGACAATAATTTTCCTGGCGACAATCGTTGTTTATATTAACTGGAAATGGGCGACAATGGCTTTAATCCTTGTGCCGTTGGTAGCCTTTCCTATAGTAAATATCGGGCGGATGATAAAAAAGATAAGTACACAGGCCCAGGAGAAAATGGGTGATTTAAACAGAAAGTTAATTGAAACCATATCTGGGGTCAGGATTGTAAAAGCTTTTTCTATGGAAGATCGGGAGATTGTCAAAGTAGGTAATCACAATTTTTCCTTTTATAAAATTATGATGCGGTTGCAGAAAAGGGCTTTGGTCCTGGGTCCTTTTACTGAATTTATTGGTGCTTGCGGCGGAGCGGCTTTTCTTTATTATGGTGGCAGAGGTGTTATCCAGGGAACAATGTCTTTTGGGATATTTATGCTTTTTTTAGGAGCGCTCATGTCATTAATTAAACCTTGCAGGCGTTTGAGTGAAATACACAGCATAAATCAGCAAGGCTTGGCAGCGGCAAAGAGAATCTTTGAAGTTCTTGATGCTCCGATTAAAGTGGCCGAGAAGAAAAACGCGAAAGAACTTGATTTGATCAGCAAAGAAATAACATTTGAAAATGTAAATTTCGGCTATGATCAGAAGATGATTTTGAAAAACATCAATTTAAAGGTTAAAAGGGGAGAAGTCATCGGTTTAGTAGGCGCAAGCGGAGTGGGAAAAACCTCTTTGGTTAATTTAATACCGCGTTTTTATGACCCGGTTAAAGGAAAGATAAAAATCGATGGCACGGATATAAGAGATGTTACTTTTAAATCGCTTCGTTCACAGATAGGTATTGTTACCCAGGACTTAATGCTTTTTCATGATACGGTGAGAAATAATATTGCTTATAGTAGATTTGATGCTACAGATGAAGAGGTGATCAAAGCGGCAAAAATAGCCGAAGCTCATGAATTCATTGAAAATTTGCCGCATAGGTATAATGAGGTAATCGGAGATATGGGGGTAAAGCTCTCTGGAGGGCAAAAACAGCGTTTAGCTATAGCCCGCGCTATATTGAATAACCCGCCTATTTTGATATTGGATGAGGCAACTTCTCAGCTTGATGCTGAATCGACCCGTTTAGTGCAGGAAGCGCTGGATAATCTTCTTATGGATAGAACGGCATTTATTATTGCTCACCGACTGGCAACGGTTAAGAAAATTAAGAGGATTCTTGTCTTTGATAAGGGGGAAATCATTGAGGAAGGCACACATGAGGAGCTTTTGAAGCAAAATGGGGTATATAGAAAACTCTCAGATTTGGAGTTTTTGCCCTAAGATATGGGGGGTTGCCAGAGGGACAGATTTAGGCATTTCGGAGAAAATGTAAAAAAAACTTGTATTAATACAATAATATGATATAGTATTTTAACGTTTAAAAAAAAGATTTATATCCAGTTGTTTATAGAATATTAAAAAGGAGGATTAATTTGGCAGTTTCAATCAAACAGTTATTGGAGTCAGGGGTGCATTTTGGGCACCAGACAAGGCGTTGGAATCCTAAAATGGCTCGTTATATTTTTGGCGAACGGAATGGTATTTATATTATCAATCTGGAAAAAACAGAAAAGGAGCTTAAGGCTGGCTGTGATTTTCTAAATGGTATTGCGTCTAGTGGTGAATATGTTCTTTTTGTCGGTACAAAGAAACAGGCTCAACAAGCAATTGTTGACGAGGCAAACCGTTGTGAAATGTTCTATGTAGATCAACGCTGGTTGGGCGGAACTTTGACAAATTTTGGAACTATTCGAAATAGCATTAAGCGCTTGGAGAAGCTTGAAACTATGCGCGATGATGGGACTTTTGATAAGCTGAAGAAAAAGGAAGTTGCTATTTATACTAAGGAAATGTTAAAACTTCTGAAAAATTTAGGTGGAATCAGAAATATGGACAAACTTCCCGGCGCTCTTTTTGTTGTAGATATTAAAAAAGAAGAAACCGCGGTAAAAGAAGCGCGTCGCTTAAAGATACCAATAGTCGCATTAGTTGATACTAATTCGGATCCTGATGTCATTGATTATGTTATCCCGGGAAACGATGATGCGATAAAATCAGTTAGACTTGTGGCAGCTGCTATTGCTGAGGCGATTATTGAAGGCAACAGTAATTATGTAAAGACTAGAAAAAGTGAAGCTTCTGTTTCTAAAGAAGCAGCTAAAGAAGTAGCTAAAGAAGTAGCTAAAGAAGTAGCTAAAGAAGCAAAGGATGTCAGTAAAGGGCAGACTGTAAAAAAGAAATCTGAAAAGGCGAAAAAGGAAACAACTTCAGTAAAGAAAAAGACGTCGAAAGCAAAAGGGAAGGAATAGTAATGAGTGTAACAGCTGATCAAATTAAATCACTTAGAGAAAAAACTAATGCCGGATTTATGGATTGTAAAAAAGCACTTATTGAAACTGGTGGTGATATAGAAAAGTCAATTGCAGAACTGCGTAAGAAAGGTCTGGCTGTAGCAGCAAAAAGAGCCGGCAAGGCTGCCAAAGAGGGGCTGATTGAGTCTTATATACATCTTGGTGGGAAGATCGGCGTACTTGTTGAGGTTAACTGTGAAACTGATTTTGTTGCTAAAAACGAACAATTCCAGCAGTTTGTTAAAGATGTTGCCATGCAGATCGCGGCAGCTAATCCTGAGTTTCTTGAGCCAGAGCAGGTTCCCGCAGAATTGGTAGAAAAGGAAAAAGAGATCATTATTGCTCAGGCAGGCAATAAACCGGCAAATGTGATAGAGAAGATGATCGCAGGCAAAATAAATAAATTTTATTCAGAAGTCTGTCTTTTAGAGCAGCCTTATGTTAAGGACGATAAAATAAAGATAAAGGATTACTTGAATTCTATAATAGCGAAAATTGGTGAGAATATCAAAATCCGCAGATTTGCCCGTTATCAATTAGGCGAAGATTTGTAACCTTTTTTTATTCTGAATAAATTTAAAAACTTAATTTTGAAATAGGATATTTATTAATGGCTAAAAAACCAGCATATCGTAGAGTTGTCTTGAAACTCAGCGGAGAAGCGCTTCAAAATGTAAAAAAAGGCTATGGTATAGATGCTGGTGTTCTTTTAAATATAGCCCAGCAGCTAAAAGAAATTAATGGAAAAGGTCTTGAAATCGCTATTGTAGTCGGAGCAGGCAATATTTTCCGGGCCGCGTCTACAATTGGCCGGGCGATTGACAGGGTTACAGCTGATTATATGGGTATGCTGGCAACAGTTATTAATGCCTTGGCTCTTCAGGATGCCTTAGAAAAGATCGGGGTTCATACACGCGTACAGACTGCGATAGATATGCAGGAGCTTGCAGAGCCTTATATTCGCAGAAAAGCGGTCAGGCATTTAGAAAAAGGCAGGATCATAATATTTGCCGGAGGGACGGGTAATCCCTATTTTACTACTGATACGGCTGCTGCATTGAGGGCGATAGAGATTAATGCGGATGTAATATTAAAAGCAACAAAAGTAGACGGTGTTTATTCTGATGACCCAATGAAAAATAAGGAAGCAAAAAGGTTTAAAGAGCTTACTTATATTGAGGTGGTTAATAAGGATTTAAAGGTTATGGATCGTACTGCGGTTACTCTTTGTATGGAAAATAAATTGCCGATAGTTGTTTTTAATCTTTTTAAAAAAGGAAATATTAAAAAAGTAATGCAGGGAGCTCCAATTGGTACGCTTGTAAGATAAATCGGACTTTAACCTGGCGAAAAAAATCGTTTAGGAGGCATGTATGGCAGTTAATGAAATAATTAATCAAGCTGAAGATAAAATGAAAAAGTCAATAGAGGTTTGCGCACGTGATTTTAGTACTGTTCGCACAGGCAGAGCCAGTACCAGTTTAGTTGAGGGGCTGCGTGTGGATTATTACGGTACATCGACACCATTAAAGCAGCTTGCGGGTATGTCCACTCCTGAGGCAAGACTAATTGTTATTCAGCCTTGGGATATATCAAGTATAGGTGCTATTGAAAAAGCTATTCAAAAATCTGAACTGGGTATTCCTCCTTCAAATGATGGAAAAGTTATTCGCTTGAGCGTTCCGCCATTAACAAAGGAAAGACGCGCGGAGCTTGTTAAAGTAGTACACAGACTTACTGAAGAAGGACGGGTTGCGATACGGGCTGTGCGTCGTGAAGCAAACGAAAACATAAAGTTGGCGGAAAAAAACAGTACTATCACAGAAGATGCAAGTTTCAATGCTCAGGATGATATCCAAAAGCTTACAGATAAATGCATTAAAGATTTAGAAGTTCTTTCAAAGAAAAAAGAAAACGACATAATGGAGGTCTAGTTTTAGATTTCCTTTAAGATATAGTGGGCCGCTAGCTCATCTGGTAGAGCACCGCCCTTTTAAGGCGGTTGTGCTTGGTTCGAGACCAAGGCGGCTCACCACTATTAAGTTAAAAGTAAAAAGTTAAAAGTAAAAAGTATTCAACATAGTACTTTGGACCTTAAAGGCTTAAAACTTTAAACTATTATGTCCCCATCGTCTAGCCTGGTCCAGGACAACAGATTTTCGATCTGTCGACAGGGGTTCAAATCCCCTTGGGGACGCCAAAAAATAAGGCCACTCTTTTTAGAGTGGTCTATTTTTTTGTAGGCGTCCCCAGGGGATTTGAACCCAAAAAAAGGGTTATAGGAAGAAAGATTGTTTCTCCCTTATCCTCCTTTGCTAAAGCTACGGAGGACAGGTCGGCTCAAGTGCGGCTTGCCCACCATAGCTGTTTTTTAGCGAAGCTGTCCTACGTAGCCTTTGGCAAAGGAGGAAACGACCCCCTGGGGATGCGTAGTGTAGACCAAGTGTTTTTAGCGGACGCCATACTTTGTGGCGGAAACAACGGTTCATATTCCCTCCACAACTAATTAATCTGCCTTAAAGTTTTTTCTCATGTTATAATGTTTCCATGTGGCATATTTATATATTAAAATGCAAAGGGGGCAGTTTATACACTGGGATTACAAATGATTTAAATCGCAGGTTGGATTTGCATAATCAGGCTAAGGCAAGTAAGTATACCAGAGCGCATCTTCCCGTAAAGCTTGTATTTAGTAAACAATGCCAGAGTAAATCAAATGCCTTGAAATCTGAGGCTCAAATCAAGGGGTGGCCAAGGGCAAAGAAGTTGGCTTTAATAGCCGGTAATATTGAATTGCCGGATTTGCTATGAATTCACCTAAACCTCTTATTGACTTATCCTTCTGATAGTTTTACAATATATTTAACTTATTTTAGATAAAGAAAGGAAATTTATGGCAAGGAAAGTAAAAGTAGCGCTAGCTTTAGGCGGAGGCGGAGTGCGCGGCGTAGCGCATATTGGAATAATAAGAGCTTTGCAAGCGCAGGGTGTGCAGATTGACATGATCGCAGGCACTAGCATGGGAGCAATGATCGGAGCACAGTATGCATTAAATCCGAATATCAATGCTATTGAAAGACGTATGATGGGTATGCTGGAGCGAAAGGAAGTAAGGGCCATTGAGCAATTAATAAGCGGTTATTCTCCTTCAGATGAGAAGAAGCTTATTATTAACTCTTTATTTTCTTTTGTCAAGCAGATGGTGCTAGTTAATGTAAGGGCAATAAAAAGATGGGTTTTTAGCGTTAAAGATATTGCCTGGATCTTTGATAATCTTGATATAGACACTGATTTTAAAAAAATTAAAATACCCTTTTGCTGTACATGTGTAGATTTACGTACAGGAGATGAAGTGACCTTGTCTAAAGGAAGCATCAAGGAGGCTGTTTTGGCCTCATCATCATTGCCGGGTGTTTTCCCTCCTGTTAAGCGCGGAAAACGCTTACTTGTTGATGGGGGGATAATCGGTAGCGTGCCGGTTGATGCAGCAAGAGCTATGGGCGCGGATATTGTTATTGCTGTTGGGGTTGAAGCCCATGTAGATTATACTAAGAAATTAGGTAATGGCTTAGATATAATGTTTCAAGGAGATGCTATACGGGCCTGGCATTTGAGCAATATTAGACTAAGGGGCGCGGATGTAATAATTTATCCAGAAGTGGGCAATATTAGCTGGGCAACTTTTTCAAAGGCAAATTTGTGTATTAAAGCAGGTGAAGTAGCAGCGAATAAGGCAAGAGAACAGATAGCTCAAGTTATAAGAAATAAGCAAAAAAAGAAATTTTGGAAAGGATTGTTTTCTTTCTCTAACGATTAGAGAGCTAAATGACTAAAGGTATCCTATGGCAAAAAAATGGTAGGATGTCTTGATTTCAGAGATTACAAACTTGACCACAGCGAACTACTTTTAGAAATTAATATTTGTGATAATCAATAATTGTTGTAATTAGATATAATCCAGCTTATTTAAGAGGATTATCCCAGGGAGACGGTGATGAAAAAAATCGTGATTATTAGCTTAATTGTACTGATCAGTTTACTCGGCGGTGTTTTTATCTACTTAAATTATATATATATTCCCAAGCATTTGAAACCAATTGTCATAAACTTTTTGGAGGAGAATCTGGGAAAGAATGTTCGGGTGAGAAAGGCTGCTTATTTTCCTATCAAAGGTGTGCTTTTTTCTGATGTGGAAATATTAAATCCGGATAATAGCCTTTTTTTATCGGTTAGTACTATTGATCTTGGACTAAAGTCGATCCCGGCTATAAGTAATAATGCTTTTTCAGCAAAATTAAAATTAGTGATAAAGGGTCTTGTGTTTAAGCAGGCTGATTTAGAGGCGCAGGGTGGTGGCAAAATAGACATTGATATTAATATTAAAGGAAAAGATGATGTGAAATTTTCTGCAGTAGTTGATCTTGCTGATATAAGTGTTAAGGGTATTAAAGAAACAGGAGAGATAACAAATATAAAAGGCAGAATTATTTGTTCGCAAAGGGATTTTGCAAGCGAAAATATAACTGCCACTATAGGCGCTCAAATATTGAATATCTTTGTTAAGGGTGATTATGATAAAAAAGACATAAATATCAGAAAGTTTAATATTGATTATATGAAGACAAATCTTTCCATAAAAGGGACAGTATCAGATTTTGAAAAGCCTAATATTGCTTTAACTTTTGATGGACTTATAAAGCTCGAAAATATCCCGGATTTGCTCTCTGGAGTTCAGCTTCCGGCTCTTGCGGGAGATTGTAAAATAACTGCAGAGTGTAAAGGTGCGATGGCTGTGATAAATAACTTGATTGCGGATGCAAAGATAGAGCTTAATAATGTAGCAGTAGAAAAAATAAAAGTTACAGGATTAAAAGCAGATATTAAGCTTCGAAACGGAAAGCTTAACCTTTCTGATCTAGATGGTGATTTTTACAGCGGGAAAATTACAGGAACGGCGGAAGCGGAAATTTTTAGTAAAGACTTGCCGGTAAAAGCTTTAATAGATCTGCAGGGGATTGAAATAGAAATGCTCATAGAGGATTTAATAGGGCTGAATATGGGGCAAGGTGCTGTTCGGGCCCATGTTGAGATTTCTGGACCGGCAGTGGATTTAAATAGCCTAAAGGGACAAGGATCAGTTGAATTAATGAACGGTAAGGTGAAAATGCCGTCAAATTTTTCCAAAGTGGCTAATTCTCTTAATATTGCTAAACTTGCTGATATGAATATAGAGCAGGCCTCAGCAACTTTTACACTTAGTGATGGGAAATTACAAACTCAGGATCTTATTCTGAGCGCTGCTGAGGCAACCATATCTGGTAAGGGGTATATTGATCTAGAACAATATGTTGATTTCCTGGCAACAATTGAAGCAGGAACAAGCGTGCCGCTGCCTAAGGTAAGGGTTTATGACAGGCTTGAGCATTTGAAATACAAAATGATTTTTCCCACACAAGATCTAATAAAAACAGGGATTAAGAGTTTATTGGACAAGGGGGGAGATAGCTCCGCAGGAGAATCTGAAATTCAGAATCAAATTAAAAAAGGGCTGGAAAAATTATTCAGGTAAAAATAAACAAAACCCATCTTCGCCAAAAACATAGATCAATACTAATCCATAATTCTCGCTTGATAAGCGGGGATAAGATTGTAAATAATTCTTGGATAAATATTAATGGTAATAAGATAATAAAGATCGGTAGAGGGGTAAAACCGATTTTAAGAAACACTGAGTATATAAATGCTGCATCAGCCTATGTGGCTCCGGGGTTTATTGATCTTCATATACATGGTGATATAAATAAAATATCCATGATGCAGGCAAAATATGGGGTGACAGGTTTTTTAAATAGTCTTCAAACAAGAAGTCTGAATCAATTTTCAAAGTCATTGTCTGTTTTACCTGATCCTTTGCTAAAAGGTTCAAAATGCCTGGGCGTTCATCTTGAAGGTCCTTTCATAAACAAAGTTATGGCTGGAGCGCAGCCTAAGCAGTTTGTTATAGATCCTGATATTCGGGCAGTAAAGTTATGGGTTAAAAAAGCGCCTGGAAAGATCAGGATAATAACAATAGCCCCTGAGCTTAAAAATAGTATATCCTTAATAAAGATGTTAAGGAAAAATAAAATTGTTGCGGCAATCGGGCATACAGATGCAAGCATTGAGCAGACAAAAAAAGCAATAGACCAAGGGTGTTTATATACCACGCATGTTTTTAATCGCATGAGTGGGATTTCTTCCAGGAATCCGGGCGTTATTACCCAGGTTTTGCTTGATGACCGAATTTCCGCAGAGGTTATTGCTGATACGCATCATGTGCATCCGGATAATCTTAGGCTTTTAGTGAAATGCAAATTGGCTGACAAGATCGTTTTGGTAAGCGATTCTGTGGCAGCTATGGATACGAAGTCTTTAGAGATAATCGAGGGTGTTTACCGTATGGAAAATTTTACCATCGCAGGAAGTAAGCTGAATTTGTTGCAGGCTGTGAAAAATATGGTATACTTGTGTGGAGTTTCAATTACTCAGGCGGTTGGGATGGCTAGTCTTAATCCGGCAAAAATCATCGGCGTTGATAACATAAAGGGAGTAATTTCAAAAGGTTATGACGCCGATATTGTTATTTTTGATAAAGATTTTAAATGTAGGATGACAATAGTAAACGGAAACATAGTTTATAAGAGAATATGAGTTTTAGGATATACTAACGCTTTTGGTTTAGTTTAGTAGCAAGATCTGAGAAAACTATTTTAGCTCATTCTCGTTTTACATCCATGTAAAACTGCGAGGACGGTCGCCTATTTTTCACATCCTGTAAAATCGGCGTACCTAATCCGCTAAAACAGTTATTCCCAGTTCTTGGATTGTTCACACCACTTGGGGATATTAGAATAATAAAATTAACTTAAGAATTATTACTTGTAGCTTGTGACGCGACGAAGGAGCATTTATGTGCGGGATTGTAGGATATATCGGAAATAGAAACTCAGCAACAATACTTATCAAAGGCCTTCGCTCTCTAGAATATAGAGGGTATGACTCAGCCGGGATTGCAATAATTGATAAAAGAAAGCGGCTTTATCTTCTTAAAAGGGCGGGAAAATTTAAGGTCCTGTCTGATTGCCTCATAGATCGTCATGTCGCAGGGCATCTTGGTATTGGCCATACCCGCTGGGCAACTCATGGCGAGCCCAATGAGGTAAATGCCCATCCGCATTACGGGAATACAAAAAATTTCCTTGTGGTCCATAACGGCATTATTGAAAACCATCATGAATTGAAGATAAAACTAAAAGCAGAAGGCCACAAGTTTTCCTCTCAAACAGATACAGAGGTGATTGCGCATTTAGTGGAAAAACTTTATAAAGGAGATCTGCTGGCTGCTGTTTGCCGCACAATAGGATATCTTAAGGGAAGCTTCGCGTTGGGAGTGATCTCTTTACATGAACCTGATGTGCTTATTGCGGCCCGTAAAGATAGTCCTCTGATCGTAGGCCTAGGTAAAGGAGAAAATTTTATTGCTTCAGATGTTCCGGCGATACTATCACATACTCGAGATATCATATATTTGGATAATAATGAAATTGCAAAGATAAGTAAAAGCGAAGTTAAAGTATTTAATCAAAAGTGCAAAGAGATCAAAAAAAAGAAGGTTAGAATAAACTGGAATGCTGCTAGTGCTGAAAAAGCGGGATACGCGCATTTTATGCTAAAAGAAATAGAAGAGCAGCCGCATGTGATGGAGCGCATTCTAAGGAATCGTATAAAGTCAAAGGCCATTGCTTTTGAAAATATTAATCTATCCCGTAGTCAGCTGAAAAATATAACAAACATTCAGATAATTGCCTGCGGGACGGCTTATCATGCCGGGCTATGCGGTAAATATATTTTAGAAAAAATGCTCCATGTTCCTATTAATGTTGATACATCCAGTGAGTTCAGATATCGCCAGCAGATTATTACTAAGAATAAAACCCTGATTATCCCGGTCAGTCAATCCGGGGAGACTGCGGACACATTAGCCAGTTTGCGTGCGGCAAAAGACAAGGGAGCAAAGATACTCTCGATTTGTAATGTTGTAGGCAGTTCAATTGCCCGGGAATCAGACGGGGTTATATATACGCTGGCAGGCCCGGAAATTTCCGTTGCCTCGACAAAGGCATATACGGCACAGCTGATGACCTTTTATTTGTTGGGCTTATATCTGTCAGGGATCAAAGGAACAATTACTAATAAACAGCTTTCTAGCTATACAGACAAAATGAAAACAATACCTGCTCTTATGCAAGATATTATAAAAAATCAAAAAAAAGTAAAAAAGATTGCTTTTGAATATGTAAATCGCTATCATTACCGTCTTGCGGAGCAGTTTAAGTTTCTCGAAGACGATATCGTACAGTTTAAAAATCCTAAAAAAGCGCTTGAATATGCTAAGAAATGGGCAAGACTTTCGCATTCTACTTATGGCCGGCGTTTTGGGGATTTTCCGTTTTTATATTTAGGGCGTAATGTGAATTACCCCAGTGCCTTGGAAGGAGCCCTAAAATTAAAAGAGATAACATATATAAGCGCTGAAGGTTATCCTGCTGGTGAAATGAAACATGGGCCGATAGCACTTATTGATGAATTCCCTTTGGTTGTATGTATAGCCACAAAGTCGGAAGTGTATGAAAAAATGCTTTCAAATATCAGAGAAATAAAGGCACGAAAAGGCACTGTTCTTTCTATTGCCACAAAAGGCGATAAGGAGATAAGCAGGAGGGAATATTCAGATTATATTATTGAAATACCTGAGATTGACGATTTTTTCTCCCCTTTGCTTATTGCTCTGCCGCTTCAGTTTCTTGCATATCAGATCGCCGTGGGCTTAGGCTGTGATGTTGATCAGCCGAGAAACCTGGCAAAAAGCGTTACTGTTGAATAATCAAATAGTTATAAGTATTAACCATTCCTAACCCTATGAAGGGGGAGGGATGGTTAATTTTAATTTGTGCCTTTCGATAGACTGAAATCTGGTCTTCTTTAAAACTCATTTAAAAACTTTCCATAAAAACACACATAACTTATTTAAAATCAATAAGATAAAGCATTGGATTAATTTGCAAAGAATAAAAACTTATGGTATACTTTTATACCTTTTTCACATAAGGGGGATTCTTCTTAAAATTTTATTGTGAGAGAAGTCCAGTTGCAGAAGGGATCAGAAATTTTAGTAAATTCGCAAAACTCTGTAAATGAATGAGTTTAAAGAAAAAGTAGAAGTAAGGTATTTGTTGGAACAAGCAATTTAGATATTTGGTAAAGGTTGATTGGAGATAGGTGAAGGATTTTTTTAATATGAATAAATCAATAACTGAAATCATAGCGGTATTAATCATTAATACATTTTTCTCGGTAACTTGTGTATTTGCCGCGGATATGCTTTCTCCCGCATTGCAAATCAATAACCGGGCTTTTCAGGATGTTAATCAAAAAGCATTAACGATTAGTAATCAGACAGGCATGCTTGATATTGATGGTTTGAAAATACCAATAAAAATTCCTTCTGAGACTGATATTCTCACAGAGAAAATAAAAAATTGGGTAGAATCTAAACAAAGCAAAATAATGGAAAATACAATTGCTCGGGTAGAGCTTTCTTCTAAGCAGGTAATTATTGAAAATGCATGGCAGTCTAATAATGGACTTAAAAGGCAAAAATTTTTTAAGGAAACAATTACGTCGCGAGTGAATAATTTTTTAGATTTTTTTATGAATCAAATTAAAAATAAAGATTTCTCTGATATTGATTTAAGGATTATTCATGATCCGGATTTAACGATTGTTTATCCCTATCCTGCTTTTATTGATAATAAGTATTGTGTGATTGTGCCGTTGCTTTGGCTGCCGGATAAAAATGGCGGTAGGGCCTCAAATGAGAAGATTAAGGAGGCTTATCAAACAGCTAGTAAAATAATTCTAGATGTTATTTATCAGACAATTAAAGAGAGTGATGATGATGCTGGTGATTTTGATAAGCAGCTCTCTCCTGTGATGCAGTCAATTGTAGATAGTACAATTGTTAGTTTTGATTCTTTAAAAAGAAATCTGGTTATTCCTGATTTACTGCGATACTGGTCCAATATTGATATTAAGCTTTTTATTGAGGATTTTTTACTGCCGAATTTAGAGAATATTAAATTTGCCGAGGATTTTGATATTCGGTTTGTGAAAAAGCCGCATAGGTTTGGGCGAAATGTGATACTTATGAAATTTAATGGCCGATATACATTATTGGTTCCTGAATCTTTAATTCCTAATTCAGAAATATTAGGCACAGATCAAATTTTACAAGCCAGAAATGATGCAGTTAGTCACAGTATAATAGCTATTTTTAGGAATATGGACCAATCAGTAACAGAGTTAATAGCATGCACAAGAGAAGGGCAGAGTGAGGATAATTTAGTTGTTCCTGATGAGGAGTTTATCCAGGAGAATACTCTGGGATGGGTTAATACTTGGAATCAGCAGAATAAGATAATTAACAAAACATTGGATCACTTATATCCTAAGCTTGAGTTAAAAAAAGAAAAAGTAAAGTCTTTGTCTAAATTTTTTGAGCAATGCTCTCTCAATATGAAAGATCAAACATATAAAGATCTCCAAATTCGGATCGTGGTTGATTCCCAGAGGAAAAAACCGTATTTTATGGAGTTTAAAGGTTCTCGAATCTTGGTCATTCCTTATAATTTTTATGCAGCAAAAATAGAATTTAAGCATTTGATTGATCAGACCTTTGCTCGGATTAGGCTAGGAACAAAAGAAATAATTAAGGAGAATATTCTAAAGTTTAGGCATAAGTATGAAGACAGAGAAGCAGGGATAAATAATCGGATTGAGGATTTTGCTTTATATTTTATGAATAAAAATAAAAGAGTAAAATTTTCAGACATTGAAATAAGATTTTGTGATAATTTTCAGAAAACGCTACCTTACAAAGTGTATATAAAAGGTAAACCGGTTGTAATTGTGTCCCTTGGATGGCTTAATGGATATAAGCAGGATGCAGATCAGCCCTATCTTGTGAATAAAGATAATAAAAGTTGCTTTAAACCGATAATGAAAATTATTAATCAGATTGAGCGGGATATAAATCCAAATGTTAATGCTAAACAAAAAATTGCAAAGGATGTAAGTGAGAATAAAGTAATTGTTGAACTCAATTCAATGGATAAAGAAATTCATATACCAAATTGGTTGGCTTTTAAAAAGCAGAATGAGGGCAACAGTATATTAGGAAAATATCTAATGCCGTTTTTGCTAGAAACTTATTTTTATGAGGATTTTGAAATCAGGATTGTTGATGATGGAAATAAAACTAAGATAAAATCACAGCAAATAACTTTTGCAAACGAGGGAGATAAATTTGTTGTAGTGATCCCAACAAGCTTAATTGCAAATATGGATCCGAAGGCTGAAAAAAATACATTAGAACGGCGAAACTGGGATTTTGCAATTGAATTTTTGAGTAGGACTGAAAATTTTCTTAGGCAAAATGGAATCATTTTTAAGCCGAAAAGATTATTATTTAAACAACAACTGGAGATAGTGCAAAGATCAATTTAAGGGCTCTATTGACAAAATAAATTAAATGTTGTAGACTCTAACTCTAACAAATCGGGCGCGTAGCACAGTTGGTTAGAGCACCTCCCTTACAAGGAGGGGGTCGTAGGTTCGAGTCCTACCGCGCCCACCATTAGACTTGAGGCTGATGCAACTCGCTCATGGTAAACCATGGCAGGTTATTAGCTGTGATGTGAATGTAAAGTTTAATTTTTGATATATTCTTCTCAGTTGCAAATCAACTATGAGGTTAATTTTAAAATTAAAAATTAAGGAGCCGTAGTTCAGCTGGTTTAGAACGTCGGACTGTCGATCCGAAGGTCGCGGGTTCGAACCCCGTCGGCTCCGCCATATTAAAAAAGCCCGTTGCATTTGCAGTGGGCTTTTTTATTAGAAAGTGGTGAGAACCCAAAAGAGGATTTTAATAATGAGATAGGATTTATGGAATGGAATGAACATAAATTCGTTATCGAATTAATTCAAAAATAGTTTTTATGTGCAGAAAAAGTACCCCCTAAAAATAAATAACTTACACTTGAAATTTTTCATGTGATTTGCTATAATCACAAATTAATCTAGCTAAACAATAATATAAGGAGAAGTGAATTATGAATAAACAATTAATAACAAATTTAGAAAAAAAGTGTGTTGAAAACAGTTATGCTAATTTAATGGTTTTAAATAATGATGATATAGTAGCATATGTTTCTGAATATACTGAATTATGCAATCCTGATTCTGTTTTTGTTAGAACAGATATAGCTGCTGATATTGATTACATTAGAAATAGGGCTAAGGAACTGGGGGAGGAAGTTGCTTTAAAAAAAGATGGTCATACTATTCATTTTGATGGAATTAATGATCAGGCAAGGGATAAAGCAAATACTAAATTTTTAGTAACTCCAGAGATAAAATTAGGCGCACATATTAATACCACAGAACGTAACCCTGGATTAGAAGAAGTCAGGGTTTTTCTTAAAGATATTATGGTTGGCAAACAGATGTTTGTGATGTTTATGTGCCTGGGGCCGGTTAATTCAGAATTTTCTATATATGCGGTACAGATAACTGATTCAGCGTATGTTGCTCATTCAGAAGATATTCTTTATCGTCCTGCGTATGAAGCATTCAAGAAACAAGGCAATGATATAGAATTTTTTAAATATGTACATTCTGCCGGAGAGCTTGAGCATAATGTAAGTAAAAATGTGGATAAACGGAGAGTTTATATTGATCTGTTAGACGGCATTGTTTTTACTACTAATACTCAATATGCCGGAAACACAGTTGGTCTTAAAAAATTAGCTTTGCGTCTTGCTATTAATAAAGCAAACAAAGAGGGATGGCTTGCAGAACATATGTTCTTGATGGGAGTTAAAGGGCCTAATGGAAGAAAGTCTTATTTTACCGGTGCTTATCCGAGTGCCTGCGGAAAGACTTCAACTTGTATGGTTGAAGGCGAGAGTATTGTAGGTGATGATATTGCTTATTTGCGTAAAAAGGATAACAGTGTCTATGCTGTAAACGTAGAACGAGGTATATTTGGTATTATAAAAGATGTTAAGGCAAAAGATGATCCAAAAATATGGGATGTATTGACAGCTAAAGGTGAAGTTATTTTTTCCAATGTTTTAAATGTGGACGGCGCTCCTGCTTGGCAGGGAGATGGACATGAAATTCCTAATAAAGGTGTTAATTATGCAGGGAATTGGAGAAAAGGGGCAAAAAATGTCGTGGGTACAGAATTAGCGCATTCACATAATAATGCTCGCTATACAATTCCAATAAGAACATTAAAGAATCGCGATGAAAAGCTAGAAGATCCTCAGGGAGCTAAAGTTGGCGGGATTATATATGGGGGAAGAGATTCAGATACTTGGGTTCCAGTTTTTCAGAGTTTTGACTGGGATCATGGAGTTGTTTGCCTGGCCAGTTCCCTTGAATCTGAAACTACGGCTGCTACATTAGGCAGAGAAGGTATCCGTAAATTTTGTCTAATGGCAAATCTTGATTTCCTTTCTATCCCAATGGGCAAATATATTCAAAATCATCTTGATTTTGGTAAGGGTATGGACAATGTTCCGATTATTTTTGGATCAAATTATTTTCTTAAAGACTCAGACGGTAAATACTTGAGTGGTATGCAGGATAAACGTGTTTGGTTAAAATGGATGGAATTGCGAATACATAATGATGCGGGAGCAATTACTACTCCTATCGGTCAGATTCCGCGTTATAACGATTTGAAACGCTTATTCAAAGAGGTTTTGAATATAGACTATTCTGAACTTTTATATAATGAGCAGTTTAAGATTCGTATTCCGGAAAATCTAGCGAAGATAGAAAGAATTTTTGAAATATACGAGACCAATGCCATTGGTATTCCAAACATGGTATTTGCCAAACTTGATGGTCAACGCAAGCGTTTGCAGGCATTGAAATCTAAGATAGGTGATTATGTGATTCCTGATCAATTATAGTTTTTAGATAAAGGGAGGCTCCATGAACACAAATGCAGCAACAACAGTTGAATTAAAAGGTGTGAAATTTTTCAAGCGCGGAAAGGTAAGAGAAATTTATGATCTTGATGATAAGCTTTTAATAATATCATCAGACCGGATCTCCTGCTTTGATGTTATTCTGCCTACACCGATACCCGGGAAAGGGCAGGTGCTTACAGAAGTTTCTAAGTTCTGGTTTGATTTCACTAGTGATATTATAGATAATCATCTGATAAGTACAGATGTAGATGAATTCCCTCAAGAATTAGCTCCCTATAAAGAACTTCTTAGAGGGCGCTCGATGCTTGTTAAGAAGGCGCAGCCTTTGCCGGTTGAATGCGTAGTCAGAGGATATTTATCTGGCTCAGGCTGGAAGGATTATAAGAAGACCGGTACTATTTGCGCAATTAAGCTTCCAGAGGGATTAAGAGAATCCGACAAATTGCCAGAAGTTATTTTTACGCCATCTACAAAAGCAGAAGTTGGGCATGATGAAAATGTTTCGCAGGAATATGTCGAGAAGCAGATTGGAAAGCAAACAACTGATAAATTAAAAGAGTTGAGCATTGCGATTTATATGAAGGCGTGTGATTATGCTCAAAAACATGGTATAATTATAGCAGATACAAAATTTGAATTTGGAAAAATCGGCGATAAAATCATTCTTATTGATGAGGTTTTGACTCCTGATTCTTCCCGGTTTTGGTCGCTGGATGAATATGCTTCAGGTAGAAGCCAGCCTAGCTTTGACAAGCAGTTTGTTAGGGATTATCTAGAGACGCTTGACTGGGATAAGACTCCTCCTGGGCCAGAGTTGCCGGAAGAGATCGTAACTAAAACAAAAGATAAATATTTGCAAGCGCTTAAGATATTGATTAAGAGTTAAAAGCTTAATTGAAATGGTTTGAAAAGGATTTTTGATGAAGAAGCATATTGATAGATGTTGGGAGTATATGAGATGCAATGAAGAGCGTACATGCTGTGCTTATCCTGATAAAGGGGAGGTTTGTTGGGAAGTTGCCGGAACTATGCGTGATAATGAAGCTGAAAAAAGGCTTGATAAGCTGGCTAAAATTGCGCAGCAGGAAGGCAGAGATATGACTGAGCACGAAATGCTTCTGATGCATCCAATGAAAGCGGAAAAACTTTGCAAATATGTTGAGCGCTATGGGTCTTGTAAATGCTGTCCGTATTATAAGTATGTGGAAAAAATGAAAAAATCAATGACGACCAGAAAAAATTTTGAAGCTTTTTAATGGCTCTATTTTAAAACTCCCATTTTTACATTGAATTCCAGTAATATTCTGCGTAAACTATTAATAGGCATTCCGACTACATTATAGAAATCCCCTTTGACTTTCCTAATGAACATATCTGTTTTTTCCTGGATAGCATATGCTCCGGCTTTATCGTGATTTTTTTTAGAAAGCATATTGATTTGTTTGCGGGAGAGAGGCCTTGTAAAAATGGTTGATTTTTCTATGTCTACTATTCTTCTGTTTTCTTTTATGTTAATAACAGCTATTGCTGTGTAAACAAAATGCCTTGTTCCATTGAGTGTGCAAAGGATCGTTTTGGCATCGCGTATATTTTTTGGTTTTCCAAATATTTTATTATTATAAACAACTATGGTATCAGCGCCGATTACTATGGCATTACTATGTTTTGAGGCTATGTTTTGTGCTTTAGATAATGCAAGGCCAATACAGTAATGTTCAACAGAAGGAGCTGTATTTGGTCCTTCAATGATATTACTTGGCCTTATAAATATTTTAAGGCCTGCTTTTTCTAGAAGTTCTTTCCTCCTAGGCGATGCAGAGGCAAGAATGAGTTTTGTCATTGCTGTTCTTTATCAATATAAGTTTGAGCGTTCGCTTTAAGTTTAATATCCTCAAACCAGCTGCTTAAAAATTTTGCCTTCTTAGTGTTTATAACTTTTATCGAGTAATCTTTTTTTTGCTCCTTAAATTTATCCATGTCCAGGGGTTTTATCTCATCTAAACTGATTAGGCATAATCCGGATGGAGTTTTAATTAAACTGGATATAGCATTTTTTTTAAGTTCTAGGGCAGCTGCAGCAAACTCTTTGCTAAAGCCCAGTTCCGGGATATATCCTGAGCGTGTAATATTATCGGCTTTCTTTACGGTAAATTCAAGTTCAGCCGAGGCATCTTTAAAATTCATTTGTTTTGTATTTATAAGATCAATAAGTTCAGAACGTACTTGCTTGCCTTTTTGAATGGCAATTATCTGGGCCTGTGCTTCTATATAAAGTTTTTTTACGTCATCTGTTATATCTGCGTATTCAGGAATATAAGGTTTGATTTTTTTGATAGGTTTGAGAATATAATAAGCAGTAGGTGCTTTTATTATTTGGCTTACTTCGCCTGGTTTTAAGGAAAAGGCTGCTTTTAGAAATGGAAAACTTAACCCGATCTTAGGGATCTGATCAAACATGGAAAATGGGCCTGTTTCTTTAGCGGCCAGTCCATGTTCTTTAGCTACATCATCAAAACTTACATCACCGTATAGCTTATTCATAATGGTTCGGGAAAGGCCTGAGGCCTGGTTAATCATTTCTTTCTCGATTAACTTATCTTTGATAGTTTCCGATACATCGGCTAAACTTTTGTATTCTTGGGTCGTTTCTTTTTTATCATCAGTTTTTTCTGCCTTGAACTCTTCTTTATTATTATCGTAATATTTTTTAATTTCTTCTTCTGTTATCAGGATTCCTTCTTTGAATTGCTCTAACTTTATCTGGATATATTTGACATTTATCTGCTCCGGTTTTCTAAATTTTTCTTTATTGTTCGAATAATAGCCTTTGAGATCATCTTCATTGTCGCTTATGACTGTATCCTGAAAGGCTTGAGGTTCAATAACGATATAAGAGACAGATGCCTGTTCAAATTCCTGTCTATACGTATTTTCGACTTCCATATCGCTTACGATAAGGTCTTCAGTCAGTTTTCCCATGAACTTGTTTATCATAATGGAATTTTTTATTCCTTGTTCAAAATCTGCGGGTGATTGCTGGAAAACACGGCTAATTATCATGGCATAATTTTCTGGAGCCAGGTCAGAATATTTAAAGACCGGCAGGTTCTTTATGAATTTAAGTAATTCCTTATTACTTACTTTTATGTTTTTCTTTTTTGCTGCTTCAAGGATTATCAATCGTGTCCAGGTTTGCTCATCTAAATTGTTATATTGTTCCGGCTGTTCTCCATAGCGCATCCAAATATCGTTACGTACGGCATGTTTTTCCGCTGAAAAATCTGTCCAGCCGATTTTCTTGTTGAAAATTTTTCCGGCAAATCCGCTGCGGCGGTTTTTTACTGCACTGCCTATATTCCATATTACAAAAGCCGGCACAATGAATATCGCGATAGCCCACATGATTGTTTTAGTGTGTTTTCTTAAATTTCTAAAAAGCATATTTTCCTCCTAAAAGGTTAACTCATAATACTACAGGCAAATATTTCTATTGCTTTGAATGTAGCGGTATTGATTGACTTGTCTTAAATGTTAATTCAGTATAGCGAATAAATGCTAATTTTGCAAATTTTTTTGACAAAAGAGTCTATGTGTGGTAATTTTTAACATTAGCTATGGATAAATATAAAGAGCTTATAAAATACTCACATTTAATTGCCAGAAGAGGACTTGTGCAAGGGTCTTCCGGAAATATTAGCATCCGGCAGGGCAGATCTATGTTGATCAAGGCCAGTGGATGTTTTATGGAAGAAGCCAGGAGAGTGGATTTTGTGAGTGTGGGTATTGAAACCTTAAGCCCTAAGAAAAAAAAATCACAGCCTAGCTGTGAATTCAGAATGCACGCCTTTTGTTATCAAGCCCGACCGGACATTAGCTGTGTCATTCATACTCACCCATTATACGCTACTACACTTGTAAGCTGTTCAATAAAGCCAAATCTTATTGGCCCTGAATTTATTTTGGGTATAGGTTCTGAAATAGGGATTGTGGATTATATCTGTCCTGGGACAGAAAAGCTGGCACATAAGGTTGGCCAGGTTATTGCAAAATGCAATGTTATTTATTTAAAAAATCATGGATTACTTAGTGTGGGCAGGGATTTTAAAGAGGCCTTTACCCGTACAATATTAGCTGAGCAGACGGCTAAGATGCAGGTTTTAGCTTTGGCTATGGGCAAAAGGATAAACTCTCTAAATGCTAAGCAAATAAGCCTGCTTCTAAAAACCCTATCTTAAGCGGATGACTTGGAGTGATTTATGCTTGATGCAAGTGTTGATAATCGTATAAAGCTTACCTTGAATTTTCAGGAGCCTGATCGTGTCCCGGTTTGCGATTTTATTGATAATCCTAAAATTTTTCAATATTTCAGCCCCGGTCTAGATATTTCAATACAAGAGAAGGTAAAGGCTTATCATGAGCTGGGTATTGATGTGTGTTGGCAGTTTGAGAGGCGAAGAAATTACCGGCATGAAGGATTATTAAAAAGATTGCAAAGATTTGCTCTGCGTAAGCCGAGGATGGATGTTCTCAGTAATGAAGAATTAAATGAAGAGATGAAAGACTTTGCTCAACAGCAAAGCCTTTTTGCTCCTAATACTTATTTAGCAATGTCTGCAGAGGGTATATTAAGTGTTGCCTATAAAACGCTGGGTTATGAGGAATTCTGCAGAAAAATGTATGTTGAATTAATACAGATAGAGAGACTCATTGATATATATGCGGAGAATTTATATCAGAGAGCTCTTTTATTTGCCAAGGCAGAATTAGGGCCGCTTTTTTTTATTAAAGACGATATTGCTTATGATAAAGGTCTTATGTTTTCAAATGTATTTTTGGAACAACAATGGCTGCCGAGAATCAGAGAATCAATAGAGCCGCTCAAAGAAAAAGGGATTAAGGTTATTTTGCATTCCTGTGGTAACATAAGCGGGATATTAGATCCTCTGATAGATTCTGGAATTGACGGAATCCATCCTATAGATTCGACTAGCGGCATGGATATTGGAATTTTAAAAAAAACATATGCGAAAAATCTGATTTTATTTGGTAATATTGATATTGCTGGGCATGGAGATGGTTTGAGTATAGATGAAAAAACTAAAAAATGTATCAAAAGTGCCTCTTTTAATGGAGGTCACTTTATTGGCTCTGATAAAGGTATTGGCAAAAGATTAAGCCTTCAGGAGGTTCTGGCTTTTTTCACCTCTCTAAAAGAATACGGAACATATCCCCACTATGGGAACGATCAATAATCCATAAATGTAACACCTTGCAATATAATTATTTAAGCTATTTGTAAAAACTTTTATAATGTGTTATACTATATCTTGGGGGTAGTTGAGGGTTCTTCTCAAGATGCAGGATAAATGGTGAAAATAATGGATTTTTTTTGCAGACTTAATAAATTGTTTATAAAACAAAGAATAAAACATCAAGGGCTACTTTTTTCCGTTTTTTTAGCCTTAATTTTAAGTTTTTTAATAACACCAGTAATTTATGCTGATAGCATGAATGAAATTATTGATAGAGCATCTAAAAATTATCAGGTTTCTTCAGCACTTATATATCAGGTAATTGAGGCTGAGAGCAGTTTTAATACTTATGCGGTCTCCCAAACAGGTGCATGCGGCCTTATGCAGATAACAAGGCCTACATGGGATTGGATCTGTCGGGATTTTTTGCAGGTTTCCTGGTCTTTTGAAGAGGATTCATTTAATAGTGAAAAGAATATTATTGTAGGAACTAGGTTTTTAGCCTGGATAAATGAGTATCTTAATAAGCATACTGAGGAATTAAATGCCTGCCAGGAAGATTTAATTTTAGCCTGTTATAATGCCGGGCCAGGTACAGTAAAAAAATATGGCTTTCGTGTTCCTCCCTTTAAAGAAACCCAGAATTATATCGCACGTATCAATTCTAGTTCTAGATGAGTTTTCCCAGTAGTTAGCACATTAATTCCTGCAATCACCTGCTAAATAGGAAGTTATAATTATAGTGGTTTTAAAATATTTATTGTGGTAAACTCATAAGAATGGTGAATATGCTTAGCGATCGCTGGGTTTGGGTTTTTTAAAAAATTAGAAAATTATAATTGAATTATAAATTAAATGTTATATAATATAAATTCTGGAGTTTTATATATAGTTTCTACCCCAATAGGAAATCTGAGGGATATTACACTTAGGGCTATAGATGTATTATCGGCTGTGGACATTATTGCTTGTGAGGATACACGACACACTAAGATTTTACTTAATAGATATGAAATTAAAAAACCGTTATTGAGTTATTTTGAATATAATAAATTAAAACGGATAGACTTGATAATTCGCTCTTTGAAGGCAGGTAAAAGTATTGCATTGGTTTCTGATGCGGGAACTCCCGGCATATCCGATCCTGGGGCAAGCTTAATTAAAAAGGCTATTGATGAAGGGATAAGAGTAGAAGCTATCCCAGGGGCATCAGCGATGCTTACGGCTTTAACGGTTTCCGGATTGCCAATTTATAAATTTACTTATGTGGGGTTTTTACCTGTTAAATCCGGGGCAAGAAAAAAAACATTGTTACAGTTAAAATCTGAAGCAAAAACAGTGGTAATATATGAATCACCACATAGGCTAATTAAGACGCTTTTGGCAATTAAAGAAGTTTTTGGGAATTGTAAAATTGTTATAGCTCGTGAGATGACTAAAAAGTTTGAAGAGATCCTTCGTTTGGATGTAGAAGCTGCGATAGGTCATTTTGAAAACAAGAAGCCCAAAGGTGAATTTGTTATAATTATTTAGTTGATAAGGAGGCGATACCATGAGTGAGAATCGCAAAAATGTAATTTTATTAATGGAAGATGATGAGGTTTTGCGCAGATACCTTGCAAAACTTTTACGAGCAGATAATTTTGAAGTATATGAGGCGGGGAGTGTTAGTGAAGCGATTGATATCGCGCAAAAGCCGCGGTTGAATTTGGTTATCGCTGATTTAAAAATGCCTGATGATACTGCGATCGGGTTAATGAAGAAACTAGGGGAGCTGCATATAGATATACCGGTGATTATAATTACTGCTTATGGTGAGTGGGAAACCTATCTTGAAGCTTTAGATCTGGGAGTTTGCGATTATCTGAATAAACCTATAGAATATTCGGAATTTAAAGAAAAAATAAGTAACGTTTTGTCCAAAAACATAAAAAAGAAAAGACAGAGAACAAAATAAAACCCTTAAATGAAAAATCTCGCTGTTTTCTCATCAGGCTTCGGTTCTAACCTCCAAGCAATAATCAATGCAGTTAAAAAAGGTAAAGTTAAAGCGAATATCGCCTTAGTCCTTAGCGATAAAGTGGATGCTTATGCTTTGGTGCGGGCAAAAAAGGCCGGGATTGATTTTTTATATGTAGATCCTTCCGGGTTTAAGGATAGGTCATCCTATGATAGATTTATCGTACGAAGGTTAAAGGGTGAAAAGATTGATTATGTAGTGCTTGCCGGTTTTATGCGCATTATAAGCAATTACTTTATCAGACAATATAAAAATAAGATTATCAATATCCATCCGGCATTGCTGCCGTCATTTAAAGGTACTCAGGCAATAAAAGATGCAATGGCTTACGGGGTAAAATCAACTGGAGTTACAGTTCATTTTGTGACCGGTATTCTTGATGGAGGGCCGGTAATATCTCAAGCTGCTCTGAATATTAAAGAAAATGAAAGCCTTAAATCGCTTTCAAAAAGGATACATGTTCTTGAGCATAAATTATATCCTAAGGCAATAGATCAATTGGTAAAGGGAAAATTGATTCTTAAAGGAAGAAAGGTAGTTATTAAAAAATAAAATGAGTAAATCGGTAAAAATTCGTTTTGGCACTTCTGGTTGGCGGGCTATTATTGCGGATGCATTTACTTTTGAAAACGTGTGTTTGGTGTCTCAGGCAATCGCGGATCATCTCAAAGGCGCAAGCAAAGTTCCAAAGGTTGTTGTTGCCTATGATACTCGATTTTTGTCTGGGAATTTCGCGAAACTTTGCGCTGAAGTGTTAGCGGCAAATAAGATAAAAGTATTTTTAGCTGATAGAGATACTCCTACTCCGGCTATCGCGTTTCATATTATTGATAAAGGTCTTGATGGTGGGATAAATTTTACGGCAAGCCATAATCCTCCGGAATATAATGGGATTAAATTCTCTCCCAGCTATGGAGGGCCTGCGCCAAAAAATGTAACTGCATCAATTGAAAAGAGGATCTCTTTTCTGCAGAAAAATCCTAATTTAATCAAAAAAGGTATAATGGATGAGGGATTTATTGAGCTGTTTGACCCCAGAAATGGATATATTAAGAGATTAAAGAAAATAATTGATATAGAATGTATTAAGAAAGCAGATCTAAAAGTAGGTATCGATTGCATGTTCGGTACTAGCAGAGACTATATTGATTTTATTTTAAAAGATATTTGTAAAGAGATCAAAGTCTTTAAAGATTATTTAAACCCTCTTTTTGGCGGATTGCCTCCTGAGCCGGACAAGCCTTATATTAAAGAATTGATCGCGCATGTAAAAGACAATAAATTTCATTTAGGCGTTGGCTGTGATGGAGATGCGGATAGGTTTGGTATTGTTGATAAGGGCGGTGTTTTCCTTTCTCCTAATGAAGTGATTACACTATTGTTTTATTATCTGCTTAAAACAAGACCTAAGGCCAAAAAAGTTGCCAGGACTCTTTCTACAACACATATGATTGATGCCATTGCTGTTAAAGAAGGCATAGAAGTTATTGAAACCCCCATAGGTTTTAAATATATTGGCGAGGCTTTAAATATGGGGGATTGTATGATCGGAGGCGAAGAATCAGGCGGATTGTCTATACAGGGGCATATACCTGAAAAAGACGGGATCCTTGCCTGTTTGCTTGCGGTTGAAATGGTTGCCAGGGAAAAAAAGTCATTGCGTGAGATTTTATCATCTTTGCATAAAAAGTACGGCTACTTTGTTTCTGATAGATTAAATTTACATCTTAGCCAAAGCCAAAAAGATATATTGATGTCACGTATAGAAGCTCTTTTGAAAAAAAATAAGTTTGGTGCTTTCAAGATTATTAGTAAAAATCTTAGGGATGGATACAAGTTTATGCTCAATGATGATTGTTGGGTTATGTTTCGTCCTTCAGGTACTGAACCGGTGATAAGATGTTATTTTGAAGCAACTTCTAAAAAGAATATTCTTTATTTGAAAGAGCTTATAAATAAATTTACTACCTGTTAGCCAATTTAGTAGTTGACTTTTTAAAAGTTTAGTTGTATATTTATCATATTATAAAATTTAACAAGAAGGAAAATTTTGTGAAAATTTTCTTAAGGTTAGTAGCTGTAGTTATTTTAATGCTGAGCACTGTTAATGTTCAGGCACAGGAAAAGATAAAGCTTAAGTACGATTTTAAGGCTGGCAGAAAGCTGGTCTATGAAGTATTAATAGATGGGGATGTTGATATACAGGTAAAGCCTTCCGATGGAAGACAGATCCCCAAAAATTCAGCCAAAATGCAGGGTAGGTTTGCATATACACATGAGATAGCTTCAGTTAATGATGGTGGCTTGGCAAACATAAATGTGATTTACGGCCAGTCGCATATGAATACGATTGTAAATAATCAGGTCATACCTAATACGGATGTTCCTCATTTGAATGGAAAAATTGCTCGTGTTACTGTAAACAATGAGGGAAAGATAGAAGATTTTGAGTTACCTGCTGGGTTGCCAGCCTCATTACAAAATGCTGATTTTACGAAAATGTTCCTGATTTTTCCTGAACGTGATTTGCGGATAGGAGAAAGCTGGATGGAAAATACAGAATCAGTTGATGATGATAATGATAATTTTTTAATAACTAATACGCTTAATTCAACACATACCTTGCTTGGTATAGAGAAAAAAGATGGGTATGAATGTGCAAAAGTTAAAGTTTTAACAAGTACAAGTACAGTTACTACATCCAAGGGTACGAATATGAAACTTAACGGTAAAGCACAGGGAAAAGTTGAAGGCATAATATATTTTGAGTTGGATAGTGGGCATATAGTGTATTCTGATTTAGATACGATAATTAACAATGTAGTAGTGACTCAGCCGGTACAAGATGAGAAAAAACAGGAAGAGAAAGCACCGAAAGTTACGACTATATTGGATACTAATTTGAAGACGGTTACAAAGCTTTTGTAAAAAAAAGAGGAGAGCCATTAGTGAAATACAGTATTGAAAATATTAAGGCAAGGGAAATAGTTGATTCCAGAGGAAATCCGACAGTTGAGGTTGATGTCTATCTGGAAGGTGGCATTATGGGCCGTGCAGCGGTACCAAGTGGTGCATCAACTGGTGAGCACGAAGCAATCGAACTTCGTGATGGCGATAAGGCACGATACCTTGGTAAGGGAGTACTCAAAGCAGTATCAAACGTTAATCAAATCATTGCACCAAAAGTTGTTGGTATGAATGCCCAAAAGCAGTCAGAAATTGATGCCGCAATGATTGAACTTGATGGTACAAAGAATAAAGGGAACCTTGGCGCAAACGCGATTCTAGGCGTTTCTCTTGCGGTTGCAAAAGCAGCGGCAAAAGCTAACAAAAAGTCTCTTTTTAAATATCTTGGTGGCGACGCAGCAATAACATTGCCAGTGCCAATGATGAATATCATTAATGGTGGATCACATTCAGATGCACCTATTGCATTTCAAGAATTCATGATTCGCCCAGTTGGAGCGTTATCTTTCAGAGAAGGTCTTCGTATGGGCTCAGAGGTATTTCATAATCTGAAGAAAGTGTTTAAAGATCGTGGTCTTAGCACGGCGGTTGGTGATGAAGGTGGTTTCGCGCCAAAACTTAACGGCACAGAAGATGCGCTTGATAGCATTCTTAAAGCGATAGAAGCAGCTGGCTATAAACCAGGAGTTGACGTAACAATCGCTCTTGATCCTGCTTCATCTGAATTTTATGTAGATGGCAAATATGATTACACAAAGTTCGAAGGCGAGGGTGCAGCAGTTCGTACATCAGTTGAGCAAGCTGATTACCTTGCAGAGCTTGTTAAAAAATACCCAATTGATTCTATCGAAGATGGTATGAGTGAAAACGATTGGGCGGGATGGAAGATCCTGACGGAAAAGCTTGGTAATAAAATTCAGATTGTTGGTGACGATTTATTCGTAACTAACGTTGAATATTTAAAGCGTGGTATTGATGAAAAGGCAGCAAACTCAATCCTGATTAAGGTTAATCAGATTGGGACGTTGACTGAAACATTAAGCGCGATCAAAATGGCACATGAAGCGGGCTTTACTGCAGTGATTTCTCATCGTTCGGGTGAAACAGAAGATACAACAATCGCAGATATCGCAGTTGCCGTCAATGCAGGACAGATCAAAACAGGATCTATGAGTCGTTCAGATCGTATCGCAAAATATAATCAGCTTCTTCGTATTGAAGAAGAACTTGGCAGTGCGGCGATTTATTACGGAAATGAACTGAAAAAGAAGCTTAAATAAGATATTAATTATGAAATTTTCGATTGGAAAAACCCTGGCTTGGCTGGTCTTAATGGCAATAGTGTTTTTCCCTACTTATTCAAAAGTACAGAAACTTAAAGCTAAGGATAAGGCTCTTTTAGAAAAAGTCGAACGACTGAATATAGAGAACGAAAGATTGTCACAGGAAAATCGAATGCTTAAAGATGACCCTGTTTATATTGAAGAGGTTGCCCGAGAAAAACTTAAAGTGGCTCGGGAGAATGAAATAGTGTTTAGAGTTGTAAATGAGAATGAATGAGATTTTATGCAAGAAAGCGGATTAAAAATAAACGATTTAGTAGATGTCCAGGTAGTTAAAATACATAGTTTTGGGGCTATTGTTACTTTACCTGATGGAAAGCGCGGATTGATTCATATATCGCAGGTTTCTGATGATTTTGTTAAGGACATCAATAGCTATTTGAAAGCTGGAGATAAGCTGAAAGCTCGCGTGAAGAAGATCGCAAATGATGGTAAGATAGATCTCACGTTAAGAAATAAGAAAAAGATTGTAGCACCTGAGCCACGGGTAAAAGAGTTTAAATTTTCTCATCTTGAAGAAAAGATGAATGAATTCTTGAGCCGCTCAGAAGATAAAACAGAAGAAAAGACAGTTTAATAATTCGGAAACTTAATGATATATTGCGGGGTGGAGCAGTCTGGTAGCTCGTTGGGCTCATAACCCAAAGGTCGTCAGTTCAAATCTGACCCCCGCTACCAATCTTTTAATCTCATGAAATTCAGCGAAATAATTGGCGACAATCACTGGCAGAATGTACAAGATACTTTATCTTCAATCGTGGGGATGGGTATCCGCACAATTGATGTTCAAGGAGAGAAAGTTGTACGCCCCTCAAATATGCCATCAGTCTGCAGTGAGGCTGTTGCTTCCTCGGATACCGCAAGTGAAAAATGCATTCAGTGGTATCCAAAGCTTGCCGCATTTCTTAAAAAACAAGAGCCTAAAAAATATTATGAAAATATATGTCCTTTGGGGCTTGCGAACTTTTCTGTGCCGATAATTCTTGATAATGCTGAGCCTGTTTTCCTGATTTTGGGACCGGTTGTTTTTAAAGACGGGAAAAAGGATATTAAATTTACACAGCGTATACAGGATTCAGGAGTTGATGAGGAGAAGTTTTTCAACTGTTTTAATGAGCTGCCGGCAGTGAGTGCTGCAAAGCTTGAGAGCGTAGTTGATTTCTCTACAGGTATAACTAAATTCATGAAGACTCTGGGCGCTCTGACAACTTCTGGTGAAAAGGAAAAGGTATTATTTAGCAAAGAGCAGGTTGGTATGTTGCTGAAGACATTTCTTGAGCTGGCGATGAAGCTTTGCGATGCAGAGCGCGGCTCAATGATGTTATTTGAGAAAAGCACTCAGGAACTTTCTATTAAAGACGCAACAGGCCTAAGTGAGGATATTATCAATAATACCAAGATAAAACCCGGAGAAGGTCTTGCCGGCTCAGCCATACAGAAGAAAAAGGGACTTTTTATTAACGAAGAGTTATCAGATCGTGAACTTCGCCTGCGGATGCATAAACCGAAAATTAAATCTGCGTTTGTTATCCCGGTTTTTCATCATCATGAAATACTCGGCGTTATCAGTGTGGGAACGGCAAAGCAGCCGAATAGATTCTCTGAAAAGCTTATGGAGCTACTTAATGAACTAGTAGGTATGGCTTTGGAAAAAGTAGATTTAGCCTAAAACCTGCTTGATTTTTCTAATAAACTGTCTTAGAATAAATGGACAGATTTTTTATTTTAGGATTAAATAATCTCGCTGTTATACATAGGACATGTATGTTTTAGGCGGATATTATAGATGATGTTCTTTGACAAGATCTGTAAAAACTATTTCAACTCATTCTCGATAGACATTCATGTCTATCTGTGAGGTATTTACTTATTTTTTAATATCCTTGAAAAATCAGTAAATAAAATCCGTTAAAATAATTTTCACATCTCTTGTAGTGTTAGTTAAAAATATTGGTTTTTAGCTTACAACTTTTTACTTTTGACTTTTTACTTTTAACTTCTAAAGTGACGGTCCCGTACCAGAGCTCACGAAATTTGCTCGGTATAGGATAAACTTCTATTAGCCAGAAGTGGTTGAGACAGAGAGTTTTTAAAAATAGTTTTAATGCTTTTGACTTTTTACTTTTACCTTTTTACTTTTAACTTCTAAAGTGACGGCGTATCTCAGTCTGGTAGAGAGGACGGCTCATACCCGTTATGTCGTTGGTTCAACTCCAACCGCCGTCACCAAAAATAAAAGGCTCTCAGTTTTCTGAGAGCCTTTTTCCATTAGGGGAAACGAGGTTTCCCCCTATTGGGTTCACCCCCTTCCAAAGGGAAGAATTCTTAGTCAAAGAAGAAGGGGAGTTATATCCCCCTCTTCTTTAAAAATCTGTACCCCCTAAAAAGGTGTCACTTCGTGACCTGAGATATTATAATATATTGGTCGGCTTTAGGTAAAAAATACGGAGGACCTGTCCTCCGAAGCCTTTGGCGAAGGAGGATTCATATCTACTAAGTAGCTTATAGCATGTTTAGCGGCTTGTTGTAAGGTGCTTGCTAAATTTTACGCTCAACACTATTTTCCCTTGCAGGGCCGTTAACTATGCTATGATTTTTGGCGCTGCGGAACTCTCCCGCCTAAATGCAGCGGGATCAGACAGTCCTCGCGCCCTGTGGGTTCCCTCAAAATAATAGCATCCTTAACTAAAATAGTGTAAATTCGCTTGAAAATTCATCAACCACCTTTTCTTGTAACCGAAAACTTCAGCATTGACAGAGCAAGGCTTATATGGTTTATTTAAAGATATACGGTGTGTGAGACCCCACAGATGCTTAAGTATACATTTTGTACGTTAATGCCGTGGTGGGGTTAATCTCAGAGATATCCAGCTATTGGCTGGGCATGCTGATATTTCTACTACTGCCAGGTTTTATCTGGGGTACGATGATAAGCAGTTGAAGAAGGCTGTTGATAGACATCCTTTAAAAATATGATGGTTAGGAGCGGAGAACGAGTAGTTCTAAAGCTTTTTTCTGTAGCGATAAGCTAAACGGCTATTTGCCTGTTAGTTTAAAGTATTTATGATATCAAAAAAGGGGTAGTTTTCAAGCTATCCCTTTTTTGATTGACCTAACCCTTTGGTGAATGTATTATAAACAGTAAGCTTTAGACTTATTTTAATAAATAGTAACTTAATCAGAGTGAGGTGACCATGCTACATAAATTGATCAATTTTATAAAAACCGATATTTGGCGAATCCGTCTTAAGGATATCCCCAAGAAAAAGTATTTAATTATCAAGCCCTTGAGAGTATTTCTGCTTTCATTTCGTGGGTTTAATGAAGATAAATGCCAGCTTAGGGCATCTGCTTTGACATACTATTCCTTATTGTCTATAGTGCCTGTTTTTGCAATGGCATTTGGGATAGCAAAGGGTTTTGGTTTTGAAAAGCTTTTACAGACCCAGATAATGGAAAAATTACCCGGACAAGAGGCAGTGCTTAAGCAGGTGATTGACTTTGCCTATACCCTGCTTGAGAATACAAAAGGCGGGGTAGTGGCCGGAGTTGGTATCGCGGTTTTATTCTGGACAGTAATAAAGGTCTTGGGAAATATTGAAAAATCTTTCAATGATATTTGGGGCATAAAAGAAACTCGCAAGATATCAAGAAAATTAACTGACTATTTGTCAGTATTACTGATTTGTCCGGTGCTTATAATCGTATCCAGCGGCCTTACGGTTTTTATTACAACACAAATAACGTTTATAACAGAGAAAATATCTCTTTTAGGATATGTGAGCCCTCTGATATTTTTCCTGCTTAAGTTTTTGCCTTATTCCATAATCTGGGTGCTGTTTACCTTTATATATGTTTTTATGCCTAATACTAAGGTTAATCTTAAATCCGGTGTTTTGGCCGGGGTTGTGGCTGGTTCAATCTATCAAGTTGTTCAATGGGCGTATATTGCATTTCAGGTTGGAGCGGCAAAGTATAATGCGATTTACGGTAGTTTTGCAGCTTTGCCTTTATTCCTGATTTGGATGCAGATCAGCTGGCTGGTTATGCTTTTCGGCTCAGAAATAGCATTTGCGCATCAAAATGTTGAGATGTATGAATTTGAGCATGATTGCTTGAATACGAGTTATTCTTTTAAGAGATTAATGAGTTTGAGAACAGCTCAACTGATCATTAAAAATTTTTCGCAAGCTATGTCCCCATTAACAGCTATTGAAATTTCTCATATATTGGAAATACCTGTGCGTCTTCTGAGAGATATCTTATATGAGCTTGAGCAAGGTGGTGTGATAAGTGAGGTAAAAGTTCTGGATAGCCGTGAAATTGCTTTTCAACCGGCCAGAGATCCTCATTCACTTACGATAAAAAATGTTATTGATGCCCTAGAAAATAAAGGGGTGGATAATATTCCTATCACAAAAAGTAAAGAACTCCAGGCGATCTCAGAAAAAATTCAGAAATTTGGCGAGAATTTTGAAAAATCGCCCATGAATCAGCTTTTAATGGATATATAAGTATATTCTTAAGAGTTCAAGCAGATGATTGCAGGATATATAGACTAACTAAATCTAATAGATATGAGGCCTAATATTATGAATTTAAATGAGTTAAGTTCTCTCTCTGATCGGGAAATTATTGATTCAATTGCACGTACTGTAGAGACTTCGATTGAGAAGGCCTTGCTGGCAGAGTTGAGCAGAAGGCAAACAGAAACGTTAAAATCGCTTAATGTTAATATTTTTACTTTAAACAGTAATATTGAAAAATTACTTAAAACTTTAAATGAAAATCCCCCAGAATAGGCGGATATTTTTATTAGTGTTTTGCCTGATTGCTCATAAATTTCAATTCTAACTAATTGTAAAATAAAGAGTTACGTTTAATTAATTTTTTTTGATTATTTTTTTTAGGGAACATATCGTGAGAAAAGTTAGATAAATTCTTTAGTTACACGTAAAAGTGAGTGGAATTAAGCTATATTTTATTTGACAATCATTGAAAAAATCATTAAACTTGTAGTAGGGAGAGAAATTGATGGAAAATAGAATTATAAAAAATAATATGGAAAAAGAGATTTGGGAAGAGGATGTGTTTGACTCATATCTGAGTGAAATGCATGAACTTGTAGGCAGATATCCAGATGATCCTAATGAAATAAATCTTAGCGAGAGAAAATTATTTGATTTAATAAAGGAACTCGATAATAATTGGATGGCCTTCAGGCGAAAATGGAAAAATAAATCAAAAGACGTGGAAAAGATTTTTGGCTCAGGAACAGTAAAAAAAGATAAAGATGGTATGCGTCATTTAATAATAAAAAGTGATTTTAATGATTCAAAGATGCTGAAGCTGAGTATCCCTGCTAAGAAAAATAAGATATAGTTCTTCTGATCTTTAGTTTTTCTAAAGAGTAATTCTAACCCAATTATTTTTATTGTATTATGTCCTGCGGTGCAATGCTTCTGGAAATTTCTAAACTTACTCCTTGCTTTTTTTTTCTGTTATAGTAGAATGTTCTTAATTTTCGGAAACACATAAGCAAGTAGTTAATTTTAGTAGAAATGGGAGGATTTGATGAGTGATTTTGTATTAGTAATGTTTACCTTTTTTGGTTCAACTGCGGCGCTTGTTTTTGCCGGGTTCTTGACCGCCTTTATTATGAAGCAGGATGAAGGCAATGAGAAAATGCGTGAAATCGCAAATGCAGTAAAAGAAGGCGCAGCTGCTTATCTTAAAAGACAATATGCGATTGTCGGAGTATTTTTTACCGTTGTATTTTTTGTTCTGTCCTATCTTGTCTGGAAGAAATATCTTGCAATTTTTGTTCCGTTTGCTTTCTTAAGTGGTGGGTTCTTTTCAGGATTGTCAGGATTTATCGGAATGATGATCGCAACAAGAGCAAGTTCGCGTACAGCAAATGCCTGTATAAAAAGTCTCAATAGCGGCCTCAGAGTGGCTTTTTCAAGCGGCGCGGTTATGGGGCTTGTTGTTGTCGGCTTAGGCCTGCTTGATTTAAGTATATGGTATTCAATATTGAACTGGTATTATTCATCTAATGCTCTTCCGCATGGCTTGGATAAGATCGGAGCAATTACTTCCACAATGCTTACTTTTGGTATGGGCGCAAGCTCTATGGCACTATTTGCCAGAGTAGGTGGAGGTATATTTACTAAAGGTGCTGATGTTGGGGCTGATCTTGTAGGTAAGGTAGAAGCAGGCATTCCTGAAGATGATCCGCGTAATCCTGCTGTAATTGCTGATAATGTGGGTGATAATGTAGGTGATGTAGCTGGTATGGGTGCTGATCTTTATGAATCTTATGTTGGATCGATAGTAGCGACAATGGCGCTTGCTGCGGCTGCTGGATTGGGCATAAAAGGGATTACGGTTCCTTTGGTCATGGCAACCTTGGGTGTTATTGCTTCTATTATTGGAACATTTTTTGTTCATAGCACAGAAGAGGCAAGTCAGAGCGTGCTTTTAAAAGCTCTGCGCAGAGGGGTGTTTATGAGTGCTGCTCTTGTTGCTATTTCAGGTTATTTCTTGGTTAAAACAGTTCTTGGAATGGAAAATATAGGAATTTACTGGGCAATTATCTCAGGGCTTGTTGCTGGAATAATTATCGGTCTTTGCACAGAATATTTTACATCAACTGAATATTCTCCTACTCGCGAAATCGCCGCAAGTACCAAAACCGGTCCGGCGACTGTTATTATTGCCGGAATGTCTGTTGGGATGCTATCTACTGCTATCCCGGTAGTAGTTGTTGGAGGATCCATTCTTGCCAGTTTTTACCTGGCAGGAGGGGCTAGAGATTATAGCTTAGGTCTTTATGGTATTGGTATTTCTGCAGTAGGAATGCTTAGTACTTTAGGTATCACATTGGCTACAGATGCCTATGGGCCTGTTGCTGATAATGCGGGTGGAAATGCTGAAATGGCTGGGCTTGGGCCTGAGGTAAGAAAACGTACTGATGCCCTGGATTCTTTAGGAAATACAACAGCAGCTACAGGAAAAGGATTTGCTATAGGATCGGCTGCATTAACAGCATTGGCTTTAATAGTTGCTTATAAACAAGAATTGCAAATGCTGGGAAAAACACTGGATCTTGACCTTACTAATCCTAGAGTTCTTGTTGGGCTTTTTATCGGAGGTATGATGCCGTTTCTTTTCTCTGCTTTAACAATGAAAGCAGTTGGCAATGTTGCTGGGCAAATTGTTCTTGAAGTAAGAAGACAGTTTAAGGAGATCAAAGGTTTAATGGAAGGAAAGGCCAAGGCTGATTATGCCTCTTGTGTGGATATTGCCACTATTGGGGCACAGAAAGAGATGATTCTTCCTTCTATACTTGCAATTGTAACACCAATCGGTGTAGGTCTTTTGATGGGAGTTGAAGCTGTTGTTGGTCTGCTTGTTGGCGGAACTGTATGCGGATTTGTGCTTGCTGTGATGATGGCAAATTCAGGCGGCGCATGGGATAATGCGAAAAAATACATTGAAGCAGGTAACTTTGGCGGAAAAGGTAGCAATGCTCATAAAGCTGCTGTTGTCGGCGATACAGTCGGCGATCCGTTTAAGGATACGTCGGGGCCATCAATCAATATTCTTATTAAACTTATGTCAATGGTTTCAATAGTTTTTGCATCATTTGTCGTTGCGAACAGTCTATTTAAATAATTATTTATTGAGTATAGTTTTTAAAAATCAAAAAAGATATTTTTAAGCTTAGGCCAATTTTGCCTTATGGCATGCAAAAAAATCTGTCTAAAATGCAAAACTCCCCGCCGCGGCGGTTCAAACAGTTGTATTTTAACAATACAGAAGTTTTTGCTAAAATTGACAATGCGCTTTAAAAATATCTTTTTTGATTAATGTTTTTGTTTAAACCTAAACTATTGTGAATTAGTTATAGTTTTTAAACCTGGGGCTTGAGACTTGTGTTTTGAGTCAAAATAGGATGAATGTTCTTATCTTATTGTCGTCGATATAGTAGTTATTTGCTTGCTACTCCTTATTTTTTTATATATTCTATTAATATGATGATTGATAAAATTAAATCTAATATAGATAAGTACGATCTTATCTCCCCTGGGGAGCGCCTTTTGGTATGTGTTTCGGGAGGCCCTGATTCTGTTTTACTGCTGCATTGCCTGAAAAATTTACAGAAAAATTACAAAAGCAGTCTGTTTGTTGCCCATGTTAATCATAATCTGCGGGGTAGTGAATCTGACGCAGAAGAGAAATTTGTTTTTAATCTTTGTGCACGCTTAAAAGTTCCTTTTTTAAAATGCTCTGTGGCTACTGAATTTATTGCGGGAAAAGAAAAATTATCCATTGAGGAAACAGCTCGGAATCTGCGCTATAATTTTTTTAGAAATATCTGCCATATGCATAAGATCAAAAAAATTATTCTTGCTCATACAAAAGATGACCAAGTGGAAACTATTATTATGCGTCTGCTTAGAGGCACGGGGATAAAGGGACTTGGTGGTATGCACTTTGAGACAGCCCAGGGAAAACTCAGGCTTATTCGGCCTATGCTTGATATAGAAAAGCTTGATATCCTGGATTATTTAAAAAAGAGCAAAATTAAATACAAGATAGATTCAAGCAATCTTAAAACGGATTATTTTAGAAATAAGGTGCGCCTTGAAATAATCCCGATGCTTAAAAAGTATAGCCCTAAGATACAAGAGAATATTTTTCGCATTGGAGTTGTGGCAAAGCAGGCGGAAGATATCCTGCAGGCCAAAGTACGCAGAATTTTCTCAAAGATTGTAATTGTCAAAAAAGATAATTTATTCAATGTTAATAAACAATTGTTCTTGAGGCTGCCGCTAGTTTTGCGCAGCGAAGTTATTCGCAAGATCATCAGCGAATTAAAGGGAAATCTAAACGGCATAGACTTTAGGCATGTCCAGATTGTTAATAATTTCATCTGTAATGTTGATAGTCCTGGCAGGTATCTTGATTTGCCTAAGGGGATATTTATTGAAAAGTTCAGAAAGCGCGTGTGTTTTGGTGAAAAAGGCAAAAAGACAATCAGTCCTGTAAAAATGTCTTCTCACTTCTTGCGTCTTGGTGTTGAGTTAAAGATCCTGGGATTAAATATGAGTCTTAAAGCAGTTAAAATAAAAAGGCCGAGTGATCTGAAAAGTTTAAAAAAACATTCTGCGGATCTTGAGTATTTTGATCTTGATAAAATGGCCTTTCCCCTGGAAGTCCGGATAAGGAAAACAGGTGATTTATTCCATCCTTTAGGATCTAAGGGGAAAAAGAAATTGAAGAAATTTTTTATTGATCAAAAGATGGAAGAGGAGCAAAAGGATTCCACAGGGTTAATTGTGACGGACGGTATGATCGCTTGGGTTATAGGTATGCGTTTAGGCGAGGCTTTTAAAATAACAAAAAACACAAAGCGGATTGTTAAGATACAAGCGCGGTTTATGAAAAGTAACGGAGCCGCATCTTAGGAAATATTCTTATGTTTCTAAACTAAGGGGATATAGAAGGGGGCTGATGTCAACAGAGTTTCATAGATTGCTTAAAAGTGAGGATGCTTTATTCGGGTTTACTCTGATGGTAATTGTGAACTTAGGTTAAGAAGTTCTGCTCAGGATATAATTTTGGGTATTGAATATGTCAGCCAAACTGGTGATACTATAAAATTAAAGCAGACAGTAATAAAATACAGTGGTATTGACTGTTTAGTCTTTTCTAACTCCGTAGTAGTTTATTTTAGGTGTTGCGTCGCGGTTTGTTTGCGAAGGCTTTATATCTTCATAATGTGGTTTGTCTTTTCTTGCATAACTAATCATGCAATTCACAAACTTGGTGTTTATTTTTCCTTTCTTTGATTCTGCTACTAAGATATCCAGAGCAGCCCTTACTGTGAAAGGCTCGCTGCGATAAGGCCGCTGGCTTATAAGTGCGTCAAATATATCACAAGGGATTATTGTTTGGACATAGTTATTGATCTTTGCGATGCCAAGCGGATAACCGCTTCCGTCAAGCCGTTCGTGGTGACATAATGCAGCTTGCGCTATAAATGATTTTGTTGTGTTAAGATAGTGCGAAACCAACAAGTGGTCTATCCAGGGATGAGTCTGAATGATCCCGAATTCATTATGCGTAAGAGGACTTTTTTTTTCAATAACCTCAATAGGCAGACGTGATTTTCCGATGTCATGAACAAGTCCGATTTTTGCTATCTGCTGCGGATCAAATTCTGGATTGTCTAGATCGATGCATATTTTAATAGAAAGCGCTGCGACTATTAATATGTGATTATAAGTGTCAGGCATATTAATTTTTAGAGTTTCAAGTTCCCGCACCACCAATTTAGTACAGGAAGTTTGCATGATAATGTCTATAACTTTTTCTGCGGTTTCTTTATTAGCAAACATTTCCTTGTAAATTCCAGAATTAATTCGTTTTTGAATATCATTGATCACTTTGGTTTGGGAAAGTAGAATTTTAGAAGATTGTATCTGGTGTTTTTCTATGACTTCGTCAATAACCTTTTTAGAAATCTCCTGGTCTGCACTAACAAGAAGGTTTCCTTCAATATCATATAAAATTTGAGGCCAGGTAGTACGAGCCATAGTAAACTCCATCTTTTAAAAAGCATTAATTAAAACTCCAAAAAAAAATTCCTCTAAATCTTTGCGAAATTTAAAGATAATATGAAATTTATCTTGTTGATAGAGTATAGCATTAAAATATATAAAAAGCAAACTGCGGCTTAATAGTAAATTATATAACAACCTGATATTAAACATGATACAGTTAAAGGTCTTATAAAGATGGATAGGCATATAGCTTTATTTCCATGACTTGTTTAATCGCCATTTCACTTGACACAATAATCTATTAGTTATATAATCATGGAGTTAATAAAAAAACGAAAAATTACCCAACTCATTGATTCAACATGTGTTAACGGATTAGTGCTGCTGATATCAACAGGCATTTTAATAATCATTTTGGCTTATAACTAATACTGATTTTGAATTTTAATTTGATTTGTAAAGAAAGAGGATTTCCTAATGATTGATGAACTAATGCAGCAGCGAATAAAGAAGCTTGATGATTTAAAAAATGAAGGAGTTTGTCTTTACGGCGGGCATTTTTCAAAAACACATACAGCTGTATGGATAAAAGAGAATTTTGCGGAAAAACTCCAGGTGAGTACGGCTGGCAGAATAGTGGCTCTTAGGGCACACGGTAAAAGTATTTTTGGAGATATTAAAGATAATAGCGGCAAAGTACAGTTCTATATTAAAAAAGATACTATAGGAGAAGATAACTTTGCTGTGCTTAAAAAGCTTGATGTGGGCGATATTGTTGGTTTAAATGGAGAGCTTTTTATGACGCGTACAAATGAGGTGACTATTTTTGCCCAAAAGGTGGAATTGCTTTCAAAAAGTATGCGTTCTTTGCCTGAGAAATGGCATGGGCTCAAAGATGTGGAATTGAGATATCGAAAGCGTTATCTTGATTTAATATCAAATGCAGAGGTTAAAGACGTTTTTGTTGCAAGAAGCCGGATCATTAAGGAAATCCGTAAGTTTCTAGACGATAAGGAATACTTAGAGGTGGAGACTCCTATGATGCATTTCATAGCAGGGGGAGCTGCGGGTAAGCCGTTTAAAACGCATCTTGAGGCCTTGAACATGGATTTGTTTTTGAGGATTGCGCCTGAATTATATCTTAAAAAACTTCTTGTTGGTGACATGGAAAGGGTATATGAGATTAACCGTAGTTTCCGCAATGAAGGCCTATCCACAAAGCATAATCCTGAATTTACAATGCTTGAGGTATACACGGCATATGCAGATTATAAAGATATGATGGAACTTATTAAGGGAATCATTATGCATGTCGCAGAGGTCTTGGGGAAAAAGGAACTTGTCTTTGGAACTCAGACCATAGATTTGACCAATTGGGAGGAGATTTCTTTTGCCCAGCTTATGCGGGATAATTTTGATATTAATCCGGATGATACTGAAGAAGTATGGCTAGAAAAGCTTAAGAAAAAGGGCATAAAAGTGGAGTTAAAAGAGGGGAAGATCAGCCGGACTTTTATCCTTAATCTTGTTAGCGATTTGATTGAAGAAAAACTTGAGACTAATCATCCGGTTTTTATTACGGATATGTATACAGAGCTTTGTCCTTTGGCAAAGAAGAAAAAGGACGATCCATTGCTTAGTGAGCGCTTTGAACTTTTTATGGGAGGTATGGAAGTCGCTAATGCCTATTCTGAGCTTAATGATCCCAGGGAGCAAAGAGAGCGTTTTCTGGCGCAGGCCAGTGATGAATGTTGCTCTATTATAGACGAAAGTTTTGTGGAGGCACTTGAATACGGCATGCCTCCTGCAGGCGGATTAGGGGTCGGTATCGATAGGCTGGTGATGCTTTTTACAAATCAGACTTCGATTAAAGATGTAATACTCTTTCCGCAGTTAAAAGCAGAACTTGTAACATGTACTTTAGCTCAGGATTAGGATGCAGTAAAGAGTGATTTGGTAAAAGAATAATTATTTGATGTGCGTTCTATTTAAAATTTATTAAGTTCCATGTTTTGTTACTGAAAGTGTTAATATGTCTTTTGAATTTAAAATAGCATTTAAATATCTTTTTAGCCGAAGTAAAGAGCGGTTTATTTCTCTTATTAGCCTGATATCTGTGATCGGTATTGCCACAGGTGTTGCTACATTGATCATTGTTATCGGGGTAATGAGCGGCTTTGACTATGAACTGCGGGATCGAATCATTGGTACAAGCAGTCATATACTGGTTGATAAGCTTGGGGGGCTTGATGACGCGGCTCCTGTTATTGAACAAATTAAAGGGATCAAAGGAGTTGTTGCCTGCGCGCCTTTTATTACTACGCAAGGCCTGCTTCTTGTAGATGATCAAATGGTCTCTGTTGTTGTGCGGGGAGTGGATGAGGATGCGGAAGCTCGGGTTACCAAGGTTAACGAATTTATTAAAAAAGGAACGCTTGACCTTAAAAGTGGCAATAATATTATTATTGGTAAAATATTAGCCGAGAAACTTTTGCTTAAAGTAGGCGATCAGATCCACTTGATCTCTGCTGGTAAACTGAAAAAAAACAAGCTTACTAAAGTAAGGGAAAATACATTTTCTGTTTCAGGTATATTTTCAAGTGAAATGTATGATTATGATACTGGAGTAGTTTTCATTTCTATTGAAAAGGCCCGGGTTTTTGCCGATAATCCGATTCTGGTAAGCGGTATCAGTGTTAAAATAAGGGATATTAATTCTGCTGAGAGAGTAAAAAAACATATACAAAATGTATTAGGATTTCCTTACTTTACACGTACTTGGATGGATCTAAACAGAAATCTGTTTAATGCCTTAAAACTTGAAAAAACGGCCATGTTTGTAATTTTGGCATTGATCGTGATGGTAGCATCGCTTAATATTATCAGCACTTTGATTATGCTGGTTATGGACAAGACAAAAGATATAGGAATACTTAAGGCCATCGGAGCCTCAGCGTCAAGTATAAAAATTATTTTTACAATTGTTGGCCTGTCGGTTGGCTTGATCGGCACAATACTTGGAACGATGGCGGGATTGTTTATGGCCTATATCCTGAAGACTTATAAATTTATATCATTGCCGGAAGATGTATATTATATAAATACATTGCCAGTAAAGATACAGACGGTCGAAGTGATATATATCGTAGCTGCTGCGATGTGCATTACGCTGCTGGCTACTTTTTATCCGGCATATCAGGCATCAAGACTTAATACAGTAGAGGCATTACGGTACGAATGATAATACAGGCAAAAGAATTACATAAATATTATAAAACTCAGGACGCGGAGCTTCATGTAATAAAGGGTATAAATCTCTCTGTAGCTCGAGGGGAATTCCTGAGTTTATTCGGGGCCTCAGGGGCAGGGAAATCTACTTTATTGCATTTATTGAGCGGACTGGATATGCCATCTAAGGGAGAGGTATTGCTTAATGAGCGAAATCTCTATACAATAGGAGATAAGGACAGGGCCCTTACCCGCAATCGCGATATTGGTTTTGTTTTCCAGTTTTATCATTTACTGCCTGAATTCAGTGCATTGGAGAATGTGATGCTTCCGGCGCTGATCAAAGGGGAGGGTTTTTCTCAAATAAAGACAAGGGCCCTTGAATTATTAAAAACTGTCGGATTACAGGATAGGACTTCACATCATGCCTCAGCTTTATCCGGTGGAGAGCAGCAAAGGGTAGCTATTGCTAGGTCTTTGATCAATTCGCCTAAGGTGCTTTTTTGTGATGAACCTACTGGCAACCTGGATTCAGTGACCGGGAAAAAGATTTGTCAGCTTTTGAAGGATCTGAACAAGTTTGATGGCTTTACTATAATAATAGCTACTCATTCAAAAGAAATTGCAGATATTTCAACACGTGTGCTTTTTATTAAAGATGGAATAATTAGCGATAAAAAATAGTGTTTAGGAGATGAGACCAGGGGGTAATTACTGATAGACAATCGCTAATAGTAAAAGCGGAAAAACAGCGATTAGAGAAATCCCCGGATACTTAGTATATTTGTTATTTTTTAAACTGAATATTTATATGGAGGGAATATGTCACTGAAGGTGTTTATAGATGGAAAACTTGTAGAAAAAGAAAAAGCTAAAGTATCAGTTTTTGACCATGGGCTTCTTTACGGCGATGGTGTTTTTGAGGGTATTCGTTCTTATAAATCTCTTGTTTTTAAACTCAAGGAACATATAGACAGACTTTATGAAAGCGCGCATACTATAATGATCGACATCCCTATGAGCAAAGCGCAAATGACAAAAGCAATTATCAGTACGCTTAAAGCAAATAAATTAAAAGATGCCTATATTAGAGTTGTGGTAACCCGCGGGATTGGAGATTTAGGGCTTGATCCAAGGAAATGCAAAAAAGCATCGATTATAATTATCACAGATAATATTGTTTTATATCCTAAAGAGTTATATCAAAAAGGGCTTGAGATTATAACTGTTCCGACTGTTCGTAATCTGTCGAATGCTGTTGATCCGCAGGTAAAATCCTTGAATTATTTGAATAATATTATGGCAAAGATCGAAGCGATTAATTCCGGCTATCAGGAAGCAATTATGCTTAATTCAATGGGGCTTGTGGCCGAATGCACAGGCGATAATATCTTTTTGATTAAAAATAGGCAATTATTTACTCCGCCTCAAAGTATGGGGACATTGCGGGGAATTACTCGTGATGCAGTAATTGCTGTTGCCAATAAAACAAAAATTAAGACTTTTGAAAGTGCCTTGACCCGTCATGAGGTTTTTAATGCGGATGAATTGTTTCTAACGGGTACTGCTGCTGAGATAATTCCAGTGGTAAAAGTAGACAGCCGAAATATAGGCAATGGAAGGCCAGGCAAAATAACGCTGCAATTATTAAAAGAATTTAATAAAATAACCCAAAAGGATGGGGTGAAGTACAAAGTATAAAATTATAACTAATGGCTCATAGCTGATGGCCCATGGCCAAAAGCAAATCACTAATGACTAATTACTAATTTCTAGAAACTAAAAGCGAATATCCAAGAAGTAGAAAGTTGTAAAGTTAAAAAGAGCTTATAGCTAAGGAATAAGGGTTTATAGTTTTTACTATTGACCATCGACTATTGGCTAGCGACGAGTATGAAATACAAGCGGTTTGGAAGGAGGTTCTAATATGAAATGTCAATTATGCGGGAAGCCAGCTACTGTGCATTTAACAGAGATTATTAATGATCAGATGACAGAACTGCATCTTTGCGAAGCATGTGCCAAGAAAAAGGGTATCGCCGGGATGGGACAACCCTTTGGCCTACAGGATCTTTTGGCAGGGCTTGTTGATTTTGGGGCACCTGCAGCTAGTGGAAATACTAAAGTGCTTAAATGTGAAAATTGCAAGATGACTTATGATGATTTTCGCAAAATAGGAAGACTGGGCTGCAGCCAGTGCTATGAAACTTTTAAAGAAAGCCTAGTGCCTTTGCTCAAAAAAGTACATGGGTCTTTGCAGCATTTAGGAAAAGGGCCCCAGCGTGATGATGAAGGTTTTCAAGTTAAGAAGAAATTACAGAATCTTCATCTTAAACTTCAGAAAGCGATCCAAAATGAGGCGTTTGAGGAAGCAGCAAAGTTAAGAGATAAAATAAAAAAACTGGAAAAGGAGAGTTAGAAATGACACTTGACGATCTTCTTAAACAAACTAGTGGCTGGCTCAAAGGGACTGGGCCGCATTCTGATATTGTTATTTCTAGCCGCGTACGCCTGGCGCGAAATATCGAAAAGATGATCTTTCCTGATTGGGCGACTGATCCGCAGCTGGAGAGTACTCTTGCTATAATTGAGCCTGTTGTTAGGGAAGTTGATGAGATAAAAAACAAAGGTCTGTTCTTAGCGATAAAAGACGCGACAAATGTTGAAAAACAGCTAATGGTGGAAAGACATTTAATAAGCAGAGAGTTGATTGCTAAAAAAGAAGGCCGTGCTGTTGCGATAAATTCTGATGAATCTGTTTCGATAATGATCAATGAAGAAGATCATATGCGCATTCAGGTATTGCTTCCTGGATTTGCGCTTGAGGAATGCTGGAATAAAATAGAAAATATTGACAATAGATTGGAAAAGAAACTTAATATCGCTTTTTCAGTAAAACTGGGATATCTGACTGCTTGCCCGACAAATACAGGCACAGGAATGCGTGCTTCTGCAATGCTTCACCTTCCGGCGCTTGTAATGACTAAGCAGATAAACCGTGTTGTGCAGGCAATTGTTAAGCTGGGACTTACGGTAAGAGGATTATTCGGAGAGGGTACTGAGGCAACAGGAAACTTTTTTCAGATATCTAATCAGGTATCTCTTGGAAGAAGTGAGCATGAAATTATTGATAATATAACACGGATATTAAATCAGGTTTTTGAATATGAACAAAATGCGCGGCAGGTATTAAAGACTAAAGATAAGAGCAATTTGGAAGACCAGGTTTGGCGTGCTTATGGGATATTAAAAAATGCTCATATTATATCGAGTGTGGAAACTATTAAGCTTCTTTCTAATGTAAGATTAGGATTTGATATGGGTCTTATCAAAGGATTAGCTCGGGAAACAATCAATGAGCTTTTCATTTTAACACAGCCAGCACATTTACAAAAACTGGAAGCTAAAGCGCTTACAGCTCATCAGCGTGATGTTAAACGTGCGCAGTTGATTCGGGAAAAAATAAAATAAATCACGGTTTAGTAAATTTTAATAATGCTAAGCTATTAGATTGTATCAGATAATAATATTTTTTATATAGTGGATTACCTGTGCACCAATCTTATATTGGGCAAAGACAAAGATAAAAGATGGGGCGGGTTTAATTCGCCTGTCAAGGCGGGATCATTAAAAAGGGGGAGTTACATGTTTGACAGATTTACAGAGAGAGCGAGAAAAGTAATCTTATTGGCAAAAGAAGAATCCAAACGATTCAATCACGACTATATAGGTACTGAACATATACTGCTTGGACTTATTAAAGAAGGCGAGGGGGTTGCTTCTGCGGTATTGCAGAACCTGGGACTTAATCTGGATATGATAAGGCTGGAGACAGAAAAACTGGTTCAGCCTGGGCCAAGTACGGTAACCAGCGGAGATATACCGTTTACGCCTAAAGCAAAAAAGGTGATTGAGCTGGCTATGGATGAGGCCAGAAATCTGGGCCATAACTATATAGGGACAGAGCATCTTCTGCTCGGGCTTATTCGTGAAAATGAAGGAGTAGCTTCACAAGTATTGTTAAACCTCGGACTTGATCTTAATAAGGTACGTAAAGAGATAATGGAATTATTGGGAACAACCTCCGCAAATTACGATGCTACACAACAACCGGGTGCAGTTGCCTCAAAGGCTAAAACTCCAGCCTTAGATGCTTTTGGCAGAGATCTTAATAAATTAGCTAAAAACGGAAAACTTGATCCTGTGATTGGCAGGGCTATGGAAATAGAGCGGGTTATCCGTATTCTCAGCCGCAGAACTAAAAACAATCCTGTTTTGCTTGGTGAGGCAGGTGTAGGAAAAACAGCTATTGTAGAGGGACTAGCGCAAAAAATTGTTGCCGGAAATGTTCCTGAGATATTGCGTGATAAAAGAGTGGTTGTGCTTGATCTGGCTTTAATGGTAGCAGGTACAAAATACAGAGGCCAGTTTGAAGAACGCATTAAGGCGGTTATGGATGAAATAAAACGATCTGAGAATGTAATGATATTTATTGATGAGCTGCATACACTAGTCGGAGCAGGCGGAGCAGAGGGAGCGATAGATGCATCTAACATTTTAAAACCTGCATTGGCTCGCGGAGAGATTCAGTGTATTGGAGCAACGACAATTGATGAATACCGAAAATATATTGAAAAAGACGCGGCGCTTGAAAGAAGATTTCAGACTATAATTGTTGATCCGCCGTCTATATCTGAAACGTTTGAGATCTTAAAAGGCCTAAGAGATAAATATGAAGCGCATCATAGGGTTAAGTATTCAGATGCGGCATTGAATGCAGCGGCTAAATTATCCGAGCGTTATATAAGCGGTAGATTTCTGCCTGATAAGGCAGTTGATATTATTGATGAAGCTGGTGCTAAAGCAAGACTTGAAGCTATGACAGCGCCTCCGGATCTAAAAGACATGGAAAATAAAATTGAGGAATTAAGAAAAGAAAAAGAGGCATCTGTAAAGGCTCAGGATTTTGAAAAGGCGGCTTCTTATCGTGATAAAGAGCGAGAATCCCGCAGTGAGCTTGAAAAAATAAGGCGTAGCTGGAAAGAAAGCAATATGGAGACAAGTGTTGAGGTCCAGGAAGAGGATATCGCTGAAATAATTTCCCAATGGACCGGAGTTCCTATAGCTCGTTTGGAGGAGAAAGAAAGCGAAAAGCTTTTAAAGATGGAAGATGAATTGCATAAAACAATTATTGGACAGGACGAGGCGATAAAGGCTATTACGCATGCTGTACGCCGCTCACGCGCAGGATTGAAAGACCCGAAACGGCCTATTGGGTCATTTATATTCCTCGGGCCTACAGGGGTTGGTAAGACGCTTCTTGGTAAGGCACTGGCAAATTTTATGTTCGGAGATCTTGATTCGATAATTCAAATTGATATGTCAGAATATATGGAAAAATTCAATGTCTCACGTTTAGTCGGAGCACCTCCCGGATATGTTGGATATGAAGAGGGGGGGCAATTGACAGAAAAAGTCAGAAGAAAACCTTATTCGGTAATCCTGCTGGATGAGGTTGAAAAAGCACATCCGGATGTATTTAATCTGTTGCTGCAGGTTTTAGAAGAAGGGCGTTTAACAGACAGTCTGGGTAGAAAAATTGACTTTCGAAATACTGTGTTGATCATGACCAGTAATATCGGAGCAGATTTACTGCGTAAGCAGGGAGCGATTGGTTTCACATCTCAGGAAGACGAGATGAATTATAAATCAATGAAAGCTAAATTAATGGAAGAGGTTAAGAAAGCTTTTAAACCTGAATTTCTTAATCGTGTTGATGATGCGATAGTATTTAGGCCTTTGACCAAAGAGGATCTCTATAAGATAATAGAGATTGAAATACATGACCTTGTAGCACGTTTAAGTGACCAGCAAGTAGATATTGAGCTTGACCAAAAAGCAAAAGATCTGCTGATCACTAAAGGATTTGACCAGAATTTCGGTGCAAGGCCCCTGAAGAGAACTATCCAAAGATTTTTAGAAAATCCTTTGGCTGAAGAAATATTGTCTGGGCATATCGAAAAGACAAAGCAGATTAAAATATCTGCAGACCTAAAAAAGGAAGAGCTTACTTTTTCCACTTGATCAAAAATTGAGGTAAAGCTGCTATGAACACATATGCATTTAAAGTAAGAGCAAAGATCACTGAGCTTGTGGAGTATGTTGGCGGAGTGAGTGTTTTGCTTGTACGCACAATAGGCTTGATATTTGTTCCTCCGTTTAAAAAAGGGCAGCTTCTTGAGCAGATGAAAAAAACAGGGGTAGACAGCATTATGATTGTTTTCCTAACTGCTTTTTTTGCTGGTATTGTTTTAGCTTTTCAGACTGCATACACCATGAGACAAATGTCTGCGGAGATTTATATTGCGTCATTGGTAAGCGTGTCTATGACTAGAGAGATGGGGCCTGTTTTTACTGCTCTTGTTGTTGCCGCTAGGGTAGGATCATCAATTACCGCCGAAGTAGGGACAATGAAGGTAACGGAGCAGGTAGATGCACTGGAGACTTTAGCGACTAATCCGATTAAATATCTTGTTGTGCCCAGATTTTTGGCTTTGTGTATAATGCTGCCTCTTTTGACAGTATATGCTGATTTTGTTGGTATCCTTGGCGGATTTATTGTAGGGGTTTCTAAACTGCATATTTCTCCGCATTTATATATTAAAAAGACATTTGATGCGCTTATTTATAAGGATGTATTTACCGGTCTTCTGAAGGCGTTGGTTTTTGGGGCAATTATTTCTATTGTTGCTTGTTATGAGGGCCTTAGGACAAAAGGAGGAGCTGAGGGAGTAGGAAAGGCAACGACACTTTCTGTGGCTACTGCCTGTATTCTGGTTATTGCTTTTGACTGTTTCTTTACAGCATTGTTTTATTTTATATTTTAAATGAGTGCCCGCCACATTTCATGTGGCGAGGTCTCGCCACTGGTATTCAGTGGTGGAAATTTATCCCGCCGCAATTTGGTGGGATCGTCCCCCTTAAGCGTACGGGGAAGGTTAAATTTAGACATTGGAGTTTTATTAATGATAACGATAAAAAACCTACATAAAGAATTTGAGGGCATGAAAGTCCTAAAAGGACTGGATTTGGAAATCAATGAAGGAGAAACGCTGGTTATTATCGGGCGCTCTGGATGCGGTAAAAGTGTTCTTTTGAAACATATTATCGGGATTTTAAGGCCTGATGAAGGAGAGGTTTTTGTTGATTCTCAACTAGTATCTAAATTAAGGGGCAAAGATCTTGTAAACCTGAGAATGAAATTTGGAATGCTTTTTCAAGGAGCTGCACTTTTTGATTCACTTGATGTTTATGAAAATGTTGGGTTTGCTTTGTATGAGCATACTGACAAAACAGAAGAGGAAATAAAGGAAAGGGTAGCAAAGTCTTTAGAAAGCGTTGATCTGGACGATATAATGGATAAAAAGCCTGCTGAACTTAGCGGCGGCATGAAAAAAAGAGTAGGGCTTGCGCGTGCAATATGTAATGAACCTCAAATTATTCTTTATGATGAGCCGACAACTGGGCTTGACCCGATCATGGCGGATATGATAAATGAATTGATCATTCGCTTGAAAGAAAAATTGAAAGTAACTTCTATAGTTGTTACTCATGATATGACTTCTGCTTACAAAGTAGGCACAAGAATAGCAATGCTTTATGACGGAAAAATAATCGCTCAGGGGACTCCGGATGAAATTAGAAATACAGAGGACCCAATTGTTAGGCAGTTTATAACAGGAGCGGCTCATGGCCCGATAACCGATAAGCGTAATGAACAAAAAAGAACTGATTGATAAAAATATAATTAATATTTAATTTGTGCAGTTTGAGAAAAATAACGATTCTGATCTGGGTAAAAACTAAGTTTTCTAATGGAGTTTATAGGTCCTTTTTTATGAATTTTGGCAAATGGGGGAGAAAAGATGAAAGGCGTTAGCATCGAATTTAAAGTGGGACTGTTTGTGTTTATTGCTATTTTGATTTTATCTGTAATAGTTTTTCAGATAGGCGGGATAAATATTTTTAATAGAAATACACAAAAATTAAACGTTATTTTTGATTTTGTAAACGGTGTGTCTAGGGATGCTCCTGTGCACGTTGCCGGAGTTGCTGTGGGTGATGTTAAGAATGTGGAAATTTTTTATCATCATGAGAAGAAAAAGACACAGGTTCAGCTGCATCTTATGCTAAAAAATAGTGTTAAGATCCCAAAGGATTCTGTAGCTTATATTAATACTCTGGGTATTTTAGGTGAGAAATATGTGGAGATTGTACCTGGCGATGACAGAGAAAATTTTTTAAGAGATGGTGATTTTATCATGGGAAACAATCCGGTTCAGCTTGAAAAGCTTACAGAATCGCTTGTTGATATTGTAGGGGATCAGACTGTAAGGGATTCTTTGAGAGAGAGTTTTTATAATATGAGAGTAGCTACTGAAAATCTAAAAGAGACCACGAAAGTTTTAAATGAAACCGTTCTTAGCGTGAAAAATGGTAAGGGAACACTTGGTAAGCTTATTAATGATGATTCGATCTACAATGAGACCGAGGCAATGATCGTAAATCTAAACGGAAAGCTGGACAAGACTATAACTGATTTAAATATTGCGCTTAATGATTTAGTCAAAGATCTAAAACTGCATCCATGGAAAATATTCCAGAAAGCTCCGCGTGTAAAAAAGAGGAGAACAAAAGGAGATTAACAGCAAACAGGAATAACCTGACTGCTGTTTATTTTTATAAAACAATGAAGATAAAAACCGAATTTATATGTCAGAAGTGCGGTTATTCTTCGGCAAAATGGATAGGCCGTTGTCCGGAGTGCAATAGTTGGAATTCACTTGTCGAGGAAGTCAACCAGAAAACAACTGAAAGCACTCACCGATTTGCTATTAATTTGCTCTCAAAACCTGAACGGTTAGGGGATGTTAAGATTGAAAACAATCTTAGAGTTAAAACTGACATGTCGGAACTTGATCATGTTCTAGGTGGTGGGGTTGTAGAAGGATCTGTGGTTTTATTTGGCGGAGCACCAGGCATCGGGAAGTCTACACTGCTTTTGCAGGTTTGCGCGGCATTAAGAAAAAAAAATAAGAAGATTCTTTATATTAGTGCGGAAGAGTCAGCGCAGCAGACTAAATTGCGGGCTGAGCGTTTGAATGCTGTTGAAGATGATCTTTATATTGTCTGTGAAACAAATCTGGATATTATCTTTGAACATATAAAAAAGATTGCGCCTGATGTGATTATTGCTGATTCAATACAAGTTCTTTATACCGATGATATAACAAGTGCATCAGGCAGTGTCTCTCAGGTTAGGGAATGCGCGTCTAGATTGACGATACTTGCAAAAAAAACAGGTATTGCAGTCTTCTTGGTAGGTCATGTTACAAAAGATGGATCGCTTGCCGGGCCCAGGGTTTTAGAGCATTTAGTGGACACTGTTTTATATTTTGAAGGAGAAACACATACAAATTTCAGGATTTTGCGGGCTGTAAAAAATCGCTTTGGTTCGACTAATGAGATCGGTATTTTTGAAATGACATCAGAAGGCCTTAAGCAAGTGGATAATCCATCTGTAATGTTTCTGACACAGCGTCAGGAGAATACTTCAGGATCTGCTGTGGTAGCGACTATGGAAGGCACAAGACCTCTTCTGGTTGAGATCCAATCTTTGGTAAGTCCGACTAATTTTGGTTTACCCAGGCGTCGTACAACAGGCATTGATCTTAACCGGGTGGCTTTACTTACCGCTGTCTTGGAAAAAAGAGCGCAATGTCCGCTGCAGAACCAGGATATATTTGTTAATGTTGCCGGAGGTGTTAAAATTGTTGAACCGGCAGCTGATTTAGCTGTTATTACGGCTATTTTTTCCAGCTTTAGGGAAAAGCCTATTTTAAGCACAGATGTGATATTTGGAGAAGTAGGACTTGGCGGTGAAATCAGAGCTGTAACTAAGGCTGATTTGCGGATCAAAGAGGTGGAAAAAATGGGTTTTAATCGGGTAATAATGCCCGCAAACAATTTAAAAAATTTGGGGGGGAGGTCAAAGAAAAGTAAGTTGGAGATCATCGGTGTTTCTACTGTTAAGGAAGCAATGGATCTTATAATAGAAAAGTAGGAATTTTATGTTTTTTATTTACACTGGTTTAGACTCGGATATTTTATCATGGTGTTGTTGCGAAGGCACGAAGATCGTTGCAGATATAAGGCTTGCGACCGAAGAACCCGCAGGCGTATTCTATGGAATACGTCGAGGATTCTGAGGGAGCAAAACGTGGTAGATGCGAAGAAATATGTGTTTGCAGTAGACAGGATGGTAAATTTTTCGGGTTGAAAGGTTGCACAGAGATTATCTATATTTATGCTCTAATGAAAGACGGATTCGTTTTTAATGAGCTATCAGTGTAATTCCTGAAATCCGATATTCAGGAAAATTGGCTCTGTGTAATTATTATCAATCATAATTTTAGGACATTCTTAGTTAGGGTAGGATAGCCTTTGTAAGGCAATAAGAATGTCTCTTGATTACATCGATGAAAAACAGATTACAGCGATTTTGTCTGTGTTTGATTAGGAAAGAATCTTGTAACCTTTTTAAATCTGTGGAATCAGGTTTTTTCTGTTTTCCTATAATAGAAAGAATTATAATTTCGGGAAGGAAGTGACTTAAGATGACTATATTTTTTGTACGTGCGTTTTTTGCTCTTATAAGTATGTTAGTAGGATATCAGCTGGGAGCTTTACTGGGAACACCTGATTCTAATTCAGCTTTAGTAGGATTAGGGATTGGTTTTTTTGTAAGTGTTATTATCATTGCTGTGGAAAGGGGATTAAGACGGATTTCTGTGCGGGGGCTGTCCAGCGCTGTTTTTGGTCTGATCTTTGGGCTTTTAGCGGCAAAGCTATTGACTGACGCTGTAATGCTTCTGCCGGTTGATGAAGCTACGGCAAGAACTACCCGGGTAATATTCAGTCTTATTTTGTGTTATTTGGGGATGATCGTTGCTATTCGCGGCAGAGATGAATTTAATTTAATCATACCTTATGTGAAGTTCACCCGTCATGATCAGGTCCAGCAGAATATTCTGCTGGATACCAGTGTTATTATCGATGGAAGGATAATTGATCTTTGTCAGACTAAATTTATAGAAGGGCGTCTTATAATTCCACGTTTTGTTTTAAAGGAACTACAGCAGATTGCTGATTCTTCTGATGCTTTAAAAAGAAACCGCGGTCGAAGAGGTCTAGATATTTTGAATAAAATCCAGAAACTAGACAGAGTAATAGTTAAAATACATGATGAAGATTTTCCGGAAATCACTGAAGTAGATGCCAAGCTGGTAAAAATGGCCAAGGTGCTTGACGGGAAAATATTTACAAATGATTATAATTTAAATAAAGTAGCAGAGCTTGAGGGAGTTACAGTTTTAAATATAAACGAACTCTCTAATGCCTTGAAGCCTGTTGTTTTGCCTGGGGAAGTAATGGAAGTAAAGATTGTAAAGGAAGGAAAGGAATTCAATCAAGGCATTGCCTATCTTGATGACGGAACAATGGTCGTGGTTGAGGAATCCAGGCGTCTTATCGGCCAGACTCTTAATATAGCAGTGACCAGTGTATTGCAGACATCAGCCGGCAGAATGATATTTGGTAAATATGAAGGTGCTGGCAATGCTGGTCAAACAGGCAAAAAGAACTGATAGCTTTCAATTGGGGAATTAAATCATAAGATGAAAAAACTGAGTGCTATAGTGCCAGCTGCAGGGATCGGGCTCAGGCTAAAGTCCAAGACAGCAAAACCATATATAAGTTTAAATAATAAACCGCTTTTATGGTATTGTTTAAATGCCTTGGAAAGATCCGAAAAAATAAAAGATATTATTGTAAGCTGTGGAAAAGCTAATATTAGACGCACGGAACGTTTAATAAAAAAATATAAATTTAAAAAAATAAAGGCGGTTGTTGCCGGTGGGCCTACGCGCAGTGCATCTGTGTATAATGGCTTGATGGCGCTTGATACTGATACTGATTATGTTCTTATTCATGATGGCGCCCGGCCTTTTCTGGACGATGAACTTATCGATAAATGTTTCAGATCGGTAATAAAACATAAAGCAGTTATCTGTGCTGTAGAATGTTCTTCAACAATAAAAAAGGCTGATAAGAATCTGAGAGTTATTTCTACCTTAGACCGTAATAGCCTGTGGCAGGTACAGACTCCGCAGGTTTTTGCCTATAGGCTAATGCTCAAAGCCTATGAGAACTTGAAAAATAGAAAAGGCGGATTTTTTGATGATGCCAGTCTTGTAGAGAGACTGGGACAAAAGGTTAAGATAGTCCAGGGGCATAATATGAATATTAAAATTACAACCCCGGAGGATTTAAGAATAGCAAGGGCAATACTAAAGACACAGGGGAAATATGCGAGTAGGTTATGGTTATGATATCCATCAATTGGTTAAAGGGCGGCCGCTTATTATCGGAGGTGTAAAAATTCCGGCAGAAAAAGGATTGCTCGGGCACTCTGACGCGGATGTTCTTCTGCATGCTATTTGTGATGCCTTGCTTGGGGCATCCGGAAGCGGCGATATTGGAGATCATTTCTCGGATACAGATCCTGAATATAAGGACATAGACAGTAAAATTATACTGGCCAAAACAGATAATATAGTAAAGAAGAAGGGTTTTAATATAAAGAATATTGATTGTATTATATTTGCAGAAGTTGTTAAGATCTCTCCATATAAGGCCCAGATAAAAGAGATGGTGAGCAAAATTTTGGGAATTGAGCAGGAGATTGTAAATATAAAAGCAAAGACCAATGAGGGGCTTGATTCTATCGGACAGAACAAGGCGATCGCGGCAGCAGCTATAGTCTTGCTGGCAGCTCCAAGGATTTAATCTAAATGTAGATCAGGTGAATTTTAAACCTAAAAAAAGAAGGTGTGTAATTATGGGTACGGTAATTATGTTCATTTTGACTGTTGTTGTTTTTATTGCTGGTATTGCGTTTATTTTTAAGGATGAAATAGAATCTACCAAGGATCGCGATCCTTCGGCAATAAATACAATTGAGATTCTTTTTACTTATGCAGGTTTGCATGCCCTTATTTTGCACAGAATAGCACACTTCTTATTGAAGTTCAGTATTCCTTTTATTCCCAGGTGGGTTTCTCAATTCAGCCGCTGGTTAACAGGTATTGAAATCCACCCGGCTGCACTTATTGGTGAAGGTTTTTTTATTGATCATGGCATGGGAGTTGTTATAGGAGAGACAACTATTATCGGAGACAATGTTACCCTGTATCAGGGGGTAACGCTTGGCGGGACGGGAAAGGAAAAAGGGAAAAGACATCCCAATATCGGTAATAATGTAGTGATTGGCGCCGGAGCAAAAGTGCTGGGAAATATTGATATTGGTGATAACTCTTATGTCGGGGCAAATGCAGTAGTTTTAAAGGATGTAGCGTCTAATTCCACAGTTGTCGGTGTGCCTGGAAGAATAACCAAGCAGGACGGGAAAAAGATTGAAATAGAGCTTGATCATATCCATGTATTTGATCCTGTAATGCAGCGCATTGAGGAGCTGGAGAAAAAAATTGAGGGGCTTGAAAATAAATAGTCTATGGCCAATAGTTTATAGTCGATGGTCAACAGAAAAAAAGTAAAGTGTAAAAGCAAAAAGGTGAGCGGTTGCGATGTCCGTATTGGTTTAAAAGACAGCGGTAACGGCTAGAAGCGTATAAGTTTTTAAAAATAGTTTTTTAAGAGAACAAAGAGAACGTTTGTCCATCGTCTTAATAAGCGGAGCGAATGATTATCGGGCGGTCTTTGTTTTTAGACGCAATGCTTAATACTAAATACGTAATACAAAATAAAAGAGATAAATTATGACGATAAATATATATAATTCTCAAACATCCAAAAAAGAAGTCTTTGCAGCGCAATATCCTGGCAAGGTGAACATGTATACCTGCGGAGTAACTGTCTATGACTCATGCCATATCGGTCATGCCAGATCACTTTATGTCTTTGAGGTTATACGCAGATACTTAAAGTTTAGCGGATATGATATTAAGCTGGTTAGAAATATCACTGATGTTGACGATAAAATAATAAAGAAGGCAAGAGACTGGGCGAAAAGGGATAATATATCCTTAAAACAGGCCTTTGAGAGCGTGCGCAATTTTTATATCAAGGATTATTATGATGATCTTAAAGGACTTGGTCTGCCTAAAGCTGATGTAGAACCAAAAGCTACTGAAAACATTAAGCAGATCATAGAGTATATAAGTGGACTTATAGAAAAAGGATTTGCTTATGAGCAAAACGGAAATGTTTATTTTTCCCCCAGAAAACTAGATAATTATGGAAGCCTGTCCGGGAATTCCTTGGATCAAGTTCAGGATTCAGTTAGGATTGAAGCTGATATTGATAAGAAAGATCCGGTTGATTTTGCTCTTTGGAAAAAAGTAAAGGAAGAAGAGCCTTCTTGGGAGAGCCCCTGGGGTAATGGCAGGCCTGGTTGGCATATAGAGTGTTCAGTGATGAGCCGGGAATATCTTGGGGTTGATACCTTAGATATACATGGTGGAGGTAGAGACCTTATATTTCCGCATCATGAAAATGAAAAAGCACAGTCAGAGGCGTTTACCGGAAAAAAGTTTGCCAATTACTGGATACATCACGGATTATTGACTATAAACGCACAAAAGATGGCTAAATCAGCAGGTAACTTCGTGACCATAAAAGATGTGCTCAAGAGATATTCGGCGGATATTTTGAAGATATTTTATTTACAAGCGCATTATTCAAGCTCATTAGATTTTTCTTGGGAAAAGATGGAAGAGTCGAAAAAAAATTATGAGAAAATTTCCCTGCTTCTTGATCGGCTGGATAGATATTTGATGGGTAAGCAGGAGCAGCCGGAGCAGGCTTGGGGAACAGGAGTAAAACCGGGCCAATTTTTTAGAGAAGAATTTAAGTCGGCGATGGATGACAATTTCAATATGGCAACAGCACGGGCGGTTTTATTTGACATTGTAACTGCGGCTAATAGTGAACTTGACAGAGATGATTCTTTAAAAAATGATAGTAAATTAGTTTATGCAAGAAATGTGCTTAGAGAAATAATTGATGTTTTAGCTTTGTCTTTTGAGAAAAAACAGCTAGATGGTATTAATGAGAGGAAAATTGTAGAAAAGATTGAACTTCGCTTAAAATATAAAAAGCAAAGAGATTTTAAAGCTGCGGATAAAATTCGTGATGAATTGCAGGAGATAGGTATTGTAATCGAGGATACAAAGGACGGAAAGACAACCTGGCGGATTAGCTAGTATATTATTGCCTTGATATCGTAAGAAAGTCAATTGCTTTTATAAATGGTAAGCAGAAACATTGGAAGGTCTTTAAGTGTAAATTGTACTAGAAAAACTATTTTTGCTCATTCTCGATAGCCCTCCTTGGCTATCTGCGAGGGAAAGAGTGTTTTTGCTCATCCATGGTAAAAGCAATCTTTAAATCCGCAAAAACAGTCTTCCTAGCACAACTGCTTTAAAAAGTAACAGAGTCCTTGACACCATGATTGACTTAACATTCTTGACATGAAAAATTAAAAGTGATATAGTGGTTTTAGATTTAAAAAGCATTAAATAGTAGGCTTTAAAAAGACTTTAATATAATATAGATAAAGTAAGCCTGAAAATTTGCTAATAGAAATAAATTAAAAGGAGAGGTGCAAGATGAAGGGTGCATTGTTTAAAGATCAGATATTATCTGACAGAGAGCGTAAAAATCTTGATATACTTGAAGTTATCCGGCGTTACGGGCCAGTGACGAGAACTGAAATATCTCGAATTACAAAATATAATATTGTTACTGTTTCTAATTATGTAAATAACTATATAAAGAAAGATTTGGTGGTTGAAAAAGGGCTGGATATTTCAAGCGGCGGTAGAAAACCGACATTAGTTGAATTGAATTCCAGAAATTGTTTTGTTATCGGTATTGATATAGGGCCCGGACATATTATTGCAGCTTTGACTGATCTTTCTTTAAATATGATCACAAAAGTTAAAAAACCGCGTCCAAAAGAGTCAATGGAAGATGTTGTCAGCAAATCAATTGAATTGATTTATGAAGTTATTGAAAAATCCCAGATTGAAGCAAAGAAGATAAAGGGATTGGGAATCGGGATTTCTGGTATTATTGATTCAAAGGCAGGAACTGTAAGAGATACTGATCCTAAGCGAGGAAAAACAGCAGCCAGTTATATCTCAATTAAAAATTTAATTGAGAGAGAATTCGGTATCCCGACTTTTGTGGGAAATGACGCTACAGTTGCTGCTTTTGGTGAAAAGAGAATTGGCTTGGATGCTGAAATAGAAAATGTGCTTTATATGTTTTCTGATGTTGGCTGCGGGATTATTATTAAGGGCGAGATCTATGCCGGCGCAGGAGGTAGTGCGGGAGAGGTACAGCTTAATCTTGGCGGTGAAGATGATGATCTTACCAAAGAATTGGGGCTTTTTCGTCCGGGAAGCATAAACCTAGGGATTGTGGATTCAGGGGTAGCAGCATTTAAGTCTGGCAAGAGTCCAAAACTTAAAGAGCTAGCTCAGAATATAGCTGAAAATGTAGATGTAGAGTTAATCATTGAGGCAGCCAGACAGAATGATACAGAGTGTATACAAATACTTGAAAAGGCAGGACTTAATCTTGGTGTCAGGATTGCTTATCTGATTAATCTGTTCAACCCTGAAATTGTTATTCTGGGTGGGGGTATGGAGCGTGCAGGAGACCTTATTCTTGAGCCTATCAAGAGAATGGTCAGAAGGCTTGCTTTTGAGGAGCCGGCCAGCATGGTAAGGATAATTCCTTCACGCCTAGGAGATAACTCAGTATCTCTAGGCGCGGCAAGCCTAGTAATTAGAGAAATATTTATTCACGCATAAAAAATGGTTAATGCCCGCCACAAAACAGGGCGAGGCTTAATTCTCTCTATAAAGATGGATAATTAAGGAGGTAAGTGTTTATGAATAAAGGAGTTAAAATTCTAAGCCTATGTGCGTTGATATTCAAGGTTTTGGCATGGATATCTGCGGTTTTTTTTATTATTGTTTCGCTTATTGTACTCTTTGGTGCTGGAGGCGATACACCCAGAGCTGCAAGTTTAGTATTTTTAATTGGTGGAGGCATATATTTTCTAGTGCTATTTAGCGCTTCTGAGCTGATTAAGCTGGTTATTGCAATTTTCAATAAAGTGGAAAAGATTGATACTTTACTCGAAGGAAAACCCTCTGTATAATATCTTAACCTATCATTAAAATATGACCTTATTCCTGGCCAGGCCCGGCTATTGACAAGCGTAAAAAGGCATGGTATACTTAATTACAGTAACTAAAGAGATTTTAAATTATTTTAATAAGTATAAAAACCGAAATGGCAAACTCAGGAAAACTTGAGGGCGCAAAGCTACGGGTCTAAAGCTAATGCAAAGATCGCCGAGCGTATCGATAACGCGATAAGCAAGCCAAGATAGCCGAGCTGCCGAATCCATTTGACAGGCTCAGGATTCGTCCTGAGTAGAATTAAAGGACGAGGAACGCAGTTTTGCTATCTTTTTTTATTAGATCAACCAAAATTCCACCCCCGGGGTGGAATAAAGAAAGAATGGTTATGGGCAAGAAATTGTGGCTTAAAATAATAGTCGTAATTATTATTCAGGCTTTGTTGCTGACTCAGGCTGACTTTGCTCTGGCAGCTATGTACCAGAGTAAGGACACCTTTAAGGAAGCTGTTCTTAGATTTAATAGAATAGCTACAAAGTCTGTAAGTCTGATTGACGGCATTGGCAGTTTTCAGCTTAGCCTTGTTGGATTGCACTTACCACATCTTAATCTGGATGCCATGTTTAGCTTGCTTGAAGGCAGCGATTATTCCATATCAAAAATCGTATCTGTAAAAGAATTGCGCGTATTTAATAACGAGATTTATAAAGCATTAAGTTGCTCATTTTTTAATATAAATAATGTTAAGCTGGCATATAGCTTAAATAAAGATAAGGCAAGTACTAAAGAGATTATGGCGAGAAGCAGAAATGAAGTTTCAACCGGACCGCCAACTAAAACTGCAAAGTTGAGAGATTTTATAATAAACCGAATTGTTTAAGTTTTAACAGCTCGGTTTTTTTATTGTTAAAAAAACCGTGAAACAGGAGGCATCTTATGTACGATCAAACAGGAAAACTTTGGTTTAAGGTAATTGCTTTTATTGTGCTGGAGGCGTTTCTATTTACAATGTCTGATATTTCCTGGGCAGCAAATTACCGGGAGAATAAAGGCTCAAAAGAAGCGATGATGGAAAACCAGCAGACAAATGATAACAGAGATAAGCTTTCTGTTGATGCTCTGAGTGATAAGCTTGTGCTAACTAATCCGGCAATGCCTTATATGGGCTTTGAGCAGGTGATAACTAAAGGTCAGATAGAGTCCATGCCGATAATCGATACCACGATCAGCGGTCTTTCTATTGCCGGTAATGACCTGACGGCTATATTTACAACTCTTAAAAGTTCAGGATGTTCAATTGCCGAAGCTGGATTTGGAGCTGTGCGGCAGGGATTTAATAAGAAAGAGATATATCATGCGCTGATCAAAGCTGGTTATGATAAGGATGATGTTAAGACACTCTTAGGCGGACTGCTTAAGGCTGAAGAAGAGAAGAAGCTGCAGAAGACAGATGTAGATGAAAGCAAAACAGGACCACCTTTAGATAAGGACAAAAAGGAAGAAAAAGAGGAAGAAGTACTTAAAGCCAAAGAAGGCATATTTGAAATTCCTAAAGTAACTGATATGCCGATCGAAAAAGACCCTACCAAGTTGATCGAAAAAATCACAAAAGAATCTGCAATGCTGCGTCAGAGTGTTGAATTTGTGCGCATAATGATAAATGAAGGCAAACGCGGTGTAGAACTAATTAGGATATTAAAGAAAGCCGGCCTTGCCAATGAGCGTATCATAAACGCTCTTGCCCAGATTGGATTTAATCTAAAAGATATCATAACTATATTTAAAGAAGCAAATCTAAATTGTACGGAAATAGTACAGTCAATCCATAAGGCACAGGTAAGCTATAGCGATAAAGAAATCTATGAGGCGCTGTTAAATGCCGGTTTTACAGATAGAGATATTGTGGCAGCATTTAAATCCGCCGGGATAAGCGCAGTTGACATATTAAAAATAGCAACAGACTTAAGCCGTAATATGACAGCTATTGCCAAGGCAATGGTGGATGCCGGATACAGCTTTGCTGATATTGGCAAGGCCTATATTTTAAAGGCAATAAAGGGTGTTTGGGATGATACGGTAAACATTATCAACTGTGCGGTAAAGGCATTGGATAGTTTTGCCGCAAATATAGGCCGCAAGCTGGCCTCTAAAGAAGACCTGGCCTATGAGCTTATTGTTGATGATATCCTCGCTACAGGAGAAGTAGAGATAACAGAAAAAAATATAATGACATCAATGATGGCAATAAAGAATGTAGCCAAAAAGTACGGGATAAGCTTAGAAGGATTTAAGCTAAGCCTTGATAGCTTAAAGGAACTTGATAAAAATGCAATTATTAACTTAGATAATGACCACTGGGTGACTATTGTAGACATAGATGGAGATGCTGTTTCAATTATTGATAATGGAAAAGCAGAGATTATCTCTATTGAAGAACTTAAGATTCGTTGGGACGGTTATGTCCTGGCTTTAAATAACAAAGCAATAGATAAAGATCGTTTACTTGATCTGCAGATGCGTCAGATCCGCGGCGGACGCAGTGTTTTTGGCGGTGTATTTAAGGCTGTTTATAATCACGTAAAGAAATTTGTTAAAGCTGTTTACGAAGGTTATAAAACTTTTTACAACGGTATGAAGAACTGGATCCAAGGTACTATCCAGATGATGATAGGGATTTTAACCCTAGACTGGGACCGGATAAAAGATGGTTTTTGGCAGAGGACTATGGGTAGTTTCCAAATGATGATAGCGCCTGTAGTAACTTTATACCATATGCTGCCTGAAAATATTGCTAGGATAGTTGGGCAAGTAATTAAAACTATTATCATTGCTGTCTGCACAATTATTGGCGGTATTATTGGCACAATCTTAGGAGGTAATACAAATCTTGGAATGGCAATAGGTGCTTTTGTCGGCACAATTATAGGGTATTTATTTGACTATGATATGGTAATGGCCTGTAAGAATAATGATGTAGAGGCATTTAAGATTATTTTCAAAAGAATGTTACTTGAAGCTGTAATGAATGGAGTGGCTGCTTTTGCCTTTTCCTTTATGGGACCGGCAGAGAGTATTCAAAGTAATATGGGATATCTGGGCACAGATGTCGCAGGAAATGCAGTTTTTTCTGCAGCATCACCTGGATCGGCAATGGCAACAGGTGCAGGGGCAGCTTTACCTTCAACGGTAGCCTCTACTAGTGTTGAAGGCGTGGCTTTGGGAACTGTTGGGACATCTTTTACCGGAGGATTGGGGACAGCAGTGGGCGCGACCGGTTTAGCTATGTTATCAAGTTCAGCGACACCATTTGCTATACAAAATGTGGCTATAAATGTTGTCAAACAAACTGCTGTATCATATGGGCTTGTCTATGGATTAGATGCAGCTGGAGTTACTAATCCTTATGTTCGGTCTTTTGTTATTGGATTTGGAGGTGCTTGGGCCGGAAGTACTGCTTTTAATTATGGACCGACTACTACTACTACTACTTCAAGCTATATATTCAAGGATATGGTTATCGGAGGATTAACAAACCTATCTATGGAAACCGTAAGGCAGGCAGGATATAAACATGGCTGGGATCCTTTGGTTATGGAAGGAATAGCGCTGACAGTAGGAACGATTGTACAGTCCGGAGGCGGGGCTGCCCTGCATAGTGATCAGACCTTTAAAGGGAATATGTACAAATCACTTCCTGGACTTGTTGGGTCAATAGGCAGCAAGGTTGTAGACCGCATTGGTAAGGAACATGGATGGGATCCTGTTCTTACTTCAGGTTTTTCTTCGGCAATAGGCAGTATGACTTCATCTTTAACAGATACGGCTTTTAACGATGTTAATTTTACATGGACTAATATGATGTCAGATGCTTTTTGGGAAGGAGCTTCCTCATCTTTAACCGGTGGATATAAAGAATTTCTTATTCGTAATCTTGATTACACTGATGCTCAGGCTTCTGAGGCAACATATAACTTATCATCAGTTATTAATATCTCATCAACAAATAATAGTGTAGATATGTCTAATATGAGTTCAAAGGAGCAGACGCAGGCTTTCCAGAATGCTCTTGGCCAGCAAATCTCTTCAGCGGTCAATCAGGGATTTAGCAGTGTTGGATTCGATGCTGGAGATAGTCAGGCTACAGCTTATGACAAAATGCTGTCAATGGATAGCTGGAACAGTGAAATGGATACAATGTCATATATGATGTTTGGCATGGACAGCGGTATAGAACAAGGAGCGGACGGAAAATATTATAATGAAGATGGCAGTATCAATACTTATTGGACACTAAATGCTGCAAAAGCAGAGTACTGGTCTGAGCAGAAAGAAAAAAATCCTGAGGTTTTTGGCGAGCAAGCTGGCAGCGATACAGCAGGAGAGTCAAATAACCTGAGTTTTGGACAGGCTTGGGGACAAACAATCAGTACACGCCAGCTCAGCTTTATGAATACCCAGGCTGTGTCAAATGTGACTTCAGGTATTACCAATACGCGTGCTAAAATATCAACGATGGTAAGTCAGCAGAATTTTAAGCAAGGTTATGAAGCAAATGATACGATTACCTTTATGGCTGCCGGCGGAAATATTACAGTTGACCGCTCGACAATAGATCAGATGCTTACTGATATACAGCTTTCGAATCCGATCTATACAAGTGACGACCTGATTAGCAACCTCCAAACTATCAACAATCCTACTGAATTTATTAATAACCATACAGGCTCAAGTACAAGGGGTAATGTTGAGTTTTACAGCAGTAGTGCTAGCTATTTACATAAAGATGTAGCTTTAACAGGAACTACAGGAGAAGACAATGCTTTTGTTTGGCAGTCTAAGAGTTTAGTATCAGTTACCCAGGCATCAGTGTCTGGTTCTGTAGATATGACACTTCAATCTACAAATATAACCAGATTGTTAACGTATAATGATTCAAATTTTTCATCTTTCAATGATATCGCATTAATAGGTGTAATGGCTCCAACCTCATCTTTAGAGGGATGGCAATCGGCATCAGGTGAAAAATTTAATGCTACAGCAACACTAAATTTTGATTTTAATAAAGAAGAATTGGTTGCAACAAACTATGTGATTAAAAGCACGGACGGCGGAACAATTAATCTACAGAAAACCCTGCGCAATGGGGATAGTGTTTATATTGATGTACTCAGTGGCCATGGTTTTGATAACCAGGTTGTTCATAATAATGAAGATCATTCAGTCTACGAAGCGCAATTCGGCAGCATTGCAGATGATGTTGGATTATCCAAACTGAGAAATCTAAAAAACTCAAATTTGAATTCAGTTGAGGTTGGTTTAAAACTAACTGCAAGCGGAGGCTTGAATCTTGCTGTTGACGCTATTGCGGGAATCAAGGCAGCTGTTAATAATAATGCTGAAACAAAAGCGGTGGTTGCTACTTTAATTAGTAATCATTCTTACGATAAGGCCGAGCTGAACAATCTGGATTTTGATTTTGTTAATACTAACAGCGGCATTCAAATCGTTGCTTTAGAAACAAAGAAAAGTGATTTTGCCGTTACGGTAAAAGGAGACCAGGAAAGAATCATATTTGCTACCGATTCGCAGCCGGTTCAGATGGTTCGAAATACTGATGGGCAGATCATCAGCATGAGAGGCAGTGTCTTAGATGAAGCCACCGGTCAATACGGGACGCTGATGATGGACCCTGACGCAAAAAATCAAGTACTGCTTTTTAATGACGGATTAAATATTAAATTTAATCCAACAGAAAAAACCATTACTTCTACCATTGCTTCTTGGTTCGGCTTGGGTTCTGTTTCCGTGTCTGGAGAAATGAGTATAGAAAACGGAACAGCCAGAGCAGTGACTAATTATGATCTT
>CAYTGV010000004.1:20082-118485 GCA_964437495.1 uncultured Planctomycetia bacterium | reverse complement strand
ATCTAAGCCGTATATTCCAAATAATATGCTCAGTTAATTGATTCATGAAGTTAATTGGTCTCTTCATCTTCAGCTCCTGTTTTTAAAAATCCATCTTCCCCAGCCAACCATCATAAAATCTTTTTAAGTGCTCATATTCTTCTTGCGACATTAGATTTCTTTTCACATCTTTTTCCTTAAATGAATATTTATATCCCCCGCAGTAAGCAGAAATAATATCCTTGGCCTGAGAAATTATCTTAAACTTTTCCTCACACTTTTTTTTATTTTTTTCTTTGCACTTATCCGGATGATATTTTAAGGCCAGCTTGCGATAATTACCTGCTATCTGCTCCATTGTCGCAAATTCTTCCAGGCCAAGAATTTTACGGGCTTCATCTATCTGTTTAAAATCAACCATTTTATTCTCCTGCGCTTATTACAGGTTCCACGATCACCTTAGTAGCGATAGAATTAGATATAAGACAATTTTCCTCAGCCCGGACAATAAGCTCTTGCGCCTTATTAATCTGCTGTTTTCCCTTAAGGATTATGCCAACTCTTACTGTAATCTGAGAAAACATGAATTTACCTTCTATTCTTTCCAAAACACCCTCAGCATCACTATTATAATCAAGCAATTCAATAGCCTCTTTTTCCGCATAAAACAAAAATGTAGTCATTATGCAAATATTAACCGAAGAAACAAATAAATCTTCCGGCGTCCAAACTCCTACATGGCCGTGAAATTCAACAGGCGTTGATATTTCAAAACAAGGCTTGCCTTCACTGCTAAGCACTCCCCTTTTCTGTTCTTTCCACTTTACCGTTGTTTTATAGCTGAACTTTCTACTTTTTACTTCGCCCATTGTTGACTAACCCCTCTGTGTTTCTCAACAATCCCTTTATTTGCTCATAAACGAAAACAGCAATCCCCAAAAAGCGCCATATAACATACCGCGAATCGGTGTGCTGGTTAAAGGACATGCTCCGCTTGTGCATTTACCAAAATAACCCATTAACCCGCCAAGAGCCGCTCCGATGCTAATACTTATAATAACCTTTACGAACATATTTTCTCCTTAAACACTTTAAAATATTATTCATTTCCTTAAGTTACAGGCAATCGCAATAAACCAAAAGCAAGCGCGGAAAATCTCAGCAAAAACCCCTGCCAAACCAAACATCATAATCAGAATCCAGCCGGCAAATCAACAAACATATATCCTAGAATGGGCAGCTGCCAGTAGAACAGCTTCCGCCAGGATTAGATGAACTACCTCCGCCATTCCCCACACTAAAAGCCGAGAATGTTTTTTCAATATTTTTGCTTGCGCATTTAGCACATTTAAGTTCTGTTTTTTCCGCATTTACTCCGATGATCAGGTCAAATTTTTCCCCGCAGTCTTTACAAATATATGAATATATTGGCATTTAAACCTCCTCTGGTGTTTTTTAAATAAAAGGCGTGATCAGTTTCTCAATCTCAGCCCTAGGTAACGCACCCACAGTTTGGGCAACAACCTCTCCGCCTTTAAAAACAGCAATCGTCGGGATGCTCATCACCCTGTATTTTATAGCTGTGCGATTAGCATCATCAACATTCACCTTACATACCTTAAGCTTTCCGGCATATTCTTTTGCGATCTCTTCAATAACAGGCCCAACCATCATGCACGGCGCGCACCAAGGAGCCCAAAAATCAACAAGAACCGGCAATTCCGACTGCAGCACTTCCTTTTCAATATTTCCATCATTTACTTTTACTTCCATTTTCTCTTCTCCTTTAATAAGCACATAACTTATGGAACGAAGTGTTCATAAGTTATTGTGCGCCCGCCACATTTTATGTGGCGAGGTCTCGCCACTGTTATTCATTGGCGGAAATTAAACCTTGCACCTTTTAGCAAAAGTGCATTTTTATAAAATATCCTTGTGTTTTCTAATTCTCTTTAACCTTTGCGCTTACACTTACACTAGAATTTCCCTCACCAAAATTTTCTTTTAGTTTTTCTACTATACGCTCTTTCGGCGTATTTATCGATTCCTCTCGTTTTATTAACTGATAGGCAGCAAACAATACAGAAGGGCCAATCTCTGAGGCAAAATTTCCCACCCCCTGATTCCATACAAAAAGTGAAAACAATTCGTCCATTTCTTTAACTGTGCATCCTGCGGCATAGGCCTTTATCAACTCCCTTGCAGCCTGACGCAAGCGCCGTGCTCCGACAGCATTAGATAAAGATAACAGTAATTTTATTTTCGGCTCTATTGCCGACTCTGGGTTACCCCATACCAGCCCCCAAAGGCCTCCAACCAGCGTGCTCAAATCCTTATCTATATTGCGAAAATTTTCAAATGACTCTTTTGGTTTCAGGGGCATTTTTGCGACATTTCTCTCTTGCATATCACTATCTCCTTATTATTAAATCATGCTATTATTGCGCAATATCTTTAGGATTTTCCGTATCATTTCCTCTTGCTTTAAAAAATAACATTTCATTTTTCCATTCTGAAGTGAATCCACAATACCGTGCATCTTAAGCAAGGCTAAATGCTGTGATATATTAGGCTGATTCACATGTACCAGCTCTTTAATATCATTAACACATTTTCGGCCGATCATCAACTCATTGATAATCATCAGCCTCGTCGGATGTGAAAACACCTTAAATAGACCTGCTGCTTTTTTATAATCACTTTTCTTTGCCTGCTCCATCGACCCTCTTCTCATATTATCATATTCGAATATCTTTATATCATATTCAAAGCCACATGTCAAGGAACTACGGCTAATTATTTTTAAAATAAAACTGATTTAATTCAAGGACTTATCTGTTATAGAATATAAAGCAGTTATGCTCTAAATTAGGCAAATATTGCTTTTGCTACAGACATTATCCTTTATCGGTAGAATTATCTGCGGATAAAACGTGTTTTCATGCGTTTCGCCAAGAAATATTTTTTGGTGAATTTTTTGGCCAGATCAGAGTCATAGGCCTTGCAGGAAAATATATTTATATAAGCCGTCTCCCAAAAATCAGAAAAATGCCCGGTAATGGATGATGTTTCAATCAGCTGGACTAGGGAATATCCCTTGGTATACGCAGCTTTTTCCCCAAAATAAGGCAAAAGTATCTTTCCGTATTTTTTCATTTTTATCAGGCGGCACAGATCGTCAACGTATTTCTTTAGTTTAACTTTTGATGTAATCACCTCCTTATCGCATCCCTTAAGATCTATTATTAATTCATACCCAAAAACTTTTTCCATTTCCCCTCCTCTCTTTTAAATATTAATCCTGTAGTAAATAATCCGCTATTGCCCGATGCAGCGTAGTAACGGCTAAAATAGCACAGTGCCTGTGATCCGATGGCAATGCCTTTAAAATATTCTGCACCTTAGCAGGAGAAATATCCAAAGCGCTCTCAATACTCCTGCCCCGCGCCAGGCGCGCCGTTATTTCTCCGCAGGCAATAGTCGCCTCGCATCCGCTTGTAAAAAACTTAAGGTCTTCAATCACCCTATCTTTTATGACGAGATAGAATTCCATCTCGTCCCCGCATACCCCTTTAGAGACCGCCGCGCAATCAGGCGCATTCATCCGCCCTAAATATAGAGGATGCTTTATTAAAACACTAAATTTTTCATAAATATCTGTTTTTTGTTCCATAGAGTTAATGTCCCTTCTCCGATCATTAAAACTGATAAACATGCATCCTGGTATCAAGTTTTGTCCTGCATAAGCATAAAAACCTGCGCTGATCTTTATTAGCGCTATGCTCTCTAAATATCTCTTTAAATATCTACAACGCTACCGGCTTTTAATTCTATAAAGTCATCTGCATACGCGGCCTTAAAAATCGCCTCAGCTTCTTTTCCGCTGCAATGCGTCGGGCCAGCTATTTTAACAGACATCTCTTTAAAGCGTTTCAGCGTTATATCTATTATTCGCTTATCAGTATCCATGAGATGAAAACCTCCGAAGACCGCGTGGATTTTATGATCAGCAAAACCCGCCTGTACTTTTTTAAGCATATTTATTATTCCCGGATGAGCACATCCGGTTATGAGACTTATACCGTTTTTAGTGCGCAGGACAAGTGCCTGCTCCGGCATATATTTCCCCTTATACTCACCCGCTATCTCTCCGGTCACAAAAATATCATCTTCGATCTCAACAATACCGCTTGATTCAATCAATTCTCCGCCTAAAACGCGCACGCGCTCTTTAAAAACCTCACTAAAGCCGGCACAGCCGTACACTTTCAGCCCCTTGCGTTCTTTGAGCAATCTCCCCAGGCCTCCGGTATGATCCCAGTGATCATGCGAGATGACCGCCATCTTTATCTTGGAAACATCAATCCCCATGTGATGCATATTATTAAACAGATATTCTTCTTTTTCGCCTGTATCAAACAAGACCGTCTCATTTACCAGACAGGAAAAACCCCATCCGCATAACAAATTTTCATCCAAAGCTTGTGTATTAAAAACTATCCGCACCTGCATTTTTATTTACCTTTTCCCCCTGCATGATAAAGCAGAATAATATCCCCAATATTCGCGCCAACAGTGCTGGCGATCACCGCGCATTTAGCCATGAACAAAAAAAACACCGGTCTTTTTGCATTAGAAAGAGCCTCAAAATTACCCTGCCCCTTACTGATAATCATATCCGCGTTTTTATATATGCGCAAAAATTCCCTTGAACAAAGGGAAAGCACCGTGCCCGGGGCATCTGAACCGCTGGAAATAATTTCCGCTGTTTTGTCAATACCGCAATAAACCGCGTCTTGTTTTAATGCATCATTTATAACCGGTTTGTCTTTTACCGCGTATATGATTTTCTTTGCCGCGTCGTCTTTGCTGATCTGCTCAATCAAAACACGGTCAAAAACTGTTTCACCCGCATTATCTCCCAAATAAAGGATTGTCTTTGCCTGTTTTAGTTTTTTGGAAAATTCCCTATAATTAAAAATCTGTTTTTTTTCTTTTTTAATAATCCGATCTTCTTCATGAAACATCCGATCTAGCTCTTTATCCACATCCAGATGATTTTTAGCCCCGTAATCTATGATGTTTCCCATAATCGCTATTTCAATAGCCGCAAGCAGGCTGTCTTGCGCTTTGGCTGTTTTCTTTTTTAATTTTTCATACATCCTCAGGCCAATATCATTGCTTTTTTGTTTTATACGCGCGTATATATCTTTACCCTTTGCGTTTTTCTGCAGGATCTTATTTAAAATACGCGCTGCCTCTGGCGGAGAAGAAGACAATGACAACTTCCCCAGCATAGCGCCAAGCTCATCGATCACTTTTTTTTGCTTGCGACTGCTAAATCCGGCCATCACCGTAGCATCTATAGCCTGACGGAAGAAACAAGGGATACATTCAATATATGTTTTCATTTTATTATCCTAATAGTATATTATGCCGCATATTTAAGTATCCGGCGAAATCAAGCATTGGATTTTAATATAACTTAAAATACGTTTTGTAAAAAAACCCATTTATAAAACCTTGCCCCGCCGTTTCAAGGTATCTGCATCGCTTATCGGATCAATATGAGTTTTTTTAGCCTTATAAACCGAAACACAGTTAAGGCCTTTAAAATAAGCCTCAATACTATCCAGTTCTGACTTTTTTAACGGCTTTTCCCCGCTCGGGCGCAAAGGCGTGTTCAGCTGCACCTCATCCGGGCGAATCTCCCGGGCAAGATCCGCGATAGCCTTTGCCTGATTCCTATTCTGCGCAACAAACATTATCTGCAAAGCAAGCCTGCCGGAAAAATCTCGTTTAAATTCCTTTATCCCCGTGATAACCTGCTCCAAGCTGATATTTTGTATCGGCCGGTTAACTGCCTTGAAAACATCTTCCGTGGACGCGTCTAGTTTGGCCATCACCAGGTCTGCATTTAGCAAATCTTTTCTAACATCTTCTCTATAGAGCATAGAGGCATTCGTAATCACCGCTATTTTTTCCAAGCGGATTTTTCTGATATCCCTGATCATCTGCCCAATATTAGATGCCAGTGTCGGCTCGCCTGCGCCGGAAAAGGTTATATAATCTATATGTACATCCGGTAGCTCGCTTAACTCACGGATTATATCTTCGCTTTTAATAAAAATTCGCCTTTTGTCAGTAAACTGCGTCGACTGATTTATCTGGCAATAAACGCAATCAAATGTGCATATTTTTCTTCCTGTTGAAACAGGATCTATGCCTAAAGAATTGCCTAGCCTCCATGAAGGCACCGGGCCGTAAATATATTTAAATTTTTTTTTACTCATTTTTAAATTTTTATCTGCGTCCTTATCGCACCCATAACTGTTATGACTTGCTGTAATACTCCGCCTTTACTCGGCTAATTCCCTTGCAACCTTCTCCCAAACATCAATAACCGCATCTTTTGCCAAAGAATCCTCCCCCTCAATAATCGTTTTCCCCTGTACCATCGCCTGGACTACGGTCTTATTAAACGGAATTTTACCCGAAAAATCAACATCATTATCCCGGCAATATTCTTCTATTTTTATTGTCATGTCTTTATTTAAATCATATTTATTGACTACAAGCTTAGCAGGGATTTTAAAGTGCTTGGTTACTTTAATAACTCTATCCGCGTCATGCAACCCCGACAAGGTCGGCTCAGTAACAATAAGCGCGCAGTCAACCCCTGAAATAGAAGCAACAACCGGACAGCCTATTCCAGGCGAGCCGTCAATAATAATCCAATCAGCCTTTTGCTCCTCTGCTATCTTTTTTGCCTGCTGTCTAATCAGAGAAACAAGTTTCCCTGAATTTTCCTCGGCAATTCCCAGCCTTGCATGAACCATGGTTCCAAAACGTGTCTCCGAAACAAACCATTTACCGGAAACATTTTCCCTCATTTCTATCGCCTGCGCAGGACAGACAAAGCTGCAAAAAGCACATCCTTCACAGGAGATCGGATCTATGCTAAAAATTTTTTCCTTATTTTCTATAGCATCAAATCGACATACTTCAAGACATTTTCCGCATTTTTTGCAAAGCTCCTGATTGATAAATGCCGTTGTTCCGCTTTTAAAGATATGGCTTTCTTGTGTCTGCGGCTTTAATAATAAATGCAAATCAGCCGCATCAACATCACAATCAGCCATGACCTTATTACTTGCAAGCGCGGCAAAAGCACCGGTAAGCACTGTTTTTCCTGTGCCTCCTTTTCCACTGATAATCACTATTTGTTTCATAAATTACTCTCCAGGAAAATTACATTTTAGTTAAAGCATCCTGCGCCGCCAAAACAACAGGATATTTTGTCGGTGCGGCAGTTAAATAAGGATGTGTAGCCATTTGCAGAGTTTCCAATTCTGAAATAGCCACCCTCTGCTGTATAGCCATACCGATAATATTAATAATCTCTCCTGCAGATATCCCCCCGCAAACCTGGCCGCCCATAATAATTCCAGACTGACGAGAGAATATTAATTTAATTTTGACATTTTGCGATCCCGGCAGGCTTCCCGGATGTTTATCCGATCCTTCTGTCTGGCCGACAACGATCTCAAAGCCCTCTTTTTTCGCGCTGATTTCAGTCAACCCCGCTGAGCCAAGGACCAATCCATTAATATAGGTAGCATAAATCGCGATAGTTCCCTTGTTCTCACGCACAACTTTCAGCTGATAAATATTCGCCCCGGCGATTCGCGCCTCAGCCGTAGCCGTTGAAGCAAGCATAACAGCGGCATTGCGCCGGGTATAAAAATCCTTTTTCCCTGCGCAGTCTCCCACAGCTAAGATATCCGGATCAGATGTCCTCATATATTCATCTACCCATATCCCTTGTCCACGCCCGGAATCCAGGCCGGCATCAAAAGCCATTTTGGTATTAGGGATCGCGCCTATTCCCAAAATCACACTATCCACTTTTAGTTCTTCGCCATTATCAAGGCGCACAGCTTGAACAGTTTCATTGCCTAAAAATTCCATTACCTTTGTGCCTGTAAGCATCCTAACACCGCTTTCCTCCAGTTTTTTCTGAGCTAATAAGCAAAACTCTGCATCAAAAGAATTCGAAAGAATCTGCGGCTGTATTTCTGCCAAAGACACATTAACCCCTTCCATCTTGGATATCTCATCAGCAAACTCAACTCCGATAAATCCGCCGCCAACGATAAGGATATTTTTCTGACTCTTGATCTTATCTATAACCTTGCGCAGATATGTCATATCCTTGTATATCGGATACACACCTTGTTTATCGATACCGGGGATAGGGGGGATTATCGGATTAGATCCCACAGCTATTATTAATTTTTCATAAGAATATACATTATTGCTAGAACCTTGCACCGTCTTATTTTGCCTGTCAATCTTGATAGCCTTGTCAATTATAACTTCTATCCCTTTAGCTTCCAAAGGCTGCGTACCCATTTTATTATCCTCTGGATCAGCTAAACTGGAAAACATATACGGTATGCCGCAGGGGATAACCCCTTTTGGGATATCCTTAATAAGCGTGATTTTTTTATCAGGATAATATGTATGCGCGGTAAACGCGCTTACTATTGCAGCCGGGCCAGCCCCTAAAATTAAAATTTCTGTATCGCTATCCATATTTCTCCATCCTTTATTTAAATTGTTATCTTCTTTTTCTAATTCAAAATAATACTATTACTCAATAAATCTGTTTGAGACAATTAATTTTATATCCTCAAATAATTTCCTGAAATCTTCTCTGAATTCAGGAAAAGCATCAACAATCATCTTGCCCTGTGAATAAGCAATAGCAATTTCTTTTTTAAATGGGATTTGCATTAATATTGGAATGTTTTCCTCTTGGCAATAATCCTCTGTCTTCTTATTGCCAAGATCAGAGCGATTAATGACCACCCCAAAAGGAATATTAAGTTTTTTTACAACTTCTACCGCAAGAATAAGATCATTCAATCCAAAAGGAGTAGGCTCGGTTACCAGTAAAACAAAATCCGCATTCTTTATTGTTGTCACAACCGGGCAGGATGTTCCAGGAGGAGCATCAATAATAACAGTTTTTGCGAGATTAATATGTTTTTTAGCCGCTTTAATAATCGGCGGCGAAAGCATTTCTCCTACATTCAGCTTACCATCTATAAACTCAATGTCTCCTGATCGTCCTTTTTCTACAATCCCTACCGGTTTATTAATCTCGGTTATTGCCTTTTGAGGGCATAAATAACTGCATGCGCCGCAGCCGTGACATAATTCCGGAAAAATAAGTACGCTGTTTTTCATTACAATAATAGCATTATATACGCAAACCTGCTGGCATCTGCCGCAAAAATTACACTTGGCCAAATTAACCTCAGGCACAGGAATTGATACTGTTTCTTTATTTGAAATTTCGGGCTTTAAAAAGATATGCGCATTAGGCTCTTCAACATCGCAATCAATAATCTGTACATCTGACAAGGAAAGCGCCAGATTAGTTGCTATTGTTGTCTTTCCTGTACCACCCTTGCCACTGGCAACTGAAATGATCATAATAAAATTTATCCTATATAAAGGTTATCTTTATCCCTAAAATACTCATACTTTGACAAAGGCGGTAAATAACTCTTTTGCAAATTTAAATATTTATTTTCCAAAATTGGTAAAATCAATATAACCCGCAGAAATTCATCGGTAGATTTCAAATGATTATCAATATTATCAATAGTATTAACCGAAAAAATTGTATCAAAGCTTGCGTCTTAAAAACTTAAAGTTTCCGCGCTTTCAATCCTCAGCTCTACCTGCCAATAATAACCAAAGCCTTTTAATTTTTCTGCCCCTTGCTCATAACTTTCATGGTTTTCAAAGGCTTCCTTAGCCATCAACCTCTTACCATTTTAATGCCGCATTCAGGACATTTCATGGAATTGCACGACACGCCTGCTTTATGCGCCTGGGCATATCCACATTTCGGACAGACACAGTTCCCCTGCGGGCCCGCACCAGCCTTGTCGCCAAAATTCTCCCCCTGTCCGCAGGATTCATTTAATCCCCGGCCGGTCTTCGGTCCTTTACCGTATGGACCTGTTCCATCACCAAAAGGCATATTATCCCCCTCTCTTAAAGTACTAATGCCTCTAAAGCACAAGCATTAATACATGCTCCGCAATCAATACACGCATTGCTAATAACTGCCTTCCCTTCTTCTATGCTTATTGCTGATACCGGACAAGCATTTACACATGCGCCGCATCCAACACATTTTTCCAAATCCACTTTTACTGCCATTTACTTTCTCCTTTTCCCTTTTCCTTATACTCCGTGTCTTGTAGTTTTATATTCTTGCTTTTAGCCGTTACCTTTGCCTTTTTAAAACGATACGCCGTCCCGCCGCATTGTAGCGGGGGGGCATCGTAACCGCTTACCTTTTTACGCTTTTTTGTTTTTCCTTTTTACTTTTAACTTTTTACTTGAATATGCGTCCTTCGTGCTAGCAAATCGGTCGTTTTTCGGACATCGGTTTTTCTATTCTTTTACTTCTACTGCATTCCTGCTTTTGATTGTGCGCTAGGTTTGTCTGTTGATTTCAAACTTCCTCTTTTATATTGTTCTATAGCTTCTCTTATTGTTCCTGACAACCCATCCATAACTTGAACCCCGCCTGCCTGTAAAGTCCTCATAGCATTGGGTCCAACACTGCCGGTTAGGATTACCTGCGCCCCTTTCTCAGATACAATCTGACCTGACTGTACCCCAACTCCACCCATACCAGAAATATTCTGATTTGACACAGCCTCAAATTCCATGGTATCTGTCTCCACAAAAATAAAATACTGGCATCTTCCAAATCTGGGGTCAATCTGAGCCTCTAGATTATCCCCTTGTGAAGTCACACAAATTTTCATATCACTTTCTCCCGTCATGTTCGCAATCATCTTCTTCAGGATGGTCGCATTCTATCTTATCCAATCCATACCCTTTGCCTATACCCGGGCGACATAAACTTTCTCCGCCTTTTAATGTGCCATTTTTTAATTTTTCAATCACATCATCTACAACGCCGCCAATCCCTAAGATAGTTTTAATTTTAAAATCATTAAAAAAACCGATTGCCCTCATTCCCATTCCCCCGGAAATAATATAACTAGCTCCCTGCTCATTTAAAAACTGCGGTATGCGTCCCGGCTCATGCCCAGGGTTTTCGACAATTGATCTGGAAATTATATTATTGCCATCAATTTCCAATATCGTATAAGACGGGCATCTGCCAAAATGTTCCGCGACAACATTACCATCAGTTGATATCGCTATTTTCAAATTTTACCTCCTTTAACATTATAAAACAATAAGCAGGGATAAAAATAATTTTATCCCTGACCTATATTTTTGTAACCTAGCATTCTTATTTTGCTATTTCAGGCTTCAATTCCTCTATGCGTTTGTTCATGGCATTAACCTCACCCTGCATAGCCTTGACTTGGCCTTTAAGCATTTCTGCCTCTTGCTGTGGATTTAAAGCCGGCACATTATATGAATAATCAACAACATTCCCTCTAAAACCAACTCCTCTGCCATAACCGCGTCCATAACCGCGTCCGAAACCGCGTCCGAAACCGCGTCCTGCTCCAAGTCCACCAACTCCTCTACCAGCATCTACATTTACTGCGCAATTTCCTCTTCCCCAGCCTGTCATTGGACCTTCGCCTCTTGGGCCTGTTCCATTAAAACCTGCCATATCACTCGCCTCCTCAATTGTTCCGCTGTGTTTAAACAGGAGAATTGACCTCAAACCCTTTATGAGAGAGAGATCTTTGATTTAATCCCGCCTTTTATTTTGCCCTGCAAAACTGGCGGAATTAATTTTATTTAACCTTAATGAAAACCATTTTCATTAAATTATTAAAAAAATTCAGTTATTTTTTTGACACTCTGCGCAAATACCATAAAATTGGATTATATGGTTTGTTATATCAAAATTATATTTCTTTTCCAATCCTTTTTCTGTTTTTTTAAGCAGCTCCAGCTCATCATTAATAAATTCCGTATAATCAATTACTCTCATGCACTTCGTGCACACAAGGTGGTGATGGTGATGACTTTTTTTAGACCCTTCGACCAGCTCATAACGCGCTCTTCCGTCTCCAAAATCAAACTTAAAAACCAATACCATATCAACAAGAATTTCAAGTGTTCTATAAATTGTTGTAAGCCCGACTGCCGGATTTTCCGCGTGGACCTTATGATAAATATCCTCAGCACTTAAATGTTTCTCCGCTACTATTAGAGCACCTAAAATCGCCTCTCTAGCTGCGGTTATTCTGTATCCACATCCTCTAAATCTGCCATGCCACCATACCGGGCCTGCTCCATCTCGTCTGGGCATCTACACGCTCCTTATTGATAATCATTCCCAATAACAAGTATATCCTATTTGCCAAACCCTGTCAAGCTTTTCTAAAATTATTCCCCAAGCAAAACAAAACCCTTCTCACCCCAAAGGTTTTGGCAGTCATTGTCAATGAATTAATGCGCACCTGAAACTGAGATTTTCGGCAGGATTATCAGCATGGTATAAAGAAAAAGGAATGACCAAAATCATCCCTTTTTCTTACATTCTATGCTACTATCGTTACTTTTTACTTTTACGATTATTTATCTCTGTGCTTTGCAAAACACTCTCTGCAATATACAGGACGATCGCCGCTTGGTTTAAAAGGAACTTCACATTCTTTGTTGCATTCAGCGCATATTGCTTTATGCATTTCTCGCGGACGCCCGCCGTACCCACCACCTTGATTAAATCCCATGGTATCCTCCTTGCCTGCTATATAAGCAGACTCTTTTAGTTCACATTATTTTGGGCTGATATTTTGGCCATGAGACTAAAAACCAGGTTCCCCACTACTTGTTATTATTTTACAATATTTACATTAATAGCGCGCGGTCCTTTAGGAGAAGTTTCAACTTCAAATTCGACCTCTTCTTCTCCATGCAAATCATCAAATCCAACACCCACAAGACTGCTCTGGTGAAAGAATACTTGCCTGCCGTCTGTATCATCGATAAAACCAAAACCTCTATCGCGAACAACTTTATTTATTTTGCCTTTATGCATATCGTAACTCCTTAGCACCCATAAAAGCATGCAAGTAAATATGGCCCTGCAATTTTTTACCGGACCTTATTTGAATCCAAGTTATATCTTTACTACATTTGCTGCCTGTTCACCTTTAGGGCCCTGCTGAATTTCAAATTCAACTGCCTGGCCTTCATCTAAAGACTTATACCCTTCGCCTTGAATTGCGCTATGATGCACGAATACATCATTGCCTGACTCAGGAGTAATAAAACCATAACCTTTTGAGCTATTAAACCATTTAACTGTTCCTTTTACCATTGCTAACTACACCTCCTTCTATTGAATTATAGTAAATAATGGAAAAATAAAAAAACCGCAAGGCAATTCTTCTTTTACCTTACGGACCAAGACTTCAATTCCCTTATTTACTACTGCATTTAGTATGCTTTAATTCTTTTGCTTTGTCAACAAAATTATAAAACTATATTTACTCCATAGATCCAAAACAAATATTCCCTTACCGCGCTATACGGGAATTATAAAAAATATCATTTAATCGAATGTGCACTGCGGCTAACACGCTTGCGGGCTATTTCGGATAATTTTAATTTTCTAAGCCTTATATTCTTTGGAGTTATCTCGACAAGTTCATCATCTTCAATAAACTCTAAGGCAAACTCCAGGGTTATCTGTCGCGGAGGAATAAGCGCGATCGCATCATCGCTGCCTGAAGCGCGCATATTAGTTAATTTTTTTCCTTTTAAAGCATTTACAACAAGATCTGCTCCTTTATTATTCACGCCAACGATCATGCCTTCATATATTTTGGTTACCGGTTTAATAAAAATCTCACCGCGTGCCTGTAAATTATAAAGCGCGTATGCCACAGCATCGCCGGCCCTATCGGCAATAAGCACTCCACTTTGACGCGTAGGCAGTTCTCCTTTATAGGTCTGATACTCAAAAAAATTCTGGTACATAATACCGCTGCCCCTGGTCATCATCATAAATTCGCTTCTAAATCCGATCAAGGCACGTGATGCAATATTAAATTCCATACGGCTTGCACCGGTAGAGGTTGTCTTAAGTTCCCGCATTTGAGCCTTACGCACTCCAAGCGCCTGCATAACAGCACCCTGATATTCCTCTTCCACTTCTATGACCACCTCTTCAACAGGCTCAAATGTTTTGCCTCCCATTTTCTTTAAAATAACCTGGGGCTTGGAAACCTCCAGTTCATAACCCTCACGACGCATTGTTTCAATAAGAATAGCCAGATGCAATTCCCCTCGGCCTGAAACCTTTAAACGCTCCGTGCCCACGACCTCTTCAACTTTTATACCAACATTTATCATCGCCTCATGTTCAAGACGCTCTCTGATATGGCGAGAGGTTAAAAATCTTCCTCCGTCTTTACCTGAAAGCGGGCTGGTATTATGGGAAAAATTCATTGATATTGTCGGCTCATCTATTTTAATTGCCGGCAATCCTTTTGGGTCATTAATACTTGCAAGTGTTTCTCCCACCTCTACATCCTCTATCCCGGCTATGGATATAATGTCTCCTGCTATAGCCTCGTTGACCTCAACCCGGATCAGTCCGCGATATTTCATGATCTTAGTTGCCTTGCCTTTGGCAATAGTTCCGTCACGCTTGACAAGCGCCACAGGATCTCCTACCTTCACAGTCCCATGAAAGATTCGGCCAATAGCAATGCGTCCTACATAAGAATCATAATCAAGCATTGTAACCAGCATCTGAAAAGGCAGCTCAGGATTAGCAATAGGCGGCAATACCCTATGAAGTATAGTCTCTAAAAGAGGCTTCACTGATTCCCGCTCATCTTCAAGATCAATTATAGCGTAGCCGTCTTTTCCAGAGGCATAAACAATCGGAAAATCCAGCTGCTCATCAGTCGCGTTCAGATCGCAAAAAAGATCAAAGGTCATATCTGCCACTTCATCCGGACGGCAATTAGGCCGGTCAAGTTTGTTGATAACAAGAATCGGCTTTAAATGCAGCTCTAGAGATTTCTTTAAAACAAATTTAGTCTGCGGCATCGGCCCCTCAAATGCGTCAACAAGAAGCAGTACTCCGTCAACCATTTTCAAGATGCGTTCGACTTCACTGCCGAAATCAGCATGGCCCGGAGTATCAACAAGATTGAACTGCACTCCCTTATATTGCAAAGAGGCATTTTTAGACAAGATCGTAATACCTCTTTCTTTTTCAAGCGGGTTTGAGTCCATTATAGCAACCTCTCCTGCCTTAAAATTATAGGCGCCTGTGTATTTAAGCAGCGCATCGACAAGCGTAGTTTTTCCATGATCAACATGCGCTATGATCGCGACATTTCTTACATCTTTTCTTCTTTTTTGTGTCGGCATATTATTCTAACTTTCTTTTTATAAAACAACTTCTTTATTATTTAAACCATGTCTTCTAAACTTTCTCAAGAAAATGTGCAAATCCAAGGCATTCGCGAATGAATGCACAGACGTACTTACTGTACGCCGCACAAATAAGTGAGCGAATAACGCCGCAGTTGAGCGCTTTGCAATAGCGTCTTAAAATAAAAAAAGGCGTTAAATTGCCTACGCCTTTGCGGTGTTCTCTATATATATCGTTTTGCGCTTTTTCTATAAGGTTGAATTATTTTAACAAAAAAGCAGAATTTGTCAAGAAAAGACTATCTTATGAAAAACAATCCAGTAAATAACCACTTATGTGTGATGAGCTTCAAAAAAAATAATTCGTATACTTAAACTAATTTGAAACCGTGATTCATTAACATATAGTATTATTTTTTAGTAGGAATTAACGCGATTGCATCGATTTCAACCAGCAAGTCATCACGGCACAAACGGGCCTCCACACAAGTACTTGCAGGATAATGTGTTCTAGTTATTCCATGTCGATTAAAAAACTCAACACGTAATTCATCAAATCGTTCATACTCTTCCATATTTTTCAAATAGATTGTAAACTTAACAATATCACTTACTGCTGAGCCTGCCTGTTCCAGCAATGATTCGATATTCGCATAGGTCCAGCGCACCTGCTCAACAAAATCTCCTATATGTGCAGTCTTAGCATTTTCATCAACACTTGCTGTGCCTGAAATAAATAGCTGGGTAACATTTCCAATGTCAACTTTCATGCCGCGAGAAAAAGCAGCCTTTGCATCAGGCAATCTAGGTGTGTACATTACAGATTTTTCCATATTTAACTCCTCCATTAAGACCCTTCATTATTGAATTTTCATTATACACTAAGTAAAAATAAAAAACAAATTTGAACAATATGAAAAAGCATACCATAAGCTTTTTGAAAGTCTACCGGACATACATGTACCAATGCGAACAACTCTGTCCACAGCAGGACATTACAGCAATATTTACCTGTATTTTGCTTAGAATTATCTACGGCGAGGCTGAAAAGGACGTTTTGTCTTTTTTCTTACTTTAAACTTATTTAACTGAGTTTCTGTCATAAATTCCTCTGCCTGGACATTGGGATGCCTGGAAACCGGCAAAGTAGCCTTGATCAGTTTTTCAATATCTTCTACATCGCGCTTTTGATCCGGCATGGCAAAAGATATGGCATGGCCTTTATGCCCAGCGCGGGCTGTACGGCCAATACGGTGCACATAATTGCTGGCATCATCAGGAATATCATAATTAATTACCAGCTCAATACCAGTAACATCAATGCCTCTAGAGGCAATATCAGTAGCCACCAGCACTTTATATCTTCCGGATTTAAATCCTTCCAAGGCCGCCCGGCGCTGATCAAGCGTGCGGTTAGAATGTATCTCCGAGGCGCGGTGCCCCATTTTTCTTATATCCCTTGCCAGGCGTGTTGCATTATGTTTTGTGCGGGAAAATAAAAGCACCGGGCCATGGTACTGGCTAAGCACCTGACGCAAGAGCTGTGTTTTAGCGCTTTTTTTAACAATATATAATTCCTGTGTAACATTATCAGCTGTTGTCCCAGATGGCGCGATCTCAACAGAAACCGGCAGCTGCATATACTTTGCCGCAATGCCCACAATTTCTTTGGGCATAGTTGCTGAAAACAGCATAGTCTGTCTTTCTTTAGGCAGATGCCCTAAGATCATCTCTATCTGAGGCAAAAATCCCATATCCAGCATGCGGTCTGCTTCATCAAGCACAAGCATCTCAACTTCCTGGGGCAGAACATGCCAATTGCTCATATGATCAATCAGTCTGCCTGGTGTTGCAATAATTATCCGGGGATTACGCCTAAGCGCCTTTAACTGCGGCTCCATAGGCGCGCCGCCTATAAGACATACAGCCTCTAGTTTAAAGGCAGCTAAAATCGGCTTAAACGCCTCTTCAATTTGCAAAGCCAATTCTCTTGTCGGAGCCAGCACCAGGCCTGTGCCCTTTTTTGCAGCCAGGCTCTGGATCATCGGGATAGCAAACGAAAGCGTCTTGCCTGTTCCGGTCTGAGCAATGCCCACCACATCCTTTCCCTCAATAGCCATGGGAATAGTCTGGACTTGAATTGGCGTAGGTATTGTGAATTTAAGTCTAACGAGAATGTCCAAAATACTCGGAGCAATGCCCATGCCGTAAAAATTGGGAATATTTTCATTATTTTTCTGTACTGAATTAGTCATTTTTTCTTTCTTTTTTATTTTCCTTAATAAAACCGGAAAAAGTTATCAATATAACAAGGGTGAGTTTTTATATTTAAGAAGTAAAATCATCCTGGCTGGTCAACCTGCTCCTGAGAAGAATTTAAGAAGAGCCCCTTATCCTGATATATTATACCTGAATTAATGGATTTGAGCAACAATCCTTTTAACCTACGCGGTGGAACAACACCAATAGCTATCAGCCATGCCTGTCCGCCATGCGTTTGGGAGAAAGCTGATACTCTTTTTCACTTGTACTATTGCCGAGTAATATTCACACTTTGATGATATGAATAACTGTTTTTAAGGATTTAAACATTGGTTTTGACACGGATGGCTAAAAACCAATGTTTCCCTCGAAGTTTTTCAAGGATGAAAAGCGAGAATGAATGAAAATAGTTTTCATTTCCGAACAAAGCCACATTTTACTCTGTCAATACCAAGTTAGCATAATACATTTCACTCAAAACTCATCACTTATAACTAATTTCCCGTTCCCACATACATTATATATTCAAGCAGGCGGCATTCAATACGGGCATTATAGAATATCAGCTTGCGGCTGGTGCGCAGGCCAACTTTTTTTCCAAGGCCAAGATTGCCGGTAAATATATATCCTTTATATCCGGGGCAAGCTTGTTTAAAAAAATCCCCGATCTCTTTATATGTTGCCTCCAGTTTTTTCTCATCCCCCATGCGAAACCCGTATTCCGGATTAAGCACAATAATGCCCGGTTCCGCCGGCACTGCAGTTTTACTATAATCACATACCTTGAATTCTATAATCGAATCAACGCCTGCTGTCTGCGCATTTTTCTTCGCCGCCTCAATGGCCTTTGGGTCAATATCAGTAGCAATTATACACCCAGCATTTTTTTTCAGCACGCCTGCATGCGCAGCCTTACGTACCTTTGCCCAAATATCTTTGTCAAAACCTTTAATATGCATAAACCCAAAATTATTTCTCAAAAGTCCAGGATATCTTTTTAAGGCAACAAGCGCGGCTTCTATAGCAAGTGTTCCGCTTCCGCACATTGGATTTACCAAAGGCATAGAACCGTCATAGCCCGTGGCCTGAATTATCGCTGCGGCCAGGGTCTCCTGCAATGGTGCCTTAAAAGGGATTTTTCTATATGTTCGATCAGATAATTTTTTCCCTGATGTATTTAAGTACAGCCAGCAGGTATCGTCTTTCCAATAAAGATTTAAAACCACATTATCACGCTCTGCTCCGGAATTAGGGCGGCTGCCGTATTTTTTAGTAATGCAATCGACAATGGCGTCTTTGGTTTTTTGGCTAGCAAATATAGAATTTTTAATATGCTCTGAGCTAGTAACCGCCGTTATACTTAAATATTCTTTTGCCTCAATAATATCTTCCCATGCGATAGAACTCACTTCCTGATAAAGCTCATCAGGGCTGATACAGGTGAATTTCTTTAATAAATAAAGCACATTAAAAGCTGTGCGCAGATAAAGATTGAGCTTTTGAGTATCATTTAAAGATGCCCGTATCTCAAGCCCGGTATCATGAGTTGACTCAATCACATAACCAAGTGCCTCTACCTCCTTGATCAAAAAAGGCACAAGACCGCGGGCACAGGTAATTAAAACTATATCTGGTTTATTAAAATCCATGGGGTTTATTATATTATTAAGGAAGGGATTTAGCTATAATTAATATAATCCTCTTTTTTCAGAAAAGTTTGAAGAACCTGGATATATTAATAAATATTATTAAATATATGGTAAACAAAAATTACCTGTATCTGAGAATTTCCCCGTACAAGACCCCGATTTTCAAATTGTTTTATTGACACACTGTTGCCAATTATGGTACAAGAATAAAAACACTTTAAACGATTAATTCAGTTTATAAAAGCGCAAATAAAGCTGTATCCCAAAAACATTCAACCATTACCGTAAAAGAAAAAGGAGAAAAATGAAAAAATTTGATATTCTGGTTATCGGCGGCGGCCCGGCGGCAATTACAATTGCCAAAATCATTCAAGACAGAAAAAAAGTCGGCATTATCCGCCCGGAAGATCATTCAATGATCTACTGCGCCATGCCCTATGCCATAGAAAAGCTGCTGCCTATTGAAAAGACGCTAAAAAAAGACGCGCTTATTACAGGCGCTCAAGCCGAGCTTATCCGCGATAAGGCTATAGAGGTAGATTTCAGCGCCAAGACCGTTAAAACCGAAAAAAACGGTGTAATAGCCTACGAGAAATTGATCATCGCGACCGGAGCTTCTCCTGTTTTCCCGCCTATCCCCGGCCATGACCTAGAAGGAATCACAACCTTTAAGACAGAAGATGACCTTAAAAAAATCATCAATCTGGTTGATAACGGCTTGAAAAAAGCAGTAGTTGTCGGAGCAGGAGCTATCGGCGTTGAACTTGCGCAGGCATTAAACGAAAGAAAAGTAGAAACCCATCTTGCAGACATAGCTGATTACATACTGCCAAATATGGCTGATTACGGAATGGTTGAAGAAGCGCAGGAATCACTGATAAAATCCGGCATAAACCTGCACCTGAAAAGCAAAGTAACCGAATTAAGAGGTAACGGCCATGTCAAAGAGGTAATACTTGGAAACATGCAGATAATTCATTTCAATCACCTAGACAACTGCTCTGAGGCTGACAAGGACACGATTCCCGGCCTGGTTGTTTTCGCCGTAGGCATGCGCCCAAGCATAGAATTATTCAAAGATACAGAACTTAAAATCGAAAGAGACGGTATAATAATCAACAATAAAATGCAAACCAATATAAAAGATGTTTACGCCGTCGGAGACTGCTGCCAATTTACAAGCGCGCTAACAGGCCAGGTTCTTTCCGGCAAACTAGCAACAAACGCTGTGCCTATGGCACGGCTTTTAGCAAACAATCTGCTTGGCGAAAACCGCACTTATCCGGGATTTTATAACGGAGCGGCAACTAAAATCAATGAATATTATATCGGAGGCACTGGTTTTTCTGAAAAGGCAGCCCAAGACCTTTTTGATATCGAAATCGGATACGCTGAATTTACCACAGCCTTTCCGGTAATGCCCAGCGCTAAAAAGATAAGGTTAAAGCTGATCGCTGACAAGCAAACACACAAAATAATCGGAGGCCAGGTCGTAAGCGGCAGGCCGGTAGCAGACAAGATAGATAAGATTACAATGGCCATTCAATACGGCATAACCCTTGAACAGTTAACAAGCTTTTCCTATGCCTCGCAGCCGTATCAATCCTTCTATCCTGCGCACAACCCTATGGTTAAAGCAGCAGAAGAGATCTTGAACAAATTAAAGGTATCTGATAATAAGTAGCTGTGTTTTAACAGAAAAATTATAGATAAAAAAAGCGGGCATGACATCTATCATTGCCCGCTTTTCAATAAAACACAATCCCTGCTCCCGCATACCCCCTAGATAAAGAATGCCCGCCCTAGCATCCTTTCCTTTCTACTTGATCGCTTTTTTTGGGAAACAGAAAATATTCTTTCCTAAAGCTCACTTAAAATTCCAAATTATCTATTTCAACAAGCATCTCTTCTCTGGCTTCTTTTGTAACAGTAGAAACAGCAAAGAAAAATAAATGCTTTATAACTTCCATTGCGCAAAATCCATAGGTGCCGTCTTTAAATATCTTACCCAACGCGTCTTTAAATCCGCCCTTGGAATAACTCTCCTGAGGGCCGCCGGTAGTATTAATAATCATCACTTTCTTGTCTGCTAAAAGCCCCTTAATGCCATCAGCCGCATATTCATAGGCAAACCCAGCAGAAAAAACCCGGTCAATATAGCCCTTGAGAACAGCCGGCATGCCGAACCACCAAATCGGATGAATAACAATGATCACATCCGCTTCTTTTATATATTGCTGTTCTGTTTTAATATCTGCGGGAGTTTTTCCTTTTTTAGAAAAATTTAAATCCTCTCCGCCTAATACTGGATTCCATTTTAATAGGTATAAATCGCGCACGCTATACTGCTTGCCCTGCTTTTTTAATGCCGCCTCAACATGCCCTCTTATCGCATTATTAAAACTCTTCGGATTGGGATGAGCATAAACAATCAAATACTTCATAACCGCCTCCTTTTTTCATTTTACCTTCTAGGCTTATTATACCATTAGGACGTCTAAAAGAGTGCTTATTTTTACTTATTGTTATAATGTAGAGCAAGCCAGACAGTTTTTATTTTAGGGTCTGTCCATTCTACACGATGCTTGCAATTTGCCGGGATATGCACATAATCTCCTGGCTTCAGCTCCATTATCTCTGGCTTTTGAGCCCAGGACAGCCTTGTCGCACCCTTGAGCAAAACAACCCACTCTGCCTGTTTTTGCTCAAGCCATTCACCCTTGGGTGTGTTTTGACCTTGAGAAACGATGCGCTCAATTCGAAAATTTTCTGTTTCCAGCAATGTATCAAAAATTTCTTCTGTCCGTTGACCAGCAACCCCCTCAAATAAATTCCCAACCTTTTGTTCCATCATCTATCCTTTCACCCTCATTCCACCGCGTAGGTGGAATGAGGGTTTTCAAGAAGCATATATTCGATTTCTTTTAACTCTCTTTGGTAATCTTTCCTATCTTCAACAAATTCCTTATAATCTGAGGTAATAATATCCAGCACATTTTCAAAAAATGTAATCCTATATTCAAAATGGCCCTTATTAAGATATTCATTATAAGATGAGGCGCCCCATTGTTCTGGTTTTTCTATTATATGTGCAGTAACTGGATTCAAGTGAATGTAACGGGTTAAATGTAATAATTGTTCATCAGTTACCATTAATACTTTCTTGAACCGCCCTTCCCACAATGGCCCCTTGCGCTTATGTCTAATATTGAAATATCTGGTATAGCTGTTTAAAATATTATTCATATATACAGATATCGCACGATCCTCCAATTGCTTTAAAATTAAATGAATGTGAGTAGGCATAAAACAATACACAATAATATCGACAATGCGTTCATCGAGAGTTATGGGTTTAGGTTTAATTTCTAATCTTTCTTGAAGCTCTTTGAAGCGAGAAAATTTTAGGGCGAGATCTTTTTGCTGATAATAACGGCTGATTTCTTTTATTCTAAAAAACTCATCATCATCATCAAATATCCTAAATCCGGCAATGCTTTTTGTAAACACATGATAAATCTCACCAGTTACTGGATTATGTTTATCAGTTGTATTCATTCTATCTTCCCCTACTCTATATCGCTACAGACCCTCATTCCACCGCGTAGGTGGAATGAGGGTCTAAGTACTAGAGGGCTTTTCGGATCGGTTCAAGCAAATACTCCAACCCGTTTAACTTTATCTCGTAGACAGTCTGAAGCATTTTCCCTAGAGAATCGTTCTTAAATCCCTTGCCTGCCATCCAGACAACATACGGCTCAGGCAGGTCGACTAGGAGCCTGCCCTTGTATTTGCCGAAAGGCATACGTGTACGCAAAAGCTTGATAAAATACTCTTTATCCGGGGTCATCATATTAATAAGATTCTTTATTCCTTTATTTAAAAACACAAGAACCTGATCAATGGTTATTCCTATACTCAGCCTAACAATTCACAAGGCAACAAGCTTAAGAATGACGATTAGTAATGCGGCGGCGATTCTTCATCCTGGGCATCTTTGACCAAAGATCCGCTTCCTACCTTATCCTTAAGCAAGGCTATGCTTTTGGTCAAAGCCTCTATCTCTTTATGTTGACTCAAAAGAGCACTGCTCAAGTCCTTAATTTCCGCATCCTGAAACGCCACTCTTTTTTCTAGCTCAATTATTCGCTCTTCCATTACAAACACCTTCTTGCTTTTCTTTATTTCTTTTTTGTTTTTTTCTCAAGCCTTTTCTCTTTCAGTGTTTTTGCCGCCGGCTTTTTTACTTGTTTTTTAGCATCATGACTTTTACCCATCTCTCTCCTCCTTTGTTTTTAACAATTATATCCTTATGATAAGTATCATATTACTTAATTCTCTTTAATGCTATTCTTTTTAGCGAAATTTCTATTTTTAACACTTCCACTTTAACCTCATCACCAACCGACACTATTTCCTGGGGATTGCGAACAAAGCTATCACTTAATTGGGAAATATGTATCAACCCATCCTGATGCACTCCAATATCAACAAAGGCCCCGAAATTAGTCACATTGGTCACTATCCCCTCTAATGTCATACCAACAAATAGATCATCCATAGTATTTACAGAATCCGAGAATATAATACTTTTAAATTCCTTTCTTGGATCTCTTCCCGGTTTTTTTAATTCCGCGAGAATATCCTTAAGTGTTGGCATGCCAAAATCATCACTGATATATTTCTCAATTTCTATGCTGTCGATCAGGTTTTCATTACCAATAATTTTTTCTAGTTTCATACCATAATCCTGGGCCATATTCTCTACAACCAAATAAGCCTCTGGATGAATTGCCGAATTATCTAATGGATGCACACTGCTCCCTATTCTTAAAAACCCCGCACTTTGCTCAAAGACCTTGGGTCCCAGCTTAGCTACTTTTAATAATTCTCTGCGGCTTTGAAACGGCCCTTTTTCACGACGGAATTTAACAATATTATTTGCTACTGTCGGCCCGATCCCGGATACAAAAGCAAGCAGTTCACATGAAGCCCTGTTCAATTCAACTCCAACATAATTAACGCATGATTCTACGATCTGGTCTAATGCTTTTTTTAAGGCAACCTGATTCACATCGTGCTGATACTGCCCCACTCCGATTGCTTTAGGATCTATCTTCACTAATTCAGCCAAAGGGTCCTGTAGCCTGCGGGCAATACTTATTGCCCCACGCACTGTAACATCCTCATCCGGAAATTCCTTGGCCGCCACCTCTGATGCTGAATATACTGATGCCCCGACCTCGCTGACTACAACGGAATTTAATTTTAAATTATTCTCTTTTATCAATCGCCTGATAAAAATATCGCTTTCTTTTGAAGCCGTGCCATTACCGATAGCAATAAGCTCCACATTATATTTTTTTATAAAGCCGCTTACTATTTCTTTTGCCTGGGCTTTTCTGTTTTTTTCATGCGGATAGATAACCTTAAACTCTTTAAAATCTCCTTTTGCGTCAATCACAACTACTTTACACCCGGTTCTAAATCCAGGATCAACACCCATGATCACTTTACTGCCTGCCGGAGCTGATAAAAGAAGCTTATGAAGATTATCGGAAAATACCTTTATCGCCTCTTTTTCTGATTCTTCAAGTTTCAAAACAATCACTTCTCTTTCCACTTGAGCAAAAATAAGCCGCTGAAAACTATCGACCGCCGCCCCGGCTAATTCATCCGCAAACAGGCATTTTGGATTTTTAATCACATGCCCTTTGATGAAATCAATAAATATTTCCTCTTCTATGACAATCTTCCAATTCAATACACCTTCTTGTGCGCCACGTCGAATGGCCAAAACCCGATGCGATGGAGCCTTTTTTAAGGCTTCAGAAAACTCATAATAATTTTTAAATTTTGTTTCCTTTTCCACCCATTGTTTTTTTGCATTACTTTGCAGAAAACCTTTTTCCCAGACCCGATCTCTTACCCATCCGCGGATAAACACATCATCCGCTATTGTTTCAGCAATAATGTCTTGTGCGCCTTTTACCGCATCTTCGTAAGAGAGAACTTGTTTGTCGGGATTTATATAAGGGGCAACTATCTGCTCCTTGATCTGAGTATGTACAAGCTGCTTGAGCATGATCTGGGCTAAAGGGGCCAATCCTTTTTCTTTTGCGATCAAAGCCCGGGTTCTTTTTTTAGGCTTAAAGGGAAGATAAATATCTTCCAGCTTATTCTTATCAAGACATTCCAGTATCTGCTTTTGCAATTGTGGTGTTAATTTATCCTGCTGGGTAATTGTCTTTAAAATTGTTTCTTTCCTTTTTTCCAGTTCCCGATAATAATCCCATCTTTCCGCAACAGAGCGGATCACGATCTCATTGATCCCCCCGGTCTTCTCTTTACGATAGCGAGCGATAAACGGGATTGTCGAACCTTCTTCTAATAATTCGATCGTGTTATGAACAGAGAGAATCTTCTGATTTAATTCTTTAGTAATATGCCTGATAATGGATGTCTTATCCAACCGATTGCCTCCCATATTTCAATGATCTTATACTTATATTATATGCGCGGTTTTCTTTTAGGTAAAAACGGCTTTTTCCCCTTATAAGAACCTTTATCTGCAAAGCCATGCTTGTGAGCTTTGCCCTCCGCACGGGCAAATTTCCCATCTTGTCTAAAAGAGCTTGAAGAAGACTGCCCAAGAAGCATATCTATCTTTCTCTCTAGAAAAACCAATTGCTGCTGTATTTTCCTGACCATAGAAGCCAGATCAGGCTTTCCCTGAGGGCCTTCCGGAGAATCCTCATATCTAAAAGATTTATGCTCCCTGTTTTTTTTCTGCTTATAATCAAATCCTGCCATTTTAATCATTCCTTTCTCTTTGTTTCATTTAAAAGGCTAACAAAAAAGAGCTTCCTTTTCTGCGCTCAAAGCCTGTCTTACTTTTTTTTAAAATGGACAAAAAGCCTGCCCCAATTTTTACTGTCTTTTTCAATACGATGATAGAGCTCTTTAATGTGTTTCTGTTCCAGGAATCGCAGTACTTTTTTCTTAAGCTGACCACTTCCTTTGCCCGAGATGATCTCAATAAGCCTTATCCCCTTGTCAAGGGCCTCACTGATCACACGATTAAGCTCTGCATCAATAGACTTGCCTTTATTAAATATATCATGCAGATCAAGTTTAAGTTTTGCCATAATATATTTCCTCTTTAACGCAAAGATGCGCAGTTAACACAAAGCCGCACTTCAGGTATTGCCAATATCCGCTCAAGTGGAATTTTTACTTTATTCTTAGTGCATACTCCAAAACTTTCTTCATCCAAATTTTTTAGCGCATGCTCAAGCAGAGATAAGGACGCTTCAGCATCTCTTAGACTTGCTTCCGCAATACTTCTATGCCCAATCGCATCCATCCTGGTCACTCTGCCTATAGTACCATCTAACGGGATCGGCTTGATCTTCTCGCGCAGGCTTGCAATATTTTTCTTTGTCTGCGCGATACGCGCTTCTATTTCCAGTTTAATCAATTGTTTTTCTTCTGTTTCCATAATATAGTCGCTCCTCTAAAAAACAGCCCTAAGTCATAGTTACAGATATTAAGAGTTGAAAAAAAACAATAACCAATTTTTCGCTTTTTACTTAAGCTTTCAACCCACCTTTGTCCTATGGCCCTAATTTATCATTCCCTTTTTTTTTCGTCCTTAGTCCCTCGTCCTTCGATTTTACACGTAACACTTAATACCCTGCTACGCCTCTTCACTCCCTTGACCAGTAAGCTCGCTCAGCCTGCGAATAAACTCCTCCCGCTGTGACTCATATTCCTGAAAAACCTTATCAAGCTGTACATAATGCTCATCGATTTGCTGCGGCAGCTCTTTGATCTTCCGCGATAGCTTGGCAATCACATTTTTATCAGATTCATAAGATGCCCTGATAAGCTCTTCATTTATTTTTTGCAGCTCTGTTTCCAGGCCGCTAATTGTTCCCTCCAGTTTATCTATATTTACCTCTAGAGGTTTAAGTACTTTTGCCTGCTCATGGCGCAATTGGGCAACTATGCGTCGATGTGTACGCCTATCCATTTTAGGATCAATGCTGGTTTTACTCTTTGATTCTGCTTTTAAATCCCCTGCTTCATCCTGCCAGCCGACCTTATTTAAAAAATCAGAATAATTACCGTCGAAATACCGCACTCCCTCTGACTCAAATACAAGCAGTTTTTGGGCAATTCGCTCTAAAAACAATTCATTATGCGTGACCATAATCACCGACCCGTCAAATTCCTCAATAGCATTACATAATGCCTCGCTAGATTCCATATCCAGATGATTTGTCGGCTCATCAAGAAGCAACAAATGACATGGCTGCATCAAAATTTTCCCAAGCATTACCCGACTTTTTTCTCCCCCTGATAAAACAGAAACTGGTTTTAGGGCCAGATCCTGGCTAAATAATAGTGATCCGCAAATAGTGCGTGCGCGCTGCGGCAAACCAGTAGGGTCAGCGCTGAGAACTTCCGCAAGAACAGAACGTTCTGCGCTTAATTGCGCTGTATTACTTTGCGCGTAATAACCAACCGACAGGCGTGGATGTGATTTAATCGTGCCGCTTAATGAATTCAACTCACCGGCAAGCACACGCAGCAGTGTTGATTTTCCTTTGCCGTTTTTTCCAATCACGCACAAGCGTTCCCGACGGCCTATCCGAAAAGAGGTCTGATCAAATAACATCGGATGATTTTTATCATAAGCAAAGCTGATATTATTGACATTCATCATTGTTGCTGCGTTAAACGAAGCTGAATTAAATGCAACATCAAATGTTTTTATTTCATCTAATTTGCTTTTTTGCTCCAGCTTAGCAAGGCTTTTTAACCTTGATTGCGCCAGCCCTGCCTGACGGGCCTTAGCCCGGAATTTATTTACAAAAACTTCGGTCTGTTTACGCTTGCGTTCATCGCGCTTACGGGTCTTTTCATATATATTCTCTTCTTGGGATATCTGCTCATAAAACCTTTGAGTAGTTCCGGACATCTTTCGCATCTGCTTGCGGTGAATGCCCACGATATGAGTAACCACAGCATCCATGAAACATCGATCATGCGTAATCAGTATCAACTCCCCTTTCCACTGGCGCAGAAACCTGATCAGCCAGCGGATAGCCACAACATCCAAATAATTGTTCGGCTCATCAAGCAATAACATATTTGCCTGTGAAACAAGGATCTTTGCCAGATTAATCCGGATTTGAAAACCTCCGGAAAATTCAAGCGGAGATCTCTGCATATCAGCCACAGAGAAACCAAGCCCATGCAAAACTTTTTCCGCTTTCCATGAATCATCGCTCTCGCTCTCAGGCATCTCAATGCAAACCTCAGCAAGCACTGTATCTTTGGAAAAAACAATGTTTTGCTGCAGGCATCCAATCCGGTAATTTTTCGGAATTACTATTGTGCCTGAATCCGACTCCATAGTTTTATTGATCAGGCCGAACAAGGTTGTCTTGCCATGGCCATTGCGCCCGACAAGGCCGATCTTTTCATTTGCCCCAACAGCAAAAGAGCCTTGATGAAAAAGCTCCTGGCCGCCGAAAGATTTTGATATATCGCGTAATTCAATCATAATCTGAGTATTATACAACTGGAGGAAACTTTACGCAATTGCTTATATGAGTAAAGTTTGGATGAAAGATATCTAAATATTTATTAACTTCCCAAGACCCCAAAGAATTATTTCTTTAATTTATCAGTAGTTTTCCAGCACATACCGCCTAAAACTCCTTGCACAATATTGCACAAATGATCCCCTATTTTCTCGAGATTGTCCACAAAATCTAGAAAAACAACTCCTGATTTAAGCGTGCAGGTTTTTTCGCTCAAACGATTAACATGTGTTTGCTTGAGCTCGACCTGCAGGGCATTGATCCGATCCTCTCTTGCTATTGCTTTCGCAGCAATGGCAATATCTTTTTGCTTCAAGGCTTTTTCCGTTTCTACCATCATACTATGCAGCTCATTCCACATTAAATGCAGCTGCTTTATTTCCTCGATCGAAAGATTCAGCTTGTTTTCTATTTTGCGCTCCACAAGCTCTATGATATTTTCCGAGTGATCCCCGATTCTCTCTGTATCATTGACTATATGGATTAATACCGGCAATTTTTCCGACTCACCCTGGGTAAGATTAGTCTGCACTTAAAGAACTTCGTTGTCTTTTTTACAATACTTTTTGTTGAACTTACTTGCGCCACAAATACTTTTTATCAATTAATAACTCCCTTGTCAAGAGAAGCATTAATTTGCTGATCTTATTCCCATGACAAGGCCTAGTAGTTAAACAAATCCTTTAATATATACGCTTTTTTAACTACTTTGTTGAGAGCATTAAGCACTTTGATTTGAATATTCTTAGTCAGCCTTCTGCCCTTAGCGGCACGTGTAATCATGCGGTGCGTGATCTGCTCTTGAGATACCTCAACAAGATCATGCGGCTTTAAATCATGCTCTATCATGATCTGCTTGATTGGCTGCTCTCCTAAATCCCGCTCTATTTTATTATCTTTACTTAACAATTTCTATGCCTTGCTCTGTAATATTAATTTTACGCTGTTTATATAATTTGCCAATCGCCTGTTTGAACACTCTTTTACTTACATTAAATTTGTTTTTTATCTCATCCGGAGAGCTGCTGTCATTAAAATCTAATTTCCCTCCCGCTGCCTGAAGTTGTTCGAATATTTTATCAGTAGTTGAAAAAACATGCCTGCCTTGATACGACTGCAGGGAAACATCTATTCTGCCATCATCTCTCACTAATTTTATAAACACTTTGAGTGCCTGGCCTAATTTATATTCTGCATATACCTCATTCTTATAAACCAGTCCTGTATACTCATCATTGATCGCCACCTTCATCCCCATATCCGTAAAGGCATAAACCACGGCATCTACTTCCTGCCATTTTGCAAAAACACCCGGCTCAACCGTCTCTTTTAAATACTCGCTGTCTGTTCCCATTTTGGCGCTCCTAGTAATTATTGTTTAATGCCCCCAGATCAGCTTAATCTGGAATACACCTTACCCAGTATCTTTGATAGAATAATCAGCATTACCTCAAACAGGATGACTTTGTATGGCTTTTGTTTTATCTTTTTCAACTATTCAGGTGTTTTAATAAGACAAAAAGCATGTTTTAGCCCTGGATTTTTTTAAAAAATGCTTCCAGTTTTTTGCAATCCCCGACAAAAGCTACGCCAACAACCTGCATCCCATGCTGCATTCCTTCCAGCCCATCCAGCTTCGCGGCCCATACAACAACTGTTTTTAGCGTGATCTCCTGTTCCTCTATGGATATTGTCAGTTCTAATTGCTGATCCTTGTCTATTGTTTCATTGCAAAGAAATCGAACCCCAGAAAAACTAATATCAGTAACTTTTCCCTCATATGACTGCTGTGTTCCTGCAATGATAACCCGCGCCTTTAACAATACCGGATATCTGCGCGAAAATCTTCTTTCCTCCATGATCCCTTCCCCTCCTTTATTTAATATATTAACTATTGTATTGTACCAGAAAAGAAAAAAATATACTATATCCCAAATATTGACACAGCAATAAAAAAAGTCCCTAGCAGCTATATTAGTTACTAGGGACTAAAATTAACAATATCGGTAACTTTTACTCTTCTTTTAAATCGCACTTTCCAGAAAATCTGATGTGGTTTTTTGCGGCTGTGCGTCATATAAACCTGCGCTGACTCCCTGTTCATCAGCTAAAGCCTTTGACGCTTCAATAAAAAGCTTAAGACACATATCACGATCCCATGTTGCAGTTGCTCCATTTAAAGCAACGATCATCGCATCCTGCATAAAAAGAGAACGTGCATCTCTTACCGGTATTGCCAGATACGAAGCACTCGGTATTCTCTTGGCAATCTCACTCAACCCTTTTCCTGCATAAGCAAACAAGGTATGCCCATGATCAATGTCTTTCAACTCTGTATTAAGTAGCTTTTCTATTGTCTCTACTTCAGATACATGTGATATATCAATAGATGAAACACCTTGAGATTCCACCTTCCAATCAATGCCAGCTTCCTCAAATAATCTCTGCAAGTTTCTGCTTACAATGTCTCTCAAGTCATACTTATCGGCAAATGCTCCGGCCATCCATTGTATTTTAAAAAAGTTACGGTCTTCAGCTTCCAACTTATTAACTCTTTCGTTTATTTTTTCTACTTCCTCTACAGTTAAACCACTGTAATCATACAAACGTAAACTGACAAATGATCCGAAGTTCATTAAAACTTTATGCTCTGGCAATCCGTAGATATCTGCAACTCTTTGAATAATCCCCAGCGCCTCAAGGCTAATTAAAGTTCCTTCTTCCTCTATAAGCTTGTTTCCTTTGTGTGTCTGCGATCCGGAAAGAGTTACTGTGTAAATATTATCTATTAATGCCTCAGGAATCCTGCTTTTACCACCTAAAAGATGCGCCCTTACTACTTCAAACGGCAATCCAGTGCTAATTATTATCTTCCCTCCGGCTTCCAGATATCTGATCATCGCATCCCGCATATCTATCGAAAACGGATCTCCTTTTGCAGGGTTTCTTAAATATTCAGGCTCAAGTATATTATGTGATAAGTTTAAGACTATAACTTTCGGCGTTATCTGTTTGATATACTCTTTAGTAAATTGCCCTTTACTACGATAAGCACTTATTATTCTCTGCAAAGCATTTACTTCACTCCAGATCTTTTCTTCTCTTCTTAAATACGTCATTGCTGCATCAAGCTTGTCTTTCTGATTATCAAATATTTTAAGCGCATCTTTGTATAAATCCATATCCTCAACTGATTCACGCATACGTGCTAAAATTATCCGCTCTAAGACCTGGCCGACTAATGCCGGTTCATAGCCAGTACCTTTCTCCGGCGCGCCACCTCTTACTTCTTTATTAATAACAGTAAGTACGTCTGCAACATGAATACCAAAATTATCTCCCATCTTCTTCTGTATCTGTTCTTTTTCCTTTTCCTGAAAATATAATATCCCTCGCGGACGCTCTGCTTCTCTTAGCCTGGTCGTCTGCGAATCTGTCAGATCTGTTAAGTTTCTAACATATTCAGGCAAGTTCCGAGAATCATTAACAAACATATCGGTTACAAAACCACCCCTGTCTATGCCGAAGATAGGTTCGCCGCAACTATCTTCCATCATTTGCATCAAAGAAGTAATTGTTTCATACGCTGTTTCGTTATCCTTTACAGGGTTCATCATAAAGGTTACAGGCAAGCCTCTTTCTGCCATTGCACGAAGTTCTTCCCTAATCTCATCAATTAAAAGTATCGGCAGCAAACTTGTAACTACGCTGCCGGGGCCTATAACACACCCAACCTGTGAATTTCGTAATACCTTTAAAATATATTCTACTGCCACTGGTTTTTTCTCTCCCACAAACCCAACTTTAACGATTTTAGACAAGTGGTATGACTCCGTAATATTGGTCTGTTTAACAACAATGCGCCCCTTAAACATTATTGGATTATCTTTATCATCATTAAAACGGAATGTCGTACCAGCGCCTACTCTATCCAAATAAACCCGCAGTGTCCTACCGTTATTGATTGTGCTCACGCGCGCGCCCCATTTTTGCTGATTTGGAGTCTTGCTGCGAATAGTGTCATTTGGGATTCCGATAATTTCAGGCTCAGCCTGCAAATCATGCACCTCGCCCCAGGCCTCCGAACCGATATTAAACTGCGCTTTAATATCTCCATTTTCCTTTAATATCCTGACACGAAACATCATCTTGCCGCCAAGAGGGATCTCTTTATTTTGATGCGAAATGATAAGCTCTGCGCCTTCTTCGATATCATAATCCACAAAAGTATGTCCTTGATCCTTATCTATTATTTGTGCGGGTGATTCCGAAATTTGAAAGGTTTTTCCGGCCGCAGCAATTTTTTTATTTCTAAAACGCCCTTTGTTCTCAAGCAATTCAGGACTGTGTTTACCCTCTTGAACCACAATCTTATCCAAAGTCGCGTACAATGTACCCGGAGAAAGATTAGAAGGCAAAACCATCATATTTCCCAATCCATATATTTTTGCCAGATATTTTTGCACCTCTACCAACTGATCATCTCCAAGTTTTCTCATCTCCCTTGGCTTGTGCTTGCTTTTTATTTGTGCCTTTCGATCTGCAGTTGCAAGCCACATCATATTACCCATGCTTTGACCTTCTATCGGCATCAGGTCAAACTCCTTTAAAACCACGTGAAGGCTTTTAAAAAATTCTATGACCTTTTTTCTTTGTTCCATCGGCGCACGTTTATACATAAGACCCTGCATTTGCTCAAAAGCAAGCTGGCCAAATTCAAGCATAAGAGAGTCATTTCCTTCTAAGGAAAATCTTGTGCGGGTCACATCATAAAAATAAGGAAACTTAGGATCTCCAAAACTATTTAGCTCTCCCCGGCTTAATCCTGCATAAGCATTCATTGAGTCACCCATGGCCGGAAAAATAAACCGATGTTCTTTTTTGCCGTCATAAAGAATTATCGCCGTGCTTCCTCCGTCATCTTCTGAGGGAACAATCATGATAAAAGGCATGGTTTTGGCAATCGGCAGCAATAATCTGTGTACTTCAGCTTTGAGCATAATCTCAGACATTATCTGAGCCCCGCCACCGCCGCTTAATCCCACAAGCCCCTGAGAAATTTCTTCCGCAGTATCTGATGCAATTTCGTTTAACACATCTTCTACCGGAGCATATAATTGTTCAAACTCATAATTTTGATGAAACACACTAAGCTTATTTCCAAAAGCTGCAAGCAGCCAGCTAAACAAACCCTGATCATCAAAAAACATATTTAAAGCTTTAACTGAGTCATTGATTTTTCCCTTTACAGCGCTAAGTGCATACTCCCGTCTTTCTTCTGAATACCTAAACACCTGATCTTGACCTGTAAGTTTTTCAACTGAGTCCTTTACGCCACCGCCGATATCTTCTCCTACCAAAACAGCAATTAAATCTGAAAATTCAACTAGTGCATTTCTTAATTTATACGCATTCAAGCCCACGTCATATTTCACAGGAGTTTCACCCTGTAGTTCAGAATTCATTATTTCGACAAGCTCTTTGTAATCAGCTTGTATGTTCGCACCAAACATTTGCGCATACAGCAAAGAGATAGTCTTGGGACCCACCCGATACTCTTCACAGATAATTTTCAAATCACGAAGTTTTTCAATGTCCAGGCGATCTAATGCCGGCATTGCTTGTTGTGGTTGGGTTTCAGCTAATATCTCTTGCAGAGTTTCATGCAGCCATGTATTCTCAATAATCCAGCTCTCAAGCAAAGCGCTCAGCATATCATGTGGATTTTTATACTCTTTTTCAATCTGCGCAACAATTGCTTCTATGTTTGTATTTTTTGTCGCTACCTCTGCGATTATCGCGTGAAAGTTTCCTTTGCCTCTTTGTTTTCTTTTTTCATTTAAAAAATCATCAGCAAAGTGTGTTGTCGCATAAGGGCCTCCGCCAAGGTATAAAGTTCTGCCCCTGTCTTGCAATGAAATTTCCTGAGGCTTCCCATCTATCATGATTGTAAATGGCTTAGATTCTAATCGTCCCACTACTGCAACATAAATATCCGAATCTCCTAATATAAAAGCGTCATTACCATTATAGAAAAATTCATCTCCGTGATAAACCGCTTTATCCATGAAAAACCCTTCGTTTTTCAAAAACCCTAATCCTGCATCCCGTTTATTTGCTTTTTTATGCAAGAATGATATTGTTGTCGAACCGCTTGCCCAGCCTCTAAATCCTTCCACTCCATTTGCTTTAAGCTTATCTTCCAGCTCCCTTGCATATCTTTCTCTGGTCTCAAGAGTGGCTTCAAGCTTAATGGCCGCTTGAGCCATTTCTCGTGGGTCAAATTCTCCTCCGTCTGCATATTCAAATCCATTTTCATCCATAAACCCATCAAACATATTTTCCATAACCTGCGCCTGCTGAGCAGTAAAAGTAAATTGATTTGTGAAATCGTTCATTACCAGATACTCTTCTCCTCCTGGCAGAAAATGGTGAGCAACAGTTCCTTCATTAGTAATTACAACTAAATTGCGACGCAATCCAGCATCTATCGGAGTAACTATACGTTCACGCTGTATGTCTATAGGTTGACCGGTAATGATCACTACCATATGACCGTTTCTCATCAAGCGTTCAATGGTTTGTATTGTTTGCTCAAGCAAGGCTCTGTCACGCTTAGCTAATGTCTTGTCGACATCATAGATAAAAATACCCTTCTTATTAATTAAGCCTTTCTCTTCATCGCTAAACAATAAACCCTCAGAATAACCTATAACATTTTCGTCCTGCCCTTCGATCGTTTCTCCTGCGGGTAATATTTTAAAAATTCCTTGTTTAATCCAAGCTTCGATCTTCTTCTTATCATCCAGGCTTATTTGTTTTGCGACTTTTCCTGAAGCTCTCTTCATGCCTTCATGCAGCATAAACATATCTGCAAGCGTATTATTATACAGTTCAAGTGCAGGGGCTAAATTGACTCTTTGAGGTTCCTGGGGCAAGGCATTTACTTCACTGCCACTTACCACAGAGCATGGACTAAACATAAAAAGCAGAACAAGGGAAAAACTGATGATTTTCATTTGTGTCGATTTTCGAACTAATTTAAACATTCCAAAGCTCCTTTGAATTTTACGGTTAAAAATACTAAGCTAAAAAGATATTAAAGTATACCACAACCAAACAGTATTTGCAAAAAATTTGCCAAATGCAACCCGTTTAATTGCAATTAGTTACGATTAACAATCTAAGAAAACAGCTGAATATCTACAATCCACGCTTTTTTTTGCCAATTTCAGGCAGCTTCAAAGATAGGACAGAAACATATGAAAGTTATTACGACTTGCTTTGAGAAGGTCATTACAATGGCGAGAATAGCTAACCCACGAGTTTTGCACTCGCTATTTCTTTACTGCCCAGCGCAACCTGGCACTTTGAGAACGCGGATTAGCAGATTGTTCCTTTGCGCTTGGACGAACAGGCTTACTGCTGATATCTGAATATAAGCCCGCAATCCGGCCTTGTTCAAAAAAATCAATAATACGATTATCCTCACCGGGATGAAAGCTCAATACCGCAACACGTCCCTGAGGCTTCAGGCAAAAAGGCAGATTTCTTAAAAATTGCTCAAGCACAGAAAACTCATCATTGACCTCAATACGCAATGCCTGAAAAACACGACGAATAGAATTTTTCCTTTTTATCCCGCATTCACGCCACGATTTTGCGCCCAAAGCACAGGCAATAACATTAGCCAAATCCGTTGTTTTGTGAATCTTATTGCTATTTTTAAAAACCGCTTTGGCAATCACCCGAGCGCAAGGCTCATCAGAATTCCCCATGAACAATGCCTCCAGCTGCCTTTCATCTAAATCTCTGATCAATGCTGTTGCCGGTCGGCCACGCTCAGGATTAAACCGCAGGTCTAACGGCCCTTCTCTCTTAAATGTAAACCCCCTCGCAGGATTATCTAACTGCATTGATGATACTCCCAGGTCAGCGAAAATAAAATCAAAACCTCCCCCAACTTCACCTAATAATTTATACATTCCGGCAAAATTACTATGTTTAATGATTAATTCCCTTTCGCTAAATCCCATTGCACGCAGGCGCTTCTGTGTACGCGCAAGCTCTAAGTGATCAATGTCTAAAGCAAACAATCTGCCATCAGGCATAATCCTTTTCAGCAGCTCAAGGGAATGCCCGCCAAAGCCTAATGTCACATCTAATCCAATCTGCTCTGGCATGGGCTTCAAAACATCTATTACTTCATCTACACAGATCGGCCGGTGTGTGCCTGCCAGAGTTTTGCCTGATAGAATAATTTTATCAACATCCTCAGGATATTTCTCAAAATTAAGTTCTTTATATTTTTCAGAAAAATTACGAGGATGCGCACCCTTATACCGGACACGACGCTTGGGCTTAATCGGATCGCTGTTTAAATCATTCATCAATATCTCTTTAATAATGTAGTTAAATAGCTTTGCGCTATTCTACAACTGGTCATATTTCTTATGGCTTCCTTTGGCCTTGGCCACAGGATATTTGTCTGCATTTTTTTTAAGCTTTTTCTCCATAACTAAGAGAAGGTCAATGCCCAGATTATCCGCTAATTCAAACAAATACATGGAAATATCAGCGATCTCCTCCTGTACTGACTCACGGTTGATCTTAATATAATCCTCTACTTCTGCTTTTGTTTTCCATTGAAAATGCTCAAGCAATTCCGCGGCCTCAAGCATAATGGAGACCGCCATGTTTTTTGGATCATGAAACTGAAGCCAATCGCGCTCATCCCGAAAATGCTTAATTTTTCCTGTGATGTCATTTATTCTATCCATTAATAACCCCTTTCTAGAACATCAGGCCTCTTAGCCTCTTTTCGACGCCTTGCTGATTTCAGTTAAATACAGGCGTTCCACTTTTTTTCTCGCCCAGGGTGTTTTCCTTAAAAAAGACAGGCTGGACTTAATGCTCGGGTCTTTAGCAAAGCAGTTTATCCTTATTTTGCCAGACATATCTTCCCATCCTAGCTTTTCAACCAGATAGGCAAGAATCGCCTTAAGAGTAATGCCGTGAAGCGGGTCCTTATTTGTATTATTGCTCATCTGATGCCTTTATATTATTGCAACTAGGTGTTGAGTGGGGCGGGGGGTCAGGTCTCTACTATTGACAAATTGCCTTAGCTAATAATAAAATTATCTCCTTGGGCTGTTTGTCTTTATCAATTTTATTATTTAATCTCTATTCTAGGCCCACGAACTACAATATCCATTATATTTATTTTCAATATAACTGCACCATCAGTATCTGGCAATACATTATTATTAAATTTTCTCGACCTTCTAATTCCCTCAATTATCCTATTTGTTGAAAATCGCGCATGTTTTTCCTCTAAAAAGTTTATTAATTTCTCATGAAGCTGACCTTCCTTAATAATTTCAACCTCACCAAAAAATTGATAATCAATCAAGTTCTCTAAATCAATTACTGCAAATGATGCTTTGGGATAATGTAGAATATTATCAAGAGTGCTTCCATGCACAAAATCAACAATTAACACATGCTCATCTTCGCATTGAAGTAAAAATTTATTCGCAGCATTTGGGTGTCCACTTTGATTGCGAGTTGCAAGACATATCCAATCTGCCTTTTCTAATAATTCTTTTAACCTTTGGGGTATTATCAATTCTGCTTCTTCCTTTCCTTATAATAAATATATTATAACACACATTAAAAATTTACAAAACACTTGATTGAAATACATAAAAAAATAAAAAGAGCTCCTCAACCCTGAAGCCCTGAAGCGCCCTTTAAAAATATCAAATTTTACGCTATTATATTTTTTTCCTTTTTATCGCAATTAATCCAGCCAAGCCGCTGCCCAATAATAACATTGTTGCCGGTTCTAGAACAGGATTTTCATCAGGTACTACGAGATTTAACGATAAAATGAGCTTTCCACAGTAGTAAGTTATGGGGTCAGGTCAGAACTATTAACGAAATATTCATAAACTAATAAGATTTGTCTATGGCCAGACCTGCCCCCATTACCTACTTTTAGTTATTTGTACGACTGAAACCACTTTGAGGGTAAAAAAAGAGAGGCTTTGCTTATTATTGATGGGTTAAGATTAGTAAATTTTATTTAAATGGCCTGCTCGATTAATTTTGGTTCTGCCTGCAAATTAAAATTATTTTTCTTTAAGGATTTATCTTTTAGAGTCGAAGCTAACATTGCCATCATTTTATCATTTTCCTGAAATTCTAACACTTTAATATCCGAGAAATCAGGATCATGATCAATACGCCGCAAGACAGCTTCTCCTGCATATAAAGCCTCTGCCTGATTCGCTAAAATATCACAGATCTGATCAGTCTGCTCTTCTATAGCCACAAGCATTGCCGGGTTAATATTATTTGTGTCAACTTCCGGATCATCAACAAAAATTTCTTTACCATCAAAATCTTTTGCGACCTGCTGCCAAAATTCCTGGTAAGAATCAACCCCTTCAGTTAAAACTCCAGTTAATTGAATGGACAGCGAACCATTGTTTCTGATCACATTAACAATTGTTTCTCCCAATTTAACTTGATTGGGAGATATCCAGGATATTTTAGGTTTAGGAAATTTAATTATTGAACCGGGTTCAATTTTAATTACTGCTTCAGGCTTAACTGTTTTTGTTTTCCCTTTTCCCGGGTGCGCAAATTTATGCGCGGCAATTACTTTACGTACTTGTTTCATAAAAAAGCCCATTAAATAATCATTCATAAAGAATAAATAATCATGATTGCCCATAGCAATGTTTTGTTTAAATTCATCTTTTGTCTGCTGGGCAACGCCGGGTTGTGATTCTGCGATCAACGCCGCGTTTTCACCCATTTGATATAAATCTTCAGTTAAATGAAACTGCGCTCTATGGATTGCACGGTTACTACCCGCATCAGCTGTGTTTACAGATACAATCTCAATCGAAGCAATCCCTTTTTCTTGATTTCCCAGATCATATCTTTCCGTAAGCGTTAAGAAATCCTGCGCATTAAACACCATATCCCGATAATCATCATCTCTGCCTATTTCTAAAGTAACATTACCATCTTTACCGACTTTTATTAACCCGCTACCAATTGCGGTTCTGATATCCACGATCGTTTGCCTTAAACTATTTTCTGGAGCATCAGTTACAATCAATATATTCACATCACTTAATCCCTTTCGCGCAAGGCCAATATTCCCCAAGCTGCCCATCAGCCAAATCGAAAACTTTCCAGGGATATGTTTTAAAATATCTTTTTTATTACAATATGCTAATAAATCTTTTTGAAAATTAAGCTTTTCTGCTTTACTTAAAAGCAGACTTTCATCTAAATCAAAATTTGCTGCTGTCTCAGAATCAAGTGTATTAATCGCACTCTGAATAAAACTGTAATCTGCTTTTTTGAAATTCTCTAAAACTTCCTGCATTTTCTCAAAACGCGATATAGTATTATCAACAGACTCCGCTTCACTCTTGAGGGTATCACCCAAAGTCTTATGATTACTTCCGCCAAATTTACCCGGTTTACTATTTACATTATTCCCCCCTTTATTCCCAGAAGGTGTCTCAATTGAGCTATGTGTCCATTTATTCTGATAGATTACTTTTTTCTCAAGGCCCATGGCTTGATTTATCTTAGCCTCTATATATTCATTAATATCCGCTCTGGCTTGCGCTTCAACAGTATTATCTTCTTCTAAACTTAAATCCGGATGCCAAAATTCTATGGCTTCCATTACCGCAATCACTGCGCTATTGATCAGATCATCATAATGATAGGCTTGGTTATAAGATATATTTCTATAAAAATTAATCTCTTTTGCTTTTTTTCCGTTTTCTGCTTTATTAAAAATCATCGGCATAAAATATTCTATTAATACGCTACGCCTTGAATCTCTTTCTTTAGCGTTTACTTCCTGCATTCTCTGCCAATAATCAAAAACATCTATATTCACACTGTCCATGGATTTAAGGACTTCTTCTTTGTAGCGATCGTAACCTGCCTGCATGGGCTTTGGATCATCTAATTTAATACCAAAGCGTTTACACGCAGCATACAATGCCCAATCTCCGCCTTCATCTTTCTTTTGTCTTAAACTTTTCGCAGTACGCTCCCCTTCAGAACGTTCATTCAATACTGCTTGAGCCTCTTCCGGAGTCTTGTATTTTGCATTCATACCTTTTCTTTCTTCCTGCGGCAGAACATAATTAAACTCTTCTTTTATTTGATCGCGATGTTCATAATAATCCAATAATAATGTGCGATTGCCTCCCTGACCTCTAGGGCGGTTAAGCATTTTTGATGTATTAAGCTTTTCTTTTCTATTTTTTAAAGCTGTATATACCGATTCTGCATCTGGATATTGTTTAGCATTTCCTTTAGGTAATTCAATTTTAAATTTTCTTGCGGCTCTGAGCAATGCTCTGTTACCTTTAGGATAAGCTTGATCCAATGCTGTTACTGTACGTTCAGATTCCGGACGTTTTTCTAAAGCTGCCTGCGCTGCTTCTAGCGTCGGATACGGAGATCTAATTATCGCCTTCATTGCAAATCCGTAAACTGCTTTTAGTATTGATCTGAATTTATAATAAGCTGCTAATAAAGTCGGATTACCTTTCGGTTTAGGCCGGCTTAATTTAGAAACAAATCTTTCTTCTTCCGGAATTTCCATCAATGCCACAAAAGTAATCTTTTCATCACTGTATATTAGTTCCTGTTTTTCTTTTATCGGTAAAGGGATCTTAAATTCTAAACAAGCATCATACAAAGAAGGGTCACCGCCTTCTCCTTTTAATTTTGTCAGCTCCGAAGCATAACGTTTTTCCAAAGGCCGTGCCATTAATCCTTCTCTGGCCGATTCAGTATCCGGATACTTTTTTACTGAAACCGGTTCTGCAAAGGATATTTCAAACCTGATACAAGCATAATAGAGTGCAAAATTACCTTTATTTTTTTTAGTACGTAATAATTTACCCGCCGTTCTATCCTCAGACGCCAAAGCATTAAAGGCGGCTAAAGCTTGTTCTTTAGTTTTATATTTCCACGCATGTTCCCGTTCAATCTTAAAATTATATTTTTGTTTTAATTCTTTTCTAAATCTTTTAAATGCATTATAAAGCGTTGGATCTCCTCCTGTATCTTTAGGCAGCATCAAATGCGTACGGGTTCGTTTTTCTTTAGGTATTGCTTTTAAAGCTTTGTATGTTGCTTCAACTGTAGGATAAATAAATTCAGACGGTTCTCTTTCCAAAGGTATTTTAAATTCTAAACACCGCATATACAGCGTATAATCACCTTCTCCGTAGGGATTTCTTGTTGGGTGGAGCATTCTAGCAGTACGCATTCTTTTCGGCAGCCGGCTTAACATCATTTCTGCCAGCCGCTTATTCGGATATTTTCTTTGATCTTTCGGTAACTCTATTTCATGCTCAAGGATGGCTAAAAACAATAAAGGGTTTCCTCCTTTTGATGGCTGACGGCTAAGACGGCTCGGCAACTTATCTTGCTCTGATAATTTGGCTAAGTCATCTAATACTTTTTGTTTTTTCGGATAGGCTTGCATTACCTCTTCTTTAGGTAAGCGAATCGCATATTTATAACAGTTATTCAATAATGTAGGATTACCCCCGTCTTCTGTTTTTCTGCGTAAACGCGCTGCAGTACGATCTCTTAGGGGAATCTCTTTCAGAACCGCAATCGCTGATTCCCGATCCGGATAATCTAAGGCCTTTTCTTCTTTTGGCAAAGGGATTTCAAAATTATTACAAGCTTTGCGTAATGAGTATAAACCTAATTCATCCAGGCGCTTGGTAGTGCGATCTTTTTCGGGTAATTCCATTAATGCTTTTTTTGTGCTTTTTCCATCCGGATACATGGGTTCTGTTTCTTGCGTTAAATTAAAACCATATTTTTCAAATATCTCTTGTTTATGTCTATAATATTCTTTTAATAATGCCGGGTCGCCATCATCATCTTTTTTACGCCTTAAGCTAGTCTGGGTCCGCTCATTTTCAGGCCGCGCCATTATTGCTTGATAGACATCCTCCGGCGTTTGATATTTTGCAATTCTTTTACGCTGCGCTTTGGGCATTACAAATCCATAAGTTTCACGTAATTCTTTTTTAAATTTACGATAAGCTTTAAGCAAACTTCTATTACCGTATTCCTGATCCGGTCGATCCAGGCTTTTTGCGGTAAGCAGTTCCGGAGATAGTTCCATCAGCGCTTTATAGGTAATTTTAAAATCAGGATAACTTGCCGCATTAGCTTTGGGTAAAGTAAAATGAAATTTTCTGGCGATTTCAAATTTATGTTCATAATAGGCTTTAAGCAGCACGCGATTGCCTTTATTCGCTTTGCTTGTTTTTAAAGCCACAACTGTACGCAGTTGCGAATCACGCGCCATTAACGCCTGATAAACTGATTCAGGAGTTGGATATTTTAAAGGCCTTTGATATTTTTCTTTTTCCAGGACAAATCCAAATTCTTCAAGTAATTCTTTTTCTTTAGCTAATATGCGTTTAAGCAGACACCTGTCTCCAAAGTATTTTTTATCTTTATCTAAAGCCTGCCTAGTCCTTTGTTCTGGTTGGCGCGCCATAATCGCATTATAAATATCTTTTGTCTCTGCGTACTTACCCTTATCCCGCTTTAGCTCATAATTAAAAAGTTCTTTTATCTGCTCTTCAAAAACATAATAACGTTCCAGTAATTTTCTGTCTCCATCCTCGTCTATTATGCGATCTAAGCTTTTTACAGTTTGATCTGATTCATCTCGGGCAATTATAGCCTCATATACAGATTTTGGATCAGGATATTTTAAGGACTGATTAAGCAGCGGATTTTCCTGTACTGGCAGCTCAAAACCTTTTTTCTCTTTTAATTGCTTTTTAAAAGCACGTGCTGCTTTTAACAGGGTCCTGTTTCCCTTTTCCAATTTCGGCTGGTTAAGATGCCAGGTAGTCCGCCGTTGTTCCGGGATCTGCATTAATGCTTGATATGTTGCTTGCCATGTTCCGTAAAGCTTATCAATTTCCCGGCGTTTTATTTCTATTTTATATTTTTGCTTAATTTCCTTTTTATATTTACGATATGCCGTTAATAATCTCCGGTCACCCCCTTCTTTCACTGAGCGATCCAGATAATCCATAGTTCTTTGTTTTGGCTTTAAAGCCATTAACGCATCATAAACATCCTTAGCAGAATTATATTCTACTGCCGGACGGCTAGTGTGTTCTTTGGGTATATAATAATCATATTTTTTAAGAATTTCTGCTTCAAATTTTACATACCATCTTAAAAGTGTGACATTACCCTTATCTTCTTTGCTGCGACCAAGCAGTTTCCGAGTACGCTTTTTTTCTGGAACTTCCATTAATGCATCAAATACTGCTTTCGGCGTATCATATTTTGCATGCTGAATATCAGTTTGTAATTCAAACCCATAAATATCCTTTAACTCTTTTTTGTATTTATAAATATATTTTAATAAATTCGAATCCCCGCCATCTTTAACTTTTCTTTTAAGGGCCTTAGCAGTTCTATCTTTTTCTAGTATGGTTTTTAATTTTGTATAAACTACATGCACATCAGTATATTTTAATTTAGGAACTTTTATGCTAAAACGGTTACACGCCTCATATAGTATCGGATTACCACCTTTAACAAAACTTCGATTTAAATAAAAATCAGTGCAGTATTGTTTAGGAATAGCATTTAAGGCCTCTTGAGTCATTTTGGCATTTGTGTATTTTTGCGACAAAGCATCTATTCCTGGAACACGCTTACTCCAAAAAGCATAAGTGGCACAAGCTTGTTGAAAAGCAGTTGTGCTAATAATCGTTTGCGGCGAAAGAGTAGCTATATTCTTATTTTTAGCTAAAAAAACAGAACTTGTCCCGGCCCAGGCAAGATTACTGATTAAGAATGATTGCACTAGTATAATCGCGATTATTTTTTGAGGTTTTTTATTTTGTCTTTTCATAATTAATTTAAAGTTAAAACTCTACTTTATAAATAATAAGTACCTATTCATTGTAAAAGGTTATAAAGTATACCATGCATTCGGAGATTTTGCAAATATAATTGCATGACATAACTATAATTATAGCAACAAGTTACAAAATAAACAGACTAGACTTTCTAAACAAGGCATAAAAAGTTTTTATCGGGAATATTAGTACAGATTATTTAAATTTTAAATTAGGTAGGTTTTATTACTTATTGGTTTGATCAAAAATAATTTTGGGGCAGATTGAGACTCGTTTTTAATAGGTTATTTCCTAATAGAAACTAGTTAGAACACACGAGACAAGCATAAACAGATTGTTAAAAAAAGATAGTAAATGCTAAAAATATCTCCTCATGAATTTTAATAAAAATTGTGTCATTAAAAAAATAAGAATTTGTGAGTTGTAAATGGTATAATATGTTTAAGGATATTATGGTCGCGGTTTATATAAAATATGTTTTAAGGGGAGGGTTTATGAGAAGTGTAATAGTTTGTTTGATATGTTTAGAATTATTCGCGCAAATGGTTTTTGTTCCTGTAATATTCGCGGGTGATTCAAACGCTAGAGATAAGACCAAAATCAAAGCCAGAATGAGTCGGCGCTTTCGCAAACAAAAGGCTTCCAATGATACAGGGACATATTATTACATGGGGCAATATGAAAGCGCTCTTGTGGAAATTGACAAGATTATTGAACAAAATAAATATATTGGTGTAGGTATGCGAATTGGCCCCGGCACGCCGTTTCCGAAAATTATCGAGATTTTTAAAGATAAACCGGCTGAAAAAGCAGGAGCCATGGTCAATGATGAAATAATCAAGATTAACGGTATTTCTATGAAAAATAAGAATGGTAGCCAGGTTGTGGAAAATTTACTAGGGAAAAAAGGCGCAAAGGTTAAGGTTTTAGTAAGAAGGGATAAAAGGAAATCTAATCTTGTGATGGTCAGAGATGTTATTGACTTGCCTGAATCGGAAAAGAGCGCAAAGATGCTTAGTGATAGATGCCTGATATCTCGTAAAATGGGAGAACATGATAATGCTATGCAGGATGCCGAGCAAGCGATTAGGATGGCGCCTGATTTTTCAAAAGCCAAAAAAGCGTTTGGCGCGGCAACTCTTGATACCGGCGATTATGAGCAAGCAATAGAAATCTTATCCAGAGCAGACCAGGAAGATGTTTTTGTATTGTTGCTGATGGCTGAGGCCTACGCTAGACAAGGAGATTTTAAAAAAGCAATAAAGTTGTATGAGGAGAAAATTGTTGGGGATGAGTCATTTCTAAAAAAAATTCCTTACATAAGCGAAGAGCAGGAATTATTTGATGCCCTTGCTCCTGAGACAGAGAGTATTTTAAGTAAAGCAAGACAGTTTGAAGATAAAGGCGGATTTCAAGAAGCGCTTAATGAATATTCAAAGGCAATGATATTTTTAAGTAAAGAGCGTAAAGGGCAAATAAGGGATAAACTGTTTGAGATTATCCAGCGCATGTCTGAGCCTGCGAATATATCCGAAATTGCGCACAAGTATTCCATAAGAGCGGAAACCCTTGTTAAAAAAGGTGAGTTTAAACCCGCGCTTGTGGAATTTAAAAAAGCAATCAGCAGCGATCCGTTCATTGCCAGGTTTTATTTTAATATTGCGCTTGTTTACGCGAAGATAGAAGATTACCAGCAGGCGATTAACTATATGAATATATATGTTCAGGCGGTTCCTGAGGCGCCGAATACGCGTGCGGCAAAGGATGAGATTATTAAATGGGAGTTAGAGCTTGAATAAAAAAAGTTTGTCAGTTGGTGGGGTCAGGTCTGAACTATTGACAAATTGCCTTAGCTAATCTAGAAATCTTATCCTTTAATTTCTTGTCTTTAGCTATTTTCTGTCCGCAATTTAAAACATGGTAATATGCGCCTTCAAACAATATTCGTAACGGTCTAGCCATTGGTATTTTAATTTGTTTTATTATTAAAAAAATTAACCTTACCTTGCATGGATTATATCAAACAATAGGCATGTAGTCAGGTCGAGACTTGACCCCCCCCCTCCCCTCTTTTATTGTTTGTTTATATCGTTTGAGATTGTTATACTATTAGTTATGAAAAATAAAAGGCTGCTTATTTATTCAGTGCTTCTAATGATATTTTTATTTGTTTGTTTTTCTATGGAAATTTTTGCGCAAATGTCGCAGGACGAAGAAATTCCTGAGGGCATGGAATTAAAAGAAGTGGGAAAAACAAAGATCCTTATGCCTAAAGGAAGCCGTGTTAAAAAAGTAGGCAAGTTTTATATCGTAAAGACACTTGACCGGGATACACAAGTCATCATTGATGCGCTTACCGAGCGCGTTGATACGCTGGAAAAAAAACAACTATTTTTAGAAGAAAAGATTCAAGGGTTAACACTGGAATTAAACCGAGAAAATAACAACAGCTTGGTAAAATAAAAAAATATGAATATGAAATTAAAAACCTCACACATTAAAATGTGAGGTTTTTAATTTTGGCTCCCCGTATTGGACGAATTTCGCAACTTTTTGGTTTGCAAATCAAATATATTTACACCTATATCAATATAGGCCTTAAAAATTATCTTGGATAGATTTTGATGATCTAATGAAACAAAGGGGGTCGACACTCATATGAAACTTAGCACTTATTATCTAAATTGTCGCATCTTCATGTTTCATGGCAATCCACACTACCGCTTGCCCGCCACGTTTACGTCCACTACGTTTAGACACATACGTTTCTTTGGCCTTGAATTTGGCCTTTTGGAAAAGTTTCACAAACATTTCATCCGGACCAGCTGACCATATTGCCAAAACACCTTCTGTGTGTAGCGCAGCATACGCGGCATTGAGTCCCTTAAGAGTATAAAGACTGTCATTTTCTTTCTGCGTCAAACCATTCGCGCCGTTATCTACATCCAAAAGAATGGCATGGTATAAATTGTGAGCAGTGTTTATTTTATCGGCCACGTCACCTTCATAAACTGTCACCCGCTTGTCATTAAGAGGGCTCCCCGCCAAATGAGCAAGGAAGCTACGGTTCCATTTAACTACAGCAGGTATTAATTCAGCAACAGTAACATGGGCCCCAACACTAAGGTTATTCAATGCCGCTCTGAGAGTAAATCCCATACCCAGGCCACCAATAAGAATTTGCGGCTTGGGCTGATTTCCTATCTTCAGACAGGCGAGTTTAGCTAAAGCATCTTCCGAGTTATGAACATGGCTGTTCATAAGCTCATAAACGCTTACTTTAATTGAAAACTCCGAATCCCGCTGGAACAACCTCAGTTCTTTACCGTCTCCGGGGGCTATGACTTTATCTAATAAAATCCAAGGAATCAATATAACCTCTATGTCCCTATATTGGGCGAGTTTCGCAATGGGCTATATCGCACAACAAACGCTGTTTATTTTAGCGCCCCTCACCCTTACGCTTTGAAAAGCAATCTTTACAATAGACCGAACGATCTCCGCTACTTCTTTTTCTGTTTTGCTTTCTTCTGTTTACTTGCCTTATCTTTATCTTTCTGTCCTTTATCTCCCATAACCACTCCTCCTTTTCTATTATTCTATATCAAACAAAAACCCTCTGCAACATATTATATCGCAAAAGGTTACAAATTATTGGCTCCCCATATTAGCGGCGTCTCACATAATCGTCCGTGATCTTAAAAAACCGTTAAGTACTTTTTTGTGTACCTGGGTTCCACGCATCACGCCGCCGCGGGAAAACAGATCACGAAACACGTCTACACTACTAAACAATTTGTGTGCTCGCGATAAAACGCTTCCTTTGAAGCCACCGGAATCTTTTTCATCTAAAAAACACGCCAGGCATTCATACACGTCATTCATTTCTTCCCGCACGCACCCAACATCAAAACACCATGCCAGCTGCACACGCGCTGCTCGCTTTTTTCCCAAAGCAAGGAGAATCAATAACTTCAACTCTCCGAAACATAACCGATTCCACGGGCTACACTCATCAAGCGCTATACCTAAAACACTCGCGACTATCTCTTGCTCGCCAAGGGCACCGTCATCAATGAAAGACAGCGCTTTCTCTAAGTCTGCCCGTACACCCGATGAGAGCTTCAACACGTAGTTCACTAAGCATCGCGCCCTGTTATTATTCGCATACACCAGATCATCCACATGATACACTTCAGACCACCCCGGAACAACGATGCGGCAAATGCAGAATCCATCAATTGAAACAGCATTGATGTATACGTCTTTTTTTGCTTTTGCAAAAATTGAAAGAAGAAATCGCTCTTCCTCCTTGCGCATTCCCACGCAATCTACGGGCTTAAAACGGTACGCCGGCTTCTTTTTAAAAAAGTCCTCCGACACTACGCCGCTTGAATCGATGAAATGCGAAACAAGATTAAACTGATCGCTTACTTCTTTTTTGCTCTTGTTCGGTTTTTTTAACCCGCGAAACGCCGCCACCCTTTGACCCTGCAAAAGTTCAGTTACCGTCCGCGAAAGCGCAATTTTAAATGAGGGGTGAGCGCCAAAAGCAAGGAAACATTTCTTCGTCTTTTTCTCAATAATCGTAACATTGACCACCGGATACCGCCCGCCAAGAGATGCATCTTTAACAAGTACGCGAAACCCCGCGCCCTCAAGAGCATCGAGCGCCTTAACAACATGATGAAGCGAGGCGTAAAAGTCTTTCGGGATACCCGGCAATGCAATGCCTTTCCTGATGATCTCGGTTTTAACATACCTCTCCAATACCTCGGAAAGTGCCTGCACACACGCCTCTTCTTTTGTGTTTCCAGCAGACATGCCATTACTCGCATAGATATTATCCAAAATATTAACGGGAAAATAAACGGTTTCTTTATCACCCGTGCGCTGAAAAGGGAATGAGCAAATCGCGTTTTTGCCGCATCCCACCGACATGCGATCCACAACGTTTTGTGCCTTCAGCTCACCCGTTGGATTGTAGAACGCACGCAATTTCGTCGTTAAGAGCCCTTTCGGCAAACGTGTGCTTGGGAGTGTAAACCATTTCTCATCCGGGGCAAAAAGAAACTTTTTTTGTGCCTTTATGCCTGTTAACGCGAAATCAGAAAAAGAATATCCTGTTATTAACCGCTCCATGAACTCACCCATTGCGCTCGCCAGGGCTAGTGCTTTTGTCGTTCCTTTGCCATTCACACACAATACGTGACATTGGCTCTCTCTTACATGCACAGACCACACGTGAGGCACAGGATGCTCCCAGGACACCTCTTCAATAGACATGCCGGCTCGTTTCAGTATCTGCGTAATTTTCCTAATAGTATCTTTAGGGCACGCATCTTTTCCATGCATAATGATACATCCTTTCTTAAAACCATATGGGAGCAGGCAAGCGCACGGCCCTCGCCCGGATCAAGCTATGGCGCAAATCTAGCTCGTTTCTTTTGTAATGCTTTTTGCGTAAAGATGTTCTATGATTTGCTTGCTATATTATACCCCATAAATTAAAAAGCCCAAAAATGTTTGCTTGGGCTTTTTGAAAACTGGCTCTCACATTGGACGAGTTTCGCAACTTTTTAATAAAGCGACAGGAATAAAAAAACCCAGCATATAAATGAGCTAAGCTTTTTCAACTACTTCCCTAGCATTAATCATAAAGTACTAATTCAACGCTTTGAAGCTCAGTCAAAACGATCAAGGTTCATTACTTTATTCCAGACAGCAACAAAGTCATTTAGGAACTTCTCCAGGGCATCCTCAGCTGCGTAAACTTCCGCCAAGGCCCGGAGCTGAGAATTCGAACCGAAGATTAGATCGACGCGGGTGCCGGTCCACTTAAGTTTCCCTGTTTTGCGATCCTGCCCTTCAAAAACATCTTCGTCTTCCGCAGTTGCCTTCCACATCGTTCCCATGTCAAGCAGATTCACGAAAAAATCATTTGTGAGAGTCTCTGGTTTTTTTGTAAATACGCCGTACGAAGACTGTCCAAAATTGGTATTCAAAACGCGCATACCGCCAACAAGAACTGTCATCTCAGGAGCTGTTAACCTCAACAGTTGAGCCTTATCTATCAGCAATGCCTCTGCCGATACAGCATATTTGTTTTTTAGGTAATTACGAAATCCATCTGCAACCGATTCAAGTACGGAAAATGATGTTACATCTGTTTGCTCTTGCAAGGCATCAGTTCTTCCTGGGGTAAATAGAACCGTAACATCGTGACCAGCGTTTTTAGCAGCTTGCTCAATACCCGCGCATCCACCCAGTACAATCAAATCAGCAAGAGAAACCCTTTTGCCTCCGGATTGTGCTTTGTTAAACTCCTTTTGAATTTTCTCAAGCCCCAGAAGTACAACCTTTAACTGGGCCGGCTGATTAACTTCCCAATCTTTTTGAGGCGCAAGACGAATACGTGCCCCATTCGCACCACCGCGTTTATCAGAGCCACGAAACGTAGATGCCGATGCCCAAGCAGTTGATACCAGTTCTGAAATTGACAAGCCTGCGGAAATAATTTTATTCTTCAGGTTTGCGATGTCCTGTTCATCAATTAACTCATGATCAACTTCAGGCACTGGGTCTTGCCAAATCAGTTTCTCTGCCGGAACCTCTGCCCCTAGATAGCAAGAACGTGGACCCATGTCGCGATGAGTAAGTTTGAACCAGGCCCTAGCAAAAGCATCTGCAAATTCTTCAGGATTTTCCAGATAGCGATGTGATATTTTTTCATAGGCAAGATCAAACTTGAGAGCAAGATCGGCAGTAGTCATCATCGGACGATGTTTTTTTGACGGATCATGCGCATCAACGACCATATCCTCTTCATCAACATCCTTTGCAAGCCACTGATATGCTCCGGCAGAACTTTTTAATAGTTCCCACTCATATTTAAACATAACCTTCAGATAACCCATGTCCCATTTTGTAGGGTTCGATTTCCAGCCACCTTCTATACCACTGCTTATCGTATCCCCGCCTTTACCGCTTTTAAAACTACTCTTCCAACCAAGCCCTTGCTCTTCTATAGGTGCAGCCTCAGGTTCTGGTCCAACATGCTTCGCATCGCCTGCCCCATGACATTTACCAAAGGTGTGTCCACCAGCTACAAGCGCAACCGTTTCCTCATCGTTCATAGCCATACGCAAAAAAGTTTGCCTAATATCATGGGCCGAAGCAGCCGGTATAGGTTCTCCATTAGGTCCTTCTGGATTCACATAGATCAATCCCATCTGAACTGCAGCAAGCGGATTTTCTAAATCACGATCACCGGCATAACGTTTATCACCAAGCCACTCTGATTCAGATCCCCAATAAACATCTTCTTCCGGCTCCCAGATATCCTCCCTCCCTCCGGCAAATCCAAAAGTTTTAAATCCCATTGATTCAAGAGCACAATTCCCCGCCAGAATCATCAGATCTGCCCAGGAAATTTTTTTCCGTATTTTTTCTTTATAGGCCATAACAGGCGGCGAGCTTTATCGAGGTTAACATTGTCAGGTCAACTGTTGAGGGGAGCAAATCGCTGGTTGCCAGTGTTCCCACCGCCTCGGCCATCGTTTGTACGGTATGTTCCAGCACTATGCCAGGCCATACGAATGAATAAAGGTCCATAATGACCATAATCAGCTGGCCACCAATCCTTAGAATCTGTCATTAATGCGTAAAGATCCTTCTTTAGAACTGGCAGATCAAGTTTTTTGAACTCCTCGGCATAATTAAAATCCTCTGCCATCGGATTACTTTTATTCGAGTGTTGATGAAGAATTTTGAGATTTAACTGATTAGGCCACCAGTCCTTATTCAATGTGCCTTTGCCAGCTACTTGTTCGCTAGTCATACCTGTTACCGGACATTTACCCATCTTTTGCCCCCTTTCTTATTTTTCCCTGCTTTCTAGAAAACTGTTTTGAAACTCCTAAACCCTCTCCATTGGCTAATCGCAGTAAACAAGTTCTCCCCCACCTACTTTGGTTACAGCAACTTCATTTCCACAAATATTACATTTATAATTCTCTCCGATTTTTTCTACTGACATCTTACTCCTCCATTGTTTTTCAACACTAATTTTTCCTATTTAAAAATAAAAAACATGGAATACCTTCTATTAATAAGTAACGAATTTATTGTATCCCTGTAAAAAAAATATGCAACAACTTTCCTTTTTTACCCCCCCTTTAAAAGGATTCAAATAAAAAGGAGAAAACCCGTTTAGGATTTTCTCCTTTTTTTCACGAACCAAAGGTTCGTAAGTGCAATTTTGGCTCCCCTCCCGCCTAAAAAACAGCGGGACAGACGCGAAAATTCGAACCTATAAGCATCTCTAAATATCAATTCCCATTAAAATTTCTATACATCTTCCTATTCACAATAAACCGCTACCGTATTGTTAGTCACTTTCTCTTTCGTATATTGCGATTCAAGCATCTGCCGGCCAGTTGAACCTAATCGGTCACGTAAGGCATCATCCCCAAGCAGCCGGGTTATTCTATGCCCCAAAGCCTCAAAATCCCGTTGGTGAACAACAAACCCATTTATATTATCTTTAACAATCTCAGGCATTCCCCCCATATCCGTTACAATAATCGGCTTCTTCATCGCCATTGCCTCAAGCATAGCAAGCCCAAATGGTTCATTGGCCGTAGAGGGATAAATAACCACATCGCAAGCAGCATACATATCTCTCATCTGCTCTATTGAATAACAGTCCATTAAAACATTCTCTTCTAATTTAAAATGCTTTACCAGGCTTACCAGGTACGCAATATCTTTCTGCTGGGTATCCCCCCAATCAATAATATTCTTGGACCCGGCAAATACAAACATCACGTCCGGATATTTTTTCTTAACCACATTAATTGCTTTTATGCTAACATCACATCCTTTAGCAAGACCCATGCGTGCCGGATGAAATACTATTGGCCGATTCTTGAGGTTTGGATACTTTTCAAAAAGTGCAGGCAATGGGTCTCTTGGAGAAAATATATCTTGTTTGATCCCATGATGGATAACTATTATTTTTTTCTCATCAACCCCAATACCAAGCATTTCTTGTTTAATAAAATGGCTGACTGCAATAATTTTATCCCATTTTATTTTAAGAGTTAGATCCATATATAAAATATCATCCCACACATTATGTGCGGTCAAAACAAGTTTTGCTTTATGCTTGCAAGCCATTTCCTCAAGCAAGCGAGCATGGACTTCACTAAAATAATGCATATTATGCGCATGAATAACATCTGGTTTTACCCGCTCAAAAAAACCGCAATACAGTTCTCGCACTTCCGCTTCTAAACCCTTTAAGCCTCTTTTATACAACCAATTTAAATCCAATAACGGGGTTCTGCATATATCAACCCCCTCATATTTATAATCCCCCTCAACCCCTTCCGCAGAACCGGTTAGCAAGCTTACCTCATGTCCATACTTCACCATCTCAGGCATGATTATAGTAAGATGCGTTTCCACGCCTCCGATAAGCGGTGGAAAACCCCAGTGAAGCTGCGCAATCCGTAATTTCTCTTTCATAGCTATTCTCCCTTAATAATAGAATCCAAATCGCTGCTTTTCTTCTCTTTGAAAACTATATGTTTTATTTGTTTTCAATAAGTACATTTTTTTAAAAACCACAAGACTGATCTCCTTTTCCTTCGAGGAGAATACTTTTACTTGTATGATATTATTGCTAACTTCAAATTTTAATACACATGCTTGCCAGCAAAAAGAAAAGATTATTCTGTTCCACGTCTTTGGCATTCTGGGGTTTACTTGTAATCTTTCCTTTTTTATACTCAGTCCCGCAAAGCCGTAAATAACCGCCTGCCATGTCCCCCCTAAACTTGCAGCATGCATACCTTCATGCGTATTGCCATATAAGTTGCTGATATCCGCTCTCAAGGTTACATTAAACAAATGATATGCCCTAAAAATATCTCCGACTTCCGACGCCACTATTGAAGATATAGAAGGGCTTAGTGATGATTTATGTACAGTCCTAGGCATATAGTAATCATAGTTCGCCTTTTTTATTTTAACGTTGAACATTTCTGAAAGTAAATACACAAGCATAAGAACATCCGGTTGTTTCACCAGCTGCGTCATATTCATATCTTTTGTTCCGGACCTTACGGGAAGAATGGGGATACCGTTTTCATCTGTTTCCCTAATAGTAACATTCTTTAATTTAAAATAGCCGTCAAATTGTTCAATAACACCATCTTTATTCATGTTGATTGGCTTAATCCGTGCCGCGATCATTTTCCATTGCTTTGGTTCATTATTTTTTAACCCAATTTTTCTCTTCAATGCCACATACTCTCGAGGTAAAGTTTTCTGCATGTCTTGAAACATTTTGGATGCCACAACAAGATTCCATTTTGCAATCATATTCGTAAAGGCATTGTTGTTAACATCAACATGAAATTCATCGGGACCGATAATATTGTTTATTTCATACCAATTGCGCTTTTTATTCAACTTAACCCGGCTTGCCCAAAAACGGGCTGCTTCAAAGATGATCTCATATCCGCACTCCCCCATAAACTGGGCATCTTCTGTCGCCTGATAATATAAATATATTGCGCAAACAATATCTGCGGTAATATGATGTTCAAATTTTTGAGTAAATATCTTGACAATTTTCCCGTTAATATCTTTTGACCATGTCGGGGTCTGTTCCGTACCATCATCTGCTGACTCCCAAGAAAACATCGCGCCTTTATACCCCCGCGCAGCTGCTATCTCTCTCGCTTTATCCAATCGGTTATATCGATAAAGAAGCATGTTTTTTGCTATCTGGGGACGCGTATACAAATAAAAGGGGAACATAAAAACTTCTGTATCCCAAAAAATATGTCCTTTGTACCCTTCACCGGAAAGTGTTCGCGCTCCAACACTGGAAACCCCATTATCATCGTGACCGCAAATAAGCATATGATAAATATTAAATCGTAAATTCTGTTGAATACTGATGGTTCCTTTTATCTGCACATCAGCTATTTCCCATAACTTTTCCCAGGCCTTTATATGCTTATTCAATAATGACTTAAACTGCGCTCGAAACGAATGATTAAACTTTTTAAACGCAAACTGCCTTAACTTTGCAATATTACTGTTTTTTTTCACCAGATAACTGCTAAGATGGATAACTTTAGTAAAAACAACGGTCTGCCCCTTTTTTACTTTCAATTGGAAAATATTATCTTTTGCATATGTTTTCTTAGTACCTGCTTGATAATAAAAACCACTCCAGTATATAAGGCCGTATTTTTTTTGTAACGTCTCGGCAACTAGATATCCCGCATTGTTATCTTGCCCTAATTCACGTACCCGAAAATGCCTTTTACTGCCTTCTGTAACTGCGCCTGTGTTGCAAGCAGAAGTATCTATCCCGGTATTAACATCTAAAACACACTCGCTATCCAGCGGCGTTAGGGCAATCTGCATAACGCCGATATTTTTATCATCCATGGAAAAAAACCGCAAAGACTGATAATCAAAACGATTTTCTTTACTGTTCTTATACTCAGTCCGCCGGACAAGAAGTGCTTTTTTTAGATTTAAGGTTCTTGTATGAGTAACTACATCCATTGCGTTTACATCAAGCTTTTCCCCCTTGACTGTAAGCTTAAAATTAAACGGATTAGGGAAATTCACCAATTCTGTTACCTGAGACATAAGCTTATCATATATTCCGGCAATATATGTTCCTGGCCTAGCCTCAGACGGGATTTCCTCTAAAACTCCTCTTGTTCCCAGATATCCATTCCCTAATGCAAACTGCGCTTCCCGAATGTTTTGCAAGTTGCTAACCCATTCTGTTTCTTTTATAAGCCACAATTCATCTTTTATATATTGATAATAGCTATTGTCTATCATCTGTCTTCCTTATATGTATAATTTACAATCTTGCTTTTACTTAAATCTACATTGGGGACAATTATAATTGCCTTATCCTCAGACAAAAACCTGGACCTTCTTACCCCTATATCCAAAACTTTTACAATCTCACCTGTTGGCAGCTTAATTTTATCATCCAGGCGAAAAGGTCTATCGATCATTAGAAGAAACCCCGCAATAATATTAGCTATCGTATCTTGTGCCGCCAAAGCAATCGCCAAAGAACTTACCCCTAAAACAGTTACCAGGGCACTTATATTTATGCCGTAAAACGGTAATATTACAAGCAGCCCGATTACCCAAAAAATAATTTTAAGTGATCTGCGGATAAGCGGGATAAGTTCGTCATCCAGATGGGTACGCGTTTGAACTGCAATATTTTTCTCATACCAAGTAGCAATAGCTCCGACAATTCTTTGCACGACAAAAATAACGCAAAGTATAAAAACAGTGCCTATATATTTCTTTAATCCTTGTCGAAAATCAGCGGAGATGATTGGGGATATTTTAAATTCATAAAAGATATAGCTTAAAAAGAATAATAGCATTGTCAATAGAGAGAGCAATGACTTTTTGAATATTTCCCAGCTTAATTTTTCAGAAACGTTCTTCATAATTTAATATTATACACCCAATATGGTCAAATCCTTAACAATAACTTTTCTGCCAAAAAAGAGACCTTTTCATCTAAAAACTGAATTGTCTGATATGCTTTTTTTTGCCGAATGTCTTTTCCTTTTATTACACACTCTACAATATTATCTCTATATCCACAATAACTAGATAGAGCCCCCAGCCAAAACATAAATTCTGATTCTAAGGCACTGTCCTCAATAAAGAATAGCAAAATTATTTCTGCCTTACAAGCAAGAGAAACTGAAATCTTTTTAAACCATCTAAAAGACGAATAGAAATACCCCAGTTCCCAGAAATAGTTTTCTGTTTCCGTAAAATAATCCAAGTCTGTAGTAAATGCCTGAATTTTTCCCGCGGTTTTATTGATTCTAAAATTCTAAATATACGGGGCTTCAATGCCATACCCATAAGAAAATTTAATCCCTTTTTTTCAAGCCGAGAGAGATGTCCGGCTATACGGCAAAAGATTAAACTCGCCTCTAAGTCTATCGGATATTTGCAAAGAAGACCTGACAATAGACGGAATATTAAATCCCGCAAACTCTCGGCTCATTAAATTAATATCTGTAGGATATTCAGAAGCTGCATTTAAAATTTGGGGCAACTCTTCAGGGTTACGGAGTATATATTCGGATAAAAAGTCACCTATATGCTCACAAACAACAGTATTATATTGTGGGTATGATTTGAATATTCTAGGCGCTATTTTATTATTGTTTTTCAGCAAATTAGTATTTCTTATAAACTGAAGATACTTACTTTTATGTTTATGTGTAGTAAAAACATATGGCCTTAGATTTTCCTCAAAAATAGATACTACTATTTTCGTCTCCCATCAAATTTATCTCTCCTTAAACTAAATATACCCGCAAAGCATCTGGTATTTTTTTTTCTTTATTAAAGTGTATAAGACATAAATGAACTTTTTGTTACAGTCATATGACTTTTTTGTGAATTTTACTTGTTCCTCGTTCGATTATTCCAATTTTGTCCGTTTTGGTATTTTCCCGTTTTTGAAATGGTTTTCAAGCCAGCCATTTTTCACATTTTCTCTTGAATCAAAATGGGCAACATAAGGTTTAATATCTAACAACGGTGTTCCGTTTAAAATGTCCACCTCTGAAAAAGTAATAATATTATTCTCAACTCTCTCAAGCTTCACAATAGAAATTCCGATGTGATTCGGTCTATGGGGGCTTCTTATCGCGAAAATCCCATGGGTTTCATTTTCAAGAAATGGCCTACTTATAAGCTTTTCATCTTTAGACCTATCAAAATAGTAGATTAGGATAATATGTGAAAAACCTTTGATATCTTTAAGACCATCTTGATACTCTGGAAATAACTCAGCTTGGCCAATAACGCCTTTTTCAAACTTGCCCTGAATCGACATACCTTTGGACTCTTTATAAGGAGTATGAATTATTCCTATGGGTTTTAATCTGATTTCTACTTTCATGTTAGAATGTTACAACCTTAGCGTCTTTCCTAATATTCTCTAGATTTACTTCCATTATTCTTATTATCCGTTCTATAAGTTTGTATTCCTTCATTAATGGACATACAAGTATCATAATTTTTTTCTCTTTTTATTAATAAACCAAGAATTAACAGCTATATTTTAGCAAAAAAAGTTTTCATGGTCATGATTATTTTTCTTTTCTATTTAAGTTAACGACATAACGTTGGCAATTTTTATATTTTCATTCTATTCTTGTATCAGATACTTGTCAATAATCTTAGGAATAAAGTGAGGTTAAACAGAGATAATATAAGCTGAAAATTCCAGTTAATGTATTTATTTCAAAAATTACTTTCTTCTTATTCTTGAAATAATCGCGAAATCATGAATTAACTAGAAAGTGTTAGCTAAAAGGCATATTAGAGATAAACTGTCCCATTAATCAGCATAATTAATCAGCATAATTCACAGCTTGCTTTAAATATCAAAAACAGAGATACTTCTCCTAGAATGCTAAATGAAAACAGTCATCGCCTAACCCTTTTAAACATTAATAGATACAAAAAAACCCAGCTAGGTCAACTGGGTCTTTGTTGCTGTAATTCCTTTACTTGCAAGTTGTTACAAATTATTGGCTCCCCGTATTGGACGAGTTTCGCAACTGGTTAAGCACAAAAGATGTCATACAGATGACAAAATGAAGGAATCAACATCTTGTTTGTTATTTAAAATTTGTTGTAATCTTTGCAATAACACTTCATTCGCGGGGATAGAACCTGCTTTTACTTCCTTATCACTGCCATAAGCAGCCTGCGCTTCCCAAAACCAAGCAGTAAGTTTTTTTATTGATTCTTTATAACGGATTATATGGCTATCATTAAATCCTGCATAAGAAACCAGCTTGTCGCCATAGACCAATGCGCCTATTTCATATACCACCCCTTTCACATCTCCTAAAGATACTTGGGGATCAATACTATGAATACTCTCCGGCTTGCCTAATGGCTGTAATGTATCTTCATCCAGCAGCACCACGGCGGTTTGATAAATCTTGTTTGCATTATCTTGAATCTTCGCATAATGCACTAATGCCATCAGACAATCCTTTCCCCTGCTTTTTACTCTTGCGGCAATGGTATTAAATCCCACATGATCCCATCCTTTTGCGGCTTTTAATATTGTCGCATGCTCAATAGAGTGTTGTTGCCAATACCCTTCTGAAGCAGACAAAGCAGCGTCTAAATTATCAAAAAAATATGCTTGAATCGCAGGTTGCTGATTCGGCACATTAGCGCGGTCAATTAATGCTATCCTATCGCCATTAAGTTCAATAAGGTAAGTGTTCTTAATGCTCACACCCGCCCTGCCTATCTTAACTGGTTCTGATTTTAAATTCCCAGATTCATCAATAAATACAAAAAAACTATTCCAAGCAGTGCCTCCCATGCTTGGCCTTACAAATGTCATTGCCAATCTGCCGCCAACAAACATTATTCTGGGGTCTTCTGCGTTAGCAACCAGCACTTTATCTGTTTCTGCTTTAAATTCCAATCCTTCTTTATCTTGTGGGTATAGCCTCACAATATCTGAAGAATGTGATTTGCTGGCATCAAAATCTACAGAAATACGCCGCGCAAGTAAAATACCATTCTGCAGCAGTGCGGGGTTGAAATATTTATACCTGCCACCATCGTCAATAATTTTAATCTGCTGCCCTTTATTTTCTAAAGCGAAGGGAGCCCCCTCTTTATAATCAAAAATCAGCTCTCCGCTCTTGCCCCAAATTGCCCTCTTCGTTAATCCTTCTTTTTTGATGGATAGCCGCGGAGCTAATGTATCAAATAACGTATATTTAAGATTATTAGTCTCTATGCAAAGCAACGTATCCACTGGAAACGATGCGAATAAAACACACAATATTGCTATTTGCGACACCAGCTTTTTTATAAAAATTGAATTTTTCACGGTTTCCTACCATTATAAAAAGTGTTTGGATCTAAAATGACTATAAAGTATACCCTATTCTAGCTTGTTTTGCAAAAAGACCCTTGCAACTTATTTAATTGCAAATGGTTAGAAATATTTGGCTCCCCCGAGAGGACTTTCGCTTTGCCGAACCTGTCGTTCGCACCTTCCGCTAACCTTTATTGCTTACTAGTTGGAATCATTACATAAAGGAATGGCTCCCCGCGCGAGGGTCGCTCTCTATCTTCCGTTTGCCCTGGGAGAACAGGGCAGTACTCAGATAGCCGCTTTAGGGGAAAACCCTTATGTTTTCCCCCTAACGCTCCCTCTGGTCGCTGTTCCCTTTCCTTCCGCATGAAGTCCAAATACGCCGATAAGGGAAACAATCTTTCCCTTAAAAACCCTTTTATCTCGCGTTGGGCCAAACAAAAATAAAAAACCCCTCACATTTCTGTGAAAGGTTTTATATTTTGGCTCCCCGTATTAGACGAGTTTCGCAACTGGTTAAGTTTAAAAAGGCAAGGAAATCCTTTATTGCACCTTGAGGATGTTCTTTTGTGACGGGAACACAATTACTCCTATTCCAGGTTTTCTCTTTTGTCCCTTGCAATTACCTCTCCGCTATTATCATACAATATAAGCTCAAAGTACTTGGTGCCAAAACGGTCATATTTGAAATTAAAAGTAACCATCGACTCATCTTTGCAAGAAAATGCTTGTATTTCTTGTAATTTGCCAGAGGCCTCAATACCGTAAAGTTTGATTTCAGCCACATTTTCCCCGAAAACCTGAGCCACGAAAGAGCCTTTTGGCTTAAACATGTTGCCTCTTCCAATATCCCATTTTGTCACATTGATGCGTCCTGGCCCGGTTAAAACAACGTCTTCCTTGGTCTGACCAGAGGATTGTCTCCCTTCGACAATAACCACCTTGGCGATTCCGAAATGTTTGGAAGTGGGATCTTTAGCTGTGATGGTACAGATGCCTTTACTTGTAGCTCGAAACATTCCAGATTTGTCGATTGTCCCGCCTCCCGTTACGTGCCATACTGGCGAAAGGGGAACGGGTTGATTGTCACGGCCATAACCTGTAGCACTGAACATGGATGTCTGTCCGACCCTAATCTTTGCATTTTTGGGGAACACCTCAATTCGCTTCTCCTCTTGTGCCGCAAGTTGGATGGGAGAATAAGCAACGGTTGAAAAACTGAGTAGAATTGTCAACCCAATACGCTTCATTATTCGTCTTCTAAAACACCGCATGGTTATTCCTTATATTATTATTCATAACAACTTGTCCCTTCCTCATCAATGAGAGGCTGTTCAAACTGGTCAAAAGTAAGAGTAGCTGTGTGTTTAGCAGAACCTGCCTTAAGAGCCTTGCAAACCACTTTATAAGTTAGTTTCTCCCCGGGGTGGAGAATAGGAAACGGTTCAAAGTGAATCAAACCTGCATTATGTTTAAAATCTTCAGGCCCTTCGGCTGAAACAAATTCCATTTCCTTTGGAATTTTACTTTCCAGTGTTACATTGGTGCATGGAGAAGTTCCTTCGTTCTGGGCTTCAATTACATATATTGTCTGCTTGCCTATTTCTACCGGGTCTTCCGTATCATATGATGAAATATGCATGGCAGGCACTCCAATTATCTTGGTTTCTAAAGTGGCCGTGCGCAGTGTTGCTTCGGAAAAAGTAAGCTTAGAATCTATGCGTGCCCGCCCTCTTGCCTTGCCTCTTAGTTTCAGCTCTATCTCAACTTTACCTCCAGGAGCAACATCACCAAGTTGCCAAACAACGGAAGCTAAGGTATTTTCTCCAGCAGGAGTAAATACTCCATTGAGACCGGCGCTGATAAATTCAAATTCTTGAGTTATTGTAGTAGTCACTTTTCCTGCTTTTTTGGACTCTTTTTCAACATTAAAAACAGCAATTTTGTAATTAGCACTCCTGTGGAGATACATTAAGCGAGGGCCGGATGAAGAAAAAATTTGGGAAGAGGGCTGAGGTTTTTCTTGAGTACACGCTTCAAGAGAAATCATCATGATAAGCAGTAAACTGCACAAAATAATAGTGCTCCATTTCTTTATTTGTGCTCTTCTAACCATATTCATATTGCCTCCTTTTTTTTATTTACCATTTTCATTCTATATTAAATAAAAACCCCTTGCAACTTAAATAATTGCAAGGGGTTAAAATTTTTGGCTCCGCTTCCAGCTTGAACTCAAACTGTATTTCAATTATTCTACCTAATACAATTCACGGAAATAAGAAAAAGAATCTTTGATCAATGCACCGCCCCACTCGCTGTCGCTCGGATACGGGGCTGCTTGGGTGATTAGTTCGACCGTTCGCCTAAGCTTGGGCTTCGGCTCACTGCACAGCTCGCTTGGCCGCTCGCCTGGGAGTAATTCGCTACTACGATGAGGCTGTGGTCCCCCGAAGAGGGGTCCCCGCGTCCTCGCCCGAGCAACAGCCCTTAATTTTTCATTTTTTTTGAAACGCCGCCGCCATTTTTTTAGTTTTTTTGTTTACCTGGTCTTTATGCTCGGACTCGTACGCACCTTGGCTCACTAAAGAAGTTCCCTCTTCCCGAACCGCCAAGGTTCAGCCTCATCTTTACTGCAACACGCGGCTCGCGCGCTTTTGGCAGCTGTCTCCCCGAGATCAGTCGCCTTCAGCACTGCTCACCGCTTCACTTGGGATATATTCATCACTCTTCTGTCTTTCTTTCTGAAAGCCAGAACAGCCGCAACACCAAAAGACATTCGCCTTTGGCGAAAGACTTTTGTCCGTTTTCACGGATTCGTGTTGCTTGACGAATATAATAGCATTGTCAGCACTAAGTTATTTTTAACTACTTTTTCAATTTCTCTTCTAATATTTCTATTATTGAGTCAGGCCATTTCCCTTTAAAAAGTTTAAAATGATTGCATATCAGATTTAAATTTTCAGGAGTTTCTACTGCTTTTATAAATTTCTTATACATTTTCACCTTGTATTTTTCTGTCAAAGCAACGAAATTAAATAATGTTTTTCTAACCATATATTGTAAAGTTAAACAGTCTGAATTAGTAGCCCCAAACAAAGTCGCCCCATGAACCACTTTAGATCTTATCTCATAAAACCACATTATTTTAAAAGGATCTGGAAAATTGCCATCAATTAAATGATTTATCAGAACCATACGATAAGCAATCACTTCCCCTTTTCTCTTATCATCCTTACTTGCCAGTAAAGCTTCTAGTGCTATACATAAATAAATTATCTTAGTATCCAAGTCTTCTTCCTCTATTGAACGAGCTGTCCAATATACAGCCCTTTCATATATGGAAAGTAGTTTTTTATCGCATTGCTTTGCTATCTTGTAATGGCTTTCAGCTTTATCAATAAAATCTCTGTCTGTCCCGCCGATTTTTAGCCCATACGGCTTTCTCTTAGCTTTCCAATTCCAACTCCATTTTTGTGTTTGAATATCTCTAATCAATGCAAATTCAGAAATTTTAAATAATAAATTTTCGTCACGAATACTCATATGATCACTAAGATAAGTCTGAACTGCTTTTAAAACTAATTCCGCTCTTTCTCTCGCCCTTTCAATTGCTAAATTCTCATTATTACCTGACATTGGTATTTGAATCACTGCCTTTCCCTTAAACTCGCTAACAACTTTGGCTCCCATGAGATCTTTTGGATTTATTTTTATGTTTTTAAAATCATCCTCTAATAATTTTTTTATTTCAGTCCCCCAAATTGATATAGGGGAATTTAACTGAAGATGAATTATACAAAATGATATCTCATAGCTTTTTAACGGTTTACATATCTCCGTAAGAAAATCTTTTAGTCTCTTTTCAAAAACCTCCTTACAATCATACTTGTCTTTGTTAATAAATATATCACAAAACAAAAACCATACTTTTTTTTCTAGTTCTTTATCTTTTAGGTATTCTGTAGCTATATCCTTGCGCAGTTTTTTCAATATTGACTTGAACCCGTTTAATTCCTTTCCATCTAAAGTTAAAAATGAAGCCTTGTAATGTTCTATTGCCTTATCGCGAAATTCTTGGGGAATTTCCCTTATCATAATCCCTGCAAGTGGAGATAATTCCTGCGTCTTATTCTTCTTAACAAGAAGAATCCCCTTGAAATATTTTTTAAGCTCTCTTAAGTGATTCATATATTATCCTTATTTGCACAACTTTTTAGAATAATAACCTTCCGTTACAATTATTTTTATTTCTTCCTGATAAAAATATGCTCAAAACGATCATTAAAATTTCTTTTTAAATTAGATTTATTCCGGGAAAGTTCAGATAAATACTGCTCCAACCCCCGCTTTAAATCTTTAAACAATCTATCAACACTTACATAATAAAAACCATCGCCTTTGACAAAATATTTTTCTCCATATGTAAAACCTACTTCTTTTATTGTAAGATTATGGGCTAAGCCACAACGGAATTTCATATATAAAAATGTTGCATATGTGTGTGCCCCCTCATAGGGAGTTTTTAAATACTCTTTTTGTGGATCTAAAAATTGAGTCACAAAATTCTTAAAGGTTTTTCGATTAGTATCCCCTTTGGTCCCATCGAGAAATCCCCCAAGCAAATCTATTCCCACACAAATAGCTAAAACAACAATTGTAAAAATCGAAACATCTTCATCTTCTAGAAGTTTTGCTCCTTGAGGTTTTTTTTGCTCTTTAGCTACAATTTTCATAATATCTTCAATTGGCCGAATTATAATCTTATTAAAGCGATACTCGAACCACTTAATTTTTCCTTCTACAGAAAGCGTTACTATTTCCTTATAGTCGTGATCTGCAAAACCGAAAAATTTTTTATTTTCGATCATTATTGTCATACTTATCTATTCACTCCCCCCAATTCTCCAATATCCCAACAACATAACTATATTTTCTTTTCGGATTGTCTACGTTCTTCTTCGCAACAATTGCAAACGCGTCTTTGACTTTCTTAGACCCATATTGCTTTGTTTTCAAAATTATATCTTCTATTATCTGCGGATTGTATTCTTCAAATACTATTTCAGCGTATTTCCGTGCCTTTTGATATTCTTTGTCTCCATATTGTTCCGCTACCCGCGCTAAATCAAGGTCTAATTTTTCAGAATCATATACTTTTAAAACTTTATACATCTTCGGGCTTCGTTTTCTATAATCCTTATCCGTTAAATCATCATACATGACCTCAATGAGCTTTCTTCTTCTCAACTCACCCATGCCTTTAGATATAACATCCTTGCTTATATTGCCATAGGTCTTGGTGATTTCTCTCACGCTCTTTGACCAATAAGGTTGGGTATCGCTTATATTCGCTTCGCTAAAGTTTATTAAATAACAGAACTTCGCCCGCATAGATAATTGCATGTTCCATCCAAAACTAAAATAATCTTTTGGTAGATGAAATACCTTATTCGCAGCCACTTTACTATCAAGTAGTTTCACCTTTGCGTCTTTTGCGTACTGCAAATCAGCTTTAATCAATTTATACTTTTTTTCTAACTTCCTCAAAACCTTTGTTATTTGCCTACGATAGGCGATTTTATCCATCTTTTTGTCGATACCAAGATATTCCGCTATTGCCCCATAATTTAGCACCAGCTCTGTTGTGTTTTTAGCTTTGGCTTCTTTTAGCAGAAACAAATATATATCAAAACTGCGCTCATCATGTTGCTTCATCATTTCCGGACCCAGCTTTGCTGACTGCATAAACTTATTACTTACTGCAATTCCGCTTTTTAAAAATTCAATGTATTTTTCAATACTTTCATCTATTTCAATTGTCTTAAAATATTCTAAATAGCTTTTTGCCGCTTCTTCTGAATTTATTAGAACGTTAGTCTCTATGCTTCGTTGTAATGATGTTTGGGTCCAGTTAGTGCTTCCTAAAACAACTATCTTCTCGTCGATCACTATTGCCTTGGCATGAGTATATGTAGATATTTCATCATACTGCACCTCTACCCCAGCTTCTTTAAGCTGCTTGTACGCGCGAAAACTTCTTACTTTTCCCAGCCAATCGCTTTCATGCCTTTGATTAACAAAATCTACATTCTGATCTAAAATAACTTCGACCTTCACGCCTCTTTCATGCGCTTTGATCAGTTCATTTACTAATTGCTGTGTCTTATTCTTGGCTTCACTCTGCGGAAGTTCAATAAGAAACATTGCCATGTTTATTGATTTTTCGGATTTAGCAATAGCCTCTTGCACGGCGGGGAAATATTTAGAGCCGCTTATATCCTGCACATCCGCGGAAAAACAGAAGGCTGTTGCTGTTACTAAAAACAACGCAGAGACTATAATAACTATTCTCGCGAAATTATATTTCATGTTAAATTTTTCTCAATTCTTTTTATATATCTTGCAATATCGTGGTCTTTAATCCCGTTAGGAAATTGGTCGCTTAACAGATTATAGCGATCCATAGTTCTCGCTATTTTACTAATCGAACTATCCATAAATACTCTCCACCACTTAATTCCTCTGTGCAGCTTTCCAAAACTGTTAAAATAATACACAGAGCCTATGTGCGCATATTTCAAAGCGGTAGGAGGAACTCTGGTTACAATATCTTCATTATTAACAAAACGAAAGGTTCGATGCTTAAACCTTAAATTAAAGATTCTAGCAAATATAGCATTGCCTACTCTAGGCTGGCCAAAAGTATACAGTCCGTTTATGTCCCTGTTTTTCTGCAAAAACCTAGCAGTCGCGAGCGCTGCCAGTGCTGCCCCTAAGCTATGGCCTGTAATCCAAATTGATTGGCCATTGTTTTGATATTTAGATACAATTTTTTCAATCTCGCGCCAAACAGAATCTAACGCTGTTGAAAATCCTTTATGCACTTGCCCCCAGGCATCCTTAATTAGCCGCACGTCTGCATCTGTCAACCAATCCTGAATACATTGAGTCCCTCTAAAGGCTAATATAATCACTTCAGTGTTAGCGATAATATAAGCTTGGGTATCTTCCTTGTCCAAAAAGATGCATTCTTCGAAGCCCCATTTACTCTTTACTATCGCCTTCACTTCTCGGATGGGTTTATATGCTAGTTGTGAAGCTTCCGCTAACAGCAAAGCATTTTTCGCATTATATCTTTTTGTTTTCGAATTAAAATCGAATTTTGGCATTGTCTTTATCCTGTTCTAAATTAAATTGGAATGTGTTCCTGTTCCCATAAAATTTGTTGTTCTAAACCCTGTATGTCCCTTGACTAAACTAAAGCCCTCTCTCTATAACTCAACACGCTTGCCAGCGTAAGCGGATTAGGATCTTCAATATCAACTGAGCTCCAGGCATCCATCATATGATTTTCAATATAAGCATAAGGTAAAAATCCATACCCTTTCTTCCCCCATTTATCAGACCAAGAGTTTTTAAATTTAACCAGTTTCTTGTTATCATCATATCCTACGGGACAAATTGCATGCCCGCCTAAAGGATATTCTTTTTTCTTAGGCATTGGGACAAGCCCTGTCTTTGTTCTCATCATCCCTTCAAACACCTGAACACCAATAACACATGGCCCCTTATTAGCCAGGCTTAAACGTAATTCATTTAAGTTGAGAATGCGGGCGTAGGTCTTAATGCGAAATTTTTTGGCGTTGGTAGAAAAACCTTTCTTCGCTTTGTTTGTTTGATACGGTTGATACGGCCAGAATTTTTCCCGACAAACTCCCTTTTTATTAAGCACCTGCATTGCTGCACGAAGAGTTGTTCCCTCCGATTCCGGCATACCATCTATCTTTTTGCATTCGCTATAAATAAACCGCGGGGAAAGCTTTATTGATTTTCCATAATCAAGTATTTCCTGGTATTCCTTCATCCCGCTGGCACAGGCAAAGCTTACGCAGGTGCCTTCATCCCCCTGATCTCGGACTGGTGAGAGCTTAGGCGTATAATCAATTTTCGTAGGTAGTTTCATGATCGGCAAATACGCCCGCATTAAATAGTCTTTACCGCTGAACGTATCTTTAACACATCCCAATTTTCCCATTTTTTCCCCTCCCGCCGAGTTTCCTCTTTGAAGTTTCCTGCGGCGAGGCTCGCCATTGTCCACTTAAAAGTGCCCACTTGGCGGCCTTTTTTTCTATCCGCTTTTTTTGTCTTTTGTACTAATCGCTAAACGCTCTCCGCTATTCGCTGCTTTTACTACCATCTAAAACCCGCGCCTATAGTAACAGTACTTTCCCCTTTTGATTTCAGAAATCGCAAGAATGACAAGCCGTCTCCTTTTAGTATCTTGCGCGAAAGTTTCAACTGCGCGCTAAGGCCTTTATTTTTCTCATTCTTTAGCTTAAAACTTATGCTATCTTTGGCAGTCAGCTTCGCTTCTGCACCAAAGACCATGGCGTGGATTTTTTTATTTTTGTATTCCACTTCAAATATTAATCCTACGCTTTTTTTAATTTTCCATTTACCAAATAGAATAAGCACACGCTTTATTGGTTTAGGTTTACGAGAAACGCCTATACCCACTTCGTATTTTATATATTTGTCTTTAAATATGCCTATGCTAGTTTTGAAGGCAAAAACAGAGTTAGATTGCTGATCAAGTATATAAGATACTCGGCCTTTATCTTTTATATCCCAATAGCCTTGAAAAATCAGTGTGTGAATTTTTTTGCGTTTGCGGATGAGCTGGGCTTTTTCATACTGATAAATAATCTGATGCTGTTTATTTATCTCCCATGCGCCTCTAAACGTCAGGATATCGTGGCTTCCCTGCTCTCTCTGAATCCTAAACGTAAGCCGGTTGTGCTTATCTGCCTGCCATGCTCCTTTGAGTTTGAGGATATAAATTGATTGGGTGTTTTCTTTTGTAGTAGTGGTAAGGGCAAAAACCAGAGAATTTTTAGATGTATCTATTACATCAGCCTGCAGAGTTAATTTATCTCCCAGAGTTTCCCGGCCCCATTTATTAAGCGTCAAGCACAGGTTATGATCAACGGATAGAGACCATTTCCCCTGGAGTTTAACCTGATACGGGATTTCCGCACCTTTAGGCATCGGGGCTTTTATATAATAAGATACTGTATTGTCTTTATCGATTTTGAAGCGTCCGTCAAGAACCTGCCTAAATCTGGAGAGTCGGCTTTTTTTGCCGGATTTGTTAATGATAAGTCTATTATAAGGATCTATTTCGTAGGTTACTTTTTCAGAGGCTAATTTTTTATTTGCCATGATAAGTATAGGTTAGTGTAAAGATTGGGTTTTGTCAATAATTTAACCTGCTCTTCTGTAAGTCTTAAGACCTGACCATTTTTCTCGCACCCAATGATTAAGTATTGTGTCCCTTTAATTCCATGGCGGCGGGTTGCGACTGCCTGAAGAGATTTGATATGTTTATATTATTCATTATTAACTTTTAACAATACTCTAAAACTATTCTTTTGTTGCCTCGCAACCTCTACTTAGAAGATCTTCATATGTTAATATTTCAATGCCATGTAAAGCGTTATTGATTTTTCGCAATCCTTCTCTTTTTTCAATATCCCAACCAGTACTATTTCCAATCAAAATATACGCACGAGGTTTTAATAAACTAATTTCACAACCATATTGAGTTCTTATAATTTTCTCAATTTCAAGACGCAGTCTATCAATTTCATTTAAATAATTTACAACCTGCCCAATAGCAGTATTTGTTTCTGATGTCAATTTCCAAGAACCACAATGACTGCTATCTTTAGCAATTACTCCATTATCAGGTAGTTTAATCTCTAAGATGTCAATAAATCCATCTAAAGTTGGAAAGAGATAATCTGGCATTACACCTGCAATATTAATTTTTGTTTTCTCAATTGGTTTTTTGTAGTTCACCCCAAACAACCAATTGTTTTTATATATCCATTTTTGCCAGCAATCATCACCTTTCGTTTCGTCGAAACCGCCTTTTTGTAATCTATTTTTTAATTCTTTGGTTACTTTTAGTTTTGATCTTTGTATTCTTGCGTAGGATAACTTCGTAACCAGAGAAGGGTTTGATTCTACAAGAGTATTCCATACTTCCTCATCATATCCAGCATCTAGAATCTTTTTAATGTAAGCAGCCTTATTTTTATCTGTAATGACCACAGAATCAGGATTCACTACTGCATATTTATTTTCTCCATATGCTATGCCTTTTTGTTGCAAAATATTTAATAATTTTAATATCGCTGAATATAGTTTTCTCACTGCCACTGTTTTAAGTTCAATATTTATTGCTTCGTTTTTACCTAAATCACGTATGTTTATAACTTTATCTGGAGTCCAAACATCCTCAGTTGATTCTCTACGTTGTCTGATAATTCGTCCTCTGATTCCCTCACTATGTATTTGGGCATGAAAAACCAAACGAGACATTGGCTTTTGATCAAGGATAAAATCTTCTTTAACATCAACTATGTCAGCACCAATGCTTTTCGTAGTAATAATATTATCATCATTCATTTTTTATTCCTCATATAAAACATTTGAGCTCAGGCAGAGGAGGCCGACCCTGCTTTTTCGGAGCAGGTTCCGATTGCCCTGGAGCGAATTGTTAGAGATTTAATCTAGACTTAAAATAATTGTATAACATAAAATATCTTGAGCTAAGCTTCTCGTTCCTATCTTTATTTAGCTTCTCGTATTCTTTTTCAATAAAATCAAAAGCCAGCTTAAATGCTTTTTCATTTGCCTCTTGTCCGTCAGCAGCTAAATTTTTAGTGAAATTATCGCGAAAGTTTTGTCCAAGATAGTCCAGAATGAAATGTCCATCTAAATCTTTTATAATCATTTGTAAGCAATTGTCTGCTAACATTTTGCATAGTTCTACGTCTTCTTTTGTTTGATTTGGTATCTGCGAATTTTTATGAGACAAATTTAGTAAAAAATTTATGAGTGTATCTCCGATTACAATTCTCGGATGTTGAGCAATTTTACTCTCCAAAGTATAAGCATTAAAAAATCCTGGACCATACACTTCACCACTACTTAATTCTGTGGCAATACCCACATCTATGCCAGCTCTGAAAGGTTTTTTCTTGGCTAAAGACAATATTAGCATTCCACCACAAGCACCCAATATTCCAAAAATACCATTCACACAAGGAGAATAATATTTCTTATCGCTAACTAAAGGAACAGAAAACTGGAGACAATCTGAAAAACGAGCATGGTTTAAAATGCTTTTACGCATTTCATCAAATTGTTCTTTCTTTTCCTCCGGAACTTTAAACTCAGAGTCTTTTATTTCAGTATAACTACTAAAAAAGTCGTCAAACCATTCTCTAAGTTCTTCGACAAATAAAACAGTGCTAGAATGCGCTTTTATTAGCTTTTTTTGTGCCTCATCATTTTTAGGAAGATCAGTAATGCCTTGAAACGCTTCTTTTTGTCCTAAGACATCAACGAAAGCAACTAAATAATAAGCATAATCAAAATCTTTTTTCATATTATTTATTCTCACTAACATATAATACACGATCATCTTGTTTTACGGTAAATTTACTAAATTATATATAAGTTGGCCCTTGTTTGCATGTTTTTATCTATAAATATGTCTTCTTTAGTCCATAATATCAGCAAATCCGACCATCTGATAACACCATATTTTCTATATTTGCTAGCCTTTTAATTTCAGCCGCTTGCTGTAAACTTAACGCATAAGAAAAATAGCACTCTTCGTTAATAATGAAGATTTTGCTTAAAGAATTTTTTTATTTCGGATTTGCAATAACGATTTCGTTGATACTTACACACTCGACAGGAGGAATAGACATTTTTGTGTTTAAGAGCTTGATATCAACTCTGTCACCTTTGTTTTCAATTACTTCGAAAAGTGCCTTGCCCTCTACATCGTCAGCTGGATTTTTTAATTTAACGATTGTGCCTTCCGAGAAATACTTATTCTTATTCATAATTAATGTCCTCCTGTTTTTTGATGTCACAGAACAAATTTTACCCATTTTAGTTTCTTCTTTATCCGTTAACGTTCTGCGGATTTCCAAATTGTCTATAAAATCTTTATACCTCACATATCCCTTCTTTTATTTTCACTACTCCTCTATCCTTTAACTTTTTTAAAAGCTTCTATGCACATTGCTTCTATGCTTAACTTCTCTTTTAAATCTACTAGCATGAAAAATTCTTTGAAAAATTTTTGCCTGATCTTTGTTTTTTTTTGTAATGCTTTTTTATTTACAATTTGCTGCCGCTCAGATAGGGGCTTATTTGTTTTTTTTTGTATCATCTTATCTTTGGGTGCATTACTGATTAAAAACAAGGACGCCATAAGCGCTGCATTAAACCTCTTCCATAGATCTTCATCGGAATACATCCACGTTTCTTTACCCTCTAGAGCTTTATTCATCGCAATCATTAAGGTTCGCATTGTCTTTCTATCCATCTTGCGATCCGAAAGCTTAGTAATAAACCATGCGAAACTTCTTTCTTCTCTTCTTATAGTAATCGAATCAAAAAATGTAGACCACTCACTCCAATTAAGTTTTTCTACATCCGTTAAAGATACTTCAGAAAGCCTATAAAAATACTCATAATTTGTTCTATTAGATGATCTATTTTTTCGCACACTTACATCCGACGCCGCTAAGTTTGCAATTGCCTCCCAAAGATATTGTCTGTCTTGGTTATCTATATCAAATTTCTCTACTATTTCTCTTAATCCTTTTCCAAAATAATACCAAAATTGTATGCTAATTTTCTCATATTGCTCTGATAACTCTGTTTCTAGTCTCGGGATTTTGGCAGCTAAATATTCATACAGCTTATCGGCTTTCTGTATCTGCTCTTTACCGACGATGCCTTTATATATATTCTTGCCTTTCTCTTTCTTGAATAATATTGCCATCATTATCTCCTATGTATTTTATCCAGCAATTTGTCGTATGCTTCATTCATGACTACAAATACTTCAGGCGGCGACACCTCTTCGTTATCAAACCATTTTTTATCCTTTGTGAAAATCTTATAATTGTTTGACAATAATAATATCTTGACTGTCTGCTTCAGCATTTCGTCAACATAGTACTCGTCCCGCGCTTCTTCGCCCTCTTCCTCAGCATTTATATAGCAAGAATGTTCTATATTGATAATAAATGTCCAGTTTTTACCTTGTCCTGAGCAATCTGATCTAGGGCCACCTTTATCTTTCTTCCACTCTGAGTCATTAAAAACACTTACTCCCGGCTCATTTTCATTAAAGTATATTTTTATCTTAGAAGGCTTGCAAATTGAATCTGCATGCGCATACTTTCCTTCACCCATAGAACTTACACTTGCCCGCAATTCTATCAACCCTTTGGCAATTTGCGATAAATAAATCTCTTCTGAAAAATCAATATCCCTACATTCAACAAGTTCTTCAGAAAAAGGCTCTATTGTTATTCCCTCCCTATTGAGTAGTATCTCCTCTATTACAGGGTTTCCCCCTTCTGTCATATTATGCGTGCGTATATATATCCCTATCTTTTCTCTCAGTGCTGTATTATTCTTTATCAAATATTTAAGTCCTGTAATTTTTTCGCCCGTATTAACTCTATGACTATTCCCTCCTGGAAATTTTACCTCCGCAATTTGGACTGAGAATCCAAACTCCGGCCTATCTTGAGGATCGCAATCATAGAAAAAAGGTATTTTCTTTATGATTTGTTTTTTAAGGCCTACCTTTTTAACCTCCAGCTGTATGAACAGCTTCTCATACCGAGGCATTGCTTGCTCATTAATATTAACATTGTACGGCCCGAATATTTTTTCTGAAGAAGAATTTACAGGTACCGATTGTTCATCTATTAAAACTACATCTTTGTCGTTATGAACAATTTTTAACTGGTAATTAAATCTCTCACAGCTCCCCTGGTTGTTAATTATTTTAAATCTTATATTACTTATAGTCTCGCCTGTTACTACTTTTGAATTCCCTTCGTCTGGAAAATCAATCCCCATCCATCTTACTATAAATGAAGCCGTCATTCCTCCTTCACCTACGCTATCAATCCCAAAGCTAGAGATAAGTTCATTGATAATTTTAGAACTATTTTCAAAAGTTTTTTTCAATTTTTCTTCGCTCGAATATTTTTTAACTAATAGCCCTTCTCGATCCATGAAAGCCTTATGGTCACTTTCGATAAAACGCTTTATTTTCTGGAATTCCGTAGTTCTTTTCTTCTTGAATCCATAGTGAGTTATATCTTCAAGCGGGATTACCATATGTTCGGATCCCCTATCAAGCTCGATATATCCAAAATACCGATCTTTAATTTTTGGAGGAATTTCAAAATTAAAACCTCCCGTTTTCATGCCCTGGCGATACAAATGAATCCCTCTAAAATCTTCATCTATCTTTTTTGGAGCAATAAGCAAATGAATATGTCTAATCGTATAATCATCACCAATCTTAATATTCTTCCTAAACCACACTTTCCAACCATTTGCAGGCTTTTCGGGTAAATCATAATATTCTTCAGGAAAGCCTACAATCCGTTTTACCCCATTAATATCTAAAAAGATTTCTGCTCCCCGCGCTATTATAGGCCACCATGTTTCTTGGATGTTTTTTATCAGTTCTCCATTCTTTATTGCCTCAACTAATTCTTGTATTGGATTTACTATGATTATTCGTGTGCCGATATTTGAAAGTAGTTCCATTTTGAGCTTTTTTATTAAATCTTTTGCTTCTTCTCCTTCCAGCGCTTTGGGAGATCCTTCATAACTTGAACCTATGAGCATTTTGTAATTCAATCTATACCCATCCTTTTCCGTAAGACTATCAAAATATATCTTGCAATCTTTTGATACAGCTGGAAAAAGTAACTTTCCTCTGCCATACAACCCCACTCCCTGGCTACCTCCAGACCACTTCATCCCTGTAAAACGAGCTAGCTTATGATCATCGGGGAGAGTCACAGCCTGTTGAATTTCTTCAGTTGTTAAATTTGGACCTGTTAATCCAGTAGTCCCTTCATCCGTAAGTAGCAAATATGTAACATCCTCGAATTTTTTCAGAGTAAAAGTAAATTTCCACCCCCTACCTTTATCGTTAACCCTATGCCCCCAACCATTTTGAATAGCATCTTTTTGTAACCCGTGGACTAATCCTTTTGCTGGTTCTTGCTCATACGTGGCCACTACTTGCTCTATTTCACTTTTCCAGTTTTGTGGCGTCCCTGAAGAAGTCAATGAATGGCGACACTCATCACAAATAGAATTACTTTCAGCGTTATTATACCCACAATGTTTACATTTCATGTTTCATCCCTTCTTATTTATTGCCGAAGAAGCTCTTTTCCAGCGTCATTAATTAAATACGCAACTTTATTCGCATCTTTTTCTTTGTCATACAATTTTAATTCATACATTCTAGACATCAGCCCTGCTCTCTGTGTATTAATAACAGCATCTGAGGCGCCTCCCCATAGCTGGCTGAAGATTTTTTTCATTTCTCTATTTATCAAGGTTCTATCTGATATCCCCTCTTCAAGTTTTTCAAGCATCCATTTTATTGCTTGATATTCACCTATAACATTCTCAGCAATATGCTCCAAATAAAAAGCTATTTCCTCTTTGCTTAAACTTTTATCGAACTCCCCCTTATCTATTACGGGATTGCTGATTTGTGCAAACTTTACTCCTGCGCCTGTTAAGTAAATACACATTTGTCCGCTTTCTTCATCTTTATACAAGTTAATAAATTTCAAAAAAGACATCGCCCCTTCCATTAAGCCGTCTTTTCTCACATATGCCAAAAATTGACCTTTATATCTAAGTTTGCTTTTAAAAGCATCTTCGCTAGGTAATCCAGCTGAAATCCTTAAATCTCTAGGCCTTTTCTTTCTATCTTCATATAATCTAATCCCGGTTCCATAAGATGCAGCAATATGTGTAGCTTTTTTACTATATTCTTCCAAAGTAATGTTTTTTTCTGCTCCCTGCATAGCGAGTAAAATCCTTAAACCAATTTTCACTGGGAAAATCTTATTAACTTGGCCCCACAACCAAGAATCTTTTTCCTCAATTTCATATGCTGAGCCTGATAAATTTTTAAAATCAGGCATCGCTACCCCCTGCACATCAATATTGATTGTTTTTATGCTTATGCTTTTATCAATTTCAAAAAGTTCTTCTGGTTTGTAAACATTAATTTTGCTACCTAAATTTTCTATCTTATGCCCGCCTATTTCTTCTGTTTCAATGTGCAGCTGATTATCTATAGCAGTGCAAACAAATTGATTAAAATCTCTATACCTGCCGTCAGCAATAAGTTTCTGAATGTTATCAGACTGATTTTGTGTAATATCAATAATGTATCTCATCTTTCTCTCCTCATAGTTGTAATGTATTAATCTTTGCACTTATATAATATATTATATCACATTAAGCAATTTTGTCAAGAATAATAGTAGTATTATTCGTTTATAGTCAATATTTTTACTAATCCCTTCTGCTTAACATTAAATGACCATTCCTCTTCGCAATAGAGTTATGTGAATTTTGCGAAGGATTTGTAGATGCAGGCTTTAAGGTTGCAGCCTTCATCTTAAATTTTAGTTCTCTAATAGCAACGCTCGCATTCCTTTTCTGAAGAGCCATCTTATGGAGAGAGATTCACAATACTTAATTATCTGGGCTCAAACGTGACACCAGTGCAATTCATTGCACCTTCAATCCCATTGTTCTTTGTTTCAATATATAAGTTAACTATTGAAAGAGTTGGTATTTCTAGAAGCTAACCGCCACTCCCCAATTTGATAATAAAATTCTTTTTATTCTTCTCTTTTTTTATATAATATACTCATGGCTGATCATTTGTCACCTCAAAAACGAAGCTGGAATATGAGCTTAATCCGTTCATCCGATACAAAGCCTGAAATATTAGTTCGACAAATTCTGCATTCTTTAGGCTTCCGCTTCCGGCTACATCAAAAAACTTTGCCGGGCAAACCAGACATTGTCTTAAAAAAATATAAAACAGTTGTTTTTGTTCACGGCTGTTTTTGGCATCAGCACAAAGGATGCAAAAGAGCAAATATCCCGAAAAGCAATCAATCATATTGGAGCCGCAAACTTGAACGCAACAAAAAAAGGGACGTTATGCACAAAAAAGATTTAAGAAAACTAGGCTGGAAAACAATTACTATTTGGGAATGTGAAATTAAGAATGCGGAAAAATTAAGAACTAAGCTCTCAAAATTACTTATTTAATTTATACTGCTCTGCGAAATCCTTATATGAATCTAAACTTTTAAAATATATGGCAAAAAGCTTATCTGAAACTTTTTCTACTTCAACACTATCTATGCCTATTTCCTCCAGCAATTTATAAGTAACCAGTTTTCCTGAAGGAATTTTTAAGATTTCACCTAGAATCCATTCTCCCAAGTCAGTATTGGGATTACTCATTAAAGCTTTTTCATTATCTTGACAGATCTTAGCATCTATAATCTTACCGTTAGGAAGCTTCAGCTTAAACGGGACGTCTCTTCCTGTAAAAAACCCATTAAAAGATTGATGTATCCAAGAAGGGATGGGAATATAAACCTCTCTCTCTTTCCTGTCTCTTCCCCCTGCATTCCACTGATTAAGCCCGCTTTTTTCGGAAACAATTTTCCCTTTACTTGCTGAATACAGCGGAAGCATAACAGACTGCCTTTGTTTCGGAATTATCCCTGCTGTTTTATTATCATGGAAAAAAGCCGATAAAAGCTCAAATGGATCAGAAATTATTTTAACAGCTATTTTAATACAGCTTGAGGGAGTGCAAAATCTTTTAAATAAAGTGCTCTTAGAAATATTAAATGAATACTCATCCTTATTATCACTAAAATAAATAATATTTGCGTTTCCTGCAGATTTTGACACTTTTATTTTGTCTATATCAATAACATTCATATTCTGTTCAAATACTAAAAGTTCGCCTTGTTTCCTTGAAACGCAATGATATAAAATATCATTAACCCCATGCACTGCTTTTGTTGCATCTATACGCTTATTTCTCATCTTAGCTATTTCTAATACGAGTTTTTTATGGTCGCTTAAGTATTGTTTATAAATATTTCTGGCTTTATTAAACTCTGCTATCTTCTGCATAGTCTTTCCATTATTCTCATGAAAAGTTTTTAATCCTATCCCTTGTTCAGATTTTCGAGCATCAGCAGAGCAGTCAGAACGGGATAGATTCTCCGCTTCAAATGCTCTGCAGAAAGCATTTTCGGCAACTCTATAATATAAATAGGGAATAGCGCTGTCAGAGAATAAATTAGAAAGAGAGCCAACCATATTAAGCAGGTTTTTGTATTCTTCTATTTGTGCTTTTGGCTGCTTGGTTAAAAAAATCATACGTTTACCAAACTGTATTTTTCCAATAATGCTTTTTTAATATTTTCAGCAATGCGTTTTATTACCGTAACTGTTACCGAATTCCCTGCTTGTTTATATAAATGTGAATTGGCAAGGCCCTCTGGTAAAACAAATTTTTTAGGAAACCCTTGAAAGTAGAAACATTCTCGAGGAGTAAGTTTTCTAAAATTAATCTCGTCTTTAACTAACGGAACATTATGTCCTCCCGTTCCCATATTTGCAGTTAAGGTGGGGCATACATTTCTTTTATTCTGTCTTACATAGACTCTCCGCCACTGACCAACAGTTTCTTTGGCCCATTCGTATTCTAATAATTTTTTATAATGCTTAAAATTAGAATAATAAAATTCTTGCGGGACTGAACCAGCGACAACGTCAGAAACTTTTTTCCTTAACTTTATTGGCTTAGGGTAAGAAAAAGAATGCGAACAGATGAACTCTTCGGAAGGAGCATCCGGATTAAAACCGGCTTCATCTTTAAATCCGACAATATAAATCCTTTCTCTATTTTGGGGAACATCGCCATACTCCATAGAGTTAAGCACTTTTGGAATAAATGAATACCCATGAGCCTTAACAATTTCTTTCATGATCTTAAATGTTCTTCCTCCATCGTGACTAACTAGATTTTTAACATTCTCCAATAAAATTGCTTTTGGTTTTATGCCGTCAATAATACGCATCGTCTCTTTAAATAAGTGCCCTCTTTGATCTTCAAATCCTTTGCGGTATCCTGCTATTGAAAAAGCCTGGCACGGAAATCCAGAAGTTATAACATCAACATAATCTAATCGCCCTGGTTCTAAAAATTCAATCTTTCCTTCATACAAAGTATGCTCGAAATTAGCAAGGTATGTTCTGCACGCATTGCTGTCCATTTCATTAGCCCAAAAAATGTTAAAATCAGCTTGCTTAAAACCTAAACATATACCTCCGACTCCCGCAAATAAACTTCCAACAGAAAAAGATTCTTCAGGCGCAACGGAAATCTCTTTATTGAAAACCTTGTTATTTTGATTATGAACTTTTAAGTTTATTGCCATGTCATATCTCCTGCCGAAATCAAGCATATACTGCATATTACCTCCTTTATTATAGCAGATTATAAAATTTTTGAAAGACTCATAGTAAATTGTTCTGCACTCTATCTAAAAAAAACAAAAACCTCCGCTTTGCTGCATATAAACAACAAAACGAAGGTTTTACTTTTTTAACGTCCGGGATTCCCCCTTCTAAACTCGGGACTTTATTGTATATTAACATATACCACACATTTGTGTGGCTGTCAAGAAATTTAGCAAAGAAAAATATAAATACCAAAATTGTTCCCTCCCGCCCACGCTGCCGCGCGAGCATAAGCCCATTGAGTCACCAATGCGTCAGCTTCCCTGAAAAGGTACTCCTTAATTGGTAAAACCAAAAAAAACACTCGTGCAGGGCAGTCACAGTCGGTCGGCTACTACTTCGACTACGCTCAGTATCCGCAACGCCCTTTATGTGCCTGCCCTTACAAAAGATGAAAAGATGCAGAAACCCTATATATTTTTCGCCGCCGAGATGGATTTATAATTTAATTAAAAGTTTATCCTCCGAAGCTTTAGCGTAGGGGGGCAAAATTTTTGCGCAAAGCGCAAAGCCCGACGAAAGCGGGTGCCTAAGGAAGCCTATTTTATAACGCAACGTAATCACCCCTTAGCTAGTTTTGCAGGCTCTGAGCGCAGGAGCGGAATCCCGCCATGGCGGGATGAAGCCCGAGCACAGAGACTTGAACAAGCAAGCGCCTAGCGAGCGAAGTAGAGAGCCGAAGCCCAAGCTGAGGCGAACGGTCGCATTCAATACCCAAGTAGCCCCGTACCCGAGCGCCAGCGAGTGGTGCGGGGCGGTGCATTGATCAAAGATTCTTTTTCTTAATCCCATGAATCGTATTGGGCAAAATAATTTCAAAACAGTTTGAGTTATCTCTGGAAGCGGAGCCAAAATTTAAGTTACGAACCTTCGGTTCGTGTAAAAACGGAGAAAATCCTAAACGGGTTTTCTCTTTTTTATTTGAATCTTTTAAAACGGAGGGATTTAAAAAAGCATTGCCAGAACATGTTGAAACAAAAAGACTTATTTTTATTTGGGAGGGGGAATATTTAATATTTTTGATGTGTTTTTTGAGGAAAAGAGTTTTGTCATTACCACGACGAGACCGGAGGCCGGCGACCAGGGCCTGGAGGGTGTGCCTGCGGCCGAATTCTCCCACCCACCCGCAGTAATTGACCCTATATATTCACCCCTTTTTTCATTCTCATTATTCTTTCTTCCGTTCTCCTTGTTTCCTCTACAATTTCTTTTTTTAAACTTTTTGCAAATTCATTCGCAAATTCTTTTATATATTTATTCCTTTCTTCGGCCCACTTCTTTATTCTATCCATTCTTTTTTGATAAGCATCTCTCATCCCATATTCTCCGCTAACTAAACCTGTATTCCAAAATGCTTCTTTAATTCGCTGACTTATATCTTTATCACCTTTAGAATTTCTTAATGCTTCTTTACATATGTCATCTATTACTGAAGCTCCTTCATAAGATCTCAGCACTCTCAAAGCAATCATAATTTTTTTCTTTTTCTTAGTTTTTATCAACCCAAGTAATTCTTTTTTAAGAATTACATCTATTGAGGGGGCTAAATTATAAATAAATCTACTCCCTTCTTCTCTAAGAAGCCAATCATTGCTACCTATCCATTCTAACAAAATCCTTCTAAGTACTTTCTTATATTCAACATTTTTAGAAAAAGCTTCGGGTAATTTCCATAATCTAAAAGGAACTGCATCAAATCGTTCAATTTTTTTACCTTTTTGCACAATAATTCTTTTTCTAAAAAAATCTACCACCTCTAAAGGTTTTCTCTTGGCATAAATAGCTAAAATTTCTTCCTCATGATAGTCCAAGCGCACTTTTCTTAACAAACTTTGCAGGATGATTTTAAAATTTTTCATAGGCCATTTCTCGAGTATAATTTGTTTGCGATAATTAGCCATTAATATCGTATCAGTAAAAGTGGAAATATTTTTTTCAGGCAATCGTTTTAAAAGGCAAAATAACATGTCATTAACTGTTTGTGGATTTTGCTTATAAATCCAAGGCAACACCCTTAGAATTCTATAATCTAATTCTTGTCTATTTGCTTCATTTAATTTCAAAAGTAATAGTTTTTTGAAAACGTTGACATCTTGACTTTTCATAAACTTATCTTCTAATGCCCAGAAAGTGTGTGGAATTTCACAAATAAGCTCAAAATCTTTCCCCTTTATCCAATCTTTAATAAGCAAATCAGCAAAATTTCTTTGAGAAGACACTCTTATTCCCAAAATCAAATCCGAGTAAAAATTTTTCATAGAGAATCTTTGCTTGCTTAGCATTTTTATTATTTTATACGCTATGGCGGGTTTCTCTTTTCCTATATGTCTCCCGAAAAACCTAAAATTACTAAATTCATATTCCTGTTTATATTTATAAGTTGTTCCAATTAATTTGATTATACCAATCCATTGCGTAAGATTTTTTTCAGAAATATCTGCAACCATTTTTTTGATTCCATGAATTCTTTCTTCCTCTATGCGCTTCCAGTCATCACCTTTATCCCAAAAGGACCTTTCATCACCTACAAAAATTCTATAAATTTTATAAATATTATCGCCTCTCAAGGCATTCAGAAGTTTTCCTGTTTTTCTAACAACTTTATTCCTAAAATGTTTATTTCCTATATCCTTTGTGTACCGTCTTTTTAAAAAAGCAGCCTGTTCTTCAATCTCTTGCAAAACTACTGGATTTTTATCCAGCAAAAGCATCCCCTCATAAAACTTCATAATTCTAATCACATCTGCCATGATCATAATATCCAAGTCGTCACTAGGTACACCTCTAGCTGGCAACCTCACGCCAGAAGCTAAAGTTTTTATTAAAGTAGCTTTTCTGTCTAACTTTGCCTCTCCCTTTATTTTCTCAAAAACTATTTTCAATACGCGGTCTCTAATTTTTTTTAATTTAGATGTACACATTAATGGGCCACCCTTAAAGGTCACTGTCTTATAATCCCAATACGTACCCTCCATTTCTGTATTAAGCAATTCTTCAATAATAGCTATCGCTATATTAAAAACTATATTATTGCGGGCGCTTAATATCTTTTTTGCTTTTTTTGAAAATTTTTCTTGAAACAAATACCCCATCCCATATCCATCGGGCTTGCCTGCGATAATTTTTAAATTGTATTTTGCTGTATCAATAAGTATGCCCTTTGTTTTTTTTCGAATTTCTTCATAGTCCTTATCGTTTTCCTTATACACACAAAATTGCATTAATAATTTTAGGCTTTCATCAAAAAATCCATATCTTATATTATACTGATTTAAGATGTCTAAGCATTTATCCATAATACGTCCATGCTTCCATCCATATCGTGGAAATGGTTTTTTATAGTGTGTGGCTTTTTGTTCGTTTCTTTTATCAGCAAAAATACTAATGATTGTAAGTGCTTCGTTGGGCACTCTAAAAGAAAACCTTTCAAGTAAGTCGAGACTCTCTAACCTTGCATCATTATTTTGACAAAGAATCTTATCTTTAATCTCTAAAGCATATTCCTTTAGTTTTTCAATCGCTTCTGCCGATTCTAATTCTGCTAAGGTCGAAACTATCGATTTAATTTTCTCCATAAAATAATGCCTCTATTTTTTTAAATTCTACCATTGAAGCTTTCCCGAAAAATACTTTTTCCGTTATTCTTTTCCCAAATTTGTCATCAATAATCCACAGAGTCTTCCCTACTTGTTTAATAATTTTATATTTTTTTAATTTATTTATAATAATTTGCTTTGTTTCTCTAGATATTCCTAACTTAACAATATTGTTTGCTATATCACGATCTTCTATATTGAATGGCTTTAATAAATAAACCAATCCTTCAAATAACAGTGTCGCATTTTTTAGGACTGACGAATATTCTGCCTCTATTTCCTTAAGCATTTTGTTGTGTTTTACTATAACAGCCTTAGGAGGGGTTTTTTCTTTTGCCCGTTTAAGTAATATTTCTCTTCTCCTTATAGTTATAATTAAATCTTCAATCTTTTTCTTTTGATCGGTAGCCATAACATTCTTTAAAAGCATTTGCAATGCTTGCGCCAATGTCATTGGTTCCTTAAAATTAAACATTTTTTGCAATAAAATTAAAGCCTTTTCTTCTGCTTGTTTGTTTTTACTTTTTATTAATCTACTCAATTCCTCTATTGGCAACTCTTCTTTTTTAGGTAAAAATGCTATTTCTAATTGTTCCTTCCATCCCTTTTCTCTATTATCAATAATATTGATTCTTGATAATAACGCATTATAGCTTTCAAGATCAACAGAATGGTGCATTTTTAAAAAAACAATCTTATCAAATTTGTCCTGCGATTCTCTAATAATAGCTGTTTCAATTTCTCTGCTAACAATTTTTCCATCATGTGTGTCTTTATGTGCGACTAGCAAAAAATTGTTGGCCCATTTCAATCCTTGGTCGCATTCAAAAGGCCAAGAATCACCACCTTTGATTGCTTTTTTATCATACCAAACATGAAAATTAAATTTTCTAAGCAGCTTTGCAATAACAATAATGGCCTTTAGTCTATTTTTGTCTTTACGTCTATATGCTATATATATTTTGGGTTTTGCTTGAATCATCTTGTCTAAATTTATATTTTTCTTCCTATTAACGTATCTAGGCTTATATCTAAAGCCTCTCCTATTTTAATAACCGTTTCAATCTTTGGGTTTTTTATCCCGCCGCTTTCAAGCTTAATAATAGTATGATAGGAAATATCCGCTTTTCTCGCTAATCCCTCTTGAGTTAGCCCCTTTTTCTTTCTCAATTTTGCTAAATTTTTTAGATACATAATTCTCCTTGACTTATATTTAAATACTATGTATTGTAATACATGGTACATTAATCCTATTTATTGAGTTATTCTAACTCCAAGGAGGCTAAAATGCAAGTATTTCTAAAATGTGCTATTTATACCCGCGTAAGCACAGATAATCAGGCAGAAGTAGAGTTTAATTCATGCAAAGCTCAGGAAGAGAAAATTCATTCATTTATCAAAAGCCAGGAAAATTTAGAAATCTTTAACGTATATTCTGATGCTGGATTCACGGGAGCTAATGTTGAACGTCCTGCTATGCAAAAAATGCTCTCCGAGATCCAACAAGGAAAAATCAATCTGGTTATCGCTTACAAGATTGACCGCCTAACCCGCTCACCAAGGGATTTTTATCAGCTTATTGAATTATTCGAAAAGCATAATGTTGATTTTATTTCTATAACCGAGCGCTTTGATACCTCTACCCCTGCCGGACGACTTTTACGCAACATTATGCTTACATTCGCCCAGTTTGAACGGGAACTTACCAGCGAACGCACAAAAGATAAAATGCTTCAACGAGCACAAAAAGGCATGTGGAATGGTGGCAATATTCCGTTCGGATATAAAGCAGAAGATAAAAAATTGCGAATAGCGGAACAGGATGCTCAAACAGTCAAAGAAATGTTTGATTCATATATAACAGACCAATCCACTGCAAACATTTATCAGAACCTTCAAAACCAGAATATTAACTTATCGAAAAGTCGAATTTCATCAATCTTAAGAAATCCTATTTATACTGGCACGCTGAGATATTCAGGTCAAGATCATCAGGGAAACCATGAAGCCATAATCTCCGATGAAATCTTTGCGCTAACTCAAGAACTTCATAAGAAGAAACAACGTAATCTTAGGTTATATAAAAACTATCCACTTGCCGGATTGGTTAACTGCGAGGAATGCGGCTCAAAAATGACTCCTTGCCACACTAATAAAAAATCGCGCGGCAAGATAAGAAGATACTATTATTACCGCTGCACAAGCACATTCAAGAAAGACTGGAAAAACTGTGACACAAAACAGGTAAGCGCAAACAGGCTGGAAAATTTTATTTTTGAGAACCTGCAACGAATCTCCATCGATAAGCAGTATATTGATAGTTTGATATTCAAGCTTAATCATGCCGCGCCGGACGGCCGCAGTGGACTCGAACCATCGTTCGATTCCTCGCAAATCTCTGCTGAGGTTTTCGCGCACACCCTCCAGGCCCTGGTCGCCGGCATCCGGTCTCGTCGAGGAACAGACAAAACACTTTTACTCAAAAAACACATCAAAAATATTAAATATTCCCCCTCCCAAATACAAATAAGTCTTTTTGTTTCAACAGCTTCTGAAAATGCTTTTTTAAATCCCCCCGCTTTAATAGATTCAAATAAAAAAGAGAAAACCCGATTAGGATTTTCTCCGTCTTTACACGAACCGAAGGTTCGTAAGTATAATTTTGGCTCCCCCGCGAGGACTCGAACCTCGGACAAGTTGATTAACAGTCAACTGCTCTACCAACTGAGCTACAGGGGAACAGATATTTTAGTTATTAGTTACAAGTTATAAATTATGAATTAATACTTTATAGTTACTAACTCGTATTTGCTGCTTTATTTTACTTCTTCTACTTTCTGCTCCTCAGATTGCTCAATACCTAGAAGATAGGTCATTATGCATGCCGCGGAAAATACCGCAATCGCACCATTAGCTACAGAGGTCAGAATAATACTTATTGCCGCCGCACCCATGCCTTTGATCGCATTGCCTAATAAAGTACCGATAAAATTGGCAATGAATGAAAATGTAAAAATGGATATAGCCAGGATAAGGAAAAATATTACGGTCCTCCAAAAATATTTTTTAACAAAAGTAACGCTCTGCCCTAAAGACTCGCGGACTTTGCCACCCTTTATAACAACAAAATACTGGCTTATAAGTATCGGCATAGCCACAATAATTACAACAATAATCGTTGCAAGTAAAACACTACCTCCAATAATATTAAAGAAGATATTTTTTCCCCCTCCTAAAGCAACAAAAACCCCGGTTAGAAAAGCACCGATAAGCCACAACACTGTTGAGATTAAAGCACCTATGGCATTAAGACCTAAAAGACGCAAAAAATACTTAGAACAATTGCCAAAAAATTCACCCATATTAAGCTCCCCTGTCTTTAGCACAGACATGGCCGATGAAAACAAACCGCCTTCAATGAAAATCCATATTAGCATCATCAAGGCAAATATTATAAACAGTGGTGCGGTAACCTCGGCTATCTTTTCCGGTGTAGGATTCAGGCCTATAATCATCAGCATTGTGAAAGCACCAATAAAGTTAAATATGCATATTATCACCATGGGAGGAAGAATGTCCTTAACCGCTGCTCCTCCTCGCTTAATCGCTTCAAAAATTTTCATACCTTCTCCTTTGTGAATGGTTAAACGCCTTATATTTATCCCCTCAAAGGGGTTATTTTATATGGATATATCTATTGTAAACAAAAAGTTTATCAAGAATAGATGTTATTGTCAAGAGCTAACTTACCTGCGCCCATCGAAAGCCTCTGAAATAGTCGCCTTATCAATATGTCCAATATTGCTGCCTACAGGTATTCCCCTGGCAATACGTGTGATCTTTACCTGTAAAGGGGCAAGCAATTGCTTTAAATACTGCGCGGTTGTCTCTCCATCACGGTTTGAGCTCGTAGCAATGATCACTTCTTGAATTTGCTCGCCTTTAACGCGTGCGATCATCTGTTTTAGCGGCAAATCTTCCGGACCGGTTCCTGTCAGGGGAGAAAGCCTGCCCCAGAGAACATGATATAATCCCGCATATCTTCCTGTACTCTCAATGGCAATCACATCCTGAGGATCCTCCACCACGCATAATACCTTATCCCGATTATGCTTTTTCTGGCAAATTGGGCAGGCATCCCCTTCGGCAAAATAATTGCATTCTTTGCATTTTTTGGTATTTTCCTTAGCCAGGACAATCGCCTCAGCTAAAGCTTTAGATCTCTGCGGAGCGGATTTTAAAAGATGCAAAGCCATCCTCTCTGCTGATTTAGGACCTATGGTCGGCAGCTTTGCTAACTCCTGGATTAGTGTGTCTAAAAATTTAGTATATCCGCTCATGATAGTTTATTCGTTTGATGATACTATTCTGCCGTTAAAAACATCCATGGCCGACTGGATGAAATCATTAAAATCCTGCCCTTCCTGCGGATTATCAGCATCTGTGGGAAAAGATTTTTTCTCCACAGGCATATTGCCTTCGTCATCTTTAGGCAGCTCCTGGTCCTGGCAGCCGACAAGGTTAAATTTGACACTTGTATTTAAAAGGCTGCTTGCCGCCTGCTCTATGATCTCTAAATTTTTCAACTCCACCAGGTTCTCCCTGTGGAAATCACAGTCTTGGACAAAACCAACCTCAACTACATTGCCCCTAACCTTAAGAGGCCTGCCTTCGGCAAGATACATGCCTATACTTATCTTGTCCTTGCGTAGCTTCTTGATCAAACTTGGCCAGGCCTTCCAAACAGATTCCATGGTCAATGTGGATTCTTCAACCGCTGTACTTAAGGCGCTTGGCGGTGTTTCCTGCGGCTTTGCCGGATCAGCACTTATTTTTTCAGAAAAAGAGCTGCCTTGCGCAGGTAATACGGAATGCGTCTTTTCAAAAGGCGAAGATTTTCTTACGGCTTTCTCTTCCTTGGGTTCAACCTGCACAGCCGGTTTATTGCCTTTGCTCATGCTCTGAGCTGCAAAAGGCAAGGATTTTAGATTATTTAATTGCTCTTCCATTGCCCGCACCTTTTCGATCAATAATTTTACCGGCAGTAATTCCTGCTGCTTAGAAAGCTTCAGCAATGCTGTCTCCAACAGCAGCCTGCCCGTACCCTGTCTCTTTATGCGTTCCTGTGCCTGCAACAAAACCGCGATAGAGTAAAGAATGTTTTCCAATTTGAATTTACTGCTTTGCTTCTTAATGTTTTCTTTATCCTCTTTTGGCAGTGTTACCAATTTTTCGCTCTGGCATTTGACAAGCATCATGTCCCGAAAATGCTCTATGAACGCGCTTATAATCTGCATAGGGTCCTTACCTTCCTGGATAAGGGCATTGAGCGTCATCAAGTTGTCTGATACATATTCAGGCTGCAATTTATCTACAATATCATAAACCGCTTTTTTGGACACAAGCCCCAGTACAGAACTTACCGCACTTAAAGTCACCTTTCCCTGGCTAAAACTATTAAGCTGATCTAAAATAACTTCCGCATCACGCAAGCTGCCGTCCGCGCTTTTGGCAATAGCATACAATGCCTCTTCTTCACAGGTAATACCTTCCTGTTTGATAAGCCTCTTGAGCTTGATTATAATCCCCTCGACTGTTATTCTTCTAAAGTCAAAACGCTGACAACGGGAGAGAATAGTCGCCAACACCTTATGCGGCTCTGTTGTAGCAAAAATAAATTTAACATGTGCCGGAGGCTCTTCCAGAGTTTTAAGCAATGCATTAAACGCCTCGGTCGTTAACATATGCACTTCATCAATTATATATATCTTGAACTTGCTGGCGCTTGGAGCAAATTTTACATTCTCCCGCAGTGTTCTTATCTCATCAATCCCCCGGTTAGAGGCACCATCTATCTCCAAGACATCCATGCTTTTACCTGCGCTTATCTCAAGGCAAGAAATACATTTATTGCAGGGTTTTTTTGTCGGGCCATTCTTGCAGTTCAATGCTTTTGCCAGTATGCGCGCTGTGGATGTTTTTCCTATGCCCCGGGGCCCTGAAAAAAGATACGCATGAGCAATATTATCCTGCTCAATAGCATTTTTCAAGGTGGTCGCGATATGTTCCTGGTCTATTATTTCGTCAAAATCATTGGGCCGATATTTACGTGCATAAGCAAGTTGAGACACTAAATTACCTCCGGTGATAAATTATAAATTAAAATTAAAATCACAAATTAAAAATATATTGCTTTACAATTTTAATACGCTCAATAATCCTTGTCTAATGATCTCGCTGCTGCGAAATTAAATAGCCATCTAACTTAATTTCGCTATCGCTCCTTAAGTTATTGTTTTTTTTAATAAGCGAATTTAACAATGTAAACCATATATCCGCCATACAATGACATTAATATAAGTCCATGTGCTTTTTTCAATAAAAGACTTTTTCTCGTAAACAAAAACACCAACAATGCAAACCCTATCACCAACGGCATGGTCACAAATTTGGTCTGGCTGTCAATTGCAAGCGGTCTGATTATCGATGAGAATCCCAAGACCCAGAGCATATTCAGGATATTGGCACCAATTACATTGCCCACAGCAAGCCCGCCCATCTTCTTCATACTGGCAACAAGTGCGGTAACCAGCTCCGGCAGGGATGTTCCGATAGCAATCATGGTCACCGCTATAACTATTTCTGGTACTTGAAAATAGTTAGCTATAGCAACGCCGGATGGAATGATCGCATATTTTGCTGCGACCACGACTCCGGCTGAGCCTAAAATAAATTTCGCGATATCTTTATTAAGCGATTTAGCCTTTAACTCAGTCTTATCATTGCGATTTTTTTGGTCCTTTAATTCCCGTGCAATCACATAGGCAAAGAAAGCTCCCAAAAGCACACAAAGCATAATTCCGTCCGAAAAACTCAATACTCCATCAAACATTAATAGGAATACAAAGGAACAGACTCCGATTAAAAAAACCAGTTCCTGCTTAATAAGCCGGGGATCAAACTTCAGCGAACGAATGATTGCGGCTGCGGCTAAAATTAACCCTATGTTTACCAGGCAGGAACCTGTTGCATTGCCTATAGCAATCCCGCCTGCTCCCATTTTGGCTGACAATACAGATACAGCAAATTCCGGCATTGTTGTAGCAATACTGACAATCGTCAGACCGATAATTACGCGAGGGATTTTAAAAAAAACAGCAATCGCCTCAGCTGCGCTCGTAAACAAATCAGCACTTTTTACAATTAAAAATATTCCAACAACAAGGATGATAAAATCTTTATAGATGCCCAATGGTATTCCTCGGAAAAGCAATATAACAGGGAAGTATTTTAACGTATTTAATCTGTGTTTATATTAACTCAAAGCGCCTATAAAGTCAATATTAACAAAATCCGATTTATTCCTATTTTATCTCTATCCATTTGACATCGTCCGTTACCGGAAATGTCATCTTAAGATGCATATTACCTGTCCATGTATCTGTTCTGGTAAAACCGGCAGTTTCAACAATGCCATCTTTATTTTTTATAGAATAGCTCTCAATAACAAATCTTTTACTTATCAAATAGAAAAACAGGGAAAAGACTATCATCCAAATCCCTGCGACGATCAGCCATCTTTGCATTTTGCTCATCTTTTAATCCTATTTTATTTCTTAATCTCTAGAATGCGCTATTTATCTTCCGTTTTTTTTAACTGGCTTCATTGTACCACAGCCGTAAAATTGGTACAAAGAAAACCACACTATGCGCAGAAGCCCCTATTGCAATTACATGTATTTGTTTGCCTTTATGCGGTCTATTTTCGCTCTTACTCTGTGGGCGCTTTAACCGGGGAATGTTTTTTGAGAAAGGTTTGACAAAAATGCCCCGCCTTCTGCGGAATAAACTGGGATTGCGTCCCCGTCGCTGCAGGTCTTCGCTAACCCTTGTAATACAGGGCCGTGCTCAACCTTACGCTCTTTAAGGGGCAACCCTTATGGTTTCCCCTTCCCTATCTAAAGACGTTAACTATTCAAAGTTCTTGGAATTAATTCAATAACGAATTTATGTTCACAAAATTCCATAAATTCTATTTCATTATTAATATTCCCCTTCCTTCCGCATGGAAGTTCAAGTACGCCGATAAGGAGAAACAATCTTTCTCCTTACCCCTATCTAAAAGTGGTAAGCTTTCTGAGTGCTTGGGATTAATTCGATAACAAATTTATGTTCATGACATTCCATAAATCCTATCTCATTATTAATCCTCTTTTTAGGTTCTCATCACACTCCAGCCGTGGCGCAGCCACTCATTTGAAGGGGGTATAGATTTTTAAAGAAGAGGGGAATACGCCCCTTATTCTTTGACTAAAAGAGAATTCCTTGGGAAAAGGGGTGATAGCGAAGCGCCGAGAGGGGAAAACTTCGTTTTCCCCTACGGAATTTAAAAGACCAGCCATTTTTGACTGGTCTTTTAAATGGCGGAGAGGCTGGGATTCGAACCCAGGGATCCAGTCACCCAGATCAACTGCTTAGCAGGCAGCTCCATTCGGCCGCTCTGGCACCTCTCCGTAAATATGATTTATAGAAAAAAAGTTATTTTTTACCTTTGGCTCTTTGTTTCTTAAAAAACTCAAAAAGCAATAATCCGCAATCATCAGCTAAAATGCCTTTGCGGATAATAATTCTATGATTTAACTCTTTGGCGTCAGCTATATTAAAAACAGATCCGCAGGCTCCGGTCTTGGAATCGTCTGCCCCGTAAATAATTTCCTTGACCCGGGACAAAACCAGCGCCCCCGCACACATGGAACACGGCTCAATTGTAACATAAAGACTGCATTCACTCAACCACTTATTACCTAAAAAACTTGCTGCCTGAGTAATCGCTATCATCTCAGCATGTGCTGTAGCATCCTTAAGCATCTCCACCTGATTACCGGCTCTGGCAATAATCTTATCATTATGGACGATCACCGCACCTACAGGAACTTCATTATTAATGCCTGCTTTTTGCGCCTGCTTGATCGCAGCACTCATGTAAAACTCGTCTGGATTTTTCCCGAACATATAACTGCCTTTTCACAATGATAAAATCTCCTACTCAGTAGGAGATTTCTATTTTAATGGTGCGGCAAGGCTTTTGCTTTCGCCGATAGGAAGAAACAATCTTTCTCCTTAAAATCCTCTTTTAGGTTTTCGCCCTTTTGGGAATTTTATTTTTTTGGTGCGGCCGACAGGGCTCGAACCTGTAACCCTCAGTTCCGTAGACTGATACTCTATCCAATTGAGCTACGGCCGCATAAACTGTTTGCCCGTCATTAGTCTTTTTCTACAACGTCTATCTCTACTCCGCCGACGATCATGGCAAAAATATTATATAGCACTGCTTGCAAAGCAGCCACTAAGCCGCATAAAACCGCGCATATCAAGCCAATAATGATCGCCCCTAAAAAACCATTCAGCAAAGAGCCTACAAAAGGTATTGTTTGCAGCTGCTGCCGCATTTGCGCACCACCAAAACCGCTGCCAAACAAAGCAATTATAAACCCAAGGATAAAGCTCATTCCGCCGAATAATTTAAACACAGAGGCTAAATCAATGTTTTTTATCTCTATTTTCTTCATTTCATCCCCCTCCCGCACTAACAATGCTGGTTTTATATCATTATTTTGAATATCCACTGTAAGATAGCATAAACACAGATAAAAAGCAACCTATCGTCTAAATTTTGTTCAACGCAAAACATGATGCCCATCCAATCTTCCCATCCGGGGTTTTAATACGTGACCATTTGCCTTCTTCCCTGATCACTGCAACCCTGGTTCCCTCGTATACCTTAAAATACGTTGTCGCCTCTTCTGAAGGAGCAAATTTGACATCAATAACCTCGTCAACCACAAACGCATAGGAATTAAACTCTATATCATAGAATTTAATCCCCCAAACACAACCAATAAACAGTAAAATAACTCCGCCGCAAATAATGTAATTCTTTAAGGCCTGTCTATAATGCGGCAATAAACACCACCCTATGCCTATGATTATCAGCAGCCAGTATATAAATACCCCGATTAATGTCAGTCGGTCTATAGAAAAATAACCACCAAAGTATTCCAGCATAGATATCAACCATCCCTGAGGACTTGCCAAAACAGGATCTTCCCGCAAAGACTCTAAGAATATAATGTTTGCTTTCAAATCGCTATCCCTAGGGATAAGCCCTTTAGCCTGTTCATAGCTGCGCAAGGCCTCACCCAGCATGCCTATCTTAAAATAGGTATTGCCCATATTATAATAGAGGTTTCCGCTTTCAATCCCAAGCGCTAAAATAGCTTTGTACTGCTCTAAAGCCTGTTCATATTGATTATCTTTGAATAATTCATTTGCTTCATAGAACATGCCATAGGCTGGTGTCTTCCTCTGCGCTGCCGCCTGTAGGTTGGAGGCCAGCAATCCTGTGATTGGAAAAATCGCGATCAATATTATTATTATCAGCCTTCTCTTCATAGTTTATGTCTTTCCAGATAATCTATGGCCTGCTCTAAAACAGCCATGGTTTTCCGCATCTGCACATTGTCCAGCCGCACAATAGCATAACGCGCGCTATCACATTCACTGAAACAGCTCTTCAGCTTAGACGCAACCTCAGCATCCAACCCTTCTGCTTTGATCAGGTCTTCTATAACCTCTGCGGTGATTCCCGCGGATGGGCGATTAAATCGATGCCCTAAATACTCCTGTAATGTTTTAAACAAGGCATCGTAAAATTCTTTTGCCTTGTTAGCCGCCAAATATTCTTTTGCTTTTTTAATTTTTTCACGCGCTACTTTAGGCGCCCGCAATTTACGCGCATAACTAATATCTGTACTTAAGCGTTCACGCTGCTTTTGAAAAATAAAAGCAGCACACAACAGCATAAACCCAAACAGCTGTATAATTAAAAACCAGCGGTTACTATAAATCTTTTTACCTTTTGCCCGGATTCTCCCAATATCTTCTTTTATATATACAATGTCTGTACCCAGCACATGTGTTGGCGCGGCGCCATGTACCAAAGAGCGGCCTTCTATAACCTTCACTCCCTGCTCATCAGCAGCCTCAACCTGGATTGCAATATGAGGCTGCTTAAGCATTATATATTCCTTGTTTTTCGGGTTAAAAAAGCAAAACACTATTTCCGGGATATTGATAATACTCTTATCTAAAGGAATAATAACCTGTTCAAAGCGCTTTATCCCTGCCTCTTCTTTGGAAACCTGCGCGGCATAAATCTTGAATTTTTCTTCTGAGGCTATTTCCGGGCTCTGCACACTGTCAAAATTACCAGCGCCGGATATCTTCATATTCAAAGTTATGGGATCGCCTGCTTTAAGCTTAAGCGGAGCTGCCTTTACTTTCATAGTAAAATCACCCACAGCCCCTGAAAAATTTTGCGGCCTGTCTTTATCCGGTAAGGCCATGACATCAAGTGAAAGTTCATCTGAGATAACTTCTTTGGGATATACTTGCAGCCTGTTGAAAAAATCAGAAAACAAGGAATCATCAAAAAAGCTTTCAAGCCCGCGCCTGCCTTGGCTTCGTTGAGTGCGGGAGACAATATTACATTTTATCTTAGCCGGGCCAATGCTGACCTTTCCGGATTTTGTAGGATACAACCAAGTTTGAAATGCCACCACATCATATAATTCATTACCAAGGCTTTTTTTGTATTGACGCGGCGGACCAAAATCTTCTTTTAAAAATCCCTGACCCTCAAAAATTGGATATTGAATATCACGTACTGACAGACGGCTAACATAAAGTTGTATCGTCACTGCAATGCGTTCGTTTACATATGCATTGTTTTTGTCAGTAACCAAATTCAAAAATATCTTTCCGCTGAGATTATTACCTACAGGCTGTTGCCCTGGAGATAAATCATTTTGGCGCATGCCTTGGCCGCGGTCAACAACCTCAATATCCTTTGTTTGTGTAGCGTAATTATTTCCCTTATAAGTAAAGGAAAAAGGGCCTAATGTAAATATGCCTGTTTTCATCGCAACCAATCGATAACGGTGAGTGATTGAACTGGTTAACGCTCCATTAATTATCGACACCTTGGTTGATGGCCCTAAATACTGGATTTTAAATCCATCAATATTATCAATCTGCGGCGCCGGCACATTTTGTTCGTTTTCTATATAAAGCCCTATCTGCAGCATGTCTCCAACCTCAACCATCTGCCGATCAAGCTGAAGTTCAACAGATACGTTTTTGGCAAAAACAGGCGCATTCAAGCAAAGAATGCCCGCAAAAACACTTAAAATAATGCCTGTAATTTTTCTGCTTATAAGATGCATAGTATTTATATCACCAGTCTTTTTCCGGGCTTGAATCCTGGGCAGCCTGCTGAAGCTGACGCAACTCAGTAGGCCCGTCTTCTGAGTTCTGAAAATTTTCCAAAAGCATTTTTGCCTGTTCTTTTGTCATTTCCTGCGGCTGAGTATCCTGCCTCGAATTATGCTCCCCTTGCTGCCCTTGCTCCTCTTTCTCATCTGACGATTGATCTTGATCATCGCCTGATTCCTTTTGCTGATCCTGCTGCTTTTGTTCCTGATTTTGCTCCTGCTGCTTTTGCTGCTTATCTTTTTTTTGTTCTTGTTGTTGCTGCTTGGCCTGTTCAAGCTTTAAAGCTGTTAATTCATAATTATGCTTTGCGTTTTTATCCTGAGGATTAAGCTCAATCGCCCGGCGGAAAAACTCCAAAGCCTTTTTGTAAGACTGCTGCGCTTCTTGCGGATTGGATTCCTGCACTTTTTGACCTTTAGAACACGTAGCACTGCCAAGATTATAGTTTATCCATTGCTCAATGGTACTGTTGCTGGTATTAAAAGCTCCAAGGAATTGATCGATCGCCTTATTATAATCAAGATTATTGTAAAAATCTATACCCTTATTATATGCATGTTCAGGAGTCTTTGCTTCTTCCTGTCCCTCTGCTCTCAACAGTGCTCCAGGAAAAACCAAGTTTAAAATTATAAGTAAAGTTAAAATACTGGCGCTGCTGCAAAATGTGTAGCTACAAGACATTTGCGAGCGAACGCAGAGGCGTACTTGCCGTACGGCGCACAAGTAAACAAGCGAATAACGCCGCAGACATGCTTTATGCAACAATACCGTAATATATTTTTTCATGTTTTCTTTCGGTTGCTGATAAACGGTTCCAAGAACAGCATTAAAAAAGCCAGCGCAAGCGGCAACTGAAAGCGATCTGTGCGACGTTTTTCTATTGTGCTTTTCATTTTTCTTTTTTCCATATCAGCGATCTTGCTGTCATAAAGCCTCTCCAGCCCAAACTCTGTTGATGTTGATTTAACATAAATCCCTTTGCTGCTAAAGGCGATCTCCTGCAAAGCCTTTTCATTAAGCCGGGACTTTACTATCTGCCCCTGTTTGTCTTTTATATAACTGCGCTTGCCATCTTTGGCCTCAACTTCAATCAATTCCCCCTGTGTTGTGCCTACACCTATGGTGTAAATCTTTATTTTCTCCTGCAATGCCTTAGCAGCTGCCTTAAGCGCGTCACCTACATGGCTTTCTCCGTCCGTTATAATAATCAATGCCCTGTCCATGCCCTCTGAGCCTTTGCCAAAACTCTTTATTGCCTCAATAATAGCATTTTCTATATTTGTGCCTGTCTGGGGAATAAGAGACTCATTAAGATCCCGCACTGCCAGCAAAAATCCATTATAATCTATGGTCAGCGGACACTGTACAAAAGCGCCCCCGGCAAAGGCTATCAGTCCAATGCGGTCGCCTTTTAGCTGTCCAGCCAAATCCTCCAAGGCCAGCTTTGTTCTTTCCAATCGGCTCGGCAGAACATCTTTTGTCAGCATGCTCCGCGAAACATCAACGGCGATCATAATATCCACTCCCCGGTGCTCCACCTCTTGCCAAACAAACCCCCATTGCGGCCTGAGCATAGCGATAATAACAAAAAACACCGCACCGATGACAAGACTGTTTTTGATAAAATCCTTTTTTCGGCTGTATGTCGCAGTCAGATGCGCAAGTGTTTGCTTCTCGGCAAAGACCTCTAATAAAAATGCCTTGCGCTTTGCCGAAAAAACCAGAAAGATAATCAGTCCGACAAGCAGCAAAAATAAATAATTAAACTGTGTGTTTACAAAATTCATGGGTTAACTTTCCCCTACAATAATCAAGGAATTTTTCTCAAAACAGTATTGGCCAAGACCTGCTCTATTATCAGCAAGATAAACGCGTATAACAAAAACAGGCTGAATTTTTCATCATAACGCATATAAATCGGCTGCTTAAAAGGAGTAGTCTCAAGCGTATTAATAGTTTCATAAATTTTTTGTAATGATGCCGTATCTGTTGCTCTGAAATATTTTCCCGCTGTAATATCAGCTATCTTTGCCAGAGATGATTCATCCATATCTACCTTAACATGTTGAATCCTGTCCCTGCCAAAGGCGTCTTTAACAGGATAGGGCACTTGACCAACAC
>CAYTGV010000004.1:15344-19982 GCA_964437495.1 uncultured Planctomycetia bacterium | reverse complement strand
TGAATCCTGTCCCTGCCAAAGGCGTCTTTAACAGGATAGGGCACTTGACCAACACTGCCTGCGCCTATTGTATATATTTTAACGCCCAAAGCACGCGCTGCCTCAGCCGCGGTCAAAGGCGAGATCTTGCCGGCATTATTTCGGCCGTCTGTTAAGAGAATGATTATTTTTGTTTTTGCCAGTGAACTCCTAAGACGATTAAGAGCCGCGGCAATACTTGAGCCCACGGCTGTACCGTCTTCGACCATCCCAATCTGGACCCTGTCTAAGTTTTTCAAAAGCCAGTTATGATCCAATGTCAGAGGACAGACAATATAAGGCTTTCCGGCAAATGCAACCATGCCAATACGGTCATTAACGCGATCCTCAACAAATCGCTCTACCACTTCTTTTACAACATGCAGACGATTATACCGCCTGCCTTTTATCGTAAAATCAAGCGCCTGCATACTGGTTGAAGTATCCAGCACCAGCACTATATCCACGCCTTCCTTAAATACACGCTCTTGAAAGAGCGGCAGCTGCGGCCGAGCCAAGGCAATTATAAACAATGAAAGAACCAGCATGCGTAAAACAATAAAATACTTTAACACCTTAACTCTTAAACTCACCGGCAATCCTTTTACCAAGGTATTGGATGAAAAGCGTATAGATGCTTTGTTTTTTTTATGTTCCAGTCCTAATAACAGCACCAGGCCGAGAAGTAAGAGTACCCAGGGGTTTTTAAAAATCATACTTTGGCTGCCTCCTGTGCGTTTTCTTCCTGTTTTGTCTGATCAATAAAATTCCGGGCCCCCGCATAAGCCTCTTGGGCTTCTTTGCTTGTTGATCCGTAGCAGGCAAATTTCACAAGATCAGATAACAATAAAAAATTCCTTAACGCTGTCCTCTGCGCTAAATTTAATACCGGCGAAGCCTTAACAACCTGCAGAAATTCTTCTGTGGACATTAGCGGAGCTCTTAAAAAAAATCGGTTTTCAAGATAGCGCCTGATGCAGCCAGAAAGTCTTTCAAAATAAACCTCGATCAATCCCCGGGCAATAAGATTCTCCCGGTCCAGTTCCTCCAGCTCTCTATACGCAATAATATGCGCAGCAACAACCTTAACCTGCTTTTCTACGCTCTTCTGTTTTTTCTGCCAATAGTACCACCCCGCCCAGACTGCTCCAAAAAACAAAACAAAAAAGATCATCCACGGCAGATAATCACGCCATATTATAATCTTTGGTTTTAGCGGCTTTAGAACAGGCTTTTTTTCATCGACAAGAACACTTTGCACTTTAATTGTAATTGCTTTTGTCTTTACTGTCTGCCATTGATCTTCCGGGGAAACTCTACACTTGATCTCGTAGGCAGGGATGTCTTGCTCTCCTGTTTTAAAAATACTCAAATAATAATTCAGCTGGAAGTTCTGAGCCTCGCCTTTTTCAACACTCCACCTAAAATCTCTTATTTTAAATTCTCCAAGCTTGCCCTCTGCGGCAAAAGAGTCTTTTAACTGCGCATCATTCGGCAGGCCTATTAATACCGTATATTTAATAATATCGCCTATTGTCATCTCACGCATATCAGCGCTTGCGCTTATTCGCGCTTCGGCGCAGAAGACATTTATCTGCAAGGCGACAATAAATATCACCAGCCAACAAGCCCGGAAAAGAATTTTAAAGTTTATATTCGACATTTTTATTTTTTTCTTTTTCTTTTCTTTTCTCTTATTCTGAAAAATCTGACCAGCTCTTGCGTATATGGCGCGTCTGTTCGGATATTAATAATATCAACCCCGGCTTGTTTTAATAGCTTATCTCTGCCCGCTAAAACCCGCGCGCTGTTTTTTTCAAACGCAGCACGCGCAAACTTGTTTGCCGCGTCCACTAATTGCACGGCTTGGGTTTCTGCATCTTCAAATCGGATAATTCCAGCCTTGGGCAATGTCTGCTCCCGCGGATCTGTTATTGTAACCGCGATCAAATCATGTCTTTTATTTGTTATGGCCAGCTGTGTTTTAAACTCGCAATCAAGAAAATCAGATATTAAAAATGTAACTGTTTTTTTATGCATAACATTGTTTAAATAATCAAGCGCGCAGCGGATATCTGTTTTCTTACCTTCCGGCTTGTGAAACAATACCTCTCGAATAACCCTTAAAACATGCCTTGAGCCTTTACGGGGGGGAATGAATTTTTCAATACGGTCTGAAAATATTATCAGGCCGACCTGGTCGTTGTTTTTGATTGCAGAAAACGCAAGCACAGAGCAAAGCTCAGCAGCCAGCTCGCTTTTTAACTGTGCTTTTGACCCGAAAAAGCTCGATCCCGAGGCATCCATAAGCAGCATTACTGTAAGCTGGCGCTCTTCAACGAATTTCTTAATAAAAGGATGCCCCATGCGCGCTGTTACATTCCAGTCTATGGAGCGAATCTCATCTCCGGGCTGATATTCACGCACCTCATCAAACTCCATGCCCCGGCCTTTAAACACACTATGATATTGGCCGGCAAAAACATCACTGACCATGCGTGAGGTCTTGATCTCTATCCTTCGGATTTTTTTTAGAATATCTTTTGGTAACATCTATCGTCGCTTCGCTCCTCTTACACAGATAATCTCAGATAAACTTCACAGAAAATCGCAGATTGTATTTATCTGTGCTCATCTTACGTAACACCATCTGTGATCATCTGTGTTTAAGGGACTTCGATCTCATCAAAAATATGTTTAATAATATCTTCGCTGATCTTGCCTTCTGCCTCGGCCTCATATGAAACCACAACCCTGTGCCGCAACACATCCATGCCTATTGATTTTACATCTTGCGGTGTAACATAGCCTCTGCCTTTCATAAAGGCATAGGCTTTTGCGCAAATTATCAGATAAATACTTGCCCGGGGAGAAGCTCCGTACTGAATCATCTCGTTGAGGCCTTCGAGTTTATAGGCCTGGGGGTTTCGCGTAGCAAAAACTATATCCAATATATACTTTTCTATTTTTTCATCTACATATATTTCATCAACAATTTTTCTGGCGTCCATGATAGTTTTTGGCTTGATTATCGCGTCTATCTTGATCTTTTTGTCGGTTTGTGCCATTCGACGAATGATCTGCAGTTCTTCATCTTTAGTCGGGTAATCAATTTTCAGCTTGAGCATGAATCTGTCCACCTGCGCCTCAGGCAGAGGATAAGTACCTTCTTGTTCAATAGGGTTTTGTGTGGCCATAACCATAAAAGGCGGCTCTATGGGAAATGTTGTGTCTCCGATGGTGACCTGTCTTTCCTGCATAGCCTCAAGCAGGGCGCTTTGCACTTTAGCCGGCGCGCGGTTTATTTCATCCGCTAGAATAATATTGGCGAATATCGGCCCTTTTTTAGTTGTAAACTGCCCATCCTTAGGATTGTATACCAAGGTACCTAAAAGATCTGCCGGAAGAAGATCTGGCGTGAACTGTATCCTCTGAAATTTAGTATCAATAGCCTGGGAAAGCACATTCACGGAAAGGGTTTTAGCCAGTCCGGGCACGCCTTCTATTAATATATGTCCGTTGGCAAGAATGCCGAGAATAAGCCTATCAATCAAATATTCCTGACCGATAATAACTTTTTTGATCTGATTTTTTAAGTCGCTTATAAATACGCTTTCTTGCTGAACCTTCTCATTAATAGCAGTAATACCGCTGTTCATACCTACCTCCTTTGTAATCATACTGCTTAAAAAATATTATTTAGAGTTTAACGAAAAAACGGAGAGCACCCTCCTTTGATTTTAACATCCAGGTCTTCTACGATGCCTGTAATATTTTTTGGTATTTTAACCCCCCAAGCAAAAGATCAAATACTGCTCGTACCGGAATTAACTTATTTTAAAACATCGACAAGCTTTACCAGTGTTTTAAAACGCAGCTGTTTTGCCGCCCCCCCTGATATTCATTTTTTAGTACAGTTAAAAGATTTTCTGCAGTACAACCCTTTTGATAAAAAAACGCATAACAATCTACAGTCTTCGCTAACCCTTCTGGTAAAGAAAGGGCCGGGGTTATTCCCGCTTTTCTTTCATCAAGCTATTATCGATTTCATACGACGGGATTATCTTTTTTCTTTCTTCTTTAAATCAATATTTCTTATTTCCATTCTTTTCATCTAAAGCCTCCACCATTAGGCAATTTTTCCACTTTTCTGATATTGCCAATTATGGTTACTATATAGCGTAGGCCGTAACATACCGCAAATAATCAAAAAAATCAAGAAACCTGCGATTTTCATTCCCCCCAGTTAATAATATCATCTTCACTTTCAATGCCATCTTTACCCCAAGAACTGAGATCATAATCATAAGTCCTGTGCTCTCCTGGACAACTGTAATGATACAGATTCCCCCAAGGATCTTTCGGCGCCTTTTCTAAATATGGCCCTTTCCAATTCCTCGCACTTTCACTGGGCCGAACTAAAGCCATTAAGCCTTCATCCATGGGAGGAAAATTACCATTATCCACTTCAAAAAGCTTTAGCGCGGTAGCAATATTTACATCAACATCGGCTTGCGCCACTTTTAATCTTGCCTCCTCAGATCTCCCGACAAAACGAGGCACAATCATCGCAGCTAAAACACTGATGATAATCACCACAACAATCAATTCGATTAATGT
>CAYTGV010000004.1:13867-15244 GCA_964437495.1 uncultured Planctomycetia bacterium | reverse complement strand
ACATTTCGCTCCACTGCTTAATCCCTTCATCATCCATAGTAATATAATATCGCATTACCGGCTTACCCAAATATTCCGTATCGACCTGTAAAGTTAAAACATCTGATTCCACCCCAATAATCTTTTTATTGATTAAATCTAAAATTATTAATTGCTGCGCAGTAAAAATACCGGTGAATTCCCGCAAATTGTCCAAAATTTTTCCAGTACTCTCGAAATAACGGTCATCTGCTGTCGCCAGCTCACCATCTTCACCCGCCCGATATTCATTAATAATCTTTATATGAAGATCATCAACCCCCAATGCTAATAATACTTCATCCAATGCAGTATTAAAATTAATTTTTTCATTACCATATGTAGTAACCGCATCCTTGATCTGGCCAAAGATATCCTCCGTAACCCCTTCGACATCCAAAAGCTGCTCTTTAAAATAAAACGGTGTTTTGCGAGCAGTTACAATTTTCTCGGCAATTTCTTCGTTCAACCCCGGGAGTTTAGCTAATATCTCTTGCGAAATTACATTAATATTGATCTTACTTTCTTCATCAATAATCACACATTTAAATTTTCCCCACCCCATTTCTTTTTCCCGTAACTTTCGCATTTCATAATAGCTCTCATATTTTGTCTTATCCTGAGTCCTAAGCTGCTTAACATAAAAATACGCTGCCTTTGCCAAATATTCTGAATGCACGCGAAACTGAATATTTTTGTATATTTTTGCCTGTGAAAAAGTAATCTTATACAAGGATACATTTAAAATCGAAAAAATAACCAGCACCCAAATACAAACCACCAGCACACTGCCGGAATCAGATTTTTTGCAAAAAAATTGTTTTTTTAATTTCATCATTTTTAAATTTAAGTTTTATTTGTACCCCAGCTAAAACATTTTCATCACTTTTCCAGGCATCTGCCCAGACGTATTGCTTTTTTTCTAAATCGTATAAAAAATATTGAAACGTAAGATCCGTAGCTTTAAAAATCTCTCGCGCCAAATCCAGGGATGTTTCTTGTTTGGCTAAAATATCGGCCAAGGCTTCTTCTGTAAATAATAATTTTTGATTATCCGCATCAAACAAATATGTCTGCCGAAGAATCCTGTCCCTTTTCACGGTTAAAAAAGAAAACTCACGGACCGTGCCAAAACAATAAACATCGGGAATCTCCAATTTTTGACGCACCGCGCGAGCAATATCTTCAATCTCTAGTAAAATAAAATTATGCTTGAAATCACGGTTGTTCACTCTGCCCCATATCCGCATCCCGGACATAAAACTTGTGGCAATCGCCACGCCGACCACGGAAAATATGGTCATCACAACAATCATTTCTATTAATGTCGTAGCTTTATTTTTTTTATTCAATTTTATT
>CAYTGV010000004.1:3679-13767 GCA_964437495.1 uncultured Planctomycetia bacterium | reverse complement strand
ATTTGCTGGGTTTTTATAAATTCCCCCTCAAGCTTATTCATTTTTGTTTCTAAAAATTGCATGGCTTGAAACTCAACATCGATTACATCTAAAGCCGCAATAATCCCAATAAAAGAACGTGAAACTCCGGTTATCCCGATCGTCAAGATCGATACCGCAACCATTAATTCCACTAAAGTAAAACCCCGGAAAAATATCTTTTTCATCCTGTCTCTATTTTTTAATTTCACCTTACGAGTTTTTGTTTTATTAAAATGCGGCAGCTTTACATCCTTAAAGCAACCGTGACGCTGACCACACCTTCAAGCTTTAATAATCCAGCCTTATCATCTTTGGGGCTAATGGCAAATTTATCAAATTTTAGCAATAGTTTACTTTGTTGCGCAGCTTGAAAAAACTCAATCAATTGATTAAAACTGATTTCCATGCGCAAATCTGCCTTATATTTTATATAATCCGCGGATTCTTCCGTATGATTTTGCGGGGATAAATTTGTAATCGAAGCATTCACCGTATGCGCGATTCTTTCTATTTCCTGAAGCAGAGCAGATTTAATCGTATCTTCATCTAAATCTGTTAATTCTAAAAATTCTTGCGAAAGCTCATAATCTTTTACTATACTATCTTTTTCTTTTTGTATCGCTAGATTTTTCTGCAAACGAATTTCTTCTAACCTAATCTTATTATAGATACGCTTTGAACGTACCGATAAATAGGCGGAAAAAAGCCAGCAGATTATGATCACCACCACAATCCCAGAACCTAAATAGATCAAGGTTTTTTGATTTTTGCCAATTTTAATATTTTTTGCCATTTTTTTTCTCAGATATCTAGATAGAAATCAATTTCAAAATTAGTAACTTCTTTATCTTTTGTTTTTTTCCGCCGGGTGTCTTTAGTCTGCACATCTTTTACGTGGGACATTTCTTTTAAACTATTTGTAAAATCCATAACATCCGACAACTGCAATACTTGTCCGCGTAAAATAACTTTTTGATCTTCTTCAAAACGAATCACATCAATCGTCACCCCTTCAGTAATTACAGCTTGAATATTACCCAATAAAAATAAGGGAATATTGCGTAAATTTAACTGCTCTTTCACAAATTCTATACGTTTTATTTGATGCACAATTTCACCCAGATCTCTTTCAATCTTGTTAGCTTTTTGCACGATATTGTTTAAATAAACCTGTTTGTTATACATGCGCCCCCATAAAATTAAAAATCCTACGGTAAATAAATACACACTAAAAATGCTTAGCAAAACCATATTTTTAATTTTATCGCGAAAAGATTTTCTGATTTTAATTTCCGGCAGATCAAAGGTCAATCGCTTATCGCTTTCGCCTAAAACTAATTCCGCAACACCAGAAAAAGACACTCTCCCTAATAATGGATCTGATTTATTGGCTTTGCCTAAATCCTTAGTCAGCGGAGGCATAAATTTAACCGCTAACTTTAATTCGTTTTGTATTGCACTATCTAAATCCGGGATAGTGACCCCGGAGAGAAATATCGTGCTCGGTTTTGTCCGGACTTCATCATTTGTAAAAATCAATAATGACTGACGCACCTCTCCAATCAAGCGACGTTTCCCTAGATCATCTAACAATTCAGGAGATTTAATCGCAATACTACGGGAGAAAAGCAAATTATCACTTTTAAACACCATAAAATCTGTATATGCAGAATCTATATCTAACACTAAATAAAGTTCGGAATTATTGATCGCACTACCCATACTACGCATCAAACCCAACCAAACCCCGTAAGAACTCAAGGTGATGCTATCCACTAAAAATCCCGCTTGATCGAGTATTTTCATCGGCCGGCGGATTATTTCATTTTGCACGATCGCCAAAACTATTTTTGAATAACCCATCTCATCGGTTCCTGAAATCCGATAACCAAAAATAACATCTTCTTTTTTATAAGGAATGATCCGGTTAATATGCAAATCGATCATTTTGTTGATCTCTTTTTTCTCTTGGGAAGGAAAATTAAGGTTTCTTAAGGTAACTAAATTACGCGGTAGGGATATCGCCACAAAATTTGGTTTCAATTTATGTTTACGAAAAATTTCAATAACTGTTCCAATAATCTGTTTATCCGTATAAGTGGAGATCTGGCGGACAAAACAATTTGTCAATTTTGTCTGAATGCTCTTTCGGGCACTGGCCACAATTTTTAAATAGTCTTCTCCGATTTCTATGCTCACAAATTGTTTCATACTTAACGCACCATTTGGGTTATTTGGAATGTTGGCAAAAGAATGGACAAAACAATAACTCCTAAAACTAACCCTAAAAGTAAAATAAGTATCGGCTCAAGCAATGAACTAATTAAAGTAATACTAGCTTCAACCTCTTGGGTATAAGAATACGCCACTTCCTCCAAAACCTCCGGCAGCTTACCAGATTCTTCTCCCACTGCGATCATTTTTGTAAAAAATCCCGGCATACTGGTAAACGAAGCAAAACTACTAGCTAATGTTTCTCCACGCGTTACCTGTTGGTAAACTGCGATCAGCTCTTTTTTTAACCCTGGATCTTCCACAGTTAAAGCCGCGACTTTTAAGGCTTCAAGCACAGAAATTCCGCTTTTTAAAAGCAAATATAAGGATACGGCAAATTGCGCTAACTCCTGATTTTTAATCAACCCTTTAACAATTGGTATTCTTCTTTTAATTTTTCCTCCGATTAAAGAAAAAAAAGCTAATCCCTTAAGCGGAATGATCGCTAAAATTCCGGCTAAAATAACCCCGATCACAATGCCAGAATTTTTTGACGAAAAATCGCTAAAATCTAAAAGCAATCGAGTAATCAACGGCAATTCCTGCCCCATACTTTCAAACACACTACCCAATTTCGGAATCACAAAATTAATCAAAACAAAAACACTGATAAATCCTACCATTAATAATAATCCGGGATAAGCCAAGGCCGCGGTAATTTTTCGTTTTAAATTTTCGCCCCGCGTTAAATGCTCATTAATTTGATTTAAAGCTTCGGTTAATAAACCGCTAGCTTCCCCGGATTTTATAATGTTAACAAAAAGAGAAGAAAAATACTGCGGATACTTACTTAAAGCCTCTGAAAAAGGGCTGCCTTCTTTCACCGTACTGTACAAACTTAAAATAACTTTTTGAAAAGCAGCATGCTCAGTTTGTTCGTAAATAATCCTTAACGACTGCAGCAAATCTACTTCCGCACGGATCAAGGTATTTAATTTTCTCACAAACAAAAGAATTTGCTTGGAATTAACTTTGGGAGTAAAAAATTTTAACTTTTTTAGATTATGCTTTTTCCTATATTGTTCTTTTTGCTGATCCTGGGTCATAGCTGCGGCTTCTACAGAAATCGGAAACAAGCCCTGGTCTCCTAGCAAGTCCAAGGCCTCGGTCTGACTGGAAGCTTCGATCACGCCTTCAACAACTTCATTAATCCCTTTTTTCGCTTTATATGCAAATTTCATAGTTTTATAAAAAAATGTTTTTGGATTTTTGTCATTTGAGTTTATTTATTTATCCCGCTTTTTCATGGCGGAAAAGTTTGTCGTGTTTTAATTTGCTTTTCTAAACGCTAATCGCTGCTTTTAGCTTTTTCCTGCAGCCTGCGTCTTGCAACTTGCAGCCTTTTATTATCCGCTATACGCTGTTTACTGTTCTATCTTCGCTACCTGCATAACTTCTTCCGGCGTAGTTATTCCCTGTTTGATTTTTTCAATCCCCACATCGCCTAAACTTTTAAATCCGATTTCACGAGCTTTTCTATTAATATCTACCGCCGAAGCTTTTTTTAATATTAAGGATTGAATGCCGGGACCCACCGGTAAGATTTCATAAAGAACCGTACGGCCTTTATACCCGATAAAATTACACTCTTCGCACCCTTTCCCTTTAAACAAGGGGATATTATCAAAAATTTTCGGCAAGCCTTGTTTATCTTTCCGTTCTTCCTTACATTTAGGGCAAATCATTCGTACTAAACGCTGCGAAATAAATGCATTTACCGAAGATGTCACTAAATACGGTTCGATCCCGATATCTAATAAACGCGTAGCGCCACTTGCCGCATCATTGGTGTGCAAGGTTGAAAATATCCGGTGACCGGTAAGTGCTGTACGAATCGCCAGTTCTGCAGTCTCGAGGTCACGCACCTCCCCCACCATCATTATATCCGGGTCATGCCGTAAAATACTTCTTAAAGCACTGGCAAACGTAAACCCAATATTTGGCTTAACATGAATCTGCATTACTCCATCCAATTCATATTCAACCGGGTCTTCAATTGTAATAATCTTAACTGTATTATTATTCAAAATATTTAAACAAGAATAAAGTGTCGTTGTTTTTCCCGACCCCGTAGGCCCGGTCAAAAAAATTATTCCGTAAGGTTTTTGCATGATCTCTTTAATCTCTATATAGGCTTCATCGGAAAACCCTAAATGTTTTAAATCAAATAAATGCTGTACCGGTAAAATCCGGATAACCACCCCTTCTCCGCGGATAGAAGGAATAATTGAAACTCTTAAATCAATCTGAACCCCCGCCACATTCAATATTGCGCGGCCGTCTTGCGGCAGGCGCTTTTCCACAACATTTAGGGATGAAATTATTTTTATCCGGGAAACAATCGCTTGATATAAATGTTTCACTTGTTCGGAAACATTCATATCATAAAGCACCCCGTCAATCCGACAACGGGTTCTAACCTTATCCCGAAAAGCTTCAATGTGAACATCTGTGGCCCGCAAAGAAACCGCCTCCTGCAATATCTGATCCACTAATTTTACAACCGAAGCATCTTGTGCTGATTTTTCTTCTGAAGCGGCGGCAATAATATCGGGTTTAGGTTTTTCCTTCTGTTTTAAATCACCTTTTTGCTCTAAAATTTCCTCAACTGTTTCCGCGCCAAACCCGTAATGTTTACGAATCGCAGCCATAATCTCTGCATCTGTCGCCAATACTCTCTCAATATTAAAACCCAGATGTAATTTTAAATCCTCCATAAACCATATGGCCATGGGGTCTGAAACCGCAATTGTTAATATATTTTCCGCTAAGCGGATTGGCATAATTTTATAATGCCAAACAAATTTCATCGGCACCGCTTTAATCACGACTTCTTCAATTTCTAGATTACTTAGATCATCATAAAAAGTTAATCCCAACTGCTCGCCTAAAGTTTTCAGTAATTGCGTTTCGGTGATCAGCCGCAGTCCCACTAAGACCTTACCGATAACTTTTCCGGTAAGCTTTGATTCTTCTAAGGCGCTTTCTAATTGTTCTTCGGTTAAAAGTCCTTTTTCAATTAAAATCTCACCAATTCTTGCCATAACTGATATCCTCGCGTTCAATCAATATTAGTAACATAACATTACTACCCCTACTTTTTTAATCCATAGGACACTCTCTTGCATAGTCCAACTTCTAATTCGGTTGCTTTTAAATCGCTTGATCATTCTTGAATTTGATCAAGCGAACCAATCATATAAAATCTTTCTTCGGCAATATTATCCATACGTCCGGAAATAATCTTTTGACATCCGGCTAAAGTTTCTTCTAAGCTTACATATTGCCCTTTTTTTCCCGTATAATGTTCGACCGTAGAAAAAGGCTGTGTGAAAAAATTCTGCAATTTTCGAGCCCGATCAAAAACAATCCTTTCGTCCCGAGTTAATTCTTCTTTACCAATAATCGAAACAATTCTTTCTAATTCGTCATAACGCTGAAAATACCTAATCACCTCTTGACTAATGCTATAATGCGCATCACCGATAATTTCCGCAGACAAAAATCCAGAAGAAGACTCCAAGGGATTAATCGCCGGGTATAAACCTCTTTGAACATAAGCCCGGGACAAAACCATAATCGATCCCAAGTGACTAAAAATAGTAACAACCGCAGGATCCGTTAAATCATCGGCCGGAACATATACAGCTTCCATGCTCGTAATACTACCTGTTTCTTTTGATGAAATCCGCTCGTGCAATTCACCGATTTCACTAGTTAATGTCGGTTGATATCCTGTCTCCGAGGGGATTCGACCCAAAAGAGCGGAAAGCTCACTCCCCGCTTGAGCAAAACGAAAAACATTATCCATAAAAAACAGCACATCTTTCCCCTCTTCACGAATTGTCTCGGCAATCGTTACCGCAGTATGCGCACTTTCAAATCTCGCTCCCGGAGATTCATTCATTTGCCCGAATATTAAAATTGAGTTTTTCAAAAGATTCTTTTCCACAAATTCATAATAAAGCTCATTACCTTCTCGGATCCGTTCACCGATTCCACTAAAAACACAGGCACCTTTTTGTTTGCGTGCAATATTATGAATAATTTCTAAAATTAAAATCGACTTTCCGCAAGCCGCACCCCCTAAAATTCCAGTCTTAGAGCCTTTAATAAACGGAAACAGCAGATCAATAACTTTTATCCCAGTTTCCATAATCTCATATTTTAATTCTGATTCATCTTTAATTTTTATCGATCGATCAAGCAAAGGTTGATGAATCGGAATTCGCTCTTTTGTTTTTATCGGTCCCTTGCCGTCAATCGGCTCCCCTAAAACATTTATCAGCCGCCCATATAAATCTTTACCCGGTGGTACCGCTAAAACACTATTAGTTATTTCAACTGGAGTATTTCTGCGTAATCCATAAGTAAAAGACAACGCCACACAACGGCAAATACCGTTTTCTTTATGCTCAATAATTTCTAATACAATTTTTTCATTATTATAGTTTTTAGTTAATAAAATTTCGTATATTCCAGGCGGCAGATCAATATTTTCAAACTGCACATCTACCACCGGCCCGTAGACTGCGATAACTTTACCTTTAATGTTTGTATCAATCATTGTAAGTATCCTGATCCCTAAAACAAATTTCGGTTTAAATTTTCCTAATCCTTCTTCTTCATCATCCTAGATGCAGAAATCTCGCGAATTCTTTTATCCGCTTGTGCATGCAAGCTTTTAAAATACTCCATTGATAACTGCTTATTTTTACGCGATAATTCCTGATAACTGCGTTCTAGATGCATCAATCTTGCCGCAAGCTCAGAAAGCTTACTTGAATATAAAATTCTACGCAAACTATAATCTAGATTTAAGCTGATCAATCCTTCGATTATACGTTCCGCGGAAGGCTCGATTAACAATGTCTTGTCTGATTCTTTTCTTCTTTCTGACAATCCTTTTAGATCTGAGATTGGAAAAGGCAACAATACCTGTCGCCGGACACGCTGCGAAGTAATTGAAACAAATTCTGCGTAAATTATAATTATTTGATTAAATTTATTAGCTAAATATTCTTGGATTATATATTGTTTTACCTTATGAGATTCGTTAAAATAGTTATCCCCGCGTACGCCGGAAAAATATAAATGATTTTGTTTTAACCCCCTTAGATACTGCGCGCCTTTAGTCCCAATAATAATCAAAACATCATCTGCAGATTTTTTTTCTGCCATTGCCCCGTTAATCAACAAAGAATTTAATTCACCTAAAAATCCTTCATCTGAAGTTATAACCACAATTCCTTTGGGAGATTGTTTTTCTCTAGTAACAAACTGATGTTGCCTTACATCTTTTTTTGATAAAAAAGCTAAAGAATTATTTATTTCCCCAAGAAACCGCTTCTGCTCCCAACTTTTCGCTTGAAATTGTCTAAGCTGCATAGAGGTCGCAATTTTCAAAATATTAATAATATTATCTAAACTTTGATTAAACGTTAAACTATATTTTAATTTTGAAATTGCTTGCATTGTTAAAATTAAAAGTCGCAAGCTTTTTATTTGAAGCTTGAAACTCTATCCTTTTGTTATTTTTTCAATTTCCTAAAATAATCAACCAACGCCTTATCCACTTTAACTTTTATCTCATCAGTTAAATCCTGCTGCTCTTCTATTAACGCAACAATATCCGGATAATTCTCATTCAAAAAAGGTTGTATCTCCTTTTTAAATTTTGTTACAATATCCGGAGTAACAACTTCTAAAATTTTTCGCTTAAACGCATAGAAAAGCACCACTTCTTCAACTAAAGAAAGCGGACAATAATTGTCTTGTGTAAATAATTCTTCTAGTACCTGTCCCCGGCGAATAATTTCCTGGGCTTCTTGAGAAAGTCCGGTTTTCAAACGCATTAAACGCTGCATTTCCCGGTATTGAAGAAAATCTAAACGGAGACCATCACTGACCGATTTAAGTGCTCGCGGCTGAATTCTAGTCCCAATACGACTAACAGAAAGCCCCATATCAATTGCGGGTTTAAACCCTTCATTAAATAAAGTATTACTTAAAAATATTTGGCCATCAGTCATTGAGATAAGATTTGAAGGTACATACCCGGTAATATCACCCTGTAAGGTTTCAACAATCGGTAAAAATGTCATTGTTCCTCCACCTAATTCTTTTTTCATGCGTCCTGCACGCTCTACCAACTGAGAATGAATAAAGAAAATATCTCCCGGATACGCTTCGCGACCCGGAGAGCGTTCAAGCAAGAGTGAAATTTGCCGATACGCCCAAGCATGTTTTGTGAAATCATCAAAAACGACTAAGACATCTTTTCCTTGATGCATAAAGTATTCACCAATTGCGGCAGCAGTATAAGGACAAATAAACTGCTCTCCCGGAGAACAAGATGCTGGCGCACAAACAGCGACAACAGAACCCAACACCCCATAATCCCTTAATTTGTAAATTATTTTCTCAAAATTTGAATAAGAACCACCGATAAAACAATACACCGAAACAACATCTTTATTCTTTTGATTTATAATCGTATCAATAGCAATACTGGTTCGACCCGTTTGCCGATCTCCGACAATCAATTCTCGCTGTCCTTTACCGATCGGGATCGTCAAATCTAAAATTTTTATTCCGGTTAAAAGCTGATCAGTAATCGGCTCTCGCTCCATAATACCCGGAGCTTCACGAAAAACAGGATATTGATTATTCGGAATGATTTCTCCTTTTCCATCAAGCGGAAGAGCCAAACAATCTACAATCCTTGAGGTAAAATTATTACCAACAGGAACAGAAAGCAATTCACTTTTACTGGTAAGGAAATCACCAGCTCTAATACTGCGATAATCTCCCAGTACAACAATCAGCACTTCTTTGGGATTAAACCCTAAAACTACCCCCTTAACCCCACCCTCAAACTCCACCAATTGACCATAAAGACAAGAAGGCAACCCTTGGGCTTTTACAATTCCCTGGGTAGTTTCTTTTACCCGTCCGACTTCTTTAATTTCAAGAATTGGTATCTGAATTTCAATCCTCCCTAATTATTTTAAAGCAATTAAACAATTTGCTGTGCTTTAATGTGTATTGCCGCTTTTGCTAGTTTATTTTTTAAACTTCCATCAATAATAAAAGCTCCGATTTCGACTGATAAACCGCCAACAATTGACTCCTCAATCTTCTCTTGAAAATCAATTTGTCGATCCATTTGCGCAGACAAAACTTGTTTTAACCGTTCTTTTTCTTGATCGCTTAAAGCAACCCCACAAATAACTGTGATTTCTGCGGCTGTAACCATGGAAAATTTTTCTTTATCAATTTTTCCAATTTCCTCAATAATTTCATTAATCAATTGTTGATGAAAAGCAACTCTTGATTCTTTAGTCAAAATATATTTGATCATCTCTAAGGCAATATCCAAAGCCGTAGCCATCGCTTTCGCTTGAATCCCCTCTTCTAAACGTGCAATTTTTTCCTCTCCTTTTACGGAAATTTTATCAACTTCTATTTTACCCTTATCCTCAAGGTTTCTTTTTAAAATCTCTCCGGTTTTAACGGCAGTCTCAATAATTTTTTTAGCTTCTTCTTTACCTTTTTCAATCTGCGCTTTTGCTTCTTTCTTGGCCCGATCTAATTCTTCTCTTAATTGTGCTTCTTTTTGCTGATTTTCCGCTTGCAATTCCTTCAATCTTTTTACCGCAGAATTCATCTGCCGATAAAGCAAAAATCTCAGGACAAAAATAATTCCGATAAACGCCACAACTTGAACAATTAACAATTGAATAAACATAATTTTTCCACCCCAAATAAACAAAATTATAAATTACGAGTTA
>CAYTGV010000004.1:0-3579 GCA_964437495.1 uncultured Planctomycetia bacterium | reverse complement strand
TTGAATAAACATAATTTTTCCACCCCAAATAAACAAAATTATAAATTACGAGTTACAAGTTACGAATTAAAAACTAATACAAAAACTAAACACCAATTACTGAAGAAAAACAACAAATCAAATCATTATTTCATGTCATTTTTTAAAAAATTAACTAATTTTATAATTTCTAAGCTTTTATTCAATATTACTCGTATTATCCATTTAACTATTAATTATAAGACTCTAAGATTTCTTATTATTGCATTAATTTACTCTTTTTATCGCTTAGAAAACAACAAATATCTGCATTTTCTGAAAGTTTTTCTGTTTTACTTTTAGGCTTTGTCTTGTCCTAATATAGTTGCCTGTCCAGCCTCTTTGTGGCGGGGACATTTTCAAACATAAATAATTTAATTAACCGCCCGTTTCGCTCGATAAATGCTGTTTTTATTTACTTTTTACTTTTTCCTTCTTACTTTTTACTTCCGACAAAGAAGGATTGTCCATCTGCGGTTAATTTATTTCTCTGTCAACATTTTTCAGGATAACAAATAACAGCTATCAGCTTTTTTCCATCTGTTGTTTTTTATCATTGTTCATCTAAGCTTTTCAATCTGTGTTTATCTCAAACTCTTTTTTGCTTTTTCGTCCTTCGTCACTCGGTTTCTATCTGCTTTTCATTCGTAACTCATAACTCGTCACTTGTAATTTGTAAATCCTTACCGATTACTTAAACAAGTTATAGACCATTAACAACGCAAGCACGGCAATGCCTTCGGCGAACAAAAAAGCCGTCATCATCGCCAGCAATATTTTTGGCGAAGCCGCAGGATTACGCGCTACGGCCTTAACTGCTCCGTAGCCCACAATACCGATCACTGCCGCCGGCCCCATAGTACTTAATAACATTAATAATATCAGACTAACATTTTGCATAAAATTTTATTTTTTAAGTGTTACTGTTCCAGTAAAACAACCAGTTCATTCCCTTTCATCCGGGCAATGCCACCGACAATATTAATCGCAAATTTATCGTCAACTAATATTTGCCCGGTTTTGAGTTTATATAAAAACGGCTCATGATAATCCATGACACAAAGCTGCCCATCCTCCCCGGGCAAAACCACACTTTTTGCATCTTTCTCAAAAATCGTTTCTTTAGAGTTCAAAATTGATAATTTCATTTATTATAAATTTTTAGGTTTTAAATTTTTAAAATCCGTTTTTAAAAATTTCTAGGATTCTACGCCGCTTTCCGCGGGAACAACTTTATTTTTACCCATACGCTTGGCACAATACAAAGCATTATCCGCACGTGAAATCAATGCTGCTTGATCATTGCCATCATCCGGAAAAGTAGAGACTCCTAAACTAATTGTGGTAGGAACATAAAGACTAACTATGGTACGAATCCTTTCGCCGATCATCATCGCTTCTTTTTTATTGGAACCATCAAGCATAATACAAAACTCTTCTCCCCCGTAACGAAACACAATATCCCCTTCACGCACTGTATCTTGAAATAGCTTAGCTAATTCTTTTAACAACTCATCCCCGGCCTGGTGCCCTTTAGTATCATTATAGTTTTTAAAATCATCCACATCAATCATCAAAATAGAAAATTTTTTATATACTTCCGTCCTTAACATGCTAATCTTATTTTTTAGCTGGATATCAAGCACGCGACGATTATAGACCCCGGTCAGCCCGTCTTTGGTCGAAAGGCCCATCAAATATTCCTGTTTATCCTTAGAAAGCATCATGGAATGTTTTTCAATGGCTCGCTGCACAACAATCCTGATCTCTGCGGGATTAAACGGCTTGGTGATATACCCATAGGCCCCGGCTTCCATCGCTTCTACGGCAAAGCTAATAAATGAGGAAGCGGTCATCACTAAAACACTCGTTGCCGGAGAAACATTTAAGATAGATTGGGTAAGTTGAACACCATTTATCCGGGGCATGCGCAATTCAGTCAAAACAACCGGATAAATAGTTGTTTTTAACATCTCTTTTACTTCCCGAGGATCCGCAGCAACCCAACATTTATACCCTAAAGACGTGATAATCTCCTCTAATTCACGGGCCGCATCCTGATGATCCTCAACAATTAATATATCGACTCCATTCATAAATCTCTACCCCTAGCGTTTATCCCTAAATTTTGTGCGATTTTTAAGCTAAAATCATGTCCTTTATTGTTTAAATCAAGCAAAAAAGGACTTTGTATTATTATATTCCTGTTTATATACTAAGTAAAGTTAAAATAACCTCAGAATTATCCTCAGCTTAATAATTCCGCCTTATTCTTCCCCTTGAACATATGTTTTCCACTTTAATTCAAAATCATCAAAATCATCAAACCCGTAAATCTGCTGTAAACTCCGCCACCAGCCTTTACGATCTTTCAGCGCTTGACAAAGTTGTAAAAATTTATACTCATCAAATCCGGTAATTAAATAGTTCACAATACTCGCAGACTGGGCATAAAATAACTCAGGAACAACTATAGTATCAGAATCCAGTCCCGCCAATTTTTTCATAGGAATATATATGCTGGATTTAACTAATTTTTTAGCAAAATTTAAACGACTACACTGTTCTTCTTCGACAAAACAAGCCACCCCTTCTTCAAGCCATAACGGTAACGGAGTTTTCCCCCCGGTAAATTCTCTAAATATTAGATGTCCCATTTCGTGGGGGATCAGCGTTGTTTCAAACCCTTTATCGGACAAGAAAGCATCAATCCGCCGCTCTTTAAAATTAGCACTGGCCCGCGACCATTCCGGACGGCTGGTATTATCAGTATAATCTTTGCGAAAGATATAAACATAAATTTTACAACGATCTTGCCATGTCCAAAAATTGAATTTTTTAAAATGTAATTTTTTGCAAATTGAATCATAATATCCTTCGGCTGTTTTTAAATACCTGTCTATTTTTACTGCGGGGATGTTTTCTTTAAAGTAAAGAGAAAAATGCGGGCTTTTTTTGACGTACCAAATCTCTTCTTTTACATTTAAAGAATCAGACCAGGAAAACGCGGATTGAGGGAAAAACATAAAAAACATAAAAAAAGAAAAAAAATATATATGAATATTTTTTTTATTAAACACTAAGATCTCCTATCTTTAGAAAATGGATATTATTTGATTAATCTGTGTCAAAAGAAATATTTATTACGCCCCTAAATATTATTTTAGTTTTGCTTTTTACTGTAGCCTGCGTCTTGTAGCTTGCTGCTTTTTTGTTTTTCTTTTGCTTTGAGCTATAAACCATGAGCCATAGCACCAACGGTGCTATTTTCTTTTAACCGCCACCGTTGTCTTTTTAGACGATACGGGCTTCGCAACCGCTCACCTTTTTACTTTTTTCTTTTCACTCGTAATTCATAACTCGCAACTTATAACTTGTCACTACTATTGATCATCCATTAACTTTTCAATATCATCGGCGGAAACTTCTGCTTGCTCTTCTTCTGTGTGCTGTTCTAGAGTTATATCATCTTTCGCTGATTCTCCGATAACTGTCGGTGCCACCCCTTTAGACTGCTTCAACCAGAAAAAATAAAAACTCGACGCTAAAACCAGAAGAACG
>CAYTGV010000003.1:113368-127177 GCA_964437495.1 uncultured Planctomycetia bacterium | reverse complement strand
AAAAGCGCCACATGATACTCCTCGCATCCAGGCTGATCATACTCCGGATCAATTCGAACAATCACCGCATTTGCAGTAAAAGTTTTTTCTACCTTCTTATTATCTTCAACAACAGAAAAATTCATCTTTACTTCAAGTTTTGTCATCAAGGACAGAAAAAAATCAATCTTACAATAAACTCCTGAGCAGCTTATGTTTTTCGTTATTGACTCAAACTGAAATCTTTCAGTTCCAACAGAAAGCGGGAGTTTTACATTATATCTCTGATTAACTCTTTTCTCAAAATTCTTATTTTTTTCATTCATCTTAAGCTCCCATTTCAATTTAGATGTTTCAGTCCATCTACCTCAGCATCCAAGATGGACGCAACTGATTCAAGTTCATCAATAGCCTGATTTAAAACCCTGCGAAAATTCGCTGCCTTTAAATGCGCCTCTTCAAGCAATTCAAGATCCTCAACCATCTTTTTAAGCTCTCGAAAAATTTCCCTAAGCTCTCTGGCCTCGCTTAGATTCCGCTGTTTTATGAATTTCAATATTATCGCTTTGTCATCAACGCTTAAATCAGAAAAACTTAATCCCAGATTATACTTGCCTTCACTTTGATTTATTACACGCTCAATACGTGCCACCTGCGCAGCACAGTTAATGACATTCTCAACCATCTTTCTATCGATAAATAACGACATGTCCATTTTTATATTTAATTCCGTTTTCAAAGGGACAAATTTGTCTGTCTGACAAAAAACCCCACCACAGCTTATATTTTTAATCTGAGAATCAATCTTAAAATCATTGACGAATAACTCAAGACAATGATCAAGCTTATACCTTTTATTCGCTCTTTTATTATTACTTATAGTATTTTTTTGCATTTTATTTTAAATTTTTAAGTTCGTTTATTTCAAAATCCAGAATATGCGCAACATTATCAAGTTCATCAATCGCTCGTTCAATAACCTTTCGGAAATGTTCTGCAGTCGGATGGCATTCCTCTACCTCGACAAGTCTTGCCGCCATTTGTTTCAGTTTTAGATAGATTTTTTTTAATTCCTTGGCTTCCTTTAAATTTTTGCTTTGAATATACTTTTCCAGCAAATCCCTGACTGGTTTTCTGATATTTGAGAATTCAATTCCAACATTGTAATTTACATCTCTACGCGAATTGGGCGGATCTATGTGCACTACTTTTGCCGAACAAATTATTGTTTTCTTTATCAACTGCCGGTCAATTGTCAAAGAAATTTTCATGCTTACTTTTATTTCAGTTTCCTTTGGGATAAATCTGTCCACTGCGCAGTAAAACCCGCAGCTACTTATATTTTTTGTCTTTGTCTGAAGGCTAAACTCTGGGGAACTTATTTCCAAAGGAAGCATCAGAATAAATCTTGGATATCTTCTGTTTTCCAAAGTCTTGTTTAAATTATTTACCATCTTCCGGCAAAATTCCCTCTTTGTCTGAATGAGTAATCGAAAGCAATTTGTCTTCAAAATTAGATACTCTTTTTTCAGCTTCATCATATTTGTTTTTAATATTTACAATATGCCTGCCAAGCACATCGAATTCATCGCGGAAACGCTTCATATCGCCTGTTAACCGATTTAGGTTCTTAATGATCTCCTGAACATTCTGCTCTATTCTCATGCCCTTTAATCCCTGCACAATCGTTCTAAGATACAAATACAGAGTTCCCGGACTTACCGGAATAACTTTTTTTTCCATTGCATAGCTGCTAAGTGCTTGCTTTTCATCTGAGTTTTCTTTTATAATTAACTCATAATACACATTCTCAGCCGGGATATACATAAGGGCAAAATCAAATGTGCCTTCATCCGGAAGAATATATTTTTCCGCAATGCTATCCACATGCTTTTTTACGTCATTTAAAAAAATCTTGCGCAACTGATGTTTTTCATCATCATTTTTAGCGCTCAGGATCCTTTTAAAATTTTCTAAAGGAAACTTTGAGTCAATACTAACTAAATCCTGCCCCAGGCATATTGCTGCATCTACAGTATTACCATTTTTGAATTTGTGCTGCAGTTTAATGTATGTTTGCGGTAAAACCTGCTGGAGAAGATTGCTCAAAAACAACTCTCCGATCTCTCCCCGGATTTTAGGTGCTTTTAAGATTTCCTGCAAACTCGCGATATCCTTGCCAACATCAAAAACCTTTTCTGTCGCCTTAGAAAGAGACCCTATTCCCTCCTTCACCTGACCAAAAATCTGTGATGCCGAATCAAGACGTGCTCCTACAGTTTGCTGTGAAGAGAAAAGCTGCTTATTTATTTCCTGCAGCCTTGAGTCCAAACTGCTGCTCAACTGCCCCCAGGAATCATTGACCTGTCCTCTAAGACTCTCTATTTGCTGCTGCATCAATCCAAGCGCATCATTCTTAGGCCGACTCTTTAGTTTAACACTCAAGATAACAACCAATACAGCTATTATCAAAAGTAATCCAAAAATTGCAATATTTATCATATTAGCGCCAATTTACTTTATTTATGCTGTTGCAGCTTCTTTTTCAGCCTCTGCTTTTTTTTCAGCTTCTTTAGCCTTAAATTTTTTCCAACATTTTTGGTTGCAAAAAAACCGCATATTGCGATAATAACGGATTTTACCTACCGGCTTTTTACATGCACCGCAATTTTTAGATATCTCTACTTTCTGAGATACTTTTTCTTTTGCCTCAACTTTTGGTGCTTCAGCTACTGCCTCAACTTTGGATGCCTCGACTGCTGTCCCTTCCTTCGAGGCTTCAGCTGCTGCCTCAACTTTTGGGGCCTCGACTGCTGTCCCTTCCTTTGAAGCTTCAACTGCTGCCTCAACTTTTGGGGCCTCAGTTACTGCCTCTTCCTTTGGTACCTCAACTTTGAATGCCTCAGCTGCTGCTTCCTTCGGTGCTTCCTGTTTTACATCTTCTGGCTGATCATTCTTCTTTTCTTCTGTCATCGTTATTATCCTCTCTCTTTTCTAATGTATTTTACCAATTCAAAATATTTAATTACCGTCTCCGTATATTATTATCAGTAAATCTAACTAGCTTACTGGTTAAACTTATTTTTTCGGGCTTAAAACTTTTTTTTAAAAGGTATTTATTATGACTATTGAGCCCCCGTAAAGTTTCCTTCACAGGGGCCAATAATTATCTATTTGATAAATTACTTATTTTTTCTTTTTACGTCTTGCCATTTTCGCCTTAGAAACATCTCCTTCTTTATCTACAAAATAAAGAAAACCTGCTTCTCTGGTGATACCGCATTTTTCTACTTTAGAAGGTTTGCCGCCTTTTTTTCCACCTCTTGCCATTTTTGCCTTGGAAACATCACCCTGCTTGTCTAAATAGTAGAGATATCCTTTTTCTCTTACGATTCCAACCTTTTGTACTTTTGCTGCCATGATTTCACCTCCCTCCTAGTATTAAATTTTTACACAATCGATTCTATCTCTTGGAGTTTATGAAACGACCAAAGGACCGATCGTATGATTGCTCATCCCCCTTGTTAAAAAAACATGCAGGCAGCTGATCCATTTTTCTATGATAATGCAGGCATTCACAGCAAGTTCCTTTTTTAGAACAAGGATCATATGTGCAGTTGCACATTGCCAGATTTTTTCTTTATTTTTACAATTCACAATCAACTTCGGAATTCTTAAAAAAATTTTCAGGTTCCTATTTTTATATTATTTAACATGCCATCGAGTGTCCCTATAGCAGAAAGCATTGCAAGCCCGCTTGTCTTCGGATTTACCTTCGAGGGAAGGTTCTCAGTACAACTTATTATTGTACCAAAATCTCCCTTAATTTCAATAGTATGTGTATTTCTTTTTATTTTACGGCTGGCGACGATCTCTACCCTGGTTTTCTTAGGACCTAACCCGGCTAGGCTCAGAATCGCCGCTACATTGATATTTTTCGGAAAGACAGCTACTGCTTCTACAGCAGATCCCTGAAAAATAATCTTCTCGGTTTTTACGGTTTTTAAGTCGATATTATTGTCAATAAGATAAGGCGCGCCGACGAGACCGGCAATAGGTTTTCTGGTCGTTATTTTAACACTTGAAATCTTGCCTATTTTTGCCGCTTTAAGAGCATCAAGCCCGGCAATAGCACCGCTGGGCACATATAGCTTTATTTTTTTTTTCTCGATTTTTTTCAACAGCCCCGGGTTAAGCAGTATTCCTCCGACGCTCATTATCATTGCATCCGTATTAAAAACAAGCGCCTGCTTTAAAACTTCCGCAGCCGTTTTACCACTCGCAGCCTCAATAACAAGATCACTGCGTTTGACCAGACTATCAAGAGAGAATGCAGTTATTTTATTTTTCAATGAACTATTGAGCTTAGATATTTTATCCCTATCAATGTCGCAAACCCCAACAAGCTTAACTTTTCCTTTATATCTCCTGCCTATAGTTTTAACCAGATAAGAGCCTATCGCACCGCAGCCCACAATACCTACTTTTAACATATCTTTATTTTTTAACCTTTTTTCTCTTATTTTCAACAGAGGGTTTACACATAAGCATTCTATTTAAGGAATTTATTGCTTTTTTTCTTATTTTCTCACTTACTTTTACTTCATAAACCATATTCTCCAAGCTATGCAAAAGCCAGCCAAGAGTAGTCAATTTCATATCCGCACAGATAAAATGAACGCTTGGGCTATAAAATTTTTTTCCGGGATTATCTCTCTTCAGCCTGTGGATCATGCCCAGTTCCGTACCGACAATGATCTCCTTTGATCTAGTACTACTGACATATTTAAGCATCCCGCTTGTAGAACCTATATAGTCTGCATGTCTAAGCAATCTCTGGGGACATTCCGGATGAGCCATAAACTTTGCTTTAGAATGCTGCTTTTTACAAGCAGTTATCTCTTCTTCAGAAATACGCATATGCGTCGGACAAAATCCCTCCCAAAGTAAAATTTCCTTTTCCGGCAATTTTAACTGAACATAAGAGCCAAGATTCCTATCCGGCACAAATATAACCCTTTTCTCCTTTAAAGAAGCTACAATTTCCAAGGCATTGCTGGATGTACAGCAAAGATCACTTTCTGCTTTTACTTCCGCCGATGAATTCACATAGCAAACCACCGGAACACCGGGATTAGCTTTCTTTATCTTCAATAAACCCTTCAGATCGATCATGTCTGCCATTGGGCATCCTGACTCTTTTACAGGCAGCAGAATCGTTTTATGCGGATTTAGTATAGAAGCAGTCTCAGCCATAAAATGAACTCCGCAAAAAACCACTACTTTAGCATCTACTTTAGTAACAGCTCGGCTTAATTCCAGAGAATCTCCGAGTATATCAGCGATATCCTGGATCTCAGGGCGTTCATAATTATGAGCTACAATTATTGCCTGTTTTTCTTTCTTTAATGCGATAATTCTTTTCTTAAGCGCTGATAAGTACTTTTTATCTTCGCTTAGAGGCTGATTTTTTAACATCTGGGTTTCCCTTTACTTGTTTGTTCTTACTGTTAACAAAAATAACTTTTTGCTTATTTGCTTTAGCTTGTTTGGAATCCATTAAGCCGTAAGAAATTATAATAACAATATCTCCAACTTGAGCCCAGCGTGCTGCCGGACCATTCATACAAATAATACCGCTTCCGGCCTTACCTTCCAAAACATAAGTCTCTACCCTTGAGCCGTTATTCTGGTTTACTACCTGCACCCGTTCATTCGGATAAATATCAGAAGCCTCCATAAGTTTCTTATCTATGGTGATACTTCCCATATATTTTAAATCAGCATCCGTTACGGTAGCACAATGTATTTTTGATTTGCACATTATTCGCAACATCTTATTCTCTCCTTCATGCATTTACTATTAGCTTTTTTTACTTTTTACTTCTATCGTAATATTATCAATTAAACGAACCTTACCTATAAATACAGCAATGGCTATCAACACCTTAGCCTTTATATATTTTTTCACTGAAAGATCCTCGGCATCGACGATAGCAATATAATCTATTCTAACAGACTTCCCTCTGAGAATCAATCTTTTCATTATTGATTTGATTTTAGCGCAATTACACTCTCCCTGTCTTATTAATTGCTTGGCTTTTAAAAGTGCCTGATATAAACTTAATGCCTGTAGCCTCTGAGCATGGCTTAAATAAGCATTACGTGAACTCATAGCTAATCCATCATCTTCACGCACAATAGGTAGGGCCTTTATCTTTACAGGCAAATTCAAATCTTTAACCATTTTGCTTATAACCACAACTTGCTGGGCATCCTTTAACCCAAAATAAGCTATGCTTGGTCCTATTATATTAAAAAGTTTTAAAACAATAGTAGTAACTCCATTAAAATGACCTGGCCTTGATGCACCGCAAAGCATTTGGGTGAAATCACTTACGATCAACTTACTTGAAAAACCCGCAGGATACATATCCCTATCAGTGGGAACAAACAGATAGTCCACTCCAGCCTTTTTTGCCAGAACAATATCCCTTTTTAGATCACGCGGATACTTTGCATAATCTTCGCCAGGGGCAAACTGTGTCGGATTTACATAAATACTCAAAACTGTTATATCGCATTCCTTGACAGAATGCTTTGCTAAGCTTATATGCCCCTGATGCAGATATCCCATAGTGGGGACAAGGCCTATTTTTTTGCTCTTTTTCCGTTCATTTTCAACACGTTTTTGTATACTTAGAATACTACGGATTATTTTCATTTTTCTTATTCTTTTCAGCCAATAAAAAATTACTACTATAAATAGAAACTACATCCGATACCCACAAAATTCTCTAAGCATCAGGCAAACAAGCTAAATCTGACTTTCAATTTATCTCCGCCCCTTGCCCCACACCTGTAATCACTTTGTTGCTATCTCCACAATTATCTGCTGTCATTCTAATTCCATTAATAATTTTTTTATACTTTTATTCAGAATAGGATGCTTAAACCGGGGCGAGATTTCAGCAAATGGAGCCAGCACAAAGAATCTTTTGTGCATCCTCTCATGCGGCACGCTTAAATGATCACTCTTAATAACCAGCTGTTCATATGCCAGTATATCCAGATCAATTACCCGCGGCCCCCATTTAGGGCCATCATCTTTTCTGCCTAGTTTATTTTCAATAATTTTAAGCGCCTTTAAAAGCGTTCTTGGCTCATGAGTAGTTTCAATTAAAATAACCGCATTTATAAAATCTCTTTGTTTAGGACCGCCAACAGGTTTAGTTTCATAAAAAGAAGACTGTTTTTTAATCCTAATCTCTTTTTCGGTCTCTATTAGATTAAGGCTTTTTTTGATATTTATCTTGCGGCTTCCGAGATTGGAACCAACACCTAAATAAACTTTATGCCATTTTTTTTTCATAAAAAAGAAAGCCGTTTAACCGCTTCTTTTATTCTCTTTTTATCCTGAGTCAGGGCAAAGCGGACATAACCTTCTCCATATTTACCAAAACCCACTCCTGGGGTAGCTACAATGCCAGCTTTTTCCATGAGCATATTGCATAAATACATAGAATCCATCTTATAGGGTATCTTTGTCCATAGATAAAAAGTCGCTTTAGGCATTTTTATTGACCAGCCCAGTTTTTGCAATCCGCTAACAAGGATATCCCTTCTGTCCTCATACATTTTACACATCTTCTGCAAGAACTCTTTTTTTGTTTTAAGCGCTGTAATTCCTGCTACTTGAATAGCCTGAAAAACACCGGAATCAATATTGGACTTGATCTTAGCAATAGAAGCAACAATATCCTTATTCCCGCAAACCCATCCCAGCCGCCATCCGGTCATATTGTATGTTTTTGAAAGTGAATGATATTCAAGGGCAACTTCCTTTGCCCCTTTGATTTCAAATATACTCGGAGCGCGGTAGTTGTCATAGCACATTTCAGAATAAGCCAGATCAAAGCAAATAATTATTTTATTCTTTTTGGCAAATTTAACAGCTTCCTGTAAAAATCCTTTCGGCGCTATAGCGCCTGTAGGATTATTCGGATAATTTAAGAACATCAGCTTTGTTTTTTTCAGCACTGATGCCGGGATTTTTTTAAGATCAGGCAAAAAACCATTGTTTTCCAGCAACGGCATGAAATATGGAATACCTCCGGCTAAGATCGTCGCATTACGATATGCCGGATATGCCGGATCAGGAACAAGCGCAATATCAGATTTATTTAAAAAAGCAAATGGTGTATGAGCTAGGCCTTCCTTAGATCCGATCAAAGGAAGAATCTCTGTCTGAGCATCAAGAGACACCTTGAATCTTTTTTTATGCCATGCGACTATTTCATTTTTTAAAGCCGGCATGCCCGCATCCAGTGCATAACGATGATTAGCCGGATCCTTGGCTGCTTTATAAAGCGCTTCTATTATATTTTTCGGCGTCGGGGTATCCGGATCTCCAATCCCCAGATCTATTAAATCCTTACCTTCTACTCTTGCCTGTCGCTTTGCTTTATCAATTTCTACAAAGAGATATGGCGGAAGTTTTTCTAGGTTTTTTGCTGCTTCAATTTTCATTAAATACTTATCCTTCCATTAATTAATATTACAATCTACTCTTTAATAATCGTATATTAACACGGGCGCACACAAGGGGCGCCCCTACGATATTATGATTTTATTTTTCCAGAACATCCTGCATGCTGTAGAGCCCTGCCGGTTTATTAACAAGCCAGATAGCCGCCTCCAACGATCCTTTAGCAAAGATATCCCGCGTTTTAGCCGAGTGGCTTAATACAATAGTGTCCAGCTCACTCTCAAAGATTACTTGATGATCACCGATGATTCCCCCTCCTCTGATCGCTTGGATATCAGCAACCTCTTTACCTGTTCCATTAGCTATGATCTGGGCCATTTTTTTCGCCGTTCCGCTAGGAGAATCCTTCTTATGTATATGATGCGCTTCTTTTATTCGCACATTATAATCTTTTAATTTCACCGCAGCTTCCCTTATAAGCTTAAACAGCAAATTAACTCCCACAGACATATTCGGGGAATATACAATCGGCACTTGAATTGCTGCTTTTTCGATTTTCTTGACTTGTTCGGAGTTTAGACCGGTAGTACCAATAACCAAGCATTTTTTAAAACGCAAAACCGCATCGATCAATTCTGATTTTTCCGCAATGGGCGTAAAATCAATAATCACATCCGCTTTTTTTAAATCGTTCAGATCATCGCTAATTCTAACCCCATCTATCAGAGTATTAAGCTCAGGATGACCATGCATCTCCAAAGCACCGGTAAGTTTAAGACCGTTATCTTTTGCAATCAGCGAGATAATGCGCTTGCCCATTTTCCCGCAACTTCCTAAAACAGCAATATCAATCATTTCTTTTTCTTTCTTAATAGCCCATAATCTTTTAAAGCAGCTTTAAGTTTTACAAAATTATCCTTCTCCATAGGGCACATAGGCAGCCTCAATCCAGGCTCACACATACCCAGAATTTCCATAGCTGTTTTAACACAAATAGGATTTGTTTCAAGAAACATAGCCCTTACAAGCGGCAGCATTTTATAATACATCTCTTGTGCTTTTGCAAGATTCCCTTTTTCAAATTCCTCTATCATCCTGGCCGTATCATGTGGAATGATATTCGCCACAACAGAGATAACCCCCACCCCTCCGATAGCTAAAAGCGGCAGCGTAAGCGTATCATCACCTGAAATAAGCAGAAAACCCTTTGGCGTCATCATTTTAATACGGGCCATCTGCTCCAGACTTCCTGAGGCTTCCTTAACTCCGACAATATTTTTAAATTCATGCGCCAACTGAGCAATAGTTTCAGGCTGCATATTCACAGCAGTGCGTGAGGCAATATTATAAAGGATTATCGGTATATCCACATTTTCCGCTATCTTTTTGAAATGCAGATAAAGCCCTTTTTGTGTCGGCTTATTATAATAAGGCGTGATCAGCAATGCCGCGTCAGCGCCTGCCTCTTTTGCGTGTTTTGTCAGTCTGATAGCTTCAGATGTATTATTTGAGCCTGTACCGGCAATGACCGATATTCTGTTTTTTGCTGTTTCCACAACAAGCTCGATCACACGCTCGTGTTCAGCTAAAGACAATGTAGCTGATTCACCTGTAGTTCCACATGGAACAATAGCGCTTGTTTTATTCTTTAGATGGAATTCTACTAATTCCTTTAATTTTTCATCATCAAGCCTGCCATTTCTAAACGGCGTTACTATCGCAACCATTGAACCTCTATACATAACACTCCCCCTTATAAACAATCTGAGCTCTACCTTTTAACCAGACATTTTGGAAAGCTCCATTCTTATAATCAAAATATACTTTCAGTATCTCTTCCCCCTGTGTCTTCACCTTAACCTTATAGTTTTTGCCTGCCAATCCGATAAATTTATGATGATAGATCAAAGCTGAAGCCACTGATCCTGTCCCGCAGCCAAGCGTTTCCGCTTCTACCCCGCGTTCAAATGTTCTTATTCCGATCACACCCGGCTCAATGACTTTTTCAAAATCAACATTTGTCCCATCAGGTGCAAACTGCCGGTGATACCGAATCAATCTTCCCATCATTCTTACATTTGTTGTCGGTAAATCATCGACAAAATATACTGCATGCGGAACTCCTGTATTGACACAATTAACCTGATAAACCCGTCCGTCAATATCCAGATTTACATTCAGCTGCATATCCTTCGGATTAGTCATTCTGATCTTTATCCCATCAGACTTAATCTCCGCATTCAAAAAACCAGCAAGTGTTTCAATGGTCGAATTTTTCTTTGCTTTAAAAAGAGCCGCACAGCGAATACCATTTCCGCACATTTCTGCCTCAGACCCATCAGGGTTAAATATCCGCATTTTAAAATCAGCTTTTTTTGATTTCTCAATAAATATCAATCCATCCGCACCCACACCTGAAGTCCTAGCACAAAAATTTACAGCTATCTCCGATCCGTTTTTAAGATTACTGCGCCTGTTATCAAAAACAATAAAGTCATTTCCTGAGGCTACCATCTTAGTAAATTCAAACCTTCTTTTTCTAGCCATAACAGATGCTTTTGCTTTTTTCTCAGGCTTTGCTGCTTTTTTACGCACAGGAACCTTTTTTGTCTTTTTCTTTACCTCAGTTTTTTTCTTTGCGATCTTTTTCACTGCCACCTTTTTCGTTTGTTTTTTCTTATTAGCCTTTTTTTTCATAAACTCCCCTTATAGGTTAGCAATAATTTCATTGCGTATCAAATCAGCATAACTCTCACGAATTCTAATTAATTGATACTTTTTACCATTTACCAAAACCTCTGCGGCGCGTTTTCGGCTGTTATAATTACTAGACATACTAAAGCCATAAGCACCCACACTCATAACCGCGAGGATATCATTTTGTTTTAAATTCTCAGGCAATTGTCTTCCCTTTGCCAGAAAATCTCCACTTTCACAGACTGCACCAACTATATCGGCACTCTTCTTCTTTTTCCCTACTACCTTTCTAACCGGCACGATCTTATGATAGGCTGCATAAAACGCAGGACGCAGAAGATCATTCATTGCCGCGTCAACAATAAAAAACCTTTTCACCAGGGTATCTTTAACGTAAATTATTTTTGTTAAAAGCACTCCCGCGTTACCGGCAATGAATCTTCCCGGCTCCATTATAAGCTTAAGGCCTTTGCCTTTTATCAGCGGTATGATCGCCTTGGCATATTGCGCTGCGGTCTGAGGCTTCTCATCCTTATATATTATTCCCAGTCCACCGCCTATATTAATATGAGTGATACATGCTCCTTTGCCATTAAGCTTATCAATCAAAGCAACTGCTTTTTTTACTGCCTGAACAAAAGGTAAAATCGTCTCGATCTGCGATCCTATATGTATATGGATGCAGCATATATCAACATTCTTAAGTTTTTTCGCGTGCGTGAGAAAAATAGCATTAGTTGTTTTTATATCAATACCAAACTTATTCTGTTTTTTTGCTGTTGTAATATAATGATGTGTTTTAGCGTCAACATCCGGATTTACGCGTATAGCCACCTTCTGCTTTTTATTCAAGCTCTTAGCAATAACGTTTATTCTGTTAAGCTCTGGAATTGATTCAACATTGAAAAATAAAATACCACTATTAATAGCATCTTTTATCTCCTCATCTGTTTTACCCACAGAAGCAAAAACAATTTTGTTAGGAGCTACTTTTACTTTCTTCGCTCTAAAAAGTTCACCGCCCGATACAATATCAAGACCTGCTCCCGCCTTTACAAGCAGCTTGCAAATACTAAGATTTGAATTTGCCTTCATTGAATAGCAGATCAACGGATCGATTTCTCTAAAAGCATCTTTGATCTCTTTAAATCTGCCCAGCAGAGTTTTTCTGCTGTAAACAAAGGCAGGCGTACCTACTTGGTGTGCAATTTTTTCAAGATCAACATCTTCAGCAAATAATTGGTTTTTTTTGAATTCAAAATCAAGCATCTACTCTAGGGACCTTTCTCTTTATTGATTTTTTAGAAGCAATCGCATGACTTGCATGCATAACCTGTGCCACAACAGCAGAGTTTAACTTAGGGCAAAATGTCTTAAGTTTCAAATCCGGCATAAGCTTTATCTGAGTTTTATTATCTTCTGCGTACCGGATCAATCTTCCCACTATTGTATGAGCATCTTTAAAGGCAATACCTTTAAAAACAAGAAATTCCGCAAGCTCTGTGGCATAAAGCCTCTCATCAAGCAATGCCTCATTAATAGTCTTTTTATTAAGTTTAATGCCTTTTATAAATTTAGCCATGATCTTCAACTCATCCTTTATGATCTCAACCGATGAAAACAGAGGTTCTTTATCAAGCTGCATATCCCGGTTATAGGTCATGGGTAAGCCTTTCATCGTGGTCATCAAAGACACCTGGTTGCCGTATATCCTTCCGGTATATCCCCGCACAAGCTCAAGAAAATCAGGGTTCTTCTTATGCGGCATAAGAGAACTTCCGGTGCAAAATTCCTCAGGCAAATCAAGATAATCAAATTCCTGTGTAGAATAAAGAATAATATCCTCCGCAAGCCTTGAAAGATGCATCTGGATAATGGATATAACATTTAAGAATTCCATCAGGAAATCCCGATCACTGACATTATCGATAGAACTTTCTACAGACTTTATCTTATTAGTTCCTGAAACATCATAACTAGAAAAATTATCAATTGCCTTAAAATATTCCTTTCGATGCAGGGAAGTCCCGGCCAAGGCTCCGGCTCCTATATAGGGAATAACAGAGTCATAAAATCTTTTAATTCTATTCGAATCCCTGGACAGCATATGACTGAAAGCGCATATATAATCATCAAACAGTATCACCTGTGCTCTTTGCGTATGCGTATAACCGACAAAAGGCTGTTTGTCATATTTTTTTATGAGCACTAGCATACTTTTAAGAACATTATTGATCAGATTTTTTATATTTATAGCTTCATCGAGACAGTAGAACTTTTCATTAAAAACAATCTGATCATTTCTAGAACGAAGCGTATGCACCTTTGCCGAAAGACTGCCAATCTTCTTTTGCAGCCTATTATGAATATCCGTATGAATATCCTCACTCGTCATATCCGGCTTAAACTTTCCTAAATCAATCTCTTTGATGATCTCATTTAGAGCGATAATAATCGTATTTGTTTCTTTTTTATTCAAAATACCGCTACCGCTAAGCGCAAAAGTATGTATTATCGAATGAAACACATCTACTCTTGCCAGCTTATAATCATATTGGATCGATTTTGAAAATTCCTCAAAATCTTTATCAATCGATTTTTTAAATCTTCCACCCCAAAGTTTTTTAGACATCATAACTCCTTAG
>CAYTGV010000003.1:107889-113268 GCA_964437495.1 uncultured Planctomycetia bacterium | reverse complement strand
GAAAATATCTCTATAAAACCCTTTGCATCCTGCCTGTCAAACTGATCCCTTTCTCCATAAGTCGCTAGTTCCATCTTATAAAGAGGATATTTTGCCTTTCTTGATGCAACGCTGATATTGCCTTTAAAAAGCTTCAGCTTAATCGATCCAGTAACTCTTTCCTGTGTTAACTCGACAAAAGCAGCCAGGCTTTTTCTAAGCCTGGAAAACCACAGCCCCTGATATACAAGCTGTGAATATTTTAAAGCCACAATATCTTTAAACCCTAAGGTATCTTTATCTAAGGCTACGCTTTCAAGCTCCTGATGAGCTCTCAGCAATATCCAGGCCGCCGGAGCCTCATAAACTTCACGGGATTTAATCCCCACTGTTCTGTCTTCAACAAGATCGCTTCTGCCAATACAATGTATTCCCCCGATCTTATTCAATATATTGATTATCTGGAGCAGGCTTTTTTTCTTACCATTTAATTTCACCGGAACCCCTTTATTAAATGCTATCTCCACATATTCTGCCCGTGCTGGGGCCTTCTCCATACTTTTTGTCAGAACATATGCCGACTCATCAGGAGCATTTTTTAAATCCTCCATCAATCCGCCTTCAATACTTATTCCCCAAATATTCTGGTCAATACTATATATTTTTTCCTTAGTTAAAGAAATCGAGATCCCTTTTTCTTTTGCATAAGCAATCTCAGATTCTCTGGATGTAAGCTCCCAAACTCTAAGAGGCGCAATTATTTTTAATTTCGAATCCAATATCTTTATAGTCGTGTCTATTCTTACCTGGTCATTACCTTTTCCGGTGCAGCCGTGCGCAACATACTCTGCCTTTTCCTTATGCGCAATATCCACAAGGTATTTTGCAATCAGCGGTCTGCCTAATGCAGTTGAAAGCACATACTTTGATTCATAAACCGCGTTTGCTTTTAAAGCAGACTGGATATAATCATCGGCAAATTCCCTCTGTAAATCCACAACATATATTTTTGAAATTCCGCTTTGCTTTGCTTTCTTTTTTAACTCATCAGGAGAAAACTCACTGCCTAAGTTAGCGCTGAAACACACAACCTCAAAGCCTTTATCCTGAAGCCATCTAACGCAGCAGGAAGTATCCAATCCGCCTGAATAAGCAAGGACAACTTTTTTCTTCATATTATTTTTCCTTTTTATGTTTTTTCTAAACGCTAAACGCTATTCGCTAACCCCTATTTTATAAGCAACGCCATAACCGCCTTTTGCACATGCATTCTGTTCTCGGCCTGATCAAAAACTATAGAGTTCTTTGATTCTATAACTTCATCTGTTATTTCTTCATCCCGATGGACAGGCATACAATGCATAATCGAGTATTTTCTACCCACAGACTCAAGCAATTTGGCATTAATCTGGAATCTTCTAAAATCCTTTAAGCGTTTTTTTCTTTCTTTTTCCTGCCCCATAGAAGTCCATACATCAGTATAGACAAAGTCCGCGCCTTTAACAGCCTCCTTAGCATCATAGCTATGTGTTATTTTAGATCCAGTCTTTTTAGCAATTGTTAAAGCCTCATCCCAGATCTTCTTATTCGGCTCATATCCCTTAGGCGTAGCAAGTGAAAAATTAAGGCCTAATTTTGCGCTTACAGCTACAAGCGAATGCACCACATTATTACCATCACCGACAAAAACCAGCTTCTTGCCTTTACACTTTCCCAACTTCTCGGCTATGGTATAAATATCAGCCAAGGCTTGAGCCGGATGATACAGTTCACTCAATCCGTTTATTACACTCACCTTTGCATAGCGCGCTAGTTCAAGAATATGCTCATGGGAAAAAGTTCTGGCAATAATCCCCTCAAGATATCTTGAGAGCACCCGGGCGACATCCTTTATCGGCTCTCTGGAGCCTAGATTAATATCCTGCGGAGCAAGATAAATGCAATCCGCGCCCAGCTGTCTAGCGCCTACCTCAAAGGATACTCTGGTTCTAACGGACGGTTTTTGAAATACAAGACCGACGGTTTTACCTTTAAGCTCAGTGCTTATTTTTTTCTTTTTTAATTTTTTAGTCAGGCTGAATATAGCGTTAATATCTCCGGCGCTTAAGTCAAATCCTGATATCAGGTCTTTATTCATTTTTATTTCCTTGGCATAATCCTAAGATATGAACTGTATCATACCTGATTACAACGGTTAACAATATTAAACCATTATTCTTTAGTCTTCCCGGCCCTTACCGGCAAAGTCTAATAACACATCTTCTTCAATATTCTATTTGAACTATATGATAAGCCATCCTCCGGATGTCTGTTTTTAACACCTGCTGATTGCTGTTTCCAATATCTCCATAGCAAACTTTATTTCTTTTTCCGTAACAGTCATTGAAGGCATTATCCTAAGCGTATTCCCCTGGGTACAGTTAATCAGCAGTCCATTAGCCAGGCAATACTCATAAGCCTTAGGCCCATTAACAATAACCTCAACTCCAAGCATCAGTCCCAGACCTCTAACCTGTTTTATAACCGGAAACTTTCCTTTTAATTTTATCAGCTCATTGCGCAATAAGGTTCCCATTTGGACTGTATTATCTAATAACTGGTCTTTTTCTATTGCCTCCATCACTCCTAAGGCTCCTGCACAAGCTACCGGGTTGCCTCCAAATGTTGAAGCATGCATACCCGGACGCAAAGTACCTGCAATATTTTTCTGCACAATTATCGCTCCGATCGGCATACCACCACCTAGACTTTTGGCCAAAGTTATAATATCCGGTTCAACCCCATAAAGCTGATAAGCAAACATTTTTCCCGTGCGCCCCATTCCAGTTTGGACTTCATCAGCAATAAAAAGCATCTTGTTCTTATCGCAAAGCTCCCGAATAAACCGTACATAACTGCCTTCGGCGACCTTGATACCGCCTTCACCCTGTATGAACTCGATCATGATTGCTGCTGTTTTATCATTAACCGCAGCTTTTAAAGCCTCCTTATCATTAAAAGGAACACTCTTAAATCCTTGCGGTATTGGGTCAAAACCAACCTTGCATTTAGCCTGTCCAGTCGCAGCTGTGCAGGCAAGAGTTCTACCGTGAAAAGAACCATTCATGGTTATCACCTCATTACGCTGAGGATTTCCAAAAGCACGGGCAAGTTTAAATGCCGCTTCATTTGCTTCTGCACCGGAATTACAAAAGAAAACCTTTCCGCCAAAAGAATTCAGCGAAAGTTTCTGAGCAAGCTGTGCCTGCACTTCATTATAGTAATTATTTGAAACATGCATTATTTTTGCCGCCTGCTTCTGTACTGCCTTAACTACGCGTTTATGGCAATGTCCAAGCCCGCTAACTGCCCAACCCGGGAAAAAATCAAGATACTTTTTCCCATCAGCAGAATAAACCCAGCTACCCTTTGCCTTTTTTATTACCAGCGGTTTTCTGGCATAATTTGGCATTACATATTCATTGTAAAGTTCAATCACTTTCTTAGAATCCATTTCCACCTGCCTTTTTAAAGTTTCTTTACTATTTTTTTATTATCTTTTATTATCTGAGTACCTATACCTTGATCGGTATATACCTCAAGCAAAAGAGCATGAAGTATCTGCGCATCGATAATATGTGTTTTATGCACTCCCCGCTCAGCCGCAAATCTACAGGCTTCCACCTTAGGCTGCATCCCGCCTTTGATCACTCTGCTTTCAAATAATTTATCCAGGTCTTCTAATGTAACCGTTGAAAGCAGCGATTCAGGATCATCAATATCCTTCATTATACCACGTACATTTGTCAGTAAAACCAGTTTTTCCGCCTTCATTACAACCGCTATCTCAGCGGCTACGGTATCCGCATTAAGATTATAAAGCTGCCCATTCTCATCAACACCCATAGGAGCAATAACTGGGATCATCTTAGACTGCAGCAAGCTATAAATCAGCTGACTATCGAAGCCAGTAACATCTCCCACAAACCCGGCATCAGAACTGAGATTTTTCTTTTTCGCGCTGATCAGCTCTCCGTTTTTCCCGACAAATCCCTTGGCTTCATTTCCCTTGGATTTCAGCTCACGGACTATGTCTTTGTTAACCTCACTCAGCGCTTCATTGACGATATTAAGCGTTTTTTCACCAGTAACTCTCATCCCGTTTACAAACTTTACGTCAATTCCTGCATCTTTCATTCTCTTGGTTATAAACGGTCCTGCCCCGTGAACAATAACCGGATGGATTCCCACATGGTTCATAAAAGTTATATCTTCAAGTATAGAATGATTCAACTCAGATTGTTCAACCGCACTGCCTCCATATTTAATGACCACAGTTTTTTTATAAAACTGTCTTATATAGGGCAATGCCTCTATTAGAATATCTACTTTTCTTGAAGCTTCTTCAATCATCAGATCAGACCTCAAATTACAGACTATAGACCATAGACTATAGACCTAGTTATAAGCCATATTAACTTTTACATATTCTACGGTCAGGTCACTGCTATAAACCGTATGTTTAAATTTTCCGTTATTAAGATTTACCGTAATATCTATATCTTTTTTCTTTAAACTTTTAATCAAGCCATATCTATCTTTTAAAACAGGCAGACCATTTTTAAATACAACTTTTTTCTGCAAAGTCAATACCAGCTTTTGCTCTTTAAAATCAACATCAGCTGCCCCCAGAGCAGCCGGAATCCTTCCCCAGTTGGGATTATTTCCGGCAATCATTGTTTTCACCAGAATTGAGTTTGCTATTGCCTTAGCAGCAACACTTGCCTCTTTTTTGCTTTTGGCACCTAGAACATTGATCTCAACAAACTTCTTCGCACCCTCAGCGTCTTTTACGATCATTTTTGCAAGCTCAAGACATACAAATTTTAATGCCTGCCCAAATTCTTTAAACTCCCGGCTATTTTCCAAAACTTGAGCATTAGCAGCTAAGCCATTAGCCATTATAATAACACTGTCATTTGTACTCATCTCGCCGTCAATACTAATACAGTTAAAAGATTCATCAACCGCAATCTTTAAAGCTTTTTTAAGCGCACTCTGTTTTACAAAGGCATCAGTTGTAATAAAACAAAGCATGGTCGCCATATTAGGACATATCATTCCAGCGCCTTTAGCCACAGCCGCTATAGTAACCGGTTTATTTTTGATCTTTATTTCAACTGCAACTTGTTTGGAAAAAGTATCGGTTGTCATTATTGCCTGGGCGGTTTTATCCGCTTTATTGAATCCCAGGCCCTTAACAAGTTCAGGCAATGCCTTTATTATTTTTTCCTTAGACAGATACTTACCGATAACTCCGGTTGATGACATTAACACATCAATAGCCGGTAATTTCAGTTCCTTTGAAAGCAGCTTGCTGACTAATAGCGCGTCATCCGCACCTCTCTTACCAGTACAGCA
>CAYTGV010000003.1:4755-107789 GCA_964437495.1 uncultured Planctomycetia bacterium | reverse complement strand
AAAGCAGCTTGCTGACTAATAGCGCGTCATCCGCACCTCTCTTACCAGTACAGCAATTAGCATTGCCGCTGTTTATGATGATCGCCTGCGCATGATTATCTTTCAAATTATTTATGCCTAATATTACCGGAGCTGCCTTAACCTTATTTTTAGTAAACACGCCCGCGCACTGCGCTCTGACAATAGAATAAATAAGCGCCAGATCAGGCCTGCTTTTCTTTATCCCACAATTCAATGCATTAGTTTTAAACCCCAGGGGGGTGTTTATTGTTCCTTTTTTTAAAACTTGCATCACAAAAGCCCCATAGTCTCATCAAGTCCAAACATTATATTGCAGTTTTGTACTGCCTGACCTGAAGCGCCTTTGACAAGATTATCTATAACCGCAACCGCGATAAGCCTTTTCCGGTCTATCTTAATACCGATATCGCAATAGTTGCTACCTCTTACATCCTTTATTTCCGGAAACATATCTGCAGGCCTGACCCGGACAAAAGGCTCATCCTGATAAAATTTATTAAGCAGATCTACTATTTCAAATACAGAGATATTTTTCTTTAAGTCCATATATATTGTGCTTAATATTCCCCTGTTGATCGGCACTAAATGCGGCACAAAACTTATATGCACTTTTTCTTTAGCCTGGATTCCAAGCTCCTGAACAATTTCCGGGCTATGCTGATGAGAACAAACCTTATAAGCCTTAAAATTCTCATTAACCTCAGCAAACATCAGTGAAGCAACAGCATTTCTTCCCGCTCCGCTTGCCCCGGACTTAGCATCAATAATAATATCAGGCTCAACAATCCCCTCTTTCAAAAAAGGAGCACATGCCAATATTGCTCCAGTGGGATAGCAGCCTGGATTGGCAATCAGCTGTGCATTTTTAATTTTTTCTCTGTTCAACTCGCAAAGGCCGTATACACTATCTTGAACGAATTGCTTGCTTGTATGGTCTACTCCATACCATTTCTTATATTCATTGACATCTTTAAGCCTGTAATCAGCGCTAAAATCTATCACCCTTTTGCCTGCGCTTAAAAAACTAGGCGCAATATCCATAGATACCCTATGCGGCAGAGCAAGAAATATCACATCGCTGTTTTTCGATATTGCTTCCACATCAAGCTGGCTATTACACTCAAGATCAAGCCTATTTTCCAACCATGGGAAAATACTGCTGATTGGAGTGCTTCTTTCTATTTTCGCAACAAGATCACAAATCTCGATTTCCGGATGTCCGAGCAATATGCGTAGAAGATCTTCGCCTGCATATCCTGTTGCTCCGATTATAGCTGCCTTTATCATAATTTTAATCCTCAATGATTTGATTATTTAACCTATTTAGTTATTTAATGTAAAATGGTATTATATGCTAAAATCATTATTACGTCAATATATTTTTCGTCGGGCTCACTCGAAACAGCCTTTTTAGCACATCTGAGAACACAAAAAAATGCTATCAATCACAACATGCTATATATTAACAACTTACAACCATAAGTATTTATTTGGAATTTTTACTAGAAACTGGAACTCTCAGTAGAAAATTAGCAGCATTTTCAACTTAAAGCTTTTACTTAGAAGGAGTTGCGAATGTTACAAAAAAAAATAAGCAGACCTCTATGCTAAAATCAAGCTCTGAGAGTACTCTAGACAAAAGCTGATATTAATATATTAATTAACGCTTTGTCCACTGGAAGCGTGCACGAGCGCCCTTCTGCCCATACTTTTTACGCTCCTTCATGCGAGGATCGCGGGTAAGATAATGACCTTTTTTCAATAAAGGTTTCAGATTGACATCATATTTAAGCAATGCTCTGGCTATGCCATGGCAAATAGCGCCTGCCTGGCCAGAGAGACCTCCACCGTTAACATTAGCACTTATATTGAATTTGCTTAACAGGTTAACCGCAATCAAAGGCTGCTTAATAAGCATTCTGGAAACTTCTCTTCCAAAATAACTTTCCAACATCCTTTTATTGACAACAAATTCACCCTTTCCTGGTTTTAATTCGACTCTGGCAACGGATTCTTTTCTTCTACCTGTAGCACAATATCTTGCTTCTTTAACCAAAACATTACCTCCTGAAAAAAACATTTTTAATTTTTAATTTTTAAAATTTAAATTTTAATTTTTAATTCCTTAGGACCTTGAGCAACATGCGGATGCTCACTGCCTTTGTATACTTTCAGCTTAGTCAACATCTGTCTGCCTAAGGTATTTTTCGGAAGCATACCCTTAACAGCCTTCCTGATAACTTCCTCAGGTTTATTCTTTAACATTGTCTCTAAACTGTATTCCTTCTGCCCGCTCGGATATCCGGAATAGGTATGATATTTCTTGTCCGTAAGCTTCTTTCCGGTCACACGTACTTTTTCGGCATTAATAACTATAATATGGTCTCCGGTATCAACATGCGGAGTATATTCCGCCTTGTCCTTACCCCTGAGAACCATTGCTATCTTAGTGGCCATTCTACCCAGAATAATACCATCAGCATCAACAATAAACCATGCCCTTTTTACATCTTCGGGTCTTTTCATAAATGTCTTCATAACAACCTGTCCATTATTAAAATTAAAATTTAAAACTAAATACAAATAGTAGAAAGAAAATATATCATGAGTTGCTACACATGTCAAGGAAAAAATAAAACTACTGTTTAAATCGATTCCTCTAATAAAGCTTCTTCATCAAGCTCTATATCTATTTTTCCCTGAGAACTACCATCCGTCAAAGACAGAGCTTCCTCTATAATATCCATTTCTAAGTGCAACTGCTTATATCCAGGAGGGCCTTTTCCAAAAAGTTGATTAAAAGCAATAATTATCAAAAAAACGCTAAGGTAAACTCTTGCAATATATTAACTCTTTTTTAATATATTCTAAATGCACAACTGACTGTACTTCTCAATGCGCAGCATGCATGGTCTGACATTTTTTTAAAAATAAAATCAATATCATTTACAGAATATTAGCAATTAAAACATATCTCCACTATATTGAACTTAACACTAAACCTGGCAATCCAATTTCTAAAGGGCAGATAAAATTATTTCTTCCCATTGCCTCATCTATATTTAAATGAAACTGCCTATATTGCTTTTTCTTTGGCTGATACACATTTTCTTTTTTAGCTAAAGGCTCTGGCTCATCAAAGCTGTCATTGATAACATTTCTTAAAGTCTTTTTAATCTCAGAAAGATACTGCTCTTTTTCTTGTACCTCCAATTCTTGAATCGGGTTAGAAAAAATATGCCTGTTTTTTGGATCTATTTTATTTTCTATCCAGAAAAAAAAATCAATTGACCTTCCGATAAAAAACCATCCTGCAATTAAAAATACCGGAGCAGTGATCAAAGTACTTAAAGAATACAACTCCTTAATAATATCCATAAACACAAATCCCGCGCCCAGGCTTAAGCATAAAAACATGGTTGAGGCAATCTTGAATATTCGCAGCCTTAATATCTGCCTGGGTTTTTCCCTTACCCCTAATTCCTCAACCATATAATTCAAACTATCAAAATAATAATCCACTTTCTTAAGGGTTTTGCCTTCAAGGATCATGGCTAATGCTACAACTAACTCTCTTCCACTAGGATTACGTTTAAAATTTCTCTTGCCAATTTCATCTATATTATCCGCTGTTTTTCTAAGCGCCTCATCTATTCTTGCCTGAGAAAATGTCTCCATTGCCTTTTGCAAAGACTTAATCGAGAGATTAAGCCTTGGGCCAAGATATTCTGTTTTGAACCTATGAGAATCCTCACCGGCAAAACTGAAATTAACACATATCAATCCCCAGAGCACAAAACAAAGTATAGTTTTATAAAAAATATTCATTTTAAATATTCCACAAACTTTTTACTATTAATTAGTTATAAGAAATGAAAATCCTGGCAAAGTATACCTTATAAACATCTTTCTGTCAAACACTAAAGCGTAATTTCTTGACACAATAAAGGCGTTCCCCTATAATGATGTGTTAACAGGTTTGATGGGGAAAAGGTTAGGATTGCGATACCTGTTTCGTTTAAGGATAACGTTATCGTTGTAAGTAGGAATTATTTTGCCGCAACCGCTAAACATTACCGATACTGGCTTCGTTACCGTTAAACGCTACCAATTAGGTATAATCCTGTCTAAGACTGAAGATTATACCAGGAGATACAATGCAAAGTGATCTTAAAATAGCTCAATCTATTCAGCTTTCACCCATCAGTGAAATTGCCGCTTCTATCGGCATCCAAAGCAATGAACTTCACCCTTACGGTAATTATAAAGCCAAGATATCCCTTTCCATACTGGATAGATTAAGGGATCAGCCTAACGGAAAATATGTATATATAACAGCCATAACACCTACTCCATTAGGCGAAGGAAAAACACTGACCACTATCGGCTTATCGCTGGGATTGAATAAAATCGGTAAAAAAGCAATCGCATGTATAAGAGAGCCATCGCTTGGACCTGTATTTGGCATCAAAGGCGGTGCAGCTGGCGGAGGATATTCTCAGGTCCTACCCATGGAAGATGTCAACCTGCATCTAACCGGAGATGTATCTGCTATCGGCACTGCGCATAATCTTTGCGCCGCGTTCCTGGACAACCATATATTAAAGGAAAACAAATTAAGCATTGATCCGCAGTCCATAACCTGGCCAAGGGTAGTTGATGTTAATGACCGATTCCTGCGTGAAATAATAATCGGCCTTGGCGGAAAAGAAAACGGTTTTTTAAGAAAAAGCGGTTTTGAAATCACTGAAGCCAGTGAAGTCATGGCGATCATGGCCCTGACAAATTCACTAAAGGACCTACGCCTGCGCTTGGGGAGAATACTCCTTGGCACGACCTATGACGGAAAACCGGTCACGCCAAATAATATAAAGGTCGCCGGGGCAATGACTGTTCTTTTAAAAAATGCGCTTATGCCTAATATCGTGCAAACCACGGAAAAAACAGCCTGCTTTATTCATACCGGACCTTTCGGAAATATTGCGCATGGAAACAGCTCTATCCTGGCTGACTCTATGGCTCTGAAACTTGCCGACTATGTAGTAACCGAAAGCGGCTTTGGTGCAGATCTTGGCTCAGAAAAATTCCTGGATATTAAATGCCGCAACAGCGGATTAAAACCAGACTGCGCTGTACTTGTCTGCTCAATGCGAGCTTTAAAAATGCACAGCGGAAAATTTGAAGTTGTAGCTGGAAAAACACTTGATGGAGAACTTTTTACTGAAAATCTCAATGCCATACAAGCAGGAAGTTGCAATTTAAAAAAACAAATTGAAAATATAACAGTCTTCGGAGTGCCTGTAGTTGTAGCGATAAACCGCTTTGAAACCGATACTGATGCGGAAATAGAGTTAGTTGAAAAACTCGCACTTGATTACGGCGCAAAAGAAGCTATTGAGAGCCTGGCCTATGCCAAAGGCGGTGAAGGCGCTGTTGCACTTGCCGAAGCTGTAACCCGCGTTGCCGAACAGCCAAGCAATTTTAAATTTCTCTACCCGCTTGAAATGTCCATAAAAGACAAGATAGAAACTATTGCCAAAAAAATCTACGGCGCTTCTTCTGTTTCCTATCACCCGGTTGCCGAAAAAAAGATACGCCAATGCAGCGAGCTTGGCTTTGACCAACTGCCTATCTGTATGGCTAAGACGCATCTATCGCTATCGCATGATCCAAAACTTAAAGGCGTACCTACAGACTTTGAGCTGCCTATCAGAGAGATCCGTGTATCAGCCGGCGCGGGATTTATCTATCCGCTTTGCGGAAAAATGCGCACCATGCCCGGGCTGCCAAGCAACCCTGTTGGGGAGAATGTGGATATTGATGAACAGGGTAACACAATCGGGTTGTTTTAAAGCGATTGTGTTAGTTACTAATTACTAGTTATAAATTATGAGTTGCGAGAAACATATATTAAACCTGTAGGGGCGCCCCTTGTGTGCGCCCGTTTTAATATACAATTAATAAAAAATAACAATTAGAAAATTTAGGGGCGATGCCTGCCCCCGATAAAGCGTCCCCCAGCCATACTTTCTTTTGGTGGCTAAAAGAAAGTATGCAAAGAAAACCCACCCCTGCAAAATTTCTACTTTTTTCTAATAATTTATGTTCGCTGATTCTCCGCCCTTGGCGGTTCACGCCGAAAAACCATCCATAGTTTACAGCGCTCCGCCCTCCTGGCTTCGTCTACTCACATAAATTAAAGAAAAAATGCAGTGGATTTTAAAAGGGGAATAAAAAAATCAGCAGAGTTTCGGCCTCCATGCCTACATCTATTCACTTAAAACATTGAAAATATAACGTATATTTCTAAAGGGGGAATTTAAAATAAGAATTTTTATATTATAATTTTCACGCTAAAAATATAATATGGCTTATTTTATTATACTTTAATGTAATTTTCTTCATTTACTTCACGAAATATTCTATCTCTACTACACTCTTGATTTCTTTCTCAATACTGCTTGTATCATTAATGCCATAACCTGAAATCTCGGTAGAGTATAATGGCGTGATCTGAAAAACGCCTATCCTTACCGATGCTATCGGGCCTAAGCGAAATTTGCCTTGCTTTGATACAACCTGTGCCCTGTCCTTGGCATTAGCCGTGGCTTTACCGATCATTTCAAGCTTTAGCTCTTCAATCTTCGTATTAATATATTTTGGCTCCTTAACAGCAAGCTGAACGCCTTCTCCAAGCACTCCAACTACATCCGCAGCAAGTTTCTCTATTTTATAGACATCTTCACTTTTTATCTTAACCCTCTGAAATAGTTCAAAAGCTACTCTTTCTTCAGTCTTATACCCTTTTTCATTTAGCTTGAATCTTTCTCCGATCTTAGCAGCGAAAAATTCCACCTCTTTTTTTGAGAAACCAAAATTTTCAAGATACTTCGCTACTTTTTGCTTGTCTTTATTAAGAATCTCATAACAGGACTTCAGGTCCTTGTTTTCTGCAAAAATTGTTGCTTCAAAAATAGCTAGGTCTGAACTGATTGTTTTCTTTGCAAAGCCCTTTACTTTCACATGTCCTTTATTTTTTATTGAAATAGCCGTGCTGGAGAAAATATTTGCTGTCCACACAATAGCAAGCCCTATAATAATCGCAACAACAATTGGAACTAATCCTTTTCTCACAACATCCTCCTTGCTTTGTGGGTTAAAAATTTACAGTCCATTTTCTAATCATTATGAAATCCAATGCGCCGCCTGGATTTTTCCGGTGAAGCCATTAATTTCCGGACAGCTTCAAAAACTATTTTAAATTGTGAATCGTATCGTTTTTCCATATTCTCTATTTTTTTAAGCAATTCCTTGTGGTCTGACAAAATCTTACGTAATTTCACAAACGTCCTCATAATCTGAATGTTGACTTGTATAGCTCGAACGCTTTTTAATACTGCAGAAAGCATTAGAATGCCATGCTCTGTAAATGCGCGCGGAGGTTTACGCGTGCCGCCCCAACTTGATGTTCCAAAATGGAATATCAAGTTATTAAATTCATGCCTTGTCAATTGGAACATAAAATCCTGAGGAAACCGTTCAATATTTCTCGTTACAGCTTTATTAAGATTTCCCGTAGTAACCCCATAAAGCATAGCAATATCTTTATCTAGCATAACCTTATGACCACGGACTAAAATGATTTTTTGCTCAATTGTTTCTTGTGGAATTAATATTTTTTTCACAATATACGTCCTTGTACTTTGTAGTTAAATGAAATCATCATCAAAAAAGTCCAGCATTTCCAGTGTTTCTATATCGTCATCTATATTATCTTCAGAGATTGTATCTCCCGGAGTGATTTCATCCTGCATCTCTAATAAGAAAAGATTTGCCATCTTTAATATTTTTTTTACACTTTCAAAATCAAATACTTTAAGAGCCTCTTGGAATTCCAGCCATTTATAATCACTTATTTCTTCTCCATCTACCTCAATGCTTTTATTTTGTGTCTGTATTAAAAAATAAATAGAATGCTTTTTAATTTTTTGCCCGTTAAATTCCCCGCGGTTACTTATAGCAGCATAAATATCTTCTTCCCTGAAGCCATCAATTATTTTCAGATCCTGCACTCCCGTTTCTTCAGTGATTTCTCTTAGCGCAGCTTGCTTTTCTGTTTCTTTGGGTTCAATATGCCCTTTCGGAAATCCCCAGAGCTTATTGCGTTGGCTATAGATTATAAGGAAAAGAATCGTATCATCTTCTTTCCTGAAAATCACTCCCCCTGCAGAATATTCTTTATTCATCTCTACCTCTTTCTTCCTAAAAACAAAAAACCTACGCCTTTTTTGGCGAAGGTTTTACTTTTTTAACGTCCGGGATTTATTCCTTCTCAACTCGGGACGACTAGTTTTCTTATGGAATTATTATGCTCCTGAGAGGCCTATTGTGTCAAGGTTTAAAATATTCAACTCCCGGGAACTGCGATTTTGTCAATAGTTCAGACCTGACCCCAATTACGGTAATCTAGTGGTAAATCAGGACAGAAACGTGAAGTCTGCCACCTCAAAATTAATATTTTTTAGAAAATATTCCTTAAAAAAAGTCTCTCTATTGCTTTAATGAGCTTCTCTTTCTATTTCTTCTGATATTTAAAAAACAACTCTTTTAAAAAATGGATTCCACGCCTACCATAAGTATTACAGATATTTTCAGCATCTTCCTTAACCGAAGAATTCTTTTCTCCGATCTTATAAAGACGCTCGACAATTAATTGAATTTCTTCCTGTCTGAAAGTAGGCGTAGCCGTTTCCAGAACTTTCAGGAATATTTTCCCAATACGCTTAACGCTATCTTCATCATCAAATTTTGTCAAATACTCAATAAAAAACGCTGAACGATGTTGGGCCTCGATATATGGCGCTGAAAGCAAAAGCCATTTCTCTGTGGTATCGTCAATTTTATCAAGCCAAATCGTTAACTCAGCCATGCGACTTAAAAACGAACCGTATGCCTCACATAGTTTACCCTTAACAATCTCCTGCTCTTTGAATGTCCACGCCCAGAAATCAATGACTTTTTTCTTATTCCCTTCGGACGGCTTTTCTTGATCGGCCTTCTCTTCTTTTTTTAGACTTTTGCCCGATATCGACCAAAAGAAACTTGCCACATCCTCCCACCGGCTTCGCTCATCATCAGCATTGGCCTCATCAAGCATTTTCCAAAACAAGCTCAGTTTGCCATCCTTATTATTTTGCGCTAATGCCTCCCCAAGTTGAAGATATCCAATGCAGATGTGTTCAACTAGCCTTTCATCTGCGCTTCCTTTAAATACCGTACTCTGGAGAGCCTTTTTATAATTCTCCCTCATAAAGCCATATAAATCTTTATATACCCGAGATCCAGTTAAATACCCTTCCATAAACATCTGCCATTCAAATCCTGGGGCCTCTGGTTGGGCAAAGAAATTTATTTTTTCAAGTGTATAGTTGCTGTCTAAGTACTTCATCTGAGGCAGATCACATCCAAGCCAGATATATCCATCTATCCCAATCGGAAGAAATCTTTCAAATTTATCGCACCCCCAGTTTTCTTTCTTTTTCTGTGTCGCTCTCGCTACCCTTAAAGAAAAAGACACATATTCCCTTATTGCCCTGCCAAGAGTTGTATTAAAAGTATAGGTTAATGCCTCTCTTTGCGTATCGGGATGCTTCTCGCCTTTCAGCAGCGGAAGAATCAAGTCAAAGATCTCTTCTGCTTTATCAAAATATTGTGGGTCAAAGGCTCTCTTGTCATCCCTTGAACCATCACCAATCAACTCAACAATCGTTTCAGCAATCCAAATATACCGCCCCTTACCGCTATCTTCGCCTTGTGCTTTAAGAGCCTCGGCAGTTATAACCGCCTTGCCCCTCTTTAGATATCTAACACTAAAATCAAGGATGTTTTTCCAGTCAATTTCACTTCCAGCATTCCAAGCCTCTTTTATTCCTCGAAATATTCTATGTAAATAGAAATAATCCATTGACATAAAAGCATCAATCTCATCAGTAAATTTTTTTGAATCTTCTTTGACCGCGGACTGTAAAATATCAGCAAGCCCTTCCTTGTCCGGTTCACCTTCAAAAGAACCGTTCCAGAAATCAGCCCCCTTAAAATCAGACAAGTATTTCACTATCTCGGCAATCGGCTTTTGCAAGATTTCTTCTTTTGTAACCGGAGATTTATGACTTACAAATCCACCTTTAAACGCGGAACGCTCAACCTTGTAGGGCTTGCCATCTTTAGGCTCAGCTTTTTGCTTAGCATCTTCATACAAAGCAGAAAAGTCAGAATTTTCGCGCAATGGAGACAACCATTTATACTTCCAGTAAGCCGCAAACTTCTCATCTCCCTTTTCCACATAATAATTCGGGACATTATCAATAAGCATTTTCAATTTTGACTTCAACTCAGAGCTGAATTTAGAATTATGATGCAAAAGAACATCCTGCATTTCTACTTCAAGGTCAGAATCAGCAAGAACAGTCGGAACAACTTCAACCAGCCTATCTAAAAATTCAAAGTATTCTTCCCAGAACTTATCAATACATAAAAGTACAAAGCGTCGAAAAATAGGAAATTGATATTTATTATCTTTTAAAAAGGAATTTAACACAAGTTTTCCTTCTTCTCGAGCTTCCTCACACTTAGCAATCAAAACATCCCGCAGGATTACTGTTAAAACATCCTCTGCGCCATTCCCATGTTCAGGGCCGCTTTTCAAATTCCCACACCATATATGCGAATAATCGGAATACAGCCCCTCATGAATATTTAAAATTTTTTGTTCAAATTTATCCGCGATTTTCCATTTAATGCCTTTGGGTAACTTTTTTTTTATTTCAGCAACAAACGCATCTTTTGTTAAAACAGTAAATACAAAATGGCCTCCTTCAACCTGCACCTTAGGTTCAAGATTATGTAGTGCCCAGAAATCATTTTCCCTGTTAACACTTTCAATCTGTTCTTTTGAAAACTGCCTGACCTCGCATTTATACTCATCATCCTGAAAATTAATCTCTCCAGGTTTTAAGTCATCTGCGAAGATTCTAGCAACCTTAAAGCGGTAAACTGCATCTCCTATTTCTAAATCAGCGTAATGATCCTTTTGTTTGTACCCCAATGCTTTACTCAACCTATCTGCTAATTCGAGAACAACACGAAGAGAACATTTTTGGCCGATCAGCTGTCCATGTTTCTTAAAAGCATTCAAAATCCAATAAGTTCGCCAAGCCATAACAGCATTATCTCGCTTTGTGAAAGCATTTGATTTGCCGCCAGCCTTAATCGTAGTAATTGCATAAATAATGTTCTCGGCATACATATAATCTGGGACAAAGTCATTGTGAAGAAATTTTGGCAAGAGCTTTTCACTAATATCATTAATCGTTAGATCACTCCCCAGCGAATGATCAGTCCATACAGAAAGCCATGTTTTAAACTTATCAGCTGTAAGATTTTCTTTAATGATTGTCGGTAGTAAATTGTTAAGCATTTTTACGCAATACCACCAGATGTGGTAATTATCGATACGTTTTTTATTAAGAGAAAACTGGACAAGACTTTCGATAATCTCAATCAGCTCCTTGCCATATTGGGAATTTTGGGCCACTTGCTCAGAAATGCGTTCAAGATAATTCAAGACGTCCCAAAATAATGCATATCCATCTGGACTATACGCAATAGCTTCAGGGTTAAAATATTTTTGTTCTTTAAGTGTAAAAAACCACTTTAAAGATTTAGCACGGGCAAAGAAATATCTTGCCTGATCCGCATCTGTTTTAATCAAATAAAGAACTTGCTGTTCTTCTGTGCTAAGCTGGCTCATAAATTCCTCTCAATGATTTGATTAAATCCATAAAATTCATCACCATTGCCATATTCCTCAAAAGCCTTCCTCCAAGATAACAACACTTCATTGATTTGGTTATACCCCCTAGCGTTTATTGCATACGGGATAACTGACATATGTATTTGATCAAAGTATAGTTGTTCATATTTTAATAACAGCTCCTCATTGTGATAGAATGGAAGTAAAATATAAAAACGATGCAAGAAAGTTCGTAAAGACTTCACCCCTCTGCTATATTTTTGAATCATAAAATCAATTATTTCCATTTCATCAACGCCATAGCCTACAAAAAGGAAGCAATATTTCTCATCAAAAAATGCCGTTTCCAAAAAGCTCCTAAATCCATCATTTTTATATCGAGAGATATATTCATCTACAGTCATAACAAGACTTTCCGGATCGTGAATAATACCATGCAAATGAACAATATTTTTAGGTTTAAGCGTAAATTTCCCCGGCTCGAAATGAACATTGTTTTTATCAAATAGACTCGAGAAATGATCGTCAATATTAGTTGTAATATATGTCGCCTGAAGAGAAAATAAATTGCTAAATAAATCAGGCAACTTATCCCTCCTCGCCTGTATCGGCCGTATAGTTCTCTTCAATTCTCCTAAATAATTGTCCTTTAGAATATTTTTAGCGATAGTTATAAGCTTCCGTGGCGAACCAGAGTATTTTCTTAATAAAGTCTCACAAGCCCAATAATCTATATTGCCTCTTTCATAGCACGAATTAATCAGAGAGCTTGCCATGTCTTTCCATCTTTTACATCCCCAAAGAGCAGATATCCCCGCTCCGACAAAAATAATTAATTTTTCATCTTTTCGTGCTCCATAAATATGAGGTAATTTTTTGAGGTCAGGAACTAACTCTATGCTCATTCAAAAACTCCGCTTATTTTTTATTTTAAAAAACCAACTTGTTAGTCTTGCAAAACAAGCTCACCGCGAAAGGCTTTGGCTAAAATTGATTGTTCAAGTTTATCCGTAAATAGTTTCATATTACTATATCGTTTCTTAATTTTATCAATCTGGGTAAAATAAAATCTCACTTTACCAACAATCTGTTGTTGTTCAGCAACAGATGGAAGTGGGAGCATAACGTCCTTTACGTCAGTTATTGAAATTCTTTTATGCCCAGCGCTGGATTTTGCTCTATTCTCAATTTCTAGTCTTATTTCTGGATGAGAAAAAGCCAACTCACAATATTCTGGCAGTATGTCATCTAAAACCTGGGCACAATAAAGGCGATCAGGATATTGATAGGTCTTTTCTTTTATCCCAAAAACAACAGCACAATTACCAACATATTCTGCTGTTCCATTAAGTCGAGTAAATAGCAAGTCTCCATTGGAAATGAAGTTATCTGGATTCTTAGATTGCTCAGCAGTTAAGTACTTAACATCTTCGTAATCAATAAAGCTTTGCCTCACACTACTTGAGCGTAAAACTGGAAATTTCGTTACTTCTCTAATCGGCACAGCTGTTGTGCCACCACGTATCTTTTTTATTAACTTACCAAAATTCACCATAGGATATTCTTGCTCAGAATTAATTAAAACCCCAGAACATCCCATTCTAATAATTGATTGCCGAAATCGTTTCAGAATTAAGGGGAGTTTATCCAGCCTTGTTTGGACGTCTTTGACTTTTACCAATAATTTATCTAATTTATCCGCAATGCGTTTTTGCTCCGATAAAGGCGCAATTGGAAACTTAATCCCCTTCAAATCATCCTTATTAAACCCTGATTGACAACTTCTCGAGTTTTTTGATATCTCATTTAAAAACCATGGTCCTAAAAAAAGAAATTTAACATAGTCTCTATGCAATTTTTTATCAGAAAAAATTAATTTAGCTAAAGCAACATTATAAGCACCTTCTAGACCTTCACAAACTCTTCCCAAGGAATCTTTGCTTGATGAAGCGCCTCCATATCTAGCTAACAATATATCTCCTTTGTTAGCTTTTTTCAATTTATGTGAATCAGGAACATAAGTAGGAAATGGTTTGTTACCAAAATCTCTGATTTGCAGTAATCTCACATAATCATCTTTTGGCTCATAAATAAATTCTTTTTTGGGAGGTTGACTCCCCCCTTGATAATCAATAATTGATAACAACTCTTTCCATTCCCATCCCTCAGGTAATTTATTTTTCATTGATATCAAACTCCGCTAATATTTCCTTCAAGCTATCCACAACAGCTTCCAGCTCAGTTATTGCTTCACTTGCCAAAACTTCAGGCTCTGGCAAATCGTCAGGATCCTCTAGTGATTCGTCCTTGATCCAGGTAATGTCTAATTTATAACCACGTTCTTTTACCTCAGCGATATGAAAACATTTAAACCTGCCATCTTCCCCTAAATCTTTTCTTTTACTTCTGCCATTAGGATTACTGCCATAACATTTTTCAAATTCTTCGAAGTGTTTTGATGTAAGCGGCCGGTCTTTTTTTGTAACACCAGGCACATTGGAGCGCGCATCATAAATCCATACATTTTCAGTGGGCAAGCCTTTTTGAAAAAAGATAACATTTGCTTTAACTCCCTGGCTATAGGGAGTAAATGTCCCGCGTGGCAAGCGAAGCACGGTATGCAAGTTGCAATCCTGCATTAATATTTCTAAAACCTCTCCTGCCTTATCTTCAAACAAACAATTATCCGGCAATACCATTGCCGCTCGGCCACCTGGTTTTAAAATACTAATAACATGTTGAATAAAATTAAGTTGTTTATTACTTGTCTCGATCGTAAAATCATCACGAGTTGGAGCTTGATTTGCCCCCTTGGTTCCAAAAGGCGGGTTTGTTAAAACACAGTCAAATTGCCTGCTCTTAAGCGGCTCATATATTGAATCACCCAGCTCAATATTCGCATGAATACCGTGCAAAAAAAGGTTCATTAATGCCATTCTTCTCGGACGCGCTACAAGCTCAGTTGCATAATAAGTAATGTTCATAATACGCTTAGCGTCTTTTCTCTCAAGTTTTCCTTTGGATACTTGCATTAGCCATTCAAAAGCACTAACTAAAAATCCACCTGTTCCAGCAGCTGGATCAGAAATCGTATAATCTTTTTTTTCGCGCGGATCAGGTTTCATACATCTAACAATAGATTGAATGAGCACTCGCGGTGTGAAAAACTGGCCTGCTCCTTTTTTGCCTTCAGCTGCTGATTTTTCCAACAACCCCTCGTACGCAGCTGCTTTGACATCTACATTAAGCGATGTCCATTCAATTTCATCAATTAAACCAATAAGGCGTTTTAAATTTACCGGATTAGCAAAACGTGACATTGCCCCGGAGTAAATATCTCCTAAAACACCTTTTTCTTTACCAAGCCCCCGCAGCAAATCCACATAAAAATCCGTTAATTCAGTGCCTGATTTGTCGCGCAGTTTATTCCACGCATATTCTTTGGGAATTTCAGCTTTTTTCTCTTCAGCCATTTTCAGAAAAAGCAGATAAGTTATCTGCTCTATATAATCGCCATAATCTATGCCATCATGGCGAAGCGTATGACAAAAACCCCATAATTTATTTACTACATCACTCATAACAATACCGCCTCATTTATCTCTTGAATTAGTGTATCTAATTCATTGTTGAATATTTTATTAATTTTTGAATAATTACCGCCTTCGCGGGTAAACATCATTAAATCAAAATCCTCTTTCTCCATTAATATATTTTTAATAAGATGCCCTTCTATTAAAATCATCCATTTTTCTTGTTCTTCTGTAAATTTATGGAGTAAACGAATATTATGAAATGCCCTTTTAATTCGCGCCTCAGCAGTCAATAAATCTTCCCCTAAGGCAGCATGCTTAATTATTGAAATAATATCTGCTAATTTTTTATTATATGCATCACGTAAATTATTCTCTGTAAATTTGTCATCCAAATCATTAGGAGAGACTGATAGCTTTCCCCTTAAATCTTCTAATTCATTTGTATGGAAATCTCTTGGCCGGTTTAGCAGAATTTCCAAGGCCTCAATATGTTCATGATTTTCTTTTACAAATTGTTCGAATGCTTTGATATAATCATCCGGACGTAACTCGCTGCCGTCTTTGGCCCTAAAAATACGTTCCGATGTTACGGTGTCTTCAGCTCCAGCAGCAACAATAAATGTTCTTCTGGCTCTTTGATAGTTATCGCATATATTGAAAAATGCTTCTTTTTGAATAATCCGCATTGTATTTGCCCAATCTTTTTCCAAGAGTCGTGCTAAATCCAGGGCAAAATCTGCGATATCAGTGCCTTCCAAAATAAAATTAAAATTTTGTCTGCTTTCATGGGTAATTGCTTTCGAAATACGCTGTAACCGTTTGCTTAAAACTTTAATATTGTAGCTTCGATCAAGATTATTCTTAATATTATTTACAATATCTCGAATAGTTTTTGTTGGTTTTGCAGGAGCTTCAGCTGTAATCCCGGTAATTTTTCTAAAATATTCCAAAAGTGTTCCGTTAAAACAATCAAAAACAGTAAACCGCTGTTTATTAATTGCTTCACACAAGCGCGTTCCCCGTCCCATCATCTGTTCAAATAAAATACGTGACTTGACCGGACGCATAAAAATAATGTTTTCTATCTTAGGGACATCGACTCCAGTTGAAAGCATATCAACCGTTACCACAATGCCTGGGTTTTGGCGATTTCTAAATTCTCTGATTTTCTGAAGAGGACGATCAACCGTCGGGCTGCCGGTTATTTTCTGAACAAAAGCATCCCCGCGATTAAATTCATCACGCAATATTTCAACAAGCTGATCACAATGAGATCTATGAAAAAGGTCATTATGCGCAAATATTAATGTTTTAGGAAAAGTCCCGTTTTCTTTTTCCTGTGCAATTAAATATTTTTTAATCTCCTGAACAACTTTTCTATTTCGTGACGGAGCAGTCCAATCGCTTTCATTCGCAGTCGCAGAAAGTTCTCTTTCATCCTCTAATACATCAAAAGTCAGCTGTCCTGTTTCAGTATCTTTAACTCCAACTTCTTCACCTTCTTTGAGAAAAACCCCGTTGATAGTAATATCTGAGTTTATTTTAATCGCATCATAATCAACCAGATATCCCTCCCTAACTGCCCGCTCATAATCATAACGATATGCTATGTGCTTAAAAAAGGTAGTTGTATGCGCTGCCGGGGTTGCGGTAAGCCCCACTTTGACCGCATCAAAATGGTTTAACACTTCACGCCACTTGCTGTCTTCTGAAGATGTATAACCGCGATGGCACTCATCCGCAATAATTAAATCAAAAGCATTGATCGGAATATCAATTGGATCCATATCACTATTATCCCACTCATCAGGCAGTCCCTCTTTACCAAAAAGATTAATCATCATTCTTTGTATTGTACATACATACACAAATGAATCTCTGTCTTTGGGATCAGTTAAATATTCATTAGGTAATATTTTAGGATCAAACTTATCTTTTTCATCAAAATCTTCGCGTTTAAATTTCTGGCTATATACTTCATAAATTTTGTCGAATTTAAGCCCAGGCTCAGGCTCAAAACTTGCTAAAGCAGATACTGCCTGCGCAGCTAGAACTTTGCGGTCAACAAGAAAAAGGATCCGCTTTGCATGTCCTGATTTCATCATGCGATAAATAAGATTCACAGTTGTAAATGTTTTGCCTGTTCCTGTTGCCATAGCAACAAGCATTTCACGGCGACGGTTTATAATCGCTTTTTCAATTGCTGATATCGCTTCTCTTTGATAAGCGCGCAAATATTGATCATCAATAGCATTCTGCGATAGCCAATTATTAGCACTAGCTTCATCTTTTTTAAGCAAAGACTGCAAAGCTTGCGGGGTAAAAAATCTGGCGATTTCTCGAGATCTATTTAAAGGATGCCGGACATCCTGATACCAAATAACTTTTCCATTTGTTGAAAAACAAAATGGGACTTTATACTCGTTAAAAGAAAAACAACTATTTTGAAAGTCTCTTGAATAGCGCAATGCTTGCTGTAACACATTCTGAGGTCCAACCGCAACTTTTTTCCCTTCAACTACCGCAATTGGCTTCCCCTCAAAAAACAAGACATAATCCGCAGGCCCTGAAGCAGTGGGGTATTCTTCTATTGCTTCATTAGAATAAACTGCTCCGTTTTCATACGGCACAATAGTATTCCATCCCGCCTGTTTTAAGGCTTGATCAATATATTGTTTTCTTGTTTGAGCTTCATTAATTGGCATATTTACACCAAATACCCTTTATCGGAAAAGCTAAAATACTCATTATCTCCGATTATAATATGGTCCATAATCTTAACTTCCATAACACGTCCAGCATTACATAATTCATTTGTAAATTGTTTATCATGTTTACTTGGTTCAATTATTCCGCTGGGATGATTATGCGCGCAGATGATTGATACGGCGAATTTCTGCAATGCGCCGTGTATAATTTCTCTCACAATCGGCATAGCATAATTTACCGTGCCTATTGCCGCGTCCTCAATAGCAATAATCCGGTTATCACTATCAAGATAGGCAACCTTAAAAATTTCGGTCTTTAAATCTCTCATTTGCGGCATCAGGATATCAACCAGCTCTTTTGCTGATTTTATCTTCTGCCTTCCATCAACAAGTTTATCCTCTCGGAACCTCCTGCCGATCTCAAGCGCTGCCTGAATATGAGCGATTTTCGCGCTTCCCAAGCCTTTAAAATTCCTCCAATCACGGGCATCAGTTTGTATCATATTTCTAAAAGCGCCAAATTTATTCATAACTTTTCTAGCAAGATCAACCGCGCTAATACCCTTTGTCCCTGTGCGCAAGAGAATCGCCAAAAGCTCTGAATCACTCAAAGCCTGCGCCCCCTTCTTCAATAGCTTCTCTCTTGGACGATCATCAGCAGGCCAGCTTTTTATCCCTTTCTCACAATTCTTAGATTGCTTTGATTTCTTAGCCATCTATTAAGCTCCTAAATACTTCCCTAACCCATATCCGCTAAACGCTATACGCCATTCGCTATCCATTTTAAGCAAAAAAGCAACTCCCCCTTTTTAGAAGAATTGCTGGATTAATATACTATTTTGGTTTTTGCTCTCAATATACTCTACTCCGTTGTACAGTTATGAGAAAAAGTGTGTAGAATTATGCTATCACTTTAGTCCTAATTAGTCAATACTACCTGTATTGCCTGCTTTTCGCTCTTTTTGTGAATTTCTTGGTTGAATTTGTAATCTGCGGCGAATATAAAAGTTCCTTCAGAGCCTGTTCGTAATGGACACCATTATCCTGCGTTATAAATTTTAACCCCTCTTCTTATACGTATTTTTTCTTCAATAATTTTTCTATCCTCTCCCTATATATTTATTAACCCGCTCGCTTTTATAGTACTCCCACCCGTCATCTATTTTTCTATAATATATACGTAAAGAAACATCTTTCCAGATATCTACATCTACATAGAATTGTTTTAACTTAGGAGATTTTTCAAAGGTCACAATATAATCTTTTACCTCATTTGAAGATAATTTAAAGGTGATCGGTGTTTGGTCATTAACATTGAGAGTCCTTTCAATTCCATCCTCAATATACATTGAAATCTCCTCATTTGCTGAATAGCGCTTGTTCCCGGGAGGAACAAAAGTATACGAAGGCATCAATACAACATCGTGAGCATTACTATTTGTGTAGTGAAACACAAACACAAAATATTCATCAACGTGAAAAAATAGAGGCTTATATTTCCAATCAGAATAAAAAGTCCAGTTTACTTCTATTCCCTTATAAGCCATACCTTCATTATTTCTCCTTGTATCTGTGGAAAGATGCGCCTTTACTGGAATTCTTCCACTACCTCTTGCTAAAAATAATAGCATACCTATAATAAAAGGGGTTAGAACAATTGCTAAAGCTATAATTATTGAACGAACTTTCATTTTTTTCTCCCTTTTTAATGTTGAGGCTTAAAAAAAGCCCCACTTTCAAGCCATTTAATAGTCCTAAAAACCACAACGATCCAAACTGCCACTACTAATGTATTTAAAGTTATCAACATCCCATGTAAAAAACTGGTTGCTACGCACTTGGCTAAAAGTCCGGTAGCAACAACGAATGCTTCAAGAGGAAATGTATATGCCCACCAGCCGAAAACAAAAGGGTGATCTTTCATTTTAATATAGTTGTGCAATAAGATAATTACTACAACTAACCACCAAAAAGAGAAACCCCAAAGAACAGATGCTATTATTTTAACGGGGGAAAACAGGGACATAAAGTTTATTCCAAACAGACTGCCATGCGAAGCTTCAATAGCTTGGATAAATTTTATCAGAACAATAACGATAATAGAAGTTGGAGCTATCCCAACCATGGTGGTAGAAGCTAACTTTCCATTCGGAATATCCGTGTAAATATAGCGATGCCATATTGCCGCGCCAACAAAAAAAAAGTTCAAAACCCCTACTCCCAGAGCTATCATAGAGATTATAAACAAAACAGGCGCAAGGCTGGTTTCTGCCCAATAAACATCCATAGAGCAGGCTCCAAGTACGGGAATTATAAGATGGGACACTGGGGGAATAAACCAGGAGAAATTCGCGTGTTCATGCCGAATTTCTTTATTTAGAAATTGTGTTCGAACCAACAAGAAACCAAAGGTGAAGATTCCAATAACACCCAGTAAGAAAAAGACTATACTTAAATGATATGCAAACCACGGGCCAAAGAGCATGGGGCCAAGTTTGTTGGTGCCTGTCCCGGCTAGGATAAAACAGATAGGCATAGTAGGAAAGAAGTTGCCTCTTATGGGATGCTCCAAATCTTTCTTAATTTCTTCCGGGTACATAAAAAATCTTAATGTCCAAGGAATTAAAAACGTGATAAGCATAACAGTTGTCAATAAATAAAACCCCAAACCCACATATAAAAGGGATGAAAATCCCCTGGCAACTTCTGAGGATAATTGCATGGTAATACAAAGAGCCGCAGTCCCCATAACTACAGCACCCCACTCCGGACCGAAGTTTTTTACTATCTTTTTAAACATAATCCCCCTCCTTTTTAACGATACCTCATACTTAAAAATTGATCATTTTTCACGCGAATAAGCCATTAACATACTATATTTTGAACGAAAAATGTACCTACCCTGGTTTAAGCAATTTTAAAATTATTCTAACGCATAATCAGTTTCTTTTATTATTTGAAATACTTCATCCCATATTCCTGTTATCTGTTTTTTATCCTGGATACTAGTAGTAGCCTCAACGACTTTACCTTTTTTAAAATAAATAGTAAAAGGCAATCCCATAAAGTAAGCGCACTCTGGCAAATCCCTAATAAAAAAAGCGGCAGAGATACCAAAATCCATATCCACCATCCGAATATGCTAGTATTCCAGTTATAATTTCTCCATGATATCATAAACCAAAATACACATCGGCCTCATCCACCCACAGCAAATCATGCTTACATAAAAGACAAAATTTAAATTGTTTTGAAACTAATTCTTCCATTTTATATATTACCTTTCCAATTTTTCTGCTCTTTATCTAAGAATACTTCGCGCTCCTGATGGCCCATTATTGTCTCTTTTACCACGCATCCTAGGCCTAATTTAGCAATGGGTTCTTTTACACTATTAATAATTGTATCCCTAATAGGAATATTTGGAACAGGAAACACTATAGTCACAACAACTTTATCACCCTCAATTTTTATATCCTTAACTATTCCTAACTCTACCAAAGTAGAGTCAATAGCAGGATGCTTTACTTCTGCTAATACTTTACGAATATCTTGTTCAGAAATATTCTTCGCCATTAATTCACCCCCTTGTCTGTAAATTAAATACACTCAATTTAACTCATGATATAAAATTTTTAATTTGAATCCCCCAATGTTGTCCCAGCATAGGATGAACAAACCCTCCACCACCTAAAGCTAAAATCTTAAATTTATGTTTCTTTTGTAAGTCCATAAGAAACTTTGAAGCATAATCATAGGCGCCTTTGGTTAATCGCATATTGGAAATTGTACATTCTTCAGAGCCATCTACCCCCATTTGTAAAATTATAATTTCCGGGAGAAAATCTTTAATTAACATAGAAACTTGATTAAATTTTGAAATAAATTCGGCATCGCTACAAAAAGAAGAAAGTGAAAAATTTCTATTAAAGCCCTCTCCCTTCCCTTGCCCAATCTCATTTTCATATCCACTCCTAAACGGATAAAGTGTAGCCGGATCTTGATGAAAAGAAACAGTATAAACGCTTCTATTATTATAAAAAGCCCGCTGGGTACCATCCCCATGATGAGCGTCATAATCTATGATCATAATTTTTTTTATATTTTTTCTTTTCAGTAAGTAATTAACGGTAATAGCTATATCGTTAAATATACAGAAACCTCTTCCTTTATTTTCAAAAGCGTGATGCCAACCTCCGCAAATATTTACAGCAATATTAAATGGATTATCATTGACAATATAATTTGCTGCTGTAATAGAAGCGCTCACACTCAGCAAGGCTGCGTCATAAATACCTTTAACTCCGGAAACTTCTTCACCAAAAGACCCTTGACCGGTTTTACTCACTGTCTGAACCTTTTTTATATAATCAACAGTATGAAAAAGGCTAATAATATCCTTCAATATCATATCAGGTTTTTTTATAGTGAGATTATTCAACAAACCCATTCTTTTAAATTCTTCTAATGCTTTCCTATACCGGTCTCCTTTTATGGGATGCCCATAACCAAAATCTAATTTTTTAAAATTCTTACTATAAATAAGCGCTGTTTTATTCATAACATATTAATTTAACTATAACGATGCCTTTTCTTAGCAACAATACTTTGTTTTATTTTAGTTGATATAAAAAATCCACTGGATAAATATCTTCTAATTCCAACCTCTGGAAGATAATCCTATTAATTTGTAATAATTAACGGTTTATTTTTCGTTATCAAAACAGTATGTTCAAAATGAGCAGTCAATGAGTTATCCTTTGACTTGACTGCCCAGCCGTCATCAGCGATCTCAATATCAGCTTTCCCTATAAAAGCCATCGGTTCTATCGCGATTGCCATTCCCTCTATTAATTTTTGTCCTTCCCCCTTTTTACCAAAATTAGGTATAGCCGGTTCCATATGCATTTCTCTGCCTATACCATGGCCGCAAAATTCTCTCATGACTGAGAAATTTTGTTTTTCAATATAATTTTGAATAATATACCCTAAATCTCCCGTAGTATTGCCCGGCCTTGCCGCTTTTATCGCTTCACGCAAAGCTGCTCTTGTCGTTTTCACCAGTTTCTTCGCTTCCAGGCTTACCCTTCCTACCATATAAGTCCGCGCGGTATCAGCAAACCAGCCTTGATGATCAACCACAAGATCTACCTTTACTAAATCACCATTCCTGATTACCCTCTGAGAAGGAATGCCATGAATAATATTTTCATTTACTGAAACGCACAAAGAAGCGGGGAAACCGTTATAGCCTTTGGATGACAAATTAAATCCTGGATAATACCGGCTGATAAAATCCTCCGCGAAATTATTTATATCTATTTCTCTAATCCCTGGTTTAATTATTTTTTGCAGTCTAAATAAAATTCTTGAAGCCGCTTTTCCCGCTTTTCGCATTTTTATTGTTTCTCCCTATTTTCTACCGCCGCCGCCTTTGCCGCCGCCTCTGCCGTCACGCGGGCCTCTTCCTAAACCTCTACCCATACCTCTGCCTCTGCCGCCTCCAATGCCAAAATCAGATCCAGGAGACATCGGCCTTTGTCTGGAGTCAGAATTATGTTGTAATCCTGTACCAGGGGAAATCGCTCCTTGAGGGCAAACCTGAAGGCATTTACCGCAATCTACACACTTATCAGCATCAATCTTAGCCTTACCACCGGCCATTGATATTGCCTGTGCCGGACAAGCCTCAACACAAGCGCCACACCCTACACATTTTTCTTTATCTACTTTAAACATCTTCAAACCTCCTTTGTTAGAAAACTACCGATACCATTATTACTTTACTTTATCATTACCACATATCTATAAAAGAGTAAAATTCAATATAGAACACTCATTATAATAATTGTCATGGAGACATTCTATAGATAGTTTATCTTTTAACATAAATCCTGACCTTTCTACCTCTTTTATAACAGCTCCTAATTTTAACGACGCCAATTCCATCAAAGGATAATCATCTTTATGATGTTTTGGGTAAAAGGAAAAGAATCCTTCCGGCCTTAAAACCCTGTGGGTCTCATCATACATTGGTGCCCTGTTTTTCATATAATGAACAACATCGTAACATAGAACAACATCCATAGAGTTATCTTCTAAGGGTACTTTCGTGTCTCCGTTTATCAATTCTATATTTTTCAAAACAAATTGCCTCGCTATTTCTTCTAATTTACTTAAAGCAGTTTTATCTTTATCAAAAGCATAAATTTTACCTTTACTACCGACAATTTTTGCCGCCGGAATCGTATAATGACCAGCTCCTGAACCGAAATCTAAAACAGTTTGCCCTTTTTTAAGACCAATCTCTTTTAAAAACTGCCCTCCGTCTTTCTCTAACCATTTTTTAATATCAGCATTCATACTTACCTATCCGCTATGCTATTTTTTCCAAAACCTTATCCACCGAAACTGTGTGTAAATTAAGGCCTAAATCTTTTACCGGGTCCGCGCCTAAAGCAAGCCCCAAAAGCTGCGGATAAAGAATAATGGGGAAATTATACTGTTTACCATATTTTTCATTAACCTTATTTTGATGATCGCTATACATAAGATAACAGGTCTGACATTGAAGAACTATCCCATCTATCTTTTTATCCTTCAAATTATCGAATTTTTTCTGCACTAATAAATGGACTAAATCTTCAGAAACAGGAAAAACCTTTCCTCCGCAACAAAGATTAAGAGCTTCATAATTAACAGGCTGTGCCCCTATGGCAGAAATAAGCTGATGAAGTGACCTCGGATTGTCAGGTTCTTCAAATCCTTCAAAAGCAGACTTTGGTTTTAGGTAATGACAGCCATAATGAGGAGCTACACGAAGGCTGGATAAATCCCGCTTTACTTCACTTTTTATTTTTTCCACGCCAACATCTTCATAAAGAACTCTTGAAATATGCCTTACCTTAACCTCCCCTTTATACTCTAAACGGACTTCTCGCAATTTCTCATTTACTCTATTCCTTGTTGTATCATCTTTTAATTTTTCTACTGCCTCCGCCAAAGCACCTGTACAGGAAGCGCAGAGGGTGAGAATATCTAATTTTTCAGCTTCTGCTAAAGCCAGATTCATCGCTGCCATCAAAAGCCCCGCCTCTATACTCAGATTAACCTGATTAATGCCGCAGCAGGTAAACTCTTTAATATCGATTAATTCAATGCCGAAATATTTACAAACCCACCGAGCAGATATCTCATATTGGGGTACCTGAGTCGGGGTAGTGCAGCCTAAGAATAAAGCGTATTTATTCATTCTGAGTTAACCTCTGGTTTAATTTTATTGACGCCGCTTAATTCAATTATTTTCTTTGTATTTTTTCCCTCCAACTTTAAAGAAGGCAGTAAAAGTTCTTCTCTCTTTTTTACCCATTTTTCTTCTGTAGGGAACACTATTCCTGTTTTGGCAACCTGCTCTGTCTGTTTAATCCAACATGAAGGAGCATAGCCTTCTTTAGCCGCCATATTTTTTAAAACATTTAACACATTAAAAAACTTAACATTCTGAGGACAGTGCTGTTCGCAGTTGTGGCAGGTAGCGCAATACCAAATATAAGGACTGCTCAAAACCTGCTTTCTCATACCCAGCTTTACCATCTTAGCTAATTTCCTTGGATCAAACTCAGGAAATACCTCATGAATAGGACACCCGGCAGTGCAAGTTCCACAGCTAAAACAAGCGTTTAAACCGCTTGCATCCGGATGTTTCATGACTTCAAGCTTAAAATTCCGGTCAAAATCAGATAAAGAAACCGTCTGTTTAGATATGGCTATTTTTTCCATCTCATTCACCCCGTTAGACCTCCTATTACCCCATTAGACTTTTTTTGTTCAGATCTAACTGGGTTCATCCGTCTCAAATTCTTCCTCAAGTGCTTTTTTCAATTCTTCTTTCTTCGGCACCCCCGTAAATTTAAGCACGCCATTAATAACTATGGAGGGAACTGACATAATACCGTACTCTGCCGCTCTAGTAGTATCAACAGTTATATCCACTTCCTCCACTGTCATCTCACCCTCTAACTCTTCAGATAATTCTTTAAGCATCTGCCTTGCTGCCGGGCACCCTGTGCATCCCGGGGACATAAATTCCTCTACATAAACCTCTGCCACAATTAATACCTCCTTAATTTTCCTTTTTTGTTTTACCCCCTCATCCAATATAACTGTCGCGCCTTTAATGCAAAATTTTAACGGAATTTACTACAACCTCAGGAAGTTCTATCTTACCTTTTCTTAACTCAGTATCCACGCAAGAAGCCGCGGCTTTTGCCTGCACGATTGAATCAGGAATATCTTTTGGTCCCTGCGCAGAACCGCAGATATAAATTCCCCGGACATTCGTTTCTACCGGACGAAGCTTGGGATGAACTTCCTTAAAAAATCCATTCTCATCTAAATTTAAACGTAAAATCTCTGAAAGTTCTCTTGTCCCCCGGGATGGAACTGTGGCAGAAGATAATACTACTAAATCCGCTTCCAGCTCAATAAGCGCGCCAATATCAGGATCTTCTACTTTTAAAATAAGATTTTTTGTCTCTCTGTTTTCCACAATCTCAGAAGGCCTGGCGCGAATAAAATTAACACCCAATTCCCTGGTGTGTCTATAATACTCTTCAAAACCTTTCCCTGTAGTACGTATATCTATATAACAAATATAGATTTCGCTATCAGGTAAAACCATTTCCTTTATTATTTGTGCGTGCTTTAAGGCGTACATACAGCAAACTGAAGAACAATAACCATTCGTATTTTCATCTCGTGAGCCCACGCATTGAATCATAACAATATTCTTTGGTTCCTTCCCGTCAGTCGGCCTCAAAAGCCTGCCTTTTGTAGGCCCATCTATGTCTAACAGCCTCGCTAATTGAAACTGGGTAACAACATTTCCGTAACGCCCATACCCATATTCAGTCTTTGGAGTAGGATTATACTCATCAAAACCCGTAGCCACAATGATCGCACCCACTTTTAACGCTATCTCTTTCGGCTGCTGCTCAAAATCTATTGCTTGAGCAGGACAAACTTTTTCACATAGCTTACAAGAACCTTTTTGAAAATAAAGACAATTTTGTTTATCTATGATCGCTTTCTTCGGTATTGCCTGGTCATAGGGTATATATATTGCCTTACGCTTACCTAAACCTCTTGAATATTCATTATCAATCACCTTTATCGGACATTTTTCAACACATAATCCGCAGCCGGTACATTTTTTCTCGTCAACATATCTAGGATTTTGATTAACCATAACGCTAAAATTACCTATATAGCCTTCTACATTTATTATCTCTGAATTGATCAACAAATTTATGTTTGAATGGATATTAGCATATGCGGTTTTAGGAGCTAATATGCAAGGAGCACAATCGTTTGTGGGAAACACTTTATAAAGCAAGGCCATCTTTCCGCCAATAGTCGGCAATCTTTCTACAAGATCTACCTTATACCCCTTATCCGCTAAATCCAAGGAGGCCTCTAAACCAGCGACTCCTCCGCCAATAACCAAAATTGAAGAATTAACCTCTATGGTAACCTTGGGAATCCTCCGTTTTAAACGCATTCTTCTCGCAGCTTGTTCAATAAGTTTCGTAGAATTCTCTAGTGCTTTCTCATGATTAACCTTATGGGGACTGCTATGCATAGTCCACTTCCTGACATCAATTAAGTCTACAAATGCCTCTTCTACGCCCATTTTCTTTCCACATCGCTGAAAAGTCGCTAAATGAAGGCTGGGGCTGCAAGCGACAACAATAAATCGATTTAATTTATTTTCTTTTATGGCGTTTTGAATAGCAACCTGTCCTTCCTCAGAACAGGAGAATTTGTTATCTATGACAAAAACAACGTCCTGGAGCCCTTTTGAATATTCAAGTAAAGAATCTATATCTACACCGCCGGCAATATTTTTACCGCAATGACAGATAAAAACACCTATTCGTTTTTCCTTTTTATCCTGTGCCATTCTTATATATCTCTTTTCTCAAATATATCATTAACCGCAACAGCCGCTTGGGCAACAGCAGTAATTACCTGTTTTACCGAATGATTAGTTACATCACCAACCGCGTATACTCCATTAATATTCGTTCTTCCTTTTTCATCAACAATTATATAGCCCTTTTCATTTATCTCTATCCCCGCCTTTTTTGCTAACTGGCTATTAGGAATTTCTTCCAACTGAAAAAATACTCCATCAGCTTCTATTTCTTTAATATCACCTGTATTCTTGTCGGATAAAACGATACTTTTTATCTTAACATCTCCTTTAAGCTCTCTTACTTCCACATTGTTAAAAATTTCCGCTTTCTTTCCTACCAATCTTTCTATAAGAAGCTTCTCTGCTTCTATTTGAGGCCTTAAACATATCAAAGTTACTTTTGATGCTATACTGGAAAAGTATACAGCAATCTCTGCAGCGGGACTCTTTTCTCCTATTACAATTACCTTCTTGCCCTTAAAAAAAGCTCCGTCGCAAACAGCACAGTAGCTAACTCCCTTACCGCGAAATTCATCTTCACCGGAAACCCCAAGCGTCTTTGGCATCCTGCCCGAGGCAATAATAACTGCGTCAGTTATATATTCAGATTTGTCTGTTTTAATTATTTTTTCTTTACCCTTAAGATCTAATTTAACCACTTTTTCAAACTGATGCATCTCTGCTTTATATTTATTACATTGCTCAATCATCATCTCAATAAAACCGCTGCCGTTAATTCCATCTTTAAGACCTGGGTAGTTCTCCAATAAAGGAATTTCTGCCGCCAATCCCCCTGGGATATTTCCTTCAAAAATTAATGCCTTGACGCCAAAATAACCAGCATGTATACCCGCGCTAAGACCTGCTGGCCCCGCGCCTATTACTATTAAATCTTTTCGCTTCATTTTTTCTCCCCAAATCAAAAACCTTCACAAGATAAGGCTTTATTCAAGATTATAATAAATTATTTTTCTTCAATACATCAAAAATGTCCTTTATCAAGTGAGGATTTTTTAAGAAATAACATTTTCTCTTTCCTTCCTGACCCCAGTCAACAATATCATTTAACTTTAATAAAGATAGATGCTGTGAAACATTCGGTTGATTTACCTCCAACAGCTCTCTTATGTCACTAACACATTTTTTACCTTTCAATAATTCCGCGGCCATTTCAACGCGAGTAGGATGAGAAAAGACATTAAAAAAATCAGAAACTTTTCTGTAATCGATACCCATCATTTTCACCTCCTTCTTATTCAGATATTCGAATATCTTTATATCATAGATAAAAAAAATGTCAATCGTTTTTTTTGAAGTGGCTGCATTAAAAAATAAAAGTAATTGCTCATTAAACAATAAACGATTACTTCCACTCTAAAAAAATCCGCACCTTCTTTTAACAACTCTACTAGATGCCGGAAATCTTTATCTGCATTAAATATCTTCCGCCGGTCTATCCCCCGGCTTGTTACATGATATATCGCTCCTGGATATTCTATCCTTAATGGTCTTGCCATAAACAAATTTAATCAATTTATAATCGCTTTGTCAATAGTTCAAACCTAACCCCCCTACCACACTTCCAACAATATAATTTTTTATTTTAGTTTTTAAGTTAGTTCGGACTTAGTAGGGATATATGTGAAGCGGTACTGAGCCTTGCTAAGTTTATTATAAAATTTTTCATCCTGTATAGATGCCGAAGATGGATCTACTATCTTGGAAAACCCCTCCCAGATGCCAAACCAGCCCAAAGGCATTACTACAATGCTGATGATATTTATCACTAGATCATCAAACCATTTATAATAGGCAGCCAAAGTCAGAAAAGTAAGAAAACAAATACCGCATAATACAAACACCAAACCTCGAATACGCAAACGAATGTTTTCTTTTTTTCGCACTAAAGCCCTGTGCAGAAAATGGCGCTTAAGCCTTTTGGCAACTGTGCGCTCGGATTTCTTGTTTTCAAGGAATTGAGGCGCGCAGATGGTCACAATAAAATCCCCCTTGCTGGTCTCCCGATAACGCTGCTTCAATTCAATAATGAAATCTTCCGAAAGAACCCGTTCGCTTAGAGGCCTGGGGTCAAAATCAGAAAAAACATCATCCCAGTTATCAATAGCAATCGCAATTTCTCTTAATTCTCTGATCTTATCCATTCCCTATTTCCTTTAATTTTCAACAACTGATTAGTAATTAAAAATATTATACTCTTTGAATATAATTAGCACAATAAAAACCTATTAGTTTGTAAATTAAATTGAGGTTTCAATGGAAGTAGGCGTATTTAAAGATAGGAAGTTGATAAAGGGAATAATTATTTTTTGTTCAGTTTCATCTATAAAATCAACCTTATTTTCAAAGAAATCCTTAACTATTCTCATCTGCGCTTTAGTTAATTTTGGAATATTAAAACCTACATGCACTAAAGGCGCCAGCCTGAGCTCTTTGGCATAAAACGGCGTTCCTACGAACAATAAGCTATTCCATCTACCATTAATGTTTTGGAATGCTCTTTGAGATGGCGGTTCTGCATTAAAAATCAATGCTTTTTGATCCTGCCATCCTTGCTCTTGAGCAAGCAAGAACCAAAGCATGCTGATGCCTATGCCGGCCTTTTGCACTCTTCCTCCCGGCTCCTTAACTGCCTTACCTCTGGGTAAATTGGGCTTAAATCTAACCACACGAACATTAAAACGATTTGATTTGTGCAAAAATAAACGAACTCCCTCTGGACGATGATATTTCCAAAGAGTTATCTCCCCTGCTTGAAAATCATTGCCCGCATCATCCAAATATGAAAATTTAAATTTAATCCTATCAAAGCGCTCGTTACCTTCATCACTGTCAATAGTTGAAATCTGATCAGTTATTATAGAACGGGTGATCTTTAGTCCCTTTAGATTTTCCAGTTCCTCCAGATTCAGCCATTCAGGCAAGGCTTCGACAGTAAGTTGAGACTTATCAATGCCAACCTGCTGGATTGCATTTTGCAGAGATTCCAAGCTAATATTGATCTTTGGGGAAAGCGTTACCCTGTCAACCGGATATTGCGCCAAAACAGAGTTTACCCGTAAACTCAGGCAAAGAATAAGTATCAGCATTCTGATTATGATTTTTTTGAATATTTTTTTCATATCTTCTCTCATTATAACAACTTAAGAACTTTACATTGTGAATTATACCATATTTCAGTCAATTTTGCCAAATATGCTCAGTTACTAGTTATGAATTACTAATTACGAATTATGAGTTATTAAAAAATAGTATTGTGTATCGCGTATTGAGTATTGCGTTTAAAAATCCTAACAAACACTTTTACTATCAGCCATCCATCTTTTGCTTTTAGCCCTCACCGTTGCCTTTTCCCAACGATACGGGCATCTCAACCGCTTACCTTTTTACTTGAATTAACGTCCCTCGTCCTAGTCTCGCCGTTCTTTGGCGGTGGAAAAATCATGCTGAGTGTAAAATTATCTATTTGCCTTAATTCCCCACCTCTGTTCTCACCTACACGCAACCTTTTTCAGATAGCACAAATTCACCTTATTCTTGTGTCTTTCCCCTATAAGTTATAGAATATATCCTGTTATTCATAATTCATAATTCACAACTCATAACTTTTTACTTTTATGTTTAGAACCTTAAAATTCTACCCCAGTCAATATATAAACATTGATAAGACATTAAAGCAGCTTGTTGATTTTGGATATCAAGCAGTGGAGGCAATCGGCGAAAAAGGCGAATTTGCACAACGCGGCGATGTCATTGATATCTATGCGATAAATTATGAAAGCCCTGTACGCATTGAAATAGATTTTGATAAAATCGAAAAACTGTTTACTTTCTCACGAGAAACCGGGAAAAAGATATCAAATCAAAACCCGTTGATAATCCTGCCTTTGGGCCTGGCGCCGTCAAATTTAAAAATAGAACGCCTTTCTATTAATAAGTTTGAAGAGCTTGAAAAAAATGACTTTATCGTGCATTTGGACCACGGCATTGGAAAATATCTTGGCATAACCAGCATCAAGAAAAAAAAGCATATCAAAATCGAATATGCAGACAGAGATCTGCTTTATGTACCGATCGAGCAGAAAAATCTTTTGCAAAAATATATCGGCTTTTCCGGCCATACACCGCGACTGCATAAGCTCGGCGGAAAAACATGGCAAAACACAAAGACAAAGACAAAACAAGGCATTACCAGTTTTGCTTTGGATCTTCTAGGAATTCAGGCGAAAAGAAATTCACTCTCCGGCTTTGCCTTTTCTTCTGATACGCAATGGCAAAGGAATTTTGAAAAAAGCTTTCAGTATAAAGAAACTCCGGACCAGAAAACAGCCTCACTTGATGCAAAAAAGGATATGGAAACTGCCCGGCCTATGGACAGACTGCTCTGTGGTGATGTGGGTTATGGCAAAACAGAGGTTGCATTCAGGGTTGCATTTAAAGCGGTAATGGATAATAAGCAGGTAGCAATGCTTGTGCCTACAACCATCCTGGCTGAACAACATTATCATAATTTAAAAGAACGCGTTAAAGATTTCCCGGTTGTTGTTGAAATGCTCAGCCGCTTTAAAACCGCCTCTGAACAAGACAAGATAATTGAGAAACTTAAGAATGGAAAAGTAGATATTGTAATTGGCACGCACAGGCTTCTTTCTGAAGATGTACTCTTTAATAATCTTGGGCTTGTTGTCATAGATGAAGAACAGCGCTTTGGCGTTAAGGCCAAAGAAAAACTCAAACATATCAGAGAGCTTGTGGATGTATTGACCTTAACTGCAACGCCCATACCTCGCACACTGTACATGGCTTTATTGGGAGTCAAGGATATGTCAACCATCAATACTCCGCCTCAAATGCGCATGCCTATTGAGACTTTTGTCTGCGTTTTTGACGATGAACTGCTGAAAAACGCGATCAATACCGAGCTCGAACGCAATGGACAGGTATTTTTCATACATAACAGGATCAAAGACATTGAAACCATATATGAGCGTATCAGCGCTCTTGTTCCTGAAGCCAATATTGCCATCGGGCACGGACGCATGCATGAAAAAGACCTGGAAAAGGTAATGATCGATTTCATCGAGCATAGAATAGATATCCTCCTATCTACAACCATTGTCGAGTCAGGTCTGGACATACCCAATGCTAATACCCTAATCGTCAATAATGCACAGAATTTCGGACTGGCTGACCTGTATCAGCTGCGCGGACGGGTCGGCAGGCTGGACAAACAGGCCTATTCCTATTTTCTTACTCCCAAGCATGCCACCTTTAACCCTGACGCAAAGCGCCGTCTGAAATCAATCCGCAGGTTTACTGCCTTGGGCTCAGGCTTCAAGATCGCCATGGAAGATCTGGAAATACGCGGTGCCGGAAATCTACTGGGCGAACAGCAGCACGGTTTTATCATGGCCGTAGGCTTTGACCTATACTGCCAGCTGCTTAATCAGGCGATTGAAAGCCTAAAAAAAACCATCTAATCCACGCATTTCTCTATTGAATTCTGCTCATTTGTATGTTATACTTATATTTTATACAAGTTAATTTTCTTAAAGGAATAATATAAATGAACTATACCTCTACTTTCCTAATCGCCATTATTATATGTTTATCGATATGCTCTGCTGCTATTGCCAAAGAAGAGCAAGTCAGCTATACACAAAAAATTCTTGCCGTAGTTAATGGAGAACCAATCACTGAAATAGACATTGATGAAATCCTTGCCCCCATATATCAGCAGTATAAAAACACATACTCAGGCAAAGAACTTGAAAAAAAACTGGACATTGCCCGGGCGGATACTCTTGATCAGTTAATCGGAGACAAGCTCATCCTGCAGGAAGCAAAAAGAAAAGAGCTAAGCGTAGATCCCAAAGAAGTTGACAAGCTTATCAACGAACTAAAAGCAAAATTCAAAACATTAGAAGAATTCGACAAGATACTAAATACACAAAACGTAACTTTGCCTGATCTTAGAAAACGCTACGAAGAACAGCTTTTAATTAAATTGGCCGTAGGCCGCGAAGTTATCTCCAAAATGGTCGTCTCCCCTGTTGAGATAGCAGAGTTTTACGAAAAACACAAAAAAGATTTCACAACACCAAAACAGATACGATTGAGAAGTATATTCCTTAGCATAAATGGCAATACAGAAGAAATAGAGCAAAAAGCAAACAGCATATATGAGGAGCTGCAAAAAGGAACAAAATTTATCGAACTTGTAGAAAAATACAGCGAAGCTCCTAATGTTGTTGATTCCGGAGACATGGGTTATATTAAGCGGGGATCTTTTCGGAAAGAAATCGAAGATATAGTTTTTGAGCTTGAAGTCGGAGCGATTACAAGGCCATTAAAAACATCAAATGGTTATTATTTATTTAAAGTTATCGGCAAAAAAGAAGCTGTAATCCCGACGCTGGAAACCGTTCAGGAGCAAATACGCAATAAGCTTTTCGGCCAAGAAGTAGAGAAAAAACTTGATGAATGGATAAATAAACTAAAAGAATCTGCTCTTATTGAGGTAAAGAAAAATGAAAATAAAAAATAAGGTTAAAATCGGAATTACTTTAGGTGATCCGGCAGGGATCGGAACAGAAATAACATTAAAAGCACTTAACGATAAAAAGATCAGAGAGTCTGCTTCTTTTCTGCTTATCGGTGATTATGGCGTAGCTATGCAGACACAAAGAATGCTGGGGAAAAAGGCAATTAATTATCATATACTCGGAGATATCGGAAGGCTGAGACTAAGCGAAGAACTAATAAACTTCATAAATTTGGGTAATGTTACATATACGATTCCATATGGAAAAATAGACGCACGCTGCGGTAAGGCAGCCTATGAATATATCAATATGGCATGTCTGTTGCTTCGATCCCGCAACTCACTTGACGCACTAGTAACGGCTCCGATAAACAAAGAATCTCTTAACCTGGCCGGCTTCAAATTTCAAGGACATACACAAATACTGGCGCAACGTTTTAAATCCCGTTATGTACGCATGATGTTTTCCGCTGATAAGATGAAGGTTATCCTTGTAACTATACATATACCCCTGAGAAACGTTCCTGACCAGATCACAAAAAAAGAGGTTCAGGATACAATTTTTGCGGTTCAAAGAACAATGAACGTATATTTCAACATGAAAAAGCCACGTATTGCAGTCTGCGGTTTAAACCCGCACGCAAGTGAAGACGGATTATTCGGCTCGGAAGAAAAAGATCATATTATCCCGGCTATTAAAAAAGCCCGTGCTCAAAAAATAAAAGTGGAAGGACCTTTTCCTGCGGACAGTCTTTTCTGGAAAGCCAGGCAGGGCGAATATGACGCAATTATTGCCATGTACCATGATCAAGCCTGCATCCCATTTAAAACATTATACTTTGACAAGGGCGTAAACACTACTTTAGGATTGCCTTTTATCCGCACATCCCCTGACCATGGCACTGCTTTTGATATTGCCGGTAAAAATAAAGCCAATCCAACCGCGATGAAAGAAGCTATAAAACTAGCAGTTGAAATGGCCTCCAATAAGCCTCGAAAGCGCAGAAAAAAAAGAGTTTATGTCCCGCATAAAGAACATTCTTAGTGAAAATCATATCCGCGCAAAAAAAAGGTTTGGGCAGAATTTCTTAATTAATATTCAAGCGCTTGAATTAATTACCAGTACGGCAAATCTAAACACATCAGATTGCGTGCTTGAGATAGGCTCAGGCATTGGAAATTTGAGTTGCCTTATCGCCCCTCTTGCCGGTGAATTTTATGCGCTGGAAAAAGACAGATTTTTGAAAAAGACATTGAATAAAGAGCTGTCCGGATTCAGTAACACCACAATCATCATATCTGACATTCTTAAATTTGACCTGAAAAACATATTTAATGGCAAGAAAATAAAAGTTATCGGCAATTTGCCCTACTATATTACTTCCCCCATACTTCTGCACCTTATAGACCAAAAAAAGTATATTGACAGCATTTGCATAACCGTACAAAAAGAAGTAGCCCGACGTATTGTGGCCAGCCCGGGAAACAAAGATTACGGAAGGCTTTCCTGTCTTTTGCAATACTATACAAAAACGGAATTGATAGAGATATTCCCCAGAAATTTTTTCATGCCAAGTCCGGAAGTCGATTCAGCGCTTGTCAAATTAGAGATTCTTGAAAAACCATCTATTTTTGTTGTAGATGAAAAAATGTTTTTTCAGGTTGTTAAGGCTATTTTCTTGCAGAGAAGAAAAACACTGCTAAACGGATTATCAAATGCAGGATGGCAATTAGATAAAAAAGAGATACTTGCCATGCTACTTGATCTTGATATTGATCCTTCTATTCGGGGAGAACAACTAACAATTTCTAAGATCGGCAGTATCTCTGATATAATCTTTAAATTTTTACAAAAAAATAATCCGTGTTAACGCTCTTCTGTAAAATAGCTAATACTATTAGTCTAATGATTATCATATGGAATACTCAATGATTTCAACCCTATCCCAATTTAGGCAGACAAATGACTTTACTTAGTCAACTGGAGCATATTTTTATACGCATAGGCAAAACCGTGGCGGCCATGGCTACATTGACCAAAAGTAGTGTCTGCATTAAAAAAATGTTATTTTACATAACATCTTATATTTCATTATTTACACTCCTTCCCTTAAATCGAACTCCCTATTTTATTTATATACTGGAGCCTCACGTTTTAATAGTAAATATGCATATCTCTTCCGTTTAACCTTCTAAATTCCAAGGCAATTGCATCTGCCGCTTATAAAAAACGGAACTCCTGCCAAAATTTCCTGTGCAACCAGGCTAAATTCATCTTTCAGTTTTTGCTTTGTATTAAGTTTTTTTATTTTTCAACCGGCTAATTCTTCAATCCCTACGTGAATTTTATCAAATAATTTATCAATGCTTATTATTCTACCTGGTTTTTCATATTCCCAGATAAAAAAATGCAAATCATATAATAAACCAAGCCCCCAGGCTCTCATGCTCTTATTCTGCAAATTAATTGCTGCTGCGCTTTTTCTAATCTGCTCAACACAACCATTTGCTTAGGAATATTTCTATGTGGTCTTAATAATTTTTTCATTTTAATAAACTTTCTTTTCCTAAAAGCAAGCTGCCACATCAACCATGACCCTGCATTTTATATCGCTTGCTCTATTCTGTTTTCTAAACCTAATTTTTGTTTACCAATACTAACTGCATTAATCGTGTTTAAGATTTTACTGACAATCGGATTTTTTCTCACTACATCACTTACCCATCGGCGTAAAGCAAATTTCATTCCCACTTCATCTTTACTTTTTTTCCTAATTATAGTAGCATTACCCGGATTATCTTGAGCATTTTGAGTATCTAGACTTTGTACGTCTAAGGTGATCTCTGTCATCTCAATAATTTCATCTTTATCGTCCTCTAATACTCTTTGCTTCCTAACCGTACAAATAATACCGCTAAACCCATGATTTCTCGTTTTATTAATCCTCATCCCTAAATCTGCACCCAACGTTACAACTCTATCTTTATGCTTTTGATTATTCGTAGTTCTTCCGTTTAAAATCCAAATTATCCCGTTAACTTTAGTATGTTGTAGAACCTGAATGATTTGATCATCTGTAAGTTTGGCGGGAATAATTGCTGCATCACATTTATTCTTACCCCAAATAAATTTATCAAAATCAAAAGAAAACAAATCAATAACATCTAGACGTTCATTTTGCACACAATCTTTCACAAAGATATCCACTGCTTGCTTAAGCTTCTCAGAATACGTTAATTTAGACACTGTTGCCCTTAGCACCGGTCTAATATTTTCTCCTGTTTGCTCTTTTTGTCCGATCACGTTAGAATCTTTAGAAACTGAAGATACAGGAGATATATTTTCCAAAACTACATTTTCTTTTTTCTCAGCTTCTTGCCTAGCCCAATCTTCTCGTAAGACAATTTTGTTTAATATACGTTCACGCCTACGGCTAAAGCTATTTACTGCGTTCTCATTAGTTATCCGTTTTCTAAAAACTTCAAGAATTCTTTCAATAATTTTGTAATCATCCCAAAGATGCATTAATCTATTTTCTATATCTTTATTCTCACTCGTAGTAGCAATTTTTAACAATACAATTGTCGTCCTTAATTTTTCCTGCTCAAACAATGAAAATAACTCATCCTTGAAATCACTCTGCCATTGATATTTTTGTCCATTTTCTAACTCTCTCCAATAAAATATATCCATTAAAACTTCTAACATTTTCCAATCAAATTCTTTTAGCCATTCTTCTAAACTTTCCCCTTCTATGTTTTTATTTTGCAATCTATATAAAAACATTTTTAATAAATTTGTACTTGGAAAAACACAATATATAGCTTTTAAAGCCTCTCGTAAATTATTATCACGCGATTTAACATAATAACGCCTACTGCGTGCTTTATTAATACTTAAACGCGATTCTTCTTGATAAAACATTTTCTCAGCATGCGAAGTAAATTTCCCCCATTGTAATATTAAATCTAATAGTTTATTATTAAAAACTTCTATAACTTTTACTTCATCCTGCCAAGAAAAATAAAGCTCATCAAACTTATTTACTAATTCATCTAAATTTTTAATATTCGCCGTTAAATGTAAATCAATATAAGCATGTAATTTATTGATGATTTCTGTCCTAATCTCCAATAATTCATGACACTCTTCAAACATTACTGCAAATTTAAAAAAATCGTAAATTATTTTTAGCGATTCAAAATCCGGCCCAGCCAGTTTTCCCTGCTTACGCCTCTGTTTTATCGGCTCATTACGTCTGAGTTCCGTCGCAATAAATAATGGTAAATTATCAAGTGTTTTCATGTTATCGACAATCACGTATAAAATAAGCGTAATATCCTCATGAGATTTTTTCCCTTTTTCTATTGCCGCAGCCAAGCGCCCGACAACATTCTTTCGATTACTAAATATTGCCTGCAATTCTTCTTCTTTCAAAACTCCTTTTTTATTTTTAACTTGCTCTAATTGGAATTTAATGTTTTTAATTGAATCCGTATCTATATTTGCTTCAAGCACTCGAGCCCTCAACATAATTCTATCGACAATATTTCCAACTACAATTTTAGGAGAAAGAGTAAAAATTGCGGCATCTGCTTCTTGCCTACTAATATCCGCAAAACTCACATTACTGACAAATAGAATTTGAGCAATTACCAACGCAATTAATCTAATTTTTAATGTTTTAATTTTTAACTTTTTCATAACTTTTCCATCACTCTTAATTATCTAATTATATAAAAAAACCAATTTCAGAAATTATTTATAAATATTTCATTATATTTTCTAAAACTGGCCTTAACAAACTATTTCAATCATTTAAATAGCTCTATCAATGATAAAAGACCTCTCCTCTAAACTATTATTATTTTTTACAGAAATCACCTCTTTTATAAAAGGTAGCAATTTTTCCCTTAAAATTCTAAAGGAAAAAAACTTCTGTCCAACTTCATAATTGTAATCAACTACTTTTTTAATTTTTTCCTTATCTAGCAACAAATCAATAATCTGCGCAGCTTTGGCCTCTGTAGCTTTTTCGACTTCAATGCAATCAGGTCCAACTTTTTTTATATCGGTCATATATACATAATACGGGTACACAACTATTGGCTTTTTATAATAAAAAGATTCAATTAAACCGTTCCCCCATCCTTCCAATGTACTTAAGAAAAAAGTAATATCACAAGCTGCATAAGCTATGCTTAATTCAAAAATTTCTGCTCCCTGGCCTTGATCTTTTGGATCTCCAACGTCTAAGAGTTCAATCCCCTCCTCCCGCGCTTTTTGTTTTAAATTCTGCCAATATTCCGGATCTTCATCACCAGAGGGATGCGTAACCATGACTTTAATATTTTTGCCCGGCATTCTTTGTTTTGCCTGTTTCATAATCAGTTTTACCAATTCTAGAGATGTATCGATATTTTTTCTTTGAATCGGCCTTACCGGTAATAAAACTAAAACATCTTTTTCCGGATCAAGCGAAAAATGCTTTCTGAATGCAGTCAATTTTTCTTTATCAATAACCGGTGGATTATCAAAATCCATAACATTCGGTACAATAATCGAATCCATATTAAATTTTTCTAACTCTTTTTTCTGTGATGTATTAATAACTGCAGTATTTACCTTTTTTCCGTTAAGCATTTTCTTCAGCAGATCATCTAAGTTACTTCCTGGTGCAATAATAAATTTTTTCCTTTCCCAAGGGTAATCATGTCCGTGACTGATAAATTTAATTCCTTTTGTCGCGTCTTTTAGAGCTAAGGCAAAAGGGAGATTCCCTGGATATGCATTAGAATTTTCAGAGACAACCAGATCAATATTATTTTCATTCATATATTTAAGTAAATCATCAGCAATTTCCTGCTGCATCTTTTTTATATTTTTCATCTCCTGATCATTAAGATATCCGCGTTTAAAAGCATTATCCATATCTCTGTTTAACTTAAACACCTGTTCTATTCTTTCTGATCCGTTAATTGTATCAGAGCGAAAATGCACATTTTCATTAACTTTAAATCCATCAATTAAATCAAAATCTGTCGGGATAATTTCACCTGCATAACAAAATATGCGTGCCCCCATTTTACGAAAAATTTTTATCCATTTTATTGTTTCCAAAGAAACTCCATCTAAAGATGATTTTCCGCCTAAATTATGCGTGAAATCAAAACGAAAAGATGTAAATAAAATATTTTTACCTTCTAACGGCCTATTTTGATCTCCCACAGAAAAAAATTCTTGTACTTGTGCATCATAAATACTTAATTCTGGAGATAAAGTATTTCTACTAACTTGTATTTTTACTGATCTATTAACATCATCTAATGCATAAACCCATTGTGGACATAAAAATGCATACACTAGCACTATGGCGATCAATCTACAAGTATTCACCTTAAACCTATGCAATATTTGCATCCAATGCCCCCTTTCTGAATATTTTAACTCTATCTAATCTTAAGATTCAATCTAGTGTAGCTACTATTTTCCTGCCAGTTTCTAAAGAGTTAATAAAAGTACTTAAAGTATACCATAAGAGTGGAGTTTTTGCAAAACAAACAGGCAATTTTTAAAGATCATAACATACTGAAAAATATAAAGATATGTATTTTAGTTGAAGTTTTTAGGTTATTTTATTAAGTATCACTCAAAGATTCAAGAAAGAAAGGATTTTTGCAGATAATTCCTGGGGGGTAGTTTCCGGTTCTGCTGGAGTCCAGACAATATCCTTTTCCGCCCTGAACCATGTAAGCTGGCGCTTAGCAAAACGCCGGGTATCGCGCTTAAGCAGATCTTTGGCAAAATCAAGAGAGCATTCTTTGTTCAGATAAGCGCTGATCTGTTTTATACCCAAGGCCTGTTTTGCAGTATGGCTTAAGGGCAGAGCTATCAATCTTTTTACTTCATCGACCAGTCCAGCCTCAAACATTTTTTCTACTCTTAATTCAATCCGGCCATAGAGTTCTCTGCGCTCCCTTTCAATAGCAAATATTTTAAACTCATATTTTTCATCCAGACCTTCAATTTCTGTTTTAAGCTCTGTTATCGTCCGACTACTTAACTCATATACCTCAAGTGCACGAATAATACGACGCATATCATTGGGATGGATTTTTTCTGCGGCCCTTGGATCAACAGCCTGCAATCTCTCATAAAGACATGCATTGCCCTTATGCTTGGCTTCTTGTGCTAACTCCTTGCGCAGTTTCTCATCCTTGCCGTTATCAGAAAAAAGCCCTTTTGTGAGCGCTTTTACATATAGGCCTGTGCCGCCGACAAATAGAGGTATTTTCTTGCGAGCTATTATATCTTCAATGCACTTTAAGGCCTTATTGCGAAAGATCGCCGCGCTATATTCTTCAGACGGCTCTAAAATATCTATCAGATAATGCGATATTTGTTTTTGCTCTTTAATATCCGGCTTTGCGCTTAGAATATCCATACCTCTATAGACCTGCATAGAATCAGCAGAAACAATCTCCGCATTGATCTCTCTGGCAAGCTCATTTGCCGCACCTGATTTACCGCTTGCCGTAGGTCCGACTAGAAATATTATCATTGGTTTTTTCATATTCACGATATAATTGCTTTCTGCAATATTTTCACTATTGCTTGATTTTCTGTTATTCTTCACCTCTTTGCACAAGGCAAATAATAGCATTTATACTATTTTAGGGGAAAATGTGAGTAGGCAGATGCTCTTTTGATTTAAGCATTGCTTCAGTATTTTGAGCCGCTATCCGGCTCATAAATTCTCCGACCCTTACACGGTAGAACTGTCTACCGTTACTTTTAAAAGGAGTGAGATAAACCTCATAGCCCTTTACCTCTAAATCACGCTGGAGTTTTTCCGCATTCCTGATATTAGAAAAACAACCGACCTGGATAGTAAAGAAATTTCCTCCGACAGATGATTTTTTAACAAGTTTGGATTCAAGGCTATCGGGGAATTTTCTCTCAAGCAGATTGAAATAATACTTTGTTTTCGACCACTGGCTTTCTTTCTGAAATGATTTACCAAGCTTATAATAAAAAGCACACAAATACGCATCCTCATTTTTTATCTTATTTAGAAGCTGTTCATAGATTGTAATCGCTTTGCTGTATTTTCTCTCTATAAAATAAGAATCCGCAATGCCAATATAAATCTCTGTAGAAAGATCTCCTTTGGCAAAAGGAATCGCTTCTTTAAAGACCTTGCGTGCCTGGACATACATATTAAGCTCCATAAAGCAGATTCCCCTTAAATACCAGATTTCACCTTTAAGCTCCTTTTTTTCAATGTGTTCCAGATTCCAGCACTCATCTAAGGCACTTTGATATTCGCCATGCAGCATAAGCGTCAATGCTGCATCAAGAGACCTATTGTATTTATAAGCATAAACATTGGACACAGAACTGCCCACAAGACACAAGACACAAGTCACAAGACACAAGATTTTAAATTTCTTATTCATAATTGCTTTCTTTTTTTATGTAGACTTCTCTGGTATTCAAGCAATATTTGGTTTCTGCGCTTTTTTTCATTTTGAGAAACATCATCTTCCATTTTAGCAGCCTTGGTAAACGGCCGCGGCGAATATTTAAAAATATATGCCGCACTGAACTGCACCTGTTTCATTAGATCAAATGTATCTTCAAAATCCTTTTTTGTCTCACCCGGAAAGCCGACCATAATATCTGTAGTCATCCTCAGATCAGGCATTATCTGCCTTGCTTTTTTAATAAGCCCCAGATATTTACTGCGCGTATAACCGCGGCCCATCTTCTTTAATATTCTATCAGAGCCGGACTGTGCTGGCAAATGTAAAAACCTTTTACATTTTGTCAGTTCAGCCATGGTCTTGAACAGTTTCGTATTGGCATCTTTAGGATTAGAGGTCACAAAGTCAAATCTTTCTATCCCCTTAATATCATTAACCATTTTCAATAAATCAGTGAATGTTTTTTTATTACGGGAGGAGGCAAGCCCCCCCCCTACATCCTTTTGTTTTTTATTTGTCATTTGTAATTTGTCATTTGTAATTACAGATGCGCTGTTGTAGCTATTGACATTCTGCCCCAAAAGCGTTATTTCCTTTACTCCCTTTTTTACCAAGGCCTTTATTTCTTTTATAATATCCTCAGCCGGACGACTGCTTTCCCTGCCCCTGACATACGGCACGATACAGTATGAGCAGAAATTATTACATCCCTCCATTATATTAACATTACAATGGGAAATCTCTCCAATATATTCTGTATTATACACTTTTGCATCTCTTTGATCAGCTCCGACAGCCAGGCCTTTTGCATTAGATGTTTGCATGTCATCTAATAGCCCAGGGATAGCTGAAATATTGTTCGGACCGACCACCAGGTCTACCAAGGGAGTCTTATTAAACACTGCCTGCTGCCATTCCTGGGCCATACAGCCAATGAGGCCAATAATTGGTCGATGGTCAATGGTCAATGGTCTATAGTTAATAGATTCTTTTTTTTTGCTTTTAACTGTGGTCTGTGGTCTGTGGTCTGTAGTCCTAAGCTTTTTCAGCTTCCCAATCGCAGACCAGACCTTATCCTCAGCCCTTTGTCTGACGCTGCAGGTATTAAACAGAATAATATCCGCGCCTTCAATAGAGTCCGCAAGTTTATAGCCTTTTTTGATCAAAAGCCCGGCAACAAGCTCAGAATCGCGGTCATTCATCTGGCAACCGAATGTCTTAATGTAGAAACTTTTCGGCGAATTTTTGTAAGCCGTTGATTTTGTTGACATTGTGATTTTCTTTCTGTTTCTGAAAACAAAAAATTAAAAGGGGGGAAAAGAGAAAAAGAAATTCTTTTATGGGGTCGAGCGCCGCCGATGGCGGGGGCGATTTTGATGTTTTTAAAAAGCAGTCCGCACATCGCTTTCTTGGTAGCAAAATCTATTGCTGACTTAGCCTCGTCATGCCCATCCAAAAAGTCTTTTACTCTGTTAATATACCCTTCTGATCTTTCGCTTTCAATCTCCCTAAGTTCATATCCTGCAAGGATTATCTTTAGTTCATCCTCTTCCTTGCGAAGTTGTTCTATCTTACCACGAAACACATCTTCTCCAAGCAAATTTTCCAAATAAGCGTCTGTTAGTTTTGACTGCTTTCTTTGGTTATCTTCAAGCTTATTTTTAAGTTTAGATGCGTCAATTTTGGTATTTTTGCCAAAATTGGGAAAATTTGCGCTTTTTGGCAAAGTCCCGCTCATCCATCGGCTCTGTTTTAACCTATCATTTTGAATCAACTGAGCCACAATCTTTGTAACTTCCGGTTCAATATCCTCTGCCTTGACTGATCCATTTGTACATCTAATATGATTAGCATAAGGCCCTGAGCAACGATACCATCGTTTCTTTTTATTAGTTCTATGATTTGATATTGATGATACTCCATTGTATTTATGATTACATTTCGTACAAGTAAGCAAACCAGTTAAAAGATACTCTTTATTTTTTACTCTTGGCCGCCATGTTCTTTTCTTTTCAGCTAATAACTTCTGTACTGCTTCAAAATCCTGCTCATCAATTATTGGAGCATGCTTGCCTTGAGCAATTATAATTTTTGAAGCATCATTTTTAATATATTTATAATGCTTCTTTGTTTTTTGATTTTTATCATAATGCTTTTTATTCCAAACGATCTTCCCTGTATAAATTCTATTCTTTAAAATATCACCTATAAATTTAGTATAAAATTGTTTTCCTGTCCTAGTTTGATATTTTTTCTTATTCAAATACTCAGCAATCTCATGCGTGCTTTTGCCAGTTAGATACATTGTATAAATCAACTTAACAATATCCGCTTCCCGAGGCTCAACTTCTAATAGCTTTTTTTCTTTATTGTAAGTATAGCCAAACGGTGAAAACCTCGCTCCCTGCCAATTGCCTTGTTGAACACCTTTAACCATTCCAGGGAATACTCTCTCAGAAATACGATTTCGCTCAAACTCTGCAAAGGAACCTAATTGCTGAAACATCAACTTTCCTGCTGATGTTGTGCTATCGAAAGGCTCAGTTGCAGACTTAAAGCCAACACCATAAGAAGACAACTCATCAACCAAATTTAAAAGGTCTTTTAGCTTACGACTAAAGCGGTCTATTTTATAAACAAGCACAAGATCAAACTTTTTATCCTTAGAATCCTTTATTAATTGCTGTAACGCTTCTCGTCTAGTAGAGTAGGCACTTATCCCCTCATCACAATAGATTTTAAAAACTTCAAAGCATTCGCGCTTAGCAAAAGATTCAAGATATTCTCTTTGGACTTCAAGAGAATATCCCTCTTTTGCTTGATCTTCGGTAGAAACTCTAATATATAAAGCAACTTGCATTTTCAATATCTCTTTTTAAAATTATACTTGTTTCTTCTGTATTCAAAAGCCTCTTTTCCACCATCTAATATTTCACATGCATGTTCTCGAATACCTTGAGATCCTAGCGTGTCCTTGATTTTTTCAGACTTCTCTTTTGTGTTTTCGATACCACCTGTTAAATAATTAAACTGCTTTCCATCTAAATTTGGCTTATCTTGTCCATGTCTATTTGCTACAATGATTTGTTCTGAATCTGCTCCAATTGCGAGATTTGCATTATGACTAGCCATAATTATTTGTCTTTCTTTTTTCCTGCCTTTAAAAAATGGAACTATTTCCTTAGCAATAGATCTACTATCTAAATTATCTTCTGGCTGATCAATGAGAATAGGCCAAGCATCATCTGATTCGTCCAGAATCAATCTTAAAAGAAAAAGAGCTCGCCTGCCAGGAGTCATGGTAGTTTCAAGAAAGCCTCCTATCCGATCCCCTTCCATTTTAGCAGCAAATAAAATATTCTCGGTCAACGTTAGCGTATCTTCTATAACATCTTTCTTTATATTACCTGAATTTATTTTTTGCTTTCCAAAATAAATTGCTTTTAAAAATTCGTTTGATTTTTTTCTTATGTCATCTACTTTTAATTCGTTTTTTTCAACGAAATCGGATCTTTCCTTTAAATTTATTTTTTTTGCAACCCTTTCCACATCTCCAGGATTTAATCCATATTCAATATTAAATTCTATATCGGCTCCTTTTTGATCTTTAGCTTCAAGATCTTCCTTAAGCTGTTTAAATTGATCCTCTCTTTTGCTTATTTCTATATCAATGTTTTTTTGACATTCACCCAATAACACTCTTTTTATATTTATCTCTTTCTCTAATGATTCTATAGTTTGCAAGTTCTTATTAAGCCCCTCTATTTTCTTGATAAGCGCATTGAGCTCAATATTTTTCTGATATTTTTCAATTAAGATATTATTAACACTTTTAATTCCGATGATTGCTTTTTCAGAATCATCTATATCTTTATCTAGCTTAATTTTATATTTAACAACTAGTTCATTTGCTTTTTTTAGAATTCCGTTGTCAACATCTTCCATTTCTTTTTTAATTACATCTTGCAACTTCTGTGGCAAACTTTCGATATTTGGAACAAAAGTCCAGTTTAATGATGAAAAAAATTGATCTATTTCCCCTTCACTACCAATTTGAGCAAGCTCTTTTTCCCTTTCTTTGATATTTACTTCATACATAGATAAGTCAGAACTTATCTCTTTATATTTTTTAACATCACTTTCACTTAACTGATACTTTTTTTTAAGCTCTTCTATTTTTATTTCAGTATTTTTATTTTCTTTCTTAATTCCTTCTTTATCCCCTAAGTCTTTTAGACTTTTTGCAAACGAACAAATTGCATCTGCTAATTTAATCCAAGTATTCACATAATCAGAAATATTAGCATTACAATCAGCTATCTGTTTTTTCGCCTGCTCATATCGCAGTTTGAACTCAGTAAATTTTTTAAACAATACCGGTTCAATCTTATTCTTTATCTCTTCTGAATCTTTACTTTTATCAAGTAGATAATTTTGCGGTATATAAACTACCTTTCACTTAGCATCATTAGAAGAAATTCCATTCCCCCACTCCACAAAACAATCAATATCAATTTTATCCCAATGGTAATCATCCCCATCTCCTGGGCCAGGCCTCAGCATTTCAGCTAAATCTTTATCTATAGAATGCGCTATATATGCAAGTAACGCCGATTTACCAGTAGATCTACTGCCAATAATAGAGCAAAGGTTATTGTTGAAATAAATTTCAGTAGGAAAATCAGTTGAATTTTCAAACCTTATTTTTCGTATTATTTGAAAATCATTTTTCCTATCAGGTTCGAGTGTGCCGATATAAACCCGTTCTCCAGGCTCTGGCTCATAAATTATCTGTTTTAAACCTTCAAAGGTTGGATTTGCCTTTATCCAAGTGATATCTTTTATAATTATTTCTTTCCCATCAATATTTTTAATAACCCTCTTCCCAAGAAATGCATTTAAATCTTGAAAGGAATGACAATCACTACCTGAGACAACAGGTTTTTTGATTATTTTCTGTTCATTATCTTCAAGCCTATCCTCTCCCAAAAAATACACTACATTTTGCGCCCCTCCCAAAAAAACATCGCTAAATTTATCAACTTCATCACTTATAATTTCTTTTCTCTTTTTACCTTTTTCAGGACGAATCCCCTCATTATTAGCAGCTGTAAAAATAAGAAAATGATCTTGCCGAATAGCTTTCTTTCCAAAGGTCTCCTGAAATGCAAATTCGATAAAATCTCTTGTAACAGTTGCCGATTTATAGTCATCAACTGAATTTAAGTCTGAACACTTTATTGAGATTCCATCTTTCCCTGTTTTTACAAGCTTCAAATTACTCAAGAAATCGTCAGCCTTATCAGCGGATAATGGATTAAAGATTAAATGTAAATTAATTTCTTCTGATTTACTATTTACTGACTCATTAAGTTTAAGTTCAATGTTCAAAAAGAACTTTTTTCTTGATTCTGGATATCTTTTTTGATACTCAATTTTAAAAGTTTTATATACATCAGTTGAAAAATAATCCGTAATAGCAAAAACCTCAACATCAGATTCTTCTACAATTTTGCAGAAATCATCCCAGACATTTTTTCCATCTTCAACCTTATATCCATCATTAAGTTTTGTTCCCGGAGCATGCACATGCAAATCCCATTTACGCCACAATGAACCTGTCAAACAATTCATATCACACCTCTTTTAGTTTCTTTTCCCAAATTTTAATTTTTAAAAAATCTAGTTCTGTAAATACAGGATAATTGCAATAGATATTTACTTCTTTTGCCTATCAACCAAATCATACGCCAAGCTAGCTAGTGCTATATAATGAATTGCCAAATTTTTATCTAAATCATATGCTGGTGTATGAGCTTTTTCATTCCTTAAAAACTGTATAGCCATATGTAAAAATTTTACTCCTTCATAAAAATCTTTTTCCGCTTGATTTGCCGGATTATGACCAAAAATACGCTCATAGTTAGCCTCTTTAAAAGCATCCGTTGCCCTCTCGCTACCGCTAACATCGCGCAATTTATTTCTAACGATTTTATATGCTTCTTCAACTGCATTAAAGTAGTGTCCATCAGACAGAAGGCTTTGAACGTGGTCAAAAACTTTCTTGTGTAAAGTTATAGTAATTTTACCATCTTTTAATTTAGCTTCTTGAAGTTGGGCTACAAGTGTTTTGATTGGCTTTACTGTAAAAACCACATTCTTGTTATCATTTGCGGCTAATTTACTCGCTATTTGTAAAGCACGCTGTAATAATTTTTCAGGAAATTCTTTCTCTTTCAATTCGCCTAAAAGCATCTGGTTTTTAAGATACTCAACTAATTTAATAATCGAGGCGCTAACTATTGCATTATTTGCCTCACGCCAAAATCCACGCATACGATTAGCCTTTGAACCACTGGCATAATTATACTTTTCATCGTATATATCAATACCAACATCGTCTTTAAAAAACTCCCCCATGGTTCTATCAGAAAAATTCAAAACATAGCCCCCTCCCAGTTGAAAGAGCTTCTCAAGAATTTGTTTTTCATTAGTAGTTAAATGTGCCATATTATTAAGTCCTTAACACCTCTTTATTTAATTTTATCTTTCCACCTTTTAATTTTCTTTAAATCAGCATTTGTAAACACCGGAAAAGTACTATAATCTCTTTCTGGTTTTATCAACTCTTATTTTCCTATCCCCGACCATAATCTAGCTTTTCTATAATCGCCTACAAAAGGTACTATAAATAAATCTGATACACATGCAATAGCGGGCATCGTATCAATATCATCATATTCCTCGAAGAACATTTTTTTATGGTTAACCCAAGGGTCCTTAACAAATTTATCATTAATTTTTCGTCCGATTTTTTCAATATCAAAAGGTTTTTTAAAATTATCCTGTATGTACCCATGATCGCAGAGTAATCGACGCATCTGAGGAACAACTGCGGTGAAAGATATCAATGCAGCTAAAGCTTCAATTGTAGCTTCCAAATTAATTTCTTGTGGATAGGAATAAAAATTATGTTTAATTTGTGTGTATTTTTTCCACCAATCAGGGGATTTAATTACTACATTATTTTCGAGTTTCATATTAAAAAATGGACGAATTACAGTCATTTTATTTACCCAAACGTCACTAATATTTTGAGAACATCTGATTCTTGCTTCTAAGAAGTTCAAGGAACAATACGCGTCATAAAAGGTTAAAAAATCGCAAATATCTAATTCTTTACATTTGCCGTTGCGATTTTTTCCATCAAGAAAATATTCACTCCATACATATGCATTTTGTTTAAGATAGTTGACAATACGATCCGTTGGTTCATTTGAAATACCTTTAAATGCCGCTTCAAAAAGGAAGCATGACTTGACAAATATATCTATTAATTTTGGACTGCTAACTTTCCAATTCTCATCCGGCATCCCATCATGTATGGGAATATATTGTAATATATCCAACATTGCCTTTTCTAACAAAAGACAATGCTCCCAATGAACACTTGGCGAAAATGTGTTATTGGAATCTAATGCTCGACAAAAATATCTATTTATATTTCTCATAAATTTTAAATCTTAATAATAACAACGCCCTCAAAACAACCTATTTAGATTTCTTAGAGTAACCTCTCTTTAACTTGGTCTCCAGTTGAAACTCTTATACAAATTGATACTTTCATAATTTACTGTAATCCACTGAGCCAGCCCTTCCAAAATCTAACAATATTACTGTCTAAAGGAATTGTATCCATTGATTCTAATGCATCTTGACACGCATTTTTTAAATCTTCGTTAAAAGCTTTTGAGTAATTCTTGTTACGTATTCTTTTTTCAAACTCATCTATATATATACTAATAACTTTATTTAAATTGGTGGCTTTTGCAATACAAGCTTTCCCGTATTGAGAAAAGTTGCTTTTTATCCCAATATTTACACCCATAAACGTTTTAAGTAAGTACACACGCTTATCATAGGGGATGGCTTCACATTGCGCGATACTATCAGCACAATAAAGCATATCCTTAAGTATCCATTCTAAAATTAACTCCCTTTCCTCACTTATATCAATTGATTTATCGTCCTGCTGAAAAGAACTACCATGTTGTTCCTCGCTTGAAACTTCATATATATGCTTAACCCAATTGCCATGGATACCAAGCAGCTCATAAAGCAAATAACAGTAAATTGTAGGAAACTCACCGCCCCCCTGCCATTCATCTTCATAGTAAACCATTTTCTTACATATCGCTTTAACCCAATAATGAACATACAAAAGCCACATATGGCTTTGAATATTCTCACGTATAGCCTTGTTCACCATATATGTAAAATAACTAAGTCCCATATAAACAGGACATTTGTATTTACCATCTCGCTCACGTTGATCCCAATAATATTTAGTACTACGGCTATATCGCTCATTATTACTGTCAATATTTCTATCAACAAATTCAATGACATACTCCCCTATTCCTCTATAAAATCCCTGTTCATTAAAGTATTTAATATCCTCAAATAATACATGTAAAAATGGAAACCTATCAAATTCATCGTTACTTGGAGAATAGACTGTAAGCGTTTCTTTTAATTCTTGATAGAGGAAAGAGTCTTTGTTTTTTAAAAGCTCATAAAGAAACAAGTCCGAATAATCACTTATGTGTATTTTATTTTTTCTACAACCACTTATAAAATCAATAGAAAAATTTTTCCCATAATGAATATTTGCCCTTATGAACGATTCGTTAAAAATTACGTCTCTAAATATCTTTTTTGAAATCTCTGTCTCAAAAGAATCAGATGGAAAAACTGGAAAAGGAATAACCTTGCCGCCAACCATAATGGTATTTTTTAATTTCTTACACTTTTCAGGTTTTGCTTGAACATTATATAATGGAAGTATGTATTTAAGACTACCATGTAATATATCAATTAATATTGAAAACTGCTGCTTTGACAAAAGAACTTTTAGGAATTTATAAAACCTTTCAATATTTGATTTCCCCAGCTTTCTATCTCTCAAAGATGTATAGATAAACCATATTAACAAGAATATCCCACAATAAGAAAGATATTTTGCCCAAAATAAAACTTCACACATTAAAACATCATCTAAGTAATAATGCTCAAAATAAAGAACGCACAAAGATACAACTATATATAAAGGTATCGCGATTTTAAACAGCAATGGATTAATAAAAGCATGAACCCTAGCCTTGACCACCTCTGGGGCAATAGCATACATCGTAATCAAAAGCCCTAAGAACCCAATAAAGATTTCAATATTCATAATCAGGAATCCTTTAATTTATTCATCCACCCTTTAATCTTTTTCAAATCAGCATCCGTAAAAACAGGATGATTCTTAAAATCACGTTTAGGCGTAACCCACCCTTTCTTTATCCAGTAATAAAGACCTTGGCGAGTGATGCCTAATTCTTTTGCCGCTTTGCTTAAATTATATCGTTTTTCCATAGTGAACCCACTTTACACATTTTGTCATATTTTGTCAAGCTCCATTTTTAGGGGGAACAAATTGGCTCTGAGCGCAGGGAACGAATACGCCAGAGGCGTAGAAGTCCGAGCACAGAGACAATTTTCGGGTGGGTGGGGGTTTTTCTTTTTTTCTGCTTTTTAACGCACATCTAGGGAGATGTGTGACGGATTGCGAGACATTAGCGAGAGCAAGACGAAAAACATCAAAATCGCCCCCGCCATCGGCGGCGCTCGACCCCATAAAAGAATTTCTTTTTCTCTTTTCCCCCCTTTTAATTTTTTGTTTTCAGAAACAGAAAGAAAATCACAATGTCAACAAAATCAACGGCTTACAAAAATTCGCCGAAAAGTTTCTACATTAAGACATTCGGTTGACCCTTGGATTGCACTCTACAAAGTTCTCAAACCATTCCTTTTTACTGTTTTCCTACCTGAATTGACTTTATGATGCACCGCCCCGCCTTCGGCGGGGCTACTTGGGCAGTGTTTGCACCGTTCGCCTCAGCTGGGGCTTCGGCTCACTGCCTCGCTCGCTGGGCCGCTCGCTTCGTGCTCATGCGTTACTACGATCCGGCTTTGGTCTGCCTCACTTCGCCAGAAATGGCTTCGTTTAGCATCCCTGCGTCCTCTCCCGAGCAAAACCCTCATAATTGAACGTTTATTTCTTTTTTTGGCGGCGGCGAAATATTTTTTTAAAAAGGTGTGTTTTTGTTTCCTTTAGGGGGGGGGCAAGCGCACAAAGTACGTTGCGGAATACCGAATTATCGGGATGAAGCCGGACGACTGCGATTGCAAAGGGCGGGAATATTAGTATGAATTCCTTACCTGTTCTCGTTCTTCTGCAGTCAAAGCATAGAGATCAAACACAAGTTCATCAATTTCTTCTTCCAAAATAAGAGTATCTTTACCTTTCTTTTTATCACCAACTATCTTATCTACTATTTTTCCAAAAGATTGCTGTTCGCGCTCAGAAATTCGTAGCACAGGCAGTTTTTCAACAAAAACTTTCTTGTATCTAAAAGTATTACCTCTTAAATCTCCTCCAGCATAATACTTTCTAAATGCAAACGTTAGTAATTTAGAATTTAGTAGAGCCTGTAAGTACTTTAACCTATTACCTATCATGACAAAACATGTTGCCTCAGGATAATAGTTATCCTCATCATAATAAAATGCAGAATCAAATACTATTTCTGCCCAAATAATCTTACCCAACTCTAAACTAGGGATATATGCACAATTTCTTAAGTTATAAGGTGTTATGCCCTGATCATCACGCTTAAATAATCCTTTAGCTTTTTTGGCCTTTTCTCCATACTCGCCAGCCACACGTTTCCTTTCAATCTCCTTCAAATAATCTTTAATTACTGGATAATCATTAATATCAACTGGAGGCTCATTATCATAACCATTGTGGGTATTAATCAACCACAATCCAGCAAATTCCGCTTTATACCTTTTAACATCCCGCCCTCTCAATATAGGTTTAATAATTTTTAAACAATTAGGATCTTCCCGGCATAAACGTTCTTTTATCTCGGTGTTAATAATAAAAGCTTCATTGAATCCAGTCAAAATACCCCGATAAATATCAATATCCCAATTTTTTAATGGTATGCCTTTAGCTTCAACCTTCTGCTTTATTTGGAATTCATATTTATTAACAATCAAATAACTTACCTCTGTAAAATTGGAAATATATTTTCCTTGCAAGTTCCTGAGGTAATATAATAATCTACCCTCTACGCCTTTCTCTTTACTTAAGTCATAAACAGAACATCTGCAATCACTAGGTGGAATATTCTTAAAAAGAAGTATATTGGTATAAGTTGTTGCATTCTTGAATAATGGTGCATCACCAAAATCAATAAGAATAAGAAGAGAAACAACATCTATAAAGTACCTACGAATCAATTTGCCATATCCAGCCCGCATCCATTTATTAGAAGTTATCAAACAAGCTATCCCATGAGTCCGCAACAAGCGATGAGCTTTTTCATAAAATAATGTATAAATGTCACCAGTCCGTGAAAAAGTAACATAATCGCACTGCTCATAAACATTAGCTAATTCTCCACCAGTTTTTTGAAGCTGAACATAAGGAGGATTCCCCACAATCACATCAAACCCACCTTTATCAATAAAAACTTCAGAAAAATTAAGCTTCCATAAGAAAAAAGGTTTTGTTCCTTCTTTTTTTAATTTACGAAGCGTAGAATGAATGGTTTTTATTTGACTTTCGACATTGCTTATTCTTTTTCTATCTCGACAATTATTCTTAAATACATTTAACCGCTCTATTTCTTCTTCGCATTTTGCTGTTATAAATAACTGCTCTGTACTAACAATCTTTTCTTTTAAAATTAACCTCTTGTTTTTATTATTCTCTTCAAAATAAACAGAATGCAACTTCTTTAATTCTTCAAAAATATCCTCACTTTTATCTTTAAAAAGTGTATGCTGCACTTCTTTTTTAAATAACTCTTTTGTTTTCTTGGTACGACGATCAACTTTAACTACATCATCTAGATTAAACTTAATAACAATATTGTTAATAACTAAATCCTCAATTAGACTATTGCCCTGCATAATCTTATAGTCCAAATTAGGCAATGGTTTAATTTGTTTAATATCTTCTTCATCTACAACAAGTGACAACCAAAGTCTAAGTTTAGCTATCTCAGTAGCACCTGGATCCATATCTACCCCATAAAGAGAATAATGGATAGCATTCCGTTTAAAATCATAAAAGGTTCTTTGCTTTTTATCTCTTAAATAGGTAGTTAAAGCATTGCGGACACGAACAATTTCGTTCATCATTCCAACGAGAAAAGCTCCAGAACCAACAGCAGGATCACATACACGAATATCCGAAAGTTTTTCATCAATTAAAGATGCATTCTTTCTAATATTCTCAGAAAGTTTAAAAGAATAAGTTTTTGTTTCTTTTCCATAGGTTTCAACTCTACTATCATGTTCTATAGCACTTTCTCCGTATTTTATAAGCGTATCAATCTCTTCTTTTGTGATTTTTTCCTTAAGCTCTTCTGCCAAATAATTGCATAAACTTTGTTGGCACATATAGTGCACAATCTCTCTGGGAGTATAATAAGTACCTTTGGACTTTCTATCTTTTACTTCCAATAAATTCTCAAAAACCTTACCAAGCATTTCAGGGTCTACGGCTACTTCTTTTTCAAGCGGCTCATCTTCCTTAACAGTAAAATTATATCTATCAAAAACATCTAAAATTCCTGACCCTTCATCACCTTCTTTTGTCTTATGCTTATTTGAGAAAATATCATTTAATAAAACAATATCGGTATGAACCCAATCGTAATTATTAATAGGATCAAATAATCCGCCATTTAAAAATGGAATTTTACAGTTAAATCTGCTATAAAAACTATCTTCTCTTTCAGTAGCTAATGCCTCATAGAACAATGGTTCCAAAATATCATTGAAAAAATTATTATAATCAACAATCTTTTTCTCAAAAAGAAGCCTTAAAAAATTCTTAGGTCCTGTTCCCCACTCTTCATCTCTTCCTACTCCAAACCAACCTTTCTTTTGCAAAAAATAAAGAAATACTACCTGCCCTAAAAGCTTTTTGGTAAAATTTACAGTTTCTACTCCTCTGTTTTTAAAATCAGCCCTAACTTTTTGATCTTTTTTAACTATCTCATTTAGAGAGTCTGTCAATTTAAGAAATAAATCTCTATATTTTTCAAAGAATTCTTTTGTTACTTTTTCAATACTGAAGGCATTCTCTATATTACTTAAATTTAAATCTTTACTCTCATCAGCTATTATAGGGGATAAGTAACTTTGGGCAGTATGCGTATTTTCATTTTTTCCAACTAAGAAAGAAAATCTTCTGGCAGGGGTTAACTCTTTTTTTGTTTTAACCTTTTCTCCGCTGGTATCTAAACTATACTCCATTTTTACTAGAGAAAATCTCCAATCTTCTTGTGCTGGAGAAACAAAAGCAACCAATGCAGCATCTTTTAATACCCCTCCTCGACTACCATTCAAATACCAAGCAATAAAATTACGCTGCATAGTACGTGCACGCTCTAGAGAAGTATTTTTTTTAAGATTAACTATCAATACATCTATTGACCGTTCATCAGCATCTAAATATTTACCTAAACGCTCTAATGTATTTACATAAGGAGCATAAGCATCAGGAATATAATTACCACGATAAAGCGTACCAGGAGTTTCTTCAATATGATTAAGAAGGTTTTTGATAAAATAGACGAATTGTTCTTTATTGAAGGGATTTTCAAAAGTATCTTTGACTATCTTATTTGCTTGCTTTCTTTCCATTAGGTCAACCTTTAAAATATTCTGATAAAATCACTTCTCTGGGGCCGAAAATTTGAGCAGCAGTTTGAAAAGCAGCTTCTTGTAAAAATTCAGCAGGAATATTCATCTTTAAAATTGCTAATATCTTTAATGGATTAACTCCTTTTTTCAATTCTTTTTGAAGTTCTTTCAATAAAGTCTTTGAAGTTTGTCTGGGTAGACCGCCTTCTTCTACCTCTTTGATTACTTTTTTAATATAGAGCTCATCATCCTCTGTATACCCCTTATAACGCCTGATATCATTCGTTTTAAGAATCCTTAACACTAAAGTTACAGTATCACGACCACCTTTCCCTTTAATCTCAGGCACTTCTTCAAATGTGGCATGATGAAAAGCTTGCTTATTTTTCTCTAACAACTCATATAAATCTTTACTTATTTTTTCTCGTTTCTCACTCTGGCTAGCCTCCAACCGCTTTGCTGCAGAAATAAAATCTAATTCCTCGGGTTCAGTCTTCATTCTTACCATATAAAACTTATGTAATTTGCCCTTTCGAAAATAAGTAAGAAGGGCATTTTTTGCATCTTTTAAAATCCTTGCTGTCCTAGATTTTTTTGGCAATCGTTTTACTTTTTCAAATAAGTCTATGTTTTTATCTCGAATCTCCTTTATAACTTGTAAATATTTCAACTCGCTTTCCTCATGCTCATCTTCCCCAGTAATCGTCTTTTTAGAAAGTAATTTATTAAACAATTCGAATGACTCAATAGGCTCACCTTCAGTGAGCAACCGAGCATCTGCTCCAAGCATTGAAATAAAAGCATGGATTTTACCTTCAGCAGCCTCTTTCAGTTTAATCTGATCATTTGACTGCTTAGTCGGAAAAAAATTAAAACTATGAATCTTATTAAATTTTGTATCGACACGATTAATTCGCCCTACCCTTTGCATTAAACGGGTTGGATTCCAAGGAATGTCGTAATTAATAACTACATTGGACCTATGCAAATTAACACCTTCTGAAAGAACCTCTGTACTTACAAGAATTCTATAATCATCCTTCGGATATCTAGCCTTTGCATCAAAATTTTCAATTACCCTTTCTCTTATCCTAGCGCTAGAACTGCCTGAAAAACATAAAACTTTATCTTTATATAATTCGTTGAGATGTCCTGACAAATAATCAGCAGTTTCTTTTGATTCAGTAAAAATAATCAGTTTTTGCTCTTTAAGTATTTTCCTCGATGACAACTTCTGTTTTGCCGCTAAAAGCTTAGGGTCTCTTTTTACGGTTTCCCATAACCTCTTAATGGTTAATAATATTCCTAAATCATGTTTTAAGTCATTTTTAAAATCTTTTTTGAAATCTTTTGCATCATATTTTTTAGCTTTATCTTCTTCTATTAGTCGTTGAATTGCTTCTTCATCGTCATTTTCTAGCAAGTCAAATAATTTACTCATATGCTTTTTACTGACATAAACATTGCCTTTATCTAGTTCATTCAAAAAGTGGGTATACGAAACAATAAATCTACTTATAGAATTTCTAAAAGCAAAAAAGCTACTCTCTAGTCTTTTAATCAAAAGAATTTTCATGAACTTGCCCATATTTCTTTGAGCTAACTCTTCTGGTTGGGTAATTTTCCCTTGATAATATAATAATGGGGTGTAACGAGAATATTTAAACTTCTTAGCAATAAGCTCTATAGTCTGAGTAAAAACCTTATCTTCCTCATCATTTAATTCGTAGAATATAGCTTCAGGATCAGCTACATCTGGAAACTTCAAATTTTGCTCTTTTAAATCCCTTGAAAAATGGTTGACGATTTCATTGCGAGTGCGCCGAACCATTAAATATTTTAAAACTTTTTCTCTGATTTCTTTCGCATTATTTCTAACAATACTTATATATTCTTTATAATCTTTCTGTCTATCAAGCTTCTTTATTCTTTTCCCTAAAGCCCCAAAAAACCTTTCCAAATCAGGTAGATTAGGAATAGTGCTATTCCTGCCTTTTTGAAAGAGCTTAATCTGACTTAAAATATCTTTAGGAGAGTTATTGTAAGGAGTTGCTGTAACTAAAATTATTCGTTTGCCCCTGCAAATTTGAGCAAGCTTTTCATAGGTCATATTAGTTTCTGTTCTAAAACGATGAGCTTCATCAATAAAGATATTTTTATATTTATCTGCTCCTCTTTTAATTAAGCTATCTAACTTGCCTAATGATTCGAAATCAGCAGCCACTTTAAAATCAGAAAATACATTTGGCCACGACCCCGGATTACACTTATCTAAAAGAACCGGGGGAGCAATAACTAATGTCCGCCCATCTAATTGTTGCGCAAGTAAGGCAGAAACATAAGTTTTTCCTAAACCAACAACATCAGAAATAAAAACCCCGCCATACTCATCAAGAATTCGCTTTGCATTCAATACTGCTTGTTCTTGATATTCAAGCTTCATGAATTCTGAAGGGACATAACGGTAAAAAACCTCTTCAGGTTGACTCAAATCTTCTTTAAAATATTCATATAAAAACTTTAAATACAACTCATAAGGCGTAATAGTATCATTCAACCACGTTTTTGTCTGAATAGACTCAATATACTTATCTTTAACATCTACTGCATCTTCCCAAAGCTCATTGAATTTCTGCAAGGAAAAATCGTAGTCCGATCTATTTTTTAACTCAACATTAAATTCTAAGTTATCCCTTAATCCAGCTTCAGTAAAATTACTTGAACCTGTTATCACCCTCCCTTTATCGCGATCATCTTCAGTAAAGGTCATAATGTAGAGTTTTGCATGTATATTTTGAGTTGGATAAGCTTTGATCTCAAGCTTTCCAATTTTTAGCCATTCAATGAACTTTAAAACCCCTTCTTCGACATGGGGATTATCTTCCGAATTCTCCATCTCTTCACTTACATGATTTTCAAATTCCTTTTTAACTTCTGCATGAGAAAACTGAAAGGTTGGCTGGAGATTATAATTTGCTTTATTAAAAAGAGTAACAGTCTCTTTATTAGTGCTGATACCAATAAGAATTCTGATCTTCTCAGTAGATTCTAATGATTTATATAAGGCATGAAAACCACTTGTATAAAAATACCCGACAAGAACATCAAAGAAACGTGTGTCTTTAATAAGAACTTTAAAGCGGTCAAGTAAGTGCTTATTCTTTTCATTGGTTATAAAGGTTAAATCAGAGCTCATTTGATACCCTTTTTCGAAAATATTTAAGTTTTAGATTTTCACCTATTAAGTAAACGTATTCTACTCAAAAAACAACTTATTGCAGTAAGAGACCTCTTTTTAGATATTATATGTGACCTTTAATCATAACAAATCTAAGAACATAATGCTTTGCGTGTCCCTTCACGGTTTGACCACAAAATAGGAACCGCATCATAACTTGCCAATGCATCAACAACAGATTGCGAAACACGAAAATTGGAATCATTTAAAAAGGCATACAATCTAGAATCTGGTGGTCTTGTTTCCTTTGTATCCATCCATCTATAAAGCAGGGCTTCAGCAGAATCTTTTTTAGGATTATTAACTGTCTGTAAAATCCGTTCAGGTGCTTGCCTAGATTTAGGCACTACAAAATCAAACATATAATCATACCCTGTTTTACCAGTAAATTTAACTTTAGGGGTATAACGTATGTCGGAAAGATCAAGCCATTTGGCAACATCTTCATAAAAAATACTAGACACATAAGGAGACGCCAAATAAAAAAGATCATTAACTGCCACCATTGCCTGAATAATATTATGTTTTTTTTGCGAAAAATTTTCAAAAGTAGCATGAACAACTAAACGATCACCATCTAATTGCACTCCAAAACCAGCTAAAGTCATCCTAAGAAGCTCTTGACGCTTAGGAGTATCTATAGTACACCCTGAATTTGCTAAGTCAGTAATTATATATGAATCATCTGTTATTAAATAGCCATTATTTTGTTTGAATACATAAATCTGCAAACAATCATTATGCCGATCAAGATGAGGCGTAGTAATTTCAACCCATTTATCAGTAATTTGTTTCAGAACGGTTCTATCTTTTAACCACAAATTATAATTATCTAATAATTTTTGAATTTCATCCTTCATATAAATAATTCCCTAGTAATATTCGGCTTATCAGAAATATTACAATACTTCATGAATTCTTCGAGTGTCGTCCAACTATCATCGGGTTTCGAGAAAAAATCCGGCAAAGAGACTGCCCATTTATCACCAAAACCTTCACGATAAGTATGAATATGTGGGCAATCTACTATTTTATCATCTGGATTACAATGAGGGGGGCCATCAATATCAACCCTAACTAGCACTATTGCTTTACGTGCTCTATTTTGAAAAGTATTTTTCTTAAGGTTAATCTGACCTCTGGTAATATCAAGCATAAATTCCTCTCGTGCATCCTTCGATTTTAAAGGAATTCTTAAGGAACCACCAAGCTGAGGAAATAGATACCGCTCATCGCTAATACGTACTTTATCCATAGCAATTAATGCATCTGCTTCTTGTTGTGTTAAGTCAATTATACTCATATCTCCCTCAATAATATTATTGTCTTTATTATTGAAATATACAATGTTAGTATCTATTATACAACATTCATATAGTTAGAGCAATCAAAGTACAAAAAATACAACAATAATGCTTATTGTGTCTTCCAATCCTCAATAATAATCTTCTTTCCTGAAAGCCGAACTGATACTTTTTGCTTTTTTCTCCATCCAAGTGTTGCAATATATTCTCTTGGAATTGTTACGTAATAAGTGTATTTTCCTGTTTTGGTTAATTTCCTAACCACTCCATCTTCCTTCTTATATCTAGCCATCATTAAGCCTCCTATAGTACGTAGTATACTACGTACTATTTATTAACACAACTGTCTATGATTAGCGGGCGGAGACAAGCCCCTCCCCCTACATCTGTATTATTTATACCCGTATTGCTAAATTCTTATCCAAAAGCACTTGATTAAGAAATGCCCCCTTCTCTAGGACAACTAAAGGGTTTTCTTCTCCTTTTGTGTAATAAAGATCCATAAGATAACGGTCGTATTTATCTCTGCCATGACTTTTGATTATAATGAATGGTAGGTTTTTAAGTACCTTGCAAACAAACTTAAACGATTCTATCCCCTTTTTCGTCTCAATCTCGGGAGTATCTATGCCACGCAACCGGATTTTTTGCTTAACCCATGTCTTAAAACCACAATCTATATTTACCCAGATAGTATCACCGTCAATTATCTTTTTAATATATGCCTTGTAAGTATATAGATGTTTACGAGTAGCGGTTGACTTAAGCAGTTTGTAGCTATCTTCTGCTTTAACGGTTTCTACAAAGTCCCCCTTAAAACTTGCCATTTCGGATTCTCTATAAGTATTAAACCCGCAATCTATAAGCATATTATCCGCATAGTCATCTTTGAATATCTTGTATGTATACAACCTGCCTTTAGAACAAGATAGCTTTTTCGTTCTTTTTATGGAAGGCTTTGTAGGTTCAACATCTTGCTCTTTGTCTTCTCTAATAAAATCTTCTAATGCTCTCTTTGACCAGTTATCATTTGAGACTTTAGTTTCAAGAAGAGTTCTCTTCCCTTCGTCTTTAACTGAGGTCAATAAACGATAATGGGACCATTTTAAGTTTTGGGAAGGTTTAAAATGAGGATATGTATTGTAAAATTGAGATATTTGATAAAGTAGGCGTTCCCCGATAGAAAGATCATCAGAAAGTCTTTTATATAGTTTCTTGCCATAATCTGCTCTATCCTTATTTTTTGAAAGATGTTTGGAGATTGATTGACCTATTTTCCAGTAAGCTATGACTTTTTCCCTGTCATAAGCTCTCTGGGCACGGACTAGGCCTTCAGCAATTTCTTTTTTTAATTTTTTTAATAGATTGGAATATGAAGCTTCTGGAATAGAAACATTAGTCATGTTAATATTATACACATATTGCACCGTGTGTGCAATATATATTAGCAAAAGCTTTGTATTGAAAACTTTTCAAATATTCATCAAAGCAACGCGAACCCGAAGGGCAAATGTCTTCCGCCTAAGGCGGATGTCTTTTGGCGTTGCGGACTGTTCTGGCTTTTTGCAAAAAAGACAGAAGTGTTGATGAATATTTGATACAGGTCTCCTCTTCCTTTTAAGGGGAAGCTGGCTTTGAGCGCAGGTAAGCGAAAACACGAAGTGGTTGAGCCCGAGCACAAAGACTGCCGGGTGGGTGGGGTATTACAGCACTACGACAGCAAGACAGATTCGGCTTGGCGGCGCGAAGCGACGCGCGGACTCGACCGAGCAAAACACACCTTTTTAAATAAATATTTCGCCGCCGCCAAAAAAAGAAATAAGCATTAAATTATGAGGTTTTGCTCGGGAGAGGACGCTGGGATGCCAAACGAAGCCATTTCTGGCGAAGTGAGGCAGACCAAAGCCGGATCGTAGTAACGCATGAGCACGAAGCGAGCGGCCTAGCGAGTGCGCAGAGAGCCGAAGCCCTAGCTGAGGCGAACGGTTAAACAATGCCCAAGTAGCCCCGCCGAAGGCGGGGCGGTGCATTATTAAGTCAATTCAGGATGGAAAATAGTTAAAAGGAATGGTTTGAGAACTTTGTAGAGCGCAATCCAAGGGTCAGCCGAAGGTTTTAATGTAGAATTTTCTATTCATAGTAGCTATATTTTATATCGAGTAAAAGTTTTAGACAAAGCTTCATAAAAAATTACTGCAAAATATCATTTTAATGCTTCAAATAAAAGCTGCTGATTTTATTATTTTCAATTAATCCCTAAACAATACGCAAATGCTTTTAGATCTTCTCCATGGGCTGATCGCAGCAGACTAATTCTCCTCCGCCGGCTTTAGTCACTGTCACTTCATTGCCGCAGACATTACAACGATATTTCTCACCAGTTTCTTTGACCTGCATAATTGGCCTCCTTCATCTGATGGCACAAAAAAATATTAGTCCTCTTTTCCCCAAAAGACATCCGCTTCTTCTTCCATTATTTGAAGCCTTGTATAATAATCGGGAAACTCATTAAGATGCGCTAAAGCTATTTTGCCCGTTGTCATTGGATTGTCATCAGTAACATTAGTAACCTCATCAATTAATCCATGCTCTAGTTCCACATCCATACCCATGCGAAATTGCTCTTCATCAAATTTGTCCCATTTTATCCCCAGCTGTTTGCCTATTTCCTTTGCATCATCTAAACTAAACTTTTTTCTACTGCTCATAAAAACCTCCTTTTTAACATTAATACCGCACAGAAACGATCAAATCACCCTTATGCTCACAAGTATGACACATTTTTCCAATACCTTTTAGCCTTAATTTCTGGCCTTTCTTGGTCCCTTTATTTATTTTTAATGTTATCATTCTGCCATCACTTAATTTTACCTTAACCTCCCCTCCGACTTGAGCAATATGAGCAGGTATTTTTATTTCAGCATTTATATCTGTATCATATTTTTTCTGGCCGCCGACATTAGGGGATTGATATGCCCTATAATTACCTCCGGCCTGATTACCTGGCATTGAGTCCATTCCTTGAAAGATATCGGACAAATCGTCAAAAAATACATACCTATTAGATGTTCTTTTTTGACGGGTCCCTCCACCAGCGCCCGTATTATGAAAATGTTTGATCAGATCTTCAAAATCAAATCCGGATTGTGAGGCAAAATCTCCGGCACCCGGGCCGCTTCTAAAAGAATAAGCTCCTTTTTTATAGTCATCATATTCTTTCTTACGCTTGGCATCACCCAATACATAATAAGCAGCAGCCATTTCCTTAAACTTCTCTTCACCCTCTTTTTTATTTTTATCCGGACATCTGTCCGGATGATATTTAAAGGCAAGTTTTTTGTATGCCTTTTTTATTTCTTCCGCTGAGGCATTCTTGGAAAGACCCATTATTGCATAGTAATCATTCATATTTTTAGTTCCCCGTTTTTTATAAATAGACTTATTAAGTCAGATTTTTAAGCTTTTTCTATCATGCGATCAAAGGTAAGTCACTTAAAGGATTTTCTGCTTGTTAAAAATCCGGCGATGAAACCAATTATAATCATTAAGGGCAGTAGAATTATCCGGGACATACTTATTTTCCAGAATAAAAACTGCACAGAGACAACCTGAGTGTTTTGCAGAAAAATAATGAGAAATAACCCGCTTAAAATCAGCATAGCTATAGCCTTAGGTTTCATAGAATTCATGCCCCCTTTCAAGTGACATCATATCCATTTTTTCTTTCTAAATTGATAAAGCATCCCAAAACCGACTAAGGCCATCAAGCCCAATACTACAAAATATCCATATTTCCATTTCAATTCCGGCATGAATTCAAAGTTCATACCGTAAATACCAGCCATGAATGTCAAGGGAATGAATATAGCGGCAAATATAGTCAACACTTTCATTATTTCATTCATCCTGTTGCTAACGCTGGACATATAGATATCAAGTATTCCCGAAACCATATCACGGAATGTCTCAATGGTATCTATCGTCTGTATAGTATGATCATACAAATCACGCAAAAATATTCGCGTGCCTTTTTTTATGAATTTCGACTCTCCCCGCTCAAGACTGCTAACAACTTCCCTCAAAGGCCATACTGCTTTTCGCAAAAATATTGTATCTCTTTTTAGATTATGTATTGCCTGCAGAGTTTTCGGCAGGGGGTTAGTTATCAGCTCTTCTTCCAGATCCTCGATCTTATCTCCCAATTTTTCTAAAACAGAAAAATAATTATCCACAACAGCATCTAAAAGGCTGTAAGCAAGGTAATCCGCTCCAAGTTTTCTAATCCTGCCCTTAGCGCTGCGAATACGCTCGCGCACGGAATCAAACACGTCTCCTGTTCGCTCCTGGAAAGATATCACAAAATTTGAACCTAAGATCAGGCTTACTTGTTCTGAAATAATCTCTTTTTTTTCCTCATCAAACATAATCATCTTCAATACCACAAAAATATATTTATCAAAATCTTCATATTTTGGGCGCTGTGCGGTATTAACTATATCTTCAAGAGTCAAAGGGTGCATCTCAAAATTATTACCGATTTCTTCGATTAAACCTAATTCATGTAAACCATTAATATTAATCCATGTAACTGTCGGAGTATCTTTAAAGGTAAAGGTCTCTTTTATATTATTTATTTCCTTCTCTTGCAGATTCTTCTCATCATAAGCTAATACTGATATTTGAACTTTATCTATCTTTTTTTCTCCCACATGAACAAGCTCTCCCGGAATATGTCCGGCAGTCTTTGATATCTTTTTATTGCGCCTTATCATGCTTTATCTCCTACAATTTACAAAATATAATTAAAAACCAAACGATAATACTGCACTCAATTAACAATAATCCCTGAGACACTAAGATAAGCAAGTATCCCCTCAAGCATCATCTGTACGCCGATAGTAGCAACTATCAAGCCGGTTATCCTTATAAGCGCTCCCATTAGATTCTGCCGCTTTAAAACAGAGCCGATCTTTTGAGAGTAGATCATCACTAAAAGATTAACTGTTACTGCTATTATTATTGCAGTCAATGTCCTGCCCAGGCCGTACTGTACAGGGAAAGATATTGCGGCTGATAGTGTCGCCGGCCCGGCGATCATCGGAGATGCCAAAGGAACGATAGAGGCATCCTCAAGCTTTTGATTAGCTTCTGTTTCAAAAAAAAGCCCCTTGTTCAGCGCCATGAAACCCCTGGCAAAAAGAACTATTCCCCCGACTATCTGAAATGAATACAGCTGTACGTGAAAGATTGTCTGTAAAATAAATTTGCCGCTAAGCGCAAAAATTAATAATATTGCTCCGGCAATCATAGAGGCTTTCAGAGATATCCTTCTTAATTCCCTGGAGTCAGCTTCTTCTGCCAGAGTAGAAAGCACAAAAATTTTACTTACCGGGTTGATCAATGCCAATAATGCAAGCGTACAGTTCAATAATATAATCATATTTTTCTCCGAATAAAACCGATATCAAATATTATACACTACGTATTTTTCACTTCGACCGGAATAACCTTGCCGGCTTCGGTATAAAAATGCACATCACTTTGAGGAAAGGGTATCCTTATCGAGTTCTTCCTAAAAGCCTCATCAATCGCATAATTGATTTCGCTTTTTACGACAAATTGCTTCTCCGGGTTATTTATCCAAACCAATAGATCAAAATCTAATGAGGAATTATTAAACCGCTCAAAAAGCACTTGCGGAGCAGGATTTTTAAGCACTTGAGAATGGCCTTTTGCAACTTGTAATAATGTGTTTCGTACTAATGGGACATCAGAGCCGTATGCAACACCCACGGGGCAATGCAACCTTACTCGGGGGTCTCCATGAGACCAGTTTATAAGCTGATTTTCCACAAATTTGGCATTGGGAACAATTATTGAGATATTATCTATGGTATTTATAATCGTAGCTCTGAGCTGCACTTTACTTACCTTTCCGATCTGACTTTCAATAGTTACCAGATCGCCTACCGTAACCGGCTGTTCAATCAGCATAATAAGACCGGAAATAAAATTGGAAGTCAGGTTCTGCAGACCAAAGCCGATACCAACCCCGATAAAGCCAAAAGCGATTGCAAAACTGCTTAAATTTATCCCTAAAAACTGCGCAGCAATAATAACTCCAAGTGAAATAATTATATAGTGCACTATACGCTGTACAGCATAAGTCATGCCCTTAGAGAATTTAAGATCTTTACTCAAGCGTTTTTTGATTAATCTACGTGCAAATGAAGACAGAAAAATAGTTAAGATGAAAGTCAATAAAGCAAGCAAGAGATTACTGATTGTTACTTCCGTTGCACCTATTCTAAACAACGGCATTTTTATAAATCCGGCAATAATATCCACAAACTTATCCATGCCCAGCCTCCCTGACATTGATTATCTTCTTCTTGTTTTAGACAACAATCTCAATATTTCCAAATAAAGCCAAATAAGGGTTACCATTATCCCGAATGCTCCGTACCATTCCATATATTTTGGCAATCCATGTTCAGCTCCCTTTTCAATAAAATCAAAATCAAGCACCAGATTTAAAGCAGCGATACTTACAACAAATATACTGAAAATAATACCGGTAGGCCCTGATTCATGTATAAAAGGAATCCTTGCGCCGAAAAACCCCATGACCATGCTAATAAGATATACCAAAGCAATTGCTCCGGTCGCGGCAAAAATACCCATTCTGAATTTAGCTGTAACCTGTATGATTTTCATTTTATAGGCCATAAGCATACAAAAAAGCACGCCAAAGGTAAGCGCTACTGCCTGAATAACGATCCCTGGAAATTTGCGTTCAAACATAACCGAAACCCCGCCCAAAACAACTCCCTCAATAATCGCATATACAGGAGAGGTCATCCCAGCCCACTCTTTTTTAAAAATAGTCACAAAACCCAGGATCAGGCCCGCGATACAAGCCGGCATTATAAAAGGCATTGCCTGTTGTATATGTTCCCATACCCAGCTTGCACTTAAAAATGATAATGCCAGTAAGATCAGTGTCTTATTTACCGTACCCTGTACACTCATGGCATTTGCCTTATCGTCGGAACGAGGTATTGACTTAAAGGCATTGGCCTGTAAAGCCGGGTTTCCAGAACGCATCATATTATCCTCCTTTTTAATATTCTTAACACTAATTATAAATTTTAAAAAAAATTATTCTTCTTCATCTTTATATCAAGAATCGGAGTTCCGTTAACCGCGTCCAATCCACGCACATAAAGTGTCGTATTTTCTATGTTTACAAGTTTCACATCCTGAATAGCTATTTTAGAAAGCCTATAAGGTGTACGAGAAGCAAAAACTCCTACTTTTTTCCCGTCTAGGCCGCGATTGAAAACAGATTTTACTGAGTCGGTCTCATGTAGATAATATACCACAGTGATATTTTTTTCCTCTTCTAATCTATACAGAAAAGGTCTTTGAGATTCGATCAATTCTATTCGCGATATCCCCTTTTCACCAGTAGTACCAAACCCTGTATCAGCAACCTTGAGATCATTCTTAACTTCACCTATCGGATAGATCTCAAATGGCCTTAACTTGCCGTATATACAGCGCAGGCATACAGGAGCATCATCAATAATACAGATCTCATGCTTCTTGAGCTCTTTAAAACATCTCGAGCATTTATAGTATTTGTTGGTCTTAGCATCTTTCATGTTTTTCTATTGTATCTCGAAGCAGGAATTTAGGCAAGTTCTATCAAAATTACGGATAAAATTATAGATGATCTTTAAACATCGAAGTATTTCCTGTCTAATCCAGGAACTATTTCCTCCAGGAGCTTGGCATAAAAAGGATAAACACAGTATAAATTTCCAAACGGCCGAGCAGCATACAAAGGCTAAGGACCCATTTCCCCTGCATTGGTATCCAGGCATAGTTCTCTGTTGCTCCCACTCCGGCAAGCCCTGGACCGATATTACACATTGTTGCCGCAACAGCTGTAACTGCCGTGCTAAAATCCTCAATCATAAAACTCATAATAATTGTAAAAAATAAAAAACTACCCATAAATAGCGCTATAAATCCAATAATATTAGCCACCTGTTTTTCTTCTATCGCTTTATCGTCAACTTTAAGCGGTAAAATAATCCGCGGATGAATAATCGTCTTTATTTCTCTCAAGGCACATTTGATGAAAATCAATACCCTGTACATTTTTATCCCTCCGCCAGTTGAACCAGCACATCCGCCAAAGAACATAAGGATTACCAGTGTGAACCTGATTGCATTAGGCCAAGTATCAAAATCAGCTGTGCTATATCCTGTTGTCGTAGTGATCGATACCGTCTGAAATGCAGCATGACGCAGGGTTTGACCGAAAGAACTTATTCTCCTATTTTCCAAGTCGATTTTATCATCTATTTGAGATTCACTCAGAGCTTGATTGCGAAAACGCCTGCTGATTTCTTGTTTAGGAGCAAGGCCGCGTATTTGAAGAAAAATAGTACTCATTAAAATAACCGTAACAATAACCAATGTATAAAATTTGAATTCCCGGTTTTTTCTAAGTGAGCTGAATTTGCCAGTGAATAATATCTGATAGTGAATAATGAAATTCATGCCCGCAAAAAACATAAAAATAATTACAACCCACTGTATATAAGGGCTGTTGTAGGCAGCCAAAGAAGCATTCTTTGTTGAAAACCCTCCGGTAGCCATTGTTCCAAAAGAATGACACAGTGCATCAAAAACAGACATCCCTCCAAGCTTAAGTAATATTGTTTGGATAAGTGTTAGTAATGCATAGGCACCCCAGAGGATTTTTGCTGTATGAGTAAGCCTGGGACTTAGCCGTTCTGCGGAAGGCCCAGGAACTTCTCCGCGAAACATCTGATAACTAGCTACTCCAAATACCGGCAATATAGCAAGTGCCAGTGTAATAATGCCCATTCCACCAAGCCAGTGAGTTAAACTTCTCCAGAAAAGAATACCGTGCGGTAATGCCTCTACATTGCTTATGATTGTCGCACCTGTTGTAGTAAATCCACTCATTGTCTCAAAATAAGCATCAGTAAAAGCAGATATCAGTGTTGATATTGTTACGTGATCACTTTGAGCAAGAAAATAATTAAAAAGAGGGATTGCGCCAAAAAATGATAATATTACCCAACCAAAAGTGACTATTGCAAATCCTTCTTTTACTCCGGTGCCTGTGATTTCTTTATTTCCCACACACCTTAAAATTATTCCGCAGATTAATGAAGATATGCTCGCGATCAAAAAACCACGCAACTGGGGATCAGAAAATAATTGAATAGGCCCTGAATCGCGGATTTCGAAAAAAGCTATTGCCGCTGGGATAAGAAAAATAAACGCAATGATTTCCAGCAAAGTTCCAACAGAAAAAATTATAAATCTTTTTTTCACTTTTTTTCTACGTGGTTATTTGATAATGTTGAGGAAATTTTTTTAGCCCAACTTGGATTAAATAATCTGTTTAGTCTTTTGATATATTTTTTTGGAGAAAGCGCAATAATTTCATCTTCTGTTTCGATTACAGTATTGCCTTCGGGTATAATTATTGAGTTTTTTCTGATAATACTGCCGATCACAACTACATTTTTAAATTGTCTGTTAAGATCACGCAGTGATTTTCCGATAACATTACTCTGACCGGAAGCCTTGAAATGAACCACCTCAATATCTGCACTTTGAAGTTTTAAATGAGTTCCAAGTGCTATTATCTGTATCTTTTCAATAATAGCATCAAGCGTAATCTGCTGCGGATTAATAATTTGATCTATGCCCAGTGAATAAAAAAGTTCACTATGACGCTGATTATTACGTACAGCAATAACTCTTTTTGCTCCCTCGTTTTTTGCTAATATACAGGACATCATATTATCTTCCATATCCTCAGCAACAGCGATAAAGCAATCCGCATACTGAATCCCAATTTCCTGAAGAAAATCACTGTCTGTACAATCCCCATGAAGCACTTGCACTGATTTAAGCTGCGTGGCAGCTATATGCCCATGCTCTAAATCAGGATCCACAAGAAATATTTCCTCACAATGACCGACTAAAGCCTGCGCCAGATGAATAGCTGTAAGCGAGTCCCCAAAGACAACCGCCTTTTTCATTTTTACTATTTTATGACTTACCAGATAGCAAAATGTTTTAAATGAATCTTTCGGCATAATCGCAACAATTTTATCTCCGGCCATTATAGTCTGTGTACCGATCGGAGGCAGACTTTTCCCGTTGCGATTAATTACGACAAAAAGTACTGGAAAATCCTTGGTAATATCCTTTATCTCTAAGAGTTGTTTACCGTGAATAGGCATCTCTTCGGTAACCTGATAGCCCCGCAAATATATATTATTTGACTGGAAATTAGCCGTTTCCAAAACCCCCGGCAAATCTATATATTGGATGATTTTCTGCATTACTTCTTTTTCAGGCTCAATTAGATGCGTTATTCCCACCCTGTCCAGATCAAGCTTAGAGCCAGCAGTATAAATATCGGTTTTAACCCGAGCTATGCGTTTGGATACTCCATATTGAGCGGCAAAATTGCATACTAAAAGATTCGCTTCATCGCTGGGAGTAACCGCAATGACCATGTCTGCTGATTCTATTCCCGCACTTTCCAGAGCTGCCGGAGAGCTGCCCAAAGCATTAATCACAAGCACATCAAGCTTACTACTTATATAATCACAATGTCTTGAGTTATAATCGATTACAGCAATGTGATGATTAAGCTGCGAAAGATATTTAGTAAGTCCAAAGCCTACTACTCCAGCACCGACGATAATTATATTCATATATTCCTTATGTCTCCATTTATCGCATCTAATCCTAAATCTGCCTATTTCCAAATACTTAGACATTTACTTGAATCTATTTTCTATGATTTATTCATTGTATAACGGGTTAGAGATTTAGGCAAGTTATACCATAACCTCAATATTAAAATTCTGTTCTTCCTGAATTATTTTATTAACATCTTAAACGAAAGTATTATTAACTTTTTTATAATATACTGTGTTCATTATCGTTTTCCTATTTTTGATTTAATAAACTCTTCTATATTACAGGTAAACCAGAATACAATCGGAATAAAAATCAATGTGTATACAATAGAAGCCAGCATTCCGCCGACCATTACAGCCCCCATAGCTCTTTTCGCGCCCATCATTGCCCACAGCTGCGGCATAACACCTAAAACAATTGCTAATGAGGTCATAATAATCGCGCGAAATTTAACTGATGCTCCCTGCCACAGAGCCTCTTTCACCGGCAGCCCTTCTTTCATCTTTAAGATAGTGTAATCAAGTAAAAGAATAGCATTGTTGACCACCAGGCCGACAAGCATGACCATACCCATCATCGAAGTTACACCCATAGAATATCCCAGGAAAAACATTGTATAAAATACTCCGACAAAAGATGTCAATACAGTCATCATGATCGATATCGGATAAGACCCGGAATTCAATATAGCAGCCAAAAGCATATAAGTTAAAATAACTGCAAGAATAAAGGCTTTTGCCATCTCCTCACTCGCTTCAGCTTCATGTTCAGCATCTTCAACATAAGCATATCCGTATTCTGCAGACATACCCAACTCACTAAATTTTTTATCCAGCAAGCCACGCACAAAACCGGCATTACTTTTCGACAAAAAACCCTCCAGTCGAATAACCCGATTGCGATCACGATGCCTTATGGTCGGCAAGGACTTATCATCCACAAGAGTCCCCAACTCTGTTACCGGAATCATACCCTGAGCAGAACTTACCAGAATCTGTTTAACATCATCAAAGTTAGTCATATATTTATCGTCAAGCTCGATATTTATATCATATTCCTCGCCTTTTTCCTTATAAACATTATCTGTATTTCCATAAATACTGTCCCGCATCATACCTGCTATCTGTGCGCTGCTCAAGCCATACTCATTCAGTTTTTGCTGATCAGGAATAAAACGAATTTCTTTTTTCGGCATTTTATAAGAAGAATCTACAGAACGAAAATAACCGCTTTGCTGCATAATCTGTTTCATCTTCCACGCGTAATTTATTACCTGATTATAATCATCACCTGATATATTTATCGATATATCCCCATTGCCCTGTGACTCCATGCCCGCACGCAGCATATTAATTTCCGCGTCCGGGATATCAGACATAAACGGAGTCAAGACATCAATAATATCGCTGTCAGAACGTTGACGATCCTTTGAAGGTATCAAGCTTACTATAATCGAGGCATTTTCAACTCCATTTTCACCAATATTGCTTAAGTAAGATTCTACCTCTGGGAGTTCAGCGACCTTTACTTCAATTTTCTCAATCACTGAAAGGGTACGATCTATAGTAACACCTTTGGGCATAACAAGATTAACTTGAACCTTATCTTCATCATCAGCAGGAATAAATTCACTGCCCAGATAAGGCATGACAAAGCGCAAAGACCAAAGCGAAAGAAATACCACCAAACAAGTCAACACAGGATGACGGAATACAGCATTAAATATACGCTTATACTCTATTTTCATGAAATTCATCATTCTTTCTGTTAACCTTACCGGAGCGGTAAAGGCATTAAGCAGCGCGCTTTTGGTTTTAGCAGGTGCAGCTTTTCTTTTTTTTAACAACAATCCGCAAAGCATTGGAGTCAATGTAAATGACGCGAGCAAAGAAAACAAAGTCGCGTAAATAACCGTAACACCAAAAGAAACAAAGAACTTGCCGACGATACCGCCCATCATGGCAATCGGCGTAAACACTACAAGGTTTGTTCCGGTTGATGCGATAATCGCGCCGGCCACTTCTTTTGTCCCAGTTATTGCCGCGTTCTGCGCGCTCTCATTATGCTCCATATGCTCAAGCACGTTTTCGATAATAACAATAGCATTAGCGATCAATGTTCCTAAAGCCATGGCAATCGCCAGCAAAGTCATAAAATTGATAGTAAAATCTGAACCGCTCATCGGCCAGAATGTAGACACAATCGATGTCGGGATTACCAGCGCGGCAATAAAAGTAAGCTTTGCCTGTCCGGTAAAAAGATACAAAATTATAATTGTCAGAAAAATACCTATTGCAATATTAAACTGCGCGTCGGTTGTCTCATTAACTATAAAATTGGTCGTATTAGAGGCGATTTCCATGTCTACACCTTTAGGGAGCATAGCCCGGAACTCATCTATACGCTGCATTACCTCACGTGCTATATTAACAGCATTTCCATCAGACACTTTATTTAAAGAGAGACCGACAACCTCTTTGCCGTTATAGCGGGCAATAGTATTAACCTTCTTGAAGCTATCCTGAATATCAGCTACATCAGATAAAAGAAATTTATTACCGTCTATAGACTGTAATTCCAGATTTTTTATTTCATCTACATTCTGGAATTCACCGACAAAACGCACGCTTAGGCTAGAAAATCCTTTTTCAATCTCACCGCCTGGTATATTTTTGTTTTTATTGCTCAGCTGTGAAACCACCTCTTCAACAGTAATATATTTCTGCTTTAGCAGTACCGGATTAAGACGGACATTTATCTGCCGCTGTTTACCGCCATAAACATCAACCTTAGCCACGCCCTCAATAGAAGAAAATTTATTTTTAAGAGTCTTATCCGCGTATTCGTAGATATCTCTTATATTCATACTCTCACTTGACAGCACCAACTCTATTACCGGCTGCATCAATGGATCATATTTTTCAATAATCGGCTGTTCTATATCATCAGGCAGGTCATTAAGTATTGCCTCAACCTTGTCTTTAACTTCAATTGATTTAACATTAACATCCGCACTGAGCAGAAACTGGACAAATACAAACCCCACATTATCATAGGAAATACTGCGAACTTTTTCAATCTCTGAGATTTCAGCAACCGCATCCTCTATCTTATTAATAACCAGAGTTTCCACCTCAACCGGCGTTGCTCCGGGATATTCAGTAGTTATGGTTATAATTGGAAAATCAACTTTAGGCGTTTGTTCCACAAGCATCCCTGATAAGGAAACAATGCCCATAATTACAAACAAAGACACCATCATTATAGTCGTAACCGGCCGTTTTACGAAAAAAGCTATCATTGTAATATCTCCTTTATTATTTTTACTTTATCCTTTAAGCGCAGTTGCGACTGGCCGGAAAATATAACCATATCGCCCTTTGCAATCCCACTTTTGATTATTGCCCCATATCCGTTACGGCAAACTAATTCAATTTTATGTTCAACAGCCCGGCCCTGGTCAACTTTCCAAATATAAAAAGATCCGCCGTGTATATCAAGTATTTCCAGCGGCAGGGAAAAAACATCCTTAAAAGTATTAATATGAACATAAACCAGGTTATCCTTACCTTCAAGCGGCATTTCAAGCTTTATTTTTAGGGGGAACAACCCGGTATCCCGGTCTAATTTATCAAATACAGCGGTAATAATTCCGGCTTTGCGTTCTGTCTTATCTGAAAAAAATAATTCCTGTCCTACGGCTAATTTATCGCGTTTTTCAGCAGATACAAATGATACAGCATTCAATCCGTTTATATTCGACAAGGTCAGCCTGCGAAATTCTTTTACATCCTGCCGCTGCATTTGTTTAACAGTAACCGGCCGGCCTTCATTCTGCCATTGACTGAAAGCACTTACGATTTCCTTTGACCTTTCTTTTATTACTATTTGCTGCTGGATAAAAACCAGAAGGCTGAATACCGCCAGAATCACCAGGTAACAGACAATCCGTAGTTTTAATAATTTTCTCATTTCATCCCTGCCAATCTTTCAATTTTTGCCTTTGTTAGATTTAGGTTATACAAGGTAACCTGTTTGTTTAAAAGTTCTCCGGTAAGCATCAGCTCCGCATCATTAAGATCTGCAAGCGTTACTTTTCCGGTTGTAAACATATCTCTGGTAAGTTCAAATGATTCTTTTGCCAGTTCAACCGCATGAATATTCGCTTCAAGAGTTTTTATGTACTCCTGATATTCAGATAATGCGTTTTCAAGGTTAAGCGAAAACTGCTTTTTAGTTTTTTGAAGCACAAGTTTTGCACTGCGCTTATCAATTCTTGCCTGTTCAAGCTCAGACGCAGTCTGTCCTCCTGTCCAAAGAGGCACACTGACCTTAACCCCAGCTACCCCGTAACCGTCAGCATTGCCGTTATAAAGATCAGCATCATCACTAATTCCCATTTCATCCCAGCTGGCAAAAGCAGATATTGTCGGATAATAACCGGCGCGTCTTATCTTAATTACCTCATCCTGCGCCTTAAGGCTGGATTCAAGCGCCTTTATTGTCGGCTCATTAGCATTAAGAGAAGCTATATATTTTTCTTTTTTAATAAGAGTCTTCTCCAGCATATTAATATCAGCAAGTTCAACTTTATCAGTTGCACTAATACCGGTAATAACTTTTAGGCTGCGTATCGCAGAATTAAGCCCTGCCCGCGCTTCATTTACCGATGGGATACGGGACGCTATATCTGCTTCCATCTTTATCAGGTCTCTTCTTGGGCTGCGTCCTGAAGACGAGCGCTTTTCTAAGAGAATCTTATTCTCACGCGCGTTTTCTAAAGACTGCGCAAGTATTCCATGTGTATCCTGAGCCAAAAGAGCGGAAAAATAATTTATTTTAGTGGCATAAACAATATCCTCTTTTGCGGCTTCCTGCTCAAGACGTCCAATATTTTCATACTGTCTGGCAAAACGAATAGCAGAAGACACTTTTCCAAATGACCATACAAGCTGTGAAACCGACACCCCGGCATCAAAGCTATAGTCCCTTGTAGTTTTGCGTACGCTATTGGGATATTCAAAATTATTCAACCAGCTTATATCAGCATTTAACCGCGGATAAATAGCCGACTTAGACTGCCGATACTGCTGATTGCGTTTAATAACCTCATTAACAGATAACTTGTAATCTTCACTCTCTTGTACAGCCATTTCCACGGCCTGATCTAAATCAATACTTATTTTTTCCTGTGCAATTGCCTTTGCCTGAAAAAAACAACACAGAACAATCAGCAATATTAATTTTACAATAAACTTTTTCTTCATTATCTCCCCTTTTTTAATACTTTCTATCTAAAGCCTTCCAAAGAAGCCCTAGATGTTTATTTCTATATTCACTGATTTTTGAAAAATCTTTAGTCTCTACAGCAAGAGCTACACCGGAGAGAATAGTTTTAAGATGGACAACTGTCTCTTCTACATTGGTATCTACGGGCAATTCTTTGTTTTCTATAGCTTTCTTTAGGCATTCTTTAAAAAACTTTTTAAATAAAAGCGTGGAAGGCTCTACATCTGCTATGCCCTCACACTCGGGAAAAGCATAATATTTTTCAGCAGCAGTGATTTTGAGGTTTTCATTTTCAAGGGCGCATTGCCTTTGACCAATTATCGCTGACATCAGACCATAGAGCTGATTAGGATTTAATTTCTCAATTGCCATTGCCGTTAAAAGGCCATCTATTTTTTCTAATTCACTTTTCGGTTTGATTTCGTGAAATAATCGCCAAAAAGATACCGCACTAAAAGCAGCAATATGAAAATAAATCACATCCGGCTTTGCAGGAAAATAATTATAAAATGTGCCCTCAGACACATCCACAGCCTCACATACCTCCCGAATAGAGATATTATCCAGGTTAGTATGCTCAAGCCTTTTAACAAATTCATTCATTAATGCAATCTTTGTTTTCGCGCTCTTGCGCTCTCTAAGTGAAAAACGTTTTTTTGTCATTTTGCCTCCTTATTGTAGTTTATATTAAAAGTATAGCACACTATAATATTATAGTCAAGTATATTTTTGTTGCAAACACAAATATACTACAGAAAAAGAGGCTTTTAGAGGAAGAAAATGAAATAAAACTCTATTTAGAGGGTATTTTTTGTAAAGAAAATCCTAGGATATTGAATAATCTCGATGAAGACTTAAGGTATTTATCTTTTTGCACTTCTTCAAGCCAGCGTTTTCTTATCACTGGATTAGCCTGAACACGGCTATCCTTCCAGCCTTGGCCCTTCCACATAGGAAGCGCTTCCCAATCGCAATTTATATAGCTTATAGCTTTTACATTGTTTTCTTCAATGAACTTAAAAAATGGCTCATACCAGCGCTTTAAGGCATTATTTTCATGCGTTACGCCAATGCCGCATGGGGTTGCCTCTGCAATCATCAACGGTTTATTCTTTGCTTTAGCAATCCCTGCTATACTTTCAAGGCTTTCCTTCATATTGTTAAAATAAGACAGAGCCACCCAATCTACATACTCATCACCGGGGTACCAATCCATTACAGATCTTTTTGTATAATTCGCATAGGAATGCCATACATAGGATATATTATCTATTCCCATAGCTTGAAACTTATCCGCAATATAGCGGTACGCTTTTATATATAACTGCGGATCATAATGATTATGCGGACCGTAAAATTCATAGCCAATCCTTAGATATACAGGCCTCTTAGAATTTTTTATCCAATTGCCGATCTTTTGCAGATTCTCATCATATACTCCATTCAATATCTCCTGCAGCACATCAACCATGTAAAGTCCAACCTGCATTACTGTATTTGGGTATTGCTCTATCTCATATTGTAAATGCTGCGCGCCGCCTCCATGGTCAAATGCATCATAAATCCCTTCTGCATGCTGTACTGAAGTATAGACCATTATCCCAGCAGGAATATGCCCCAATTCCCTCACATATGTATCTATTGCCTCTTTATACTGACCGACAATCAGTAAAATCCCTCCATCAGGTGGAATAAACCGGGCATTATTCATAATTGGCTCTGCAAACACTTTACCGACCAGAAGTGTTAGACATATAATAATAACTATACTTTTTCCAAGAAATTTACTCATCTGGATCTTGATTACTCAGAATCTCCAACCAAAGGCCTGACATGATCTACCTTAAAATAAACAATAAAGGTCGTTTTATCTTTATCATAGTCCGGACATCCATGTTTTTTTCTTCTAATAGTCTCGGCTAAATCATCATCAACTGTTTCTTTTATCATCCTCAGATAGATTCTTTTGCCCTTATAATTCTCTGTCTTTTCTATGAATATATATGTTGCATGCGGGTTTTCTTTTAGATTTACATGGGAACATTTATCTGCCATTAAAAATAAGCACTTTTCTTCTTCAATAAAATGCGGTTTTGCATATATCGCAGTATCAACCGCTCCATTACTGCTTGAAGTAGCCAATATCCCGATACCTTCTTTATTTTCAAAATAATCAATTAAGCTCATCTCCCCCTCCTTTTTAGATTAGTTTATCACTTCACTGAATATTCTAAAACATCTTGGAAATTATTTACAAGTATATATTTAAAAACAATTATTTTAATCCAGGCACAATCGGGATCAGTAATGAATCTTTCTAAATGCGGATGTCTTTTTATATAGAGCGGGAAATAAACAGCCGCTTCTGATGTATTGTTGATTTCCTGCACACTACCCAGAACGGTTAAAGCCTTTGCATTTTTAAAATCATTTTCTTTGTTGGTCTGGCTGTCAATAAGCAGAGATACTTGAGGATTTTTTTTAAGGTTGGCATATTTGTGCGTATCTCGCATGGTAGCAAAAAAAATCTCTTGGCCGTCCTCAGTAGCAATAAATCCTACAAGAGAACAATAAGGATAAACACTCCCCTGCGTTGCCAAGACGCCAAAATGCTGCTGATGAAGAAGAGTTTGTATTTGACTAAATAAGACTTTTTTTCCCATATTTTCCCGGCTCCCGCTATTTTTACCAACCTATTTATAATACAGGTTTTCCTAAGAGTCTGTCTACTTAATTTTAGGAATAAACGCAGGAATAGATAGAGAATGCATCGAAAAAACTCAGCAATTCACTTGAGAAGTTTTCTTGTGTGCAAGACAATGATTTCAGACAATGGTTTATTATTTATTTTTACAGCTATATCCGAATTATCTGAAGTCAACTCCATACTTTGATCGAAATCTGCAAAAGGCAGGCATTTCAAATTCACGCCTAAAAAAGATATATCTTTTAATAATTTTAAAATAAAAGGCATAAGCGCTTTAGTTTCTTCTCCTGAAATGATAATCTTGTCTAATCCTTTTAAAACCGCCACGGCTTCTCCCATATATTTTATTATTTGATTTTTATATATCTCAAAGGCAAGATCCACTTTTTTGTCCAGGCCATATAGACTCATCAGCTTTGTCTTATCAAGGTCATACCCGGTCACTCCTTTAAATCCGCTTTCATTCTTTAATGTATCATCAATACTGTAAATACTCATGCCATGGCTTTTCATCAGATAAAAAACTATACCCGGATCCAAATCCCCGCAGCTCGTATTACTCATGATTCCCTCTAGTGGCGTATACCCCAGGCTTATTGAATACGGCCTGCCCTTATTCAAAGCAGCTACAGTAGTCTGTTTGTCAAAAACAATTGAGACAACTTTATCATTGCGTCCAGCTAATTCGGCATTAAAACCATGGTAAAGGCCGTGAAACCCATGACGGCTAAGATTATAATATTTCGATAATTCAAAAGAAATCGCATAATATTTTTCCTCAACAGGCAATTTAGAAAAAAATGCTGTTTCAAAAAATACAAATAGCGGTATTTTCGTAAATGAGTTATAAAACTCTTCTATTAGCATCTTCATTCTAGGAACATAAAAAGGAAAGGCACGGGTTAAATTCATAAATTTATCAAAAAAACGCGCATTGACTTTAACCGGTCCGCTAAAGGTCTTACCGCCAAAAACAGTTCTAAAAGCAATGGCACGAATTTTTTTTCTTTTTGCCAAGCCATACACAGTTTTTTTTAAAACACCCCGGCCCATACATTCGTCCAGGTCCAGGGCTATCTCAGACTTTTCATTGCCTGGGGAAATAAGACTCAGTTTTATTTTATTTGCCTTTACGTCTACTACCAATATCATGGGAAAACTCCTTATAGGCTTCACGAGCAATCATCAATTCTTCATTTGTCGGAATAACCAGTATCTTTGTCTGTGAATTTTTTCCGGATATATCCTTTATCCCGCACGAATATGAATCATTTTTATCTTTATCCATTCTCATACCAAAAAATTCAAAACCTTGAACTACCTTCTCACGCACCAAGAGGCTGTCTACACCGATTGAATCGGTGAATATAAGCACATCTGCCTTTTTGAGCAGTAGGCTGTAAAAGCCTATATATTTTTTAATGCGTTTTATATACATATTAAAAGCAACTTTTGCCCTTGGCTCTTTCGCCACTTTTTCAATAATATCTCTTAAATCCGATGACGATCCGAATAGTCCGAAAAGACCGCTTTTCTTATTCAAAGTCTTGTCGATTATTTGAGCTGAGTAATTTTCCTTAAACATCACATAAAACACCAGTCCCAGATCTACATCCCCGCAACGAGTATTCATGATAAGACCCTCTAAAGGAGTAAAGCCCATTGAATTATTAATGGACTTTCCTTTATCGATCGCACAAACACTTGCTCCTCCGGTACCCAGATGGCAGCTAATTATTTTCCGGGTATTTTCTTTGACTTTAAGAAATTCACAGGCCTTGTGCATTACATACTTATGGGATATACCGTGAAAACCCATTTTTTTCAAATGATATTTTCTCGTCAAATCCCGCGGCAGCCCATAAGTAGCCAAAGAAGCTGGAATGGTTTTATGAAAAGATGTGTCAAAAACCACATACTGTGGTATACGGGGATAATTACCAATGCATTGAGTAATCATCCTGAAGATAACGGGATTATGAATAGGCGCGAATTCCAGAGTCTTAGACAATTTATTTATCAGACGCGGCGTTATTTTAGCGGTATCAGAGATCAGATTACCCGGATGGACATATCTATGTGCCAGCATATCGATCCTGATCTTCTTATTAATAAGAGCATCCTGCTTAATTAGTTTTACCACATGATCAAAGGCCTGTCCGTGATCAGCTATTTCCCGTTTTATACTCCGAGTTTTACCGAAAAGTTTATGCCGGATAAGGGCTTTTTTCTGAGTTTTTATCCCCACCCGCTCAACCTCTCCGCTGATCAGCTCCTGGTTATCAGGCATTAAGACCAGTCTATATTTCAGAGAGGAACTTCCGCAATTCAAGGCTAAAACAGCTGTCTGCTTATATTTCATCAGAACTCCATCCAAAAGTAGGCAGACCGATATTACGCTGGATAATTATTCCTGTTTCAAGCACTGCCTTTTCTAAATGATTATCGGCAACTGATCCCTGCACATCCTCTATATCATCTTCTGATCCGGCCCCAAAGCCGATAGTGGGTATGCCTAGTTCGGCAAAAGTATAAGAGCCGTCAGTAACTATCTTTTTCCAATAATCAAGCGTAGCCTTTGATCTGTGCTGTCTTAATGCTTCCAGTGAATTCAAAACAAAAGGGTCATGCGAGTTCATATTCCAGGGCTTATACTCTTTTTTAGCGACAATAGCTACCCCTGTATAAGTTTTTATTTTTTCTTTACTCAGCAGTGTATTAATTTTTAAATCCGCTTCATCCTTGTAGATATTTTGCGCAATCTTTTTTGCTTTTTCCAATATCCCCTGCGTATTTTCCTCCGGGACAAAACCGCGGTCGATCACGATCTTAAACTCACTGCAGTCTTTCAATCCGGAATTTTGATTAATATTAACGTTTTTGATATTTAAATTAGAATCCCCTAAAATCGAATTATGCGGCAAAATCCGGGAGGCCTTTTCCAGTTCATTTATTAACGGAAACATAGCACCCAGCATATTCACTCCCCGGTTGCGCAACATAGGTGCCCCCACCTTTCCCCTCACTACTATCTCATATTCAAATCGGCCTTTATGTCCTATATGAATATTACCGCGTGTCGGTTCACTAAGAATAACACCTTTGATCCGGCTTGTTTTCTCAGGCAAAGAATTGTCAAAAAGATGCCTAATTCCGTAATCGCAGTTATCCATTCTGGGAACACAGCAGACATACAAATCGCCGTCCAAGGGCACAAGGGTTGTCTTTAATAAAGCCCCTGTATAAACTGCGGTTAAAAGCCCAGCTTTAAAAGCCGCCATATCATTGCGCTTATTCCCTGCGTCCCCATCTTTCAAACCAGAAGCATAATCAATATTAGCCAGAAGAACAATAGGGGTTTTATTGGAATAACCTTTTACACGGCCGATGACATTGCCGATCTTATCTATTTTCACCTGATCATAATGCAGCGCCTTCATTTCCTCAGAAAACATATGGGAAAACTTCCCAATATTTTGCGGAATTAATTCAAAATCGCTTACCTTGCGGGAAAAAGCACGAAATCCCTTTCTAAGTCCACTCAATCTACTACCAAGTAAAGTCTTCATCATTCCCTCCTATTTTATTATACTTAACAAATTTAACTATTTGTTAACAAGTTCGACAAAAAAAATTAAAAAGTCGGCGGCGTAACGATCCACACGGCTTCGGTAATGCCTCTGTCAATATTTTTAAATTTATGGGGGATATTTGAATTAAAATACATGCTATCGCCCTTTTTCAAAACATATCGCACATCATTAAGCTTAAGCTCCAAGGTTCCTTTGATGATTAAGATAAATTCCTGGCCAAAATGTTTATATAAAGATTTTCCGGAAGACGCATTTGGATCAAGCCTGAAAAGCAACGGCTCCATCTGCTTATTAGCATCTTTATAAGTAAGCATAAACATTTTTATGCCTTCGCTAAGATGGCTGAGAACCTTTCTATCGCTTTTACGAAGAACCAACGCATCTGACGGCTGATTATCCTCTCCCACCAAAGCCCCTACCGTTGTTTGCAAAGCATCTGATATCTTCTTTAATGTCGACAAAGAAGGAGATACTTTCCCGGTCTCTATTTGAGACAGTAGGCTCGCGCTAAGCTTTACCTGCTCAGCCAGCTCTCTTAGAGTAATTTCTCTGCTTTCCCTGCTTCTTTTTATATTTACTCCCACGATCTTCATGTTTCTACCTCCTAAAACAAGCATACATCACAAAATCAGTCTTGTCAAGTATAATTAAACTTTATTGTATATTTTTAAGTATTACTGAACAAGGAAATAATCAAAAATCCGAAAAAAAACAATATTTTTTATGCCTTAAGGCTCTCTGCAATATGCATACGGCTAAAATAATACACTACTGCTACAAATATAATAGTGGTTATTCTTCTTGGATATTTTTTAAAAGTCCAATTATTATACTTTTAACCATTGGATTATCTCACTCGGTGCTGATACTTTCCCTGCGGTCTTAACCTCTCCATCAATAACCAAAGCAGGAGTGATCATAACACCATATCCTGTGATCTTATCCATATCTTCAACTTTAACAACCTCTGCATCTATACCAGATTCTTTAACAGCCGCCAAAGAATTTTCATAGAGTATTTTACACTTTGGACATCCTATCCCGAGAATTTCAATTTTCATTTCAACCTCCCATAATTGCACCAAATATAATTCCGCTTATTGTGGCCATGACAACAACCAGGCTTACATACACGATTGTTTTCTTTGTTCCTAAAATGCCGCGGATAACCAGCATATTCGGCAGGCTTAATGCCGGACCTGCTAAAAGCAGCGCCAGAGCCGGCCCTTTGCCCATGCCCGCGCCGATAAGCCCCTGTAAAATAGGTACCTCAGTAAGTGTAGCAAAATACATAAACGCTCCCACGATTGCCGCAAAAAAATTTGATAAAAACGAATTGCCGCCCACAGCCTTGGCAATTATCCATGAGGGGATCAGGCCTTCATGGTCAGGACGGCCAAGCAAAAGGCCTGCAATCAAAACTCCCATAAGCAGTAAAGGCATTATTTGTTTTGCAAAAGTCCATGAGCTTTGTGTCCATTCCCTGACTTCATTTTTCTTAAACCACCTTAAAAGCATCATTCCCGTCATCAATAGAAATCCCAAAGCAATATACCATTTTGCCGAAAAAATAGCTGCCCATAGGCCGCTGTCTCCATGCTGCGGTTTTGCCCAGTTAGCAAAAACAAGAAAGCCAACCATTGACGCAAAGTAAAGGCCATTTTGAATTAATGTCCTGGGCTCTTGGACCTCACCTGCGACCAGATCCCCTTCACTCTGCCTTACCCTCTCTTCCTTAATAAATATTAAATGCATTAATAGTCCGATAATCACACTGAAAAGCACAGCTCCCACAGCTCTGGCAAGACCAAGCTGCCAGCCAAGTATCCGCGCTGTCATAATAATTGCTAACACATTAATTGCCGGTCCTGAATATAAAAATGCTGTTGCCGGCCCGAGGCCTGCGCCTCTTTTATAAATACCGGAAAACAGCGGTAAAACCGTGCAGGAACAAACCGCCAGGATCATACCGGATACAGATGCTATACTATAAGCAAGAAACTTATTCGCCTTTGACCCGAAATACTTTATAACCGAAGCCTGAGACACAAACACAGATATTGCCCCGGCAATAAAAAAGGCCGGGACAAGACAAAATAAAACATGCGCTCTTGCATACCAGCGCACCAATGCCAATGCCTCAAAGATTGGATTTCTAAACGACAATAATTCAACCGGTAGATAAAAACAGGTTAAAAATACCGCCCCCATAAATAAAAATTTTTTAGACTCTTTCATGTAAATCCACCTGCACAACAAATTAGCTATATATGTTAATAAAGAAAATCAGAGACAGCAAAGACTCTCCCTGTTCACCTTCTTGATTTTTTCCGCATCAAAAGCAATAGTTTTATCTAGCTCAATCCATTTATTTAATTCTTTGATAAAATTTTTCGCATAAGCATTTTTAGGCAGCAGATAATAATTTGTCCACAAGCCCTCGCTCTCACTCCCTATAAAACCAGCAATCTTTAACTTCTTAAGATGCCGCGAAACACTAGGTTGGCTGATTCCTAAGACAAAAGCCATCTCACAAACACACATCTTCCGACTCATGAGCATTTTTAGAATGCGCATTCGGTTAATATCTGCTGATGCCTTTACAATCTTATCCAATTTTAGAATTGATATATTTTCCATTTTTCCCAAAACCCCTCATATAGCCATCCTGCTATATAGTTTACCCTATTCAATGATTTTGTCAATAGATATGCTTATATCCCTGCAAATAATATTGCCAAGACATTCTTTTCCCCGGATTAGGCAGCGGGCATATGCTATATCTTTAGCTGAATTCAAGCTAATTATAAGAAATGAAAAAGCATATTTTATATTATAAGGAGGGTTAAAAGATAAAAATTCTTATTGGTTTTCTTTTTTCTTATTCAAAAGCTGTTGAACTAGATCATCAATTTCAGTCTGGTTAAGTTTGCGGTTTTTGGGGAAGTTTGTTTTGGGCGACTGCGGTTTCTGGCTATTTTCATCTTGGATTATTGACATTATATGTATAGGGTCGCCTATTTTCATGCGCCCGATAGCTACGACATCGATCTGAGTTCTGCCTATTGGGATAACAGGATTATCCGGATCAAGCTTTAACGGGCTGAAATAGATGCAGATTCTCCCAGTATTTACAGAGTAAACAATGTCCCCGACATTAACCAGGTCAGTAGCCTGCCCGCTAGGCGATTTTATATCCGTCTCAAAATACAGACCATGCTTTTCCACACAAATATTAGCATCATACGGTAATGCGTCTACAATTGCTTTTGCCGCCAACGAGAGATTAAACCTTGCTTCAAAACAATAATTAGGTGTTTGCAGTGATACATTCATAGTTTCCTCTTATTTTTTATCTTTACATTAATTTATATATAATTATTCCGGCTATTATGCAAGCGGTTGCTTAGAAACATAGTGTCAAGAACTCTATTGCTTTTTTAAGCAATTGTGCTAGGAAAACTGTTTTTGCGGATTTAAATATTTCTTTTACCATGGATGAGCAAAGGCAATCCCTCCCTAGCAGATAGCCAAGGATGGCTATCGAGAATGAGTAAAAATAGTTTTTCTAATACAATTTACACTTAAAGCCCTTCCAATGTTTTGTGCTTACCATTTATAAAAGCAACAGACTTTCTTACGATATCCTTAGAAATCCGGAGATTTTACTTATTTTATTTAAAAATTCTTCCAGTTTTTCAGTTAAAATCCTAAGCAAATACAATACTTATCAAGACATTTAAGCCCCTATGCCACCTTGTCTTTTTTAAAAGCCTTTTAATAGATTTTTAATGATCCCCAATTTGTTCGACAAAGAATATGAACGAAAAATACACATAGAATAATGCAATAAAACCGCAAAAGGCCCTTTCACCTTTAGACCAAATACATTACCACAGGCCTTGTTATTAGCCATAGGTATTATATATCCCGGATCAAAAGGACGATACTCTTTCAATTGTTTATTGGTAATACAACGCATAATATTTGCCGCAGCCAATGCTCCCTGCATAATAGAAAACTGAATAGACATTCTAAGAGCAGCACCTTTGTGATCAAAATGCGCCGTATCACCAACGCAAAAGCAATTGCTGTTTAATCGCAAATACTCATCCACGATCACCCGGCCCTGATGATCACAAACAAAACCGTAATTCCAGACAAAATCCTGCACCTTAACACCTGCTGTCCAAATAAGCGCAGCATTTGCAAAAGATTCTCCTCCCTTAAGAATAACCCTGTCTTGTGAATAAGATTCAATCTGAGCATCAAGACGTATTTCCACCCCTAAGCTAAGCAAATTATCCATTACATATTCTCTCATCCAATCTGGAAGTTTCGCAAGTAAAATCGAAGCTTTTTCTATTATTACAATCCGTTTCTTTTGATCCTTTTTAAAAAAGTAACGCCAGATATTAGTTGCTATTTCAATTCCTGTATACCCCCCACCGCTAACAATAAAACTTTTATGTTTTTGACAATCAAGGCAATCCAATAGGAATTTTGCGTCGTGGATATCATCAAGCTTAAACGCGGATTTGCTAAGAGAAATATTATTGTAGAAATTAGTTTGAGAGCCTGAGGAAATTATAAGATAATCATACGAGAGATCTTTATCAATTAATGATATTTTCTTTTTTTCAAGATCTATCCCATTAACACGGCTGTTAATAAAATCAAATAACAACTTTTCTCCAAGCTTATTAAGATCAGCAGATAAAAATTTATTATCTATGCGCTCACTTAAAATATCAGGCAATAATGGCAGAAAATCAGTTCGGCTCTTTTTGTCAATAAGCACAACCTCAACCTGTTTTTTATACTTTTTAAGACACTCAGCAGCAGAAAGTCCGGCAAATCCTCCTCCGATGATAACAACACGTTTCATAATATTAAATCCAAGGCTATAAGTAATCCGATTACTGTTTGAACAAAAATAGTCAATTTAGAGGCCTCAACCAGCTTAGGCTTATCATTATAGTGTGTTTTGATAATAATCCCAGCTTTAACGATCAAAGGAATCAAGGCCAGAGATGCCAGGCTAAGCAAAGACAGTGCCCCCTGATAAATATTTACTCCGATAGCCGCAATCCCCGCAAAAACAAGCAAATAATACATCATATAGGCCCGCTTAACTCCTGTTAGCTTAACCCAGGTAAATTTTTTCACCTGAATATCCACTTTATAATCAGGCACTTCATTGGCAAAAAGGATTGCGGTTGTAAGCAGTCCAAACGACAGAGACAGAACAAAAGCATCTGTGCTTGGAAAAATATGGCTTTGGATAAAATATCCTCCCATTACTAATGCCGGGCCGAAAAGCACAAAAATAACAGGTTCTCCTAAATACCGGTAAACAAACCGCAAAGGTCCTTGTGAATAACATATCCCCATAATCAGAATCAACAGATAATACCCTATGACGGCTGATGTTTTAAGCATATACACAAGAAAAAACACTGCAGTGAAAGCAAGGCTGAAGCAAATCACACCCCCCTTAAGATAAGTTGACTCTCTCAACACACCTTCCTGTATAAGCTTTGATCCTCCGAACAGGCCATAGAATTTTTTATCGTGCCAATCTGCTCCGGACCTGGAATCCGCATAATCGTTTATAAGATTAGCCCCTAAATGTGTAGCAATTACAGACACAAGACCTAGGGAAAAACAAAGAAAGTCAGTCCTTCCTTTAAAAAAAAATGTGCCTGCGATAAAGGGAATAATACTCGCGGTAATAAAAGGAAGCCGAAATGCCCTTATCCAGCATTTTAAAAGGCCTGTCTTAATTTCCATAAACACCCCATGCTTTTAATTGTCCCATGTTAAGATATATGATATCATACTCTCATGTTTAAGAAACTAAAAAATACATTAGAAATAGAGCTTGTAAAATTTATTTCCTATATAAACATCCGCTATGCCCTAACTGATACATCTGCATTTCTTTTTAATAACATGAAACATTTCATACTGCGCAGAGGTAAAAGAGTCCGCCCGATACTTTTCGTTATCGGCTACAAGGGATTCTCTGCTAAAAACCCCAAAAACCTCTACCGCAGCGCATTAGCCATAGAGCTTTTACATGCCTTTCTTCTGGTGCATGACGATATAGTTGATAATTCAGATATGCGAAGAGGACAAGCCTCAATGCATAAATTACTTGGCAAAAAGATCAACCGTCCCAAAAAAACCGGATTCTCAGGCAAAGATCTGGCGATGATAACCGGAGACATAATGTATGCTATTGCTATTGAGGCATTTCTGTCTATAAGCGAAGACCCTAGACGCAAGGAAGCTGCCCTAAAAAAATTTATTGAGACTGCATGTTATACCGGCTGCGGCGAGTTTATAGAGCTTATTAGCAGCATCGAAGATATCAAAAAAATCAAAAAAGACCAGATATATAAAATATATGATTATAAAACCGCTTATTATACTTTTATTGCTCCTTTGATCACTGGCGCGATCCTTGGAGGAGCTTCAAAAAAAGAAACCAGACTTTTGTTTCAATTCGGCACGTCTTTAGGCCGGGCATTTCAGATCAAAGATGATATTCTCGGCATATTTGGTGAAAAAAAGAAAACCGGTAAATCTAATTTAAGTGATCTTCAAGAAGGAAAAAAAACACTGCTTATCTGGCATGCTTACAACCATGGCGACAAGCAGCAGAAAGCCATACTTAGAAAAATTTTAAAAAAAGGCAAGATTACAATAAAAGACCTCAACATAACCCGCGGAATAATGACCCAAACCCGTTCTCTGGAATATGCGAAAGAGCAGATTAAGGCCTTAGCAGAAGACTCAGGCGAGGTATTGAAAAATTCAAAGATGCGGCCTAAATACAAAAAAGCACTTTTTGATTATGCTTTAAGAATACTAAATGTATGAACGCTATTTGAGTGAATCTATTATTTCATTAGCAAGATAGTTTTGCGGATCTTTTTCTAAAGCCAGGCTCAGATATTCATTAAACTTATCCATGTCTCCCTGCGCCTTATAAACCTGAGCAAGCCTTATATAAGCATCGATCAGATTAGAATCGAGTTTAATTGCTTTTTCCAAATACTCCTTTGCCTTAATAATATTGCCTCCGGCAATGGCCGGTGCCAAGAGATAAAAAGACCCCAGCCCATAATAAACTCCGGGAGATTCAGGCTTAAGTTTTTTTGCTCTATTAAGATTCGGAAAAACCTGCAGACCGTGAAAGGCCTTTGACAAAGGTCCGCTTTTATCCGCAATCATTCCCTTTGCTCCGGCAAGAATAAGATATGCCCTTGCATAATTACTTCCGTCAACTACCTCATGCCCCTGATTGATGACAATAGCGGCAAGTCTAACTGCTTCTTTATAATTTTTCAAGCTGAATTCTATATAACCCAAAGTAATATATGCAGGAGAAAAATCCGGATTAGATATAATTATTTCTCTGAGCATCTCTCGGCTCTTCTTTAGGCTATATCCACGTCTTAAAACCTCAGCTAAGCCCCATTGGGCCTCTATTGTCCCGGGAGAAACCTGCAGGATGCGCTCAAACAAGGCTTTTGCTTGGGCTACCTTATATTCATTAAGATATACCAGTGCCACGACATAAAGCACATCAGGCGATCCTTCATTACTCTTAAGCATCTCCTGTGCTTCGATCAGGGTGATCTTATCCGCAGTTTCATGCAATTTTTCCCAATCAAAAGCAAAAACACTGGAAGACAAACAGGAAAAAACAATCAATATTAAGACCAATAATAGTTTCATATTTTGCTCACTTTTTAAAAGTTAGGCCCCTTTAACCTCAGGGCTATGTTTACGCATTCGGTTAAGATTTTCCATTTCCCGAACTAAAAAGATCATTGTAACCGTGCTGGCCAGGACCTCTGCCAATGGACTGCTAAACCATACTCCTTCTACCCCAAACATACCCGACAATATATACAATACCGGTATAAAAATAAATAACTGTCTGGAAAGTCCGATCATGACCGAATGTAAGCCCTTGCCTATTGATTGGAAATATCTGGTTCCCAGAATCTGGAAACCCACAAGAGGGTACATAAAAACAAAGATACGCAGTCCATGCGCACTAAGTTTAATAAGCTCCGGATCATTTCGGCAAAAAAGCGAGGAAATATTTTCAGAGAACATAATAATAGCGAAAACTCCAAACAACAAGATAGCAACTGTGCTAAAACATGCATAATAAAATATCTTTTTAACCCGTTTATAATTTTTTGCCCCATAATTATATCCTATTAAAGGCTGCATTCCTGCGGCCATACCAAAGGTAAACAAGGCGATCAAAGAAGTGATGGAAAAGACTATTCCCATAGCAGCCAAAGCTTGATCTCCTCCATAACGCACCAAACGGGAGTTCAGTATACTCACCTGAAGGCATGCCCCAATATCCATCAAAGCCGGAGATAACCCAAGATACACTATCTGGCCTATATTCGGCCAGTTAAAATGCAGATATTTGCGCCTGAGATGCAGCAGGCCATGCTTGCGCATTATGTAGAACAACCCCATAAGTACAATAACTGCCTCTGAGATTATTGTTGCCAGAGCCGCGCCGCCGGTTCCCATATGCAGCAGGAAAATAAAAATAGGATCAAGAATCACATTTACGATTGTAGCGACAACCATCATTATTGTCGCGTATAAAGGATTTCCTTCAGCTCGGATAACAAAAGTCAGGAAAAATCCGTAAAAGAAAAATATACATCCGGAAAAAATTGTTTGCAGATAATCTTTAGCATGTGGATAGACCTGATTGCTAACTGAGAGTATTCTAAGTATAGGCTCATAAAAGAAAAGGCCGAAAACAGTGATGATTATTGCGGTAATGGTCATAATCGCAAAAGTATTGCCAAAAACCTCTTCTGCCTTATCTTTTTGCTGCTTGCCTAAAAGCAGGGATATTAATGATGACGATCCGCTGCTAAACAAAAGACAAAAACCGAAAACAAAAAGTAGGATCGGAAAGCACAGGGTAACGCCTGCAAGCCCCAAAGAGCCGACTCCCTGACCGATAAATATTCTATCGACAATATTATACAGAGCATGTAAAACCAGACTAAAAATAGACGGTATAGCAAATTTCCCCAGCAACCATAATATTGGCCTTGTTCCCATTTCCTCTGATCTATTCATAAGGCTCCTGTTTATCAATTTTTTACAGCAGATTACGCTTGCGAGATTATATCAATAAAAACATCCGCGTATTGTTTTAGCTTTTGCTCTCCGACCCCATAAATATCGGCAAAATCATTTTTTGTCAGAGGCTTCTTAGCCGCCATATCCTGCAATGTCTTATCTCCGAATATTATATATGCAGGCACACCTTTTTTTCTGGCAAACTCGGCTCTTTTCTCTCTCAATCTTTCGAACAGGTCCTGATCCACGCCTGCCCATGATTTTGCGCGACACATGGAACTTTGCCTTGCAATCTGCTCTTTTTTCTTTTTGAGCAGCGGCATTGCCAAAACCGGAGTTAATTCAGAGTTTAGCACCTGCCTGGCTTTTTCTGTAATAAAAAGCGTAGAAAACTCCTCAGTGCGTTCTAAAAACCCCTGGCCAATAAGCTGCTCGATCATATAGCGGATAAAGGCAGTTGATTCGTTGACCATTGCGCCAAAAACACTAAGCTCATGATGATGCAGATTAGTTATCTTATCGATCACTCTTCCTCTTAAAACATCCGCAACATAGCCTGAGCCAAAGCCATACCCCTCTTGTTTTATACTAACTACACACTTTATGATCTGCTGCGCTATCATCAGGGAATTGGCAACCATATCAAGCTCTTTAAGGCAATAATCACAGGCATCACAACTGTCCTGCTCGTAGTTTTGCGAAAAATAATTAACCAGAACTTTATGCCTGCACTGGGGTTGAGCACAAAAATCATACATTCTTGAGAGTTTGTTCATGATGATATTGCGTTCTTTAGATTTTCTGGCAAAATAATTCCACAGCTGATAATCACTCCCGCTGTAAAACATATAGCAATAGGCCGGCAATCCGTCTCGGCCCGCGCGTCCTGTTTCCTGCTGATAATGCTCAATGCTCTTGGGCATTCCAGCATGGATTACAAACCGGATATTAGAGCGGTCTATCCCCATGCCAAAAGCAACAGTAGCTACAATAATATCTATTTCTTCACCTACAAACTTTTCCTGAGAAATATGGCGCTCTTTATCAGACATCCCGGCATGGTATGCAACATTATCAAATCCGAGTTTTTTTAAATCCCTGGACATTTTATCCACATCCTTGCGCCGCAGACAATAGATAATACCCGGCTCTTTGGCATGTCTTTGTAACACTTCAACAACCTGGTTTTTTATCTGCAAACGAAGTGCTACCCGGTATATAAGATTCGGCCTGTCTACACCGCCTATATGCATTGCGGGATTTTTCAGCTTTAACTGTAGGACAATATCATCCTGTACTTCTTTTGTTGCCGTAGCTGTAAAAGCATGCACACTTGCACTAGTGAAAATCTTTTTGATTTTTCCCAGATCCCGATACTCAGCCCTAAAATCATGTCCCCAGTGGCTTATACAATGCGCCTCATCAATAACAAAAAAAGACACGCCGACTTCTTTTAGTAGCTCAAGCGTTGATTCTCTCAGCAGACGCTCCGGAGACATATACAGCAGCTTTATTCCATTGCCCCTGATATCGCTTATTACTGCCTCCTGCTGTGCCCGGTTAAGACTTGAGTTCAAAAAAACGGCTTTAAGGCCTATATCATTAAGCGCGTCAACCTGGTCCTTCATTAAAGAGATCAAGGGAGAGATAACTACAGCCATAGCAGATTCAAGCAATGCCGGCAATTGAAAACACAGCGATTTGCCTCCTCCCGTAGGCAGGACAGTCAGGCTATCATTGCCTTTAAGTATCGAAGCAACCGTTTCCTCCTGCAAAGGAAGAAAGGATTCATATCCCCAATATTTATCAAGTAAATTATAAATTTCTTTTTTCATTATTCCATCTTTGATTATTTTAATTCTGAAAATAAACTATTAAGGCAGGCAATAATTATAGCAGAATAAGCCTAAAGCAACAAATCATTTAATAAAGCAAAGTTTAAGTCAATTTTTGTTTTATGCTGCGATTTTTCCTATGGCAAATTTTCCGTGAGCTAAATTAGTAAGCAGCCAGGCAAAGGTGGACATAGGTAGACAAGTAAAATTGCTCAGGGTTTATTGTTTATTACCTGCTTAATGGAATCAATCAGCTCCTGAGTTTTGACCGGCTTAGCTATATAGCGCTTATCGCCCATTTTCCTCATTGTCTTGCCGACTTCTTCTTTGGTAAGCACCGCAGTAAGAAATATGATCGGGATATCTTTTGTCGTTTCCTCTTTCCTTAATGCAGTAGCAAGTTCGCCGCCTGAAATCAAAGGCATCATCATATCAAGCAGGATAATGTCAGGCTTTTGTGCCTTTGCAATGTTCATTGCCTCAGTCGCGTTATGAGCAATACTAACCTTAAACTCTCCGGTACTTTCCAAATTGCTTTTTACTAAAAGGCAAAAATCTCTCTCATCATCTATAATTAAAACTTCCTTTTCCTGCTGCGTAATGTCATGCATTACAACAAGATTCATTTTCTGCTGCATCCATTCTGTCTGGGTAACCCTGATCTCGACTAGAACATTTTTACCGTCCTTATGCGCAATATTAAACCTTTCGATTTTGTCTGCATTTATAGCATGCGCAAAAGGCCTACCGACCATCTCCACAGCTTCAGCATCACAAATACTCTGAGCACTTTTGTTGACAAATCTCACCATTCCCATATCATCAACTATAACAATCCCATTCCAGCTGTTTTCAACAATATTCAAAAACCCTCTGCGATCCGCTTCCACGGATTCCTTGGTCTCCTGCAGATCTTCTAAAATATTTAATGTCGCTTCTTGGGTAAGCCTATTCTCCTGAGCGACTTTCTCGTATTGCTCTTTAGATTCTCTTAATTTGTTTTCATTCAAAAAACGCTTTGTAACATCTTCTATAACGCATACAATAGAAGTAGGATCATATTCTGATTGCCCGGGCATTAAAGATGCAGTCAGGCTTATATTATGAATACTTCCGTTCTTATGAATTCCTCTGAGCACACAAGTTCCTATCTCCCTGCTCATTATTACTTCCTCTAAAAACTGCCCTGCTTTCTCAACGTCTTCTTTAAGAATAAAATCAAACCCTGGGTTACCTAATGTCTCAGACACAGTATATCCCAGTATTTCTTCAATCCTCTTGCTGCAGAAGATCATTTTCCCCTTTAAGTCAAGAATAATTGTAATCTGAGGTCCTGTTTCAAAAATAGAAGTATAACGCTGTTCGCTGCGCCTTAAATTCCGCACAAATTGATCTTTTTGAGACATATAGAAAAAAAATACAATAAACAGCAGGCATAAAACAATACTTGGGATTATAACTAGCAATTCATGAATAAAAATATCATTAGTGGATTCCAAGAGCACCACTCGCCAGCCAAAATCACCCACCGAAACAATAGTGACAAGCATCCCTTTCCCCTTAAAAGTGACTTCATCTCCATCTTTAAGCGAAGAATCAAACAAAGGCTTAAATGGCCCTCTGCCAAACTGCTTAGATTCTTTTATTTTTTCTGCTTTTTGCTTACTTAACCCGCAAATACTCCTTAAAACATATTTCGGATCACTCGATATAAACACTATCCCTTCTTCGTTGACAAAAAAATATTCCTTGAACTTTTTAAGATATTTCGCATTTTCATCAAGCCTTCTTTTTACTACCGCAACCCCGACTATTTTACCTGTAATTTCTTTAATAGCCGTCGCCGCGTAAAACCCTCTTAGACCTGATGTCACCCCTAATGCAAAATAATAGGATTTGCCATGTAACAAGGCTTGCTTAAAATAAGGGCGAAATGCATAATTTTTGCCGACAAAGCTATCTGCAGCGTTCCGATTAGACGAAGCAAGCGTCAGACCATCAAGATTCATTAAATAGTAAATCTTTGATTCGCCACTCTCATAGCGGTCAAGCACTTCATTAACAACTCCCAAAGATTTATAGCCTTCGAATCCAAAAAATTGTACTACAGATCTTGTGCTACCAAGCAGCCGGGAGGTATTCACAGTTTCGTTCAATATAATTTCAAGATAATTAGCAACTGATTCAGCCGTTATTTTAGTCGAAGCCATTAATTTCCTTTTTGAAAATGCATTAACCCTTAGGTAGAAAAAAAACCCAACGCTTAGTATCAATGCAACCGTCACAACCCCTGCAATCAAAAAACGGTTTTTCTCGATGAATCCTTTCCTCAATTTAATCTTCATTGTCCTACTCTCTATTTTTATCCAGTTTTGAATCCAAAAACCTGATTTTCTCTTTCAATTCTTTCATTTTCAGCTCTCTACCCACAGGAACCGAATGAAATCTTTCCAGGGTTTTAACTCTCTGATTTACTTCCTCTTTCGCCTTACGCATTTCTCTGATAATATTGTGTTAATTATACCACTTAAGAGGATTTAAGTATTATTTTTAAAATCAAGATCACTCGCTGTTAAAATCCCGCATTTCCTTGTTTATGGCCTCAAAGGCCTTAAAAATTCCCCGCCCCAAGCTTAAGCCTCTTTTGCGTTTAAGCTCATAAAGACGCTCTTTAGCAAATTTATTCATTTGGGGATTATCATGCTTAATCCGCAGGTATTTCTTATAATAACTCTGTGCCGAAAGTGGTTTATTTAGCTCTTCATGCAATATTGCATAGAAAAACACAGTATCCGGTGCTTTTTTATTTAATCTCATTGCTTCATTAAGATGCTTAGTGGCATTTTTTATTTCTTTTAATTTAAGAAAGCAGATCCCCAAAGCCTCATGGGATTTATGAGGATGGACAGCTAATGACTTTTTAAAATAAGGAATGGCCTGCTTGTATTTGGCTTCTTCCAAAAAGACTTTTGCCTGCGCATAATCATCTTTTTTCTGCTGTAGTTCTTTGATATCTTTCTCATTTATTATTTTATTATCTACATCAACATTGTTCTGCCGGATATTTTTCTGCTGTGCCGTAAGATAAGATTTGCCTTTGGTTCTTTTTTTAATATACTTTTGAACAGCTTTGGGATATTTTACCTCAGCTGTTTCTACTTTAATTTTAGGCTCTGGAGCAGTTGTTTGACCAAAGGAATCCGGTTCATATCCGATACTTGATAATGCCTTTATATTATAATTTATAACATTCTGCGCTTTTGCCATATCTGAGGTCTTTAACTCATCCCCTTTCCCTTCAAAGCGCAAAACATCCGGGTTTATTATCTCTGGGTCATAATAGCGCAACATGGCCACTTGACTGTTTTCAAAATGAAGTGAAATATTTTTATCTTTATAATATTCAATATTATTATTCCAGACATCTTGAGTAATAATATCAGGTTTTTGCAGATCATATTTTTCCCGCACATAGTCTCTCTCAAGCAGATTGGCAAACTCAAGATTAACTGCGACGACTTTTTTTGTTTGTGGATCAATTGTAATTAATACTCGCTCAATATTATCCTTATCATATTTATAAATATAACGCTCGCCTTTAATAGCTATCTCATCCGGCTTTCCCATGATTTTTTTCATTGCACTAAATGTGGTCTTACCAGGAATTATATTGGAAAAATCCGAGGCTAAACTATAATCCGCTAAACCAAAAATCATAAAGAATATATAAAGATATTTAAGCTTTTTCATTTATCAGTTTTACCATTTTTTTATTACATTACCTTTTTCATCATAATAAGTCCCGGTCGAGGTTGAGCGTCCATTTCCAAGCCGATTATATCTCTTTTCTATCATAATAGACTTTCCATCTTCGTAATACTCCACTACCGAAACATCATAACCATCGCTGCCCTTAATGCTAACTTTCTTAAGGTTGCCGTTATCATAATAACGTTTATGCTCACCCACGGCTAAATCATTAACATAATTGCCCTCTTTCAGGAGATATCGCTTATTCCCTCGCCCGATCTGATAGTCCACACTTTTCCCTTGCAAAAGACCATGAATATGACTCCATTCTCCGCTAAGCTGTCCATCTTTAAAATAATGTAGCTCCTTTCCCTCTTTTACCCCATGATTGTAATTGATTTTTGTCATTAATGCGCCGTTACTTTGATGATAACTTACCCACAGACCATGAATATGACTATTCTCATCATACTTACAAATAAAAAATATTTGCCGACGTTTATTAGTATGCCATCTCTTATACAACCCAACTTCGTTAGTGCTCCCTTTATAAACATAATAGCGTTTATCATCTTTATCAATAAGCTTCCATTCCCGGGGAATCTTTTTATCTTCCTTTTCTTCCTTCGGCTTTTCCTTAACAAAAAACTCTTTCTTAGCTGCATCTGCAGAATCCTTATACCCGACAAGGCTTATTTCAAAAATATAATTACATTCTTTAACTATTTTCTCCGGCAATATAGTTTTCCATGTTATTGTAAACTCATCGCGATTCGCAGTTTTAAGATCACTATATTTAATGGTTTTATCTTTGCTGATAATTTTATGTTTAATACTCAATTTAATATCTTCAAGCCTTAAGCCAGCCGGCTGGTCATCCTTGTTTTCCTCCCAGAATCTTTCACGAGCTTCAGCGCGAAGTTTCTTCTTTTTACTGATTAATTTTTTAACTGTTTCTTTAAGCCGTTCTTTTTCCCCTCCGGAAAGAGAATCCCAGGCAGAACTGCCTTTGTTTATCAGGCCAGGCATCGCCGAGGTAAAAGGAATGCTTTTCATCACTGTTTTCCAGCTGCCATCAATAGGCGCCTCAAGCCACACTTTTGAAAATATCTCTTTAATATCATACTCATTAATTACAAATCCCTCTTTAGCCAGCATTCTTGCTGAGCGATCTAAAAACCCATAATATCTATGCACCTCACCAGGCGTAAAATTCTTCTTACCAGTGGTAAGGGCAAGAAAATCTTTTATCGCGCTCATCCGTCTTATATCTTCTGCTTTTCTTTTTATTGTTGAGAGCCCAAGCGATGCTGAGAAAAAATAAGCACCCGGGATCTCTCTTGAGATTAAGAGATCATGCAGTTCTGTTCCGCTGATATTTCTCCCTTCTGCTCTGCGAAACCAAGAGGAATAAAGCGATGCCTTTCTAAATGTATCTGTACTAAGTTTAAGAAACCCGTTTGGCTTTGATTTATCCCAGATCAGCCATAGCTGGTCATTTCTTATATCCACTTCCGGAAGTTCTTTATTCTTACCTTTATCTATAGTGGATTGGGTTGGATACCCAAATATTATCAGATTATTATATGCAGCAAATGGCCCGTTATAACGATAGAATCTTCCAGCCTCAAGATTCTTGTCATTGTAAATAAGTTTATTATAGGCTTCAGGGATTAAAGCACTGCGCACATCATAACCTATACCTTGATATTTGCGCCGTATCATAGTATCAAATGCTGTACTCCATATCGGCGCCTGAGCAAGCAAGCTGGCATAATCTTTTATCGTTGAGCGCAGGACCTTAATCGGAATATAGTCAGCACCGCGTATTATTATATTTCCTGCTACTGCTAAAGCGATGACCGCTTTTTCTGTCTGCGCATTTAGATCACTGCTTTTGAGTTTCTCTGAGGCCTGATTATAGTCTTTTATTGCCGAGACAACAATCAGTGCATACTTAGCTGCTTTTGCCGCGTACTTACCACGCTTCAGCCATTTAGCTCGCTCTTTAAGCTCAGGAATTTTATTAAGGTTTAAATCATTTTTCTTTTTCGCTGTTGATATCATGCGCTGTTCCATGCTTTTATAAAGTGAGGCGTGTTCCCCTTTGCGATCTTGGGGATTCATCTGTAGAATCATATTTCTTACAGTTTTATTTAACCCATTATGAATACGAATCGCATCAGTAACCGCTGTATCTGTCTGATCTGAGAGTTTTTCAAGATATGCCTGTAATTCCTTTGACTTAGCTGCCGCCTCCCAAAAATCACCGCCTGAGACCTTGCGCAACGATTCTGCATATCCTTTATATTGATTAAATTTTCCTACCGCAGTGTTTATGCTATCCAGAGTTTTTGCACCGCTCTGCCTCATTTCACCAAGAGTTTTTATATTTTCTCGAACACGCTCTGACATGCCTGACTTACGGCTCTTGGCATCATTCTCAGCAATTTCAATAAAGGCACTGGATTGCGCGTTTAACAGTTCAAGAGCGATCCTTGTCTGCTCTAATGTTGAATTAAGCGCTTTTAGATATTCATCTACTGAAGCTGTAGTAGGTTCAGGAGACAAATGAGGTTTAAATCTGCCCAACATTCCATCCGGAGGTTTTAGCCCCAGCTTTTCGCTATTTATAACAATCTCATCCTCACACATTTCAAGTTCTTCGGTTATCAGCTCTTGAATTTCATAAGGAGAGACATAAACGCAATTTCCTGTTTTCATTTTCTTTTTGTTTTCCGCGTCCTGCTTCATCAAGTAGGAAATTTCCATACGCCTTATGCTGGCCAGCCAACTCCATACCGCTACCTGCTCCATTGCCTTTTTCTGGATAGAATCCATCCAGACCTCATCCCAATCCGGCAGTTCTTCAATCGCACCTTTTATCTTTACTTTCGCGGAAAATTTCACGTTCTCGCCTTCTTTGGGATCTTTCGGATTCATGGTGATTTCTTCAATCGCAATGCCAATAACCGGCGGCGGGCTAATCGGGCCGACTTCTGTTGTAGTAAGCATCTCGTCTTTAGGCGGTAATATCCCGGCTTTTGCCAGCAATTTATACACCTTGGCATGGCGTTTTTTATAATTAGCAAGAAAGTCTATAGTTTCCTGATAAACAATCTTTTCATGCAGGGTATACCAATTTGGCAAGCCATGTCCGTAGCGATTATAATGCACTGTTTTCAAATCATAGGCAATCTCATCAAGCATAACCGCCTGCGCTTGTGTTATATCCCCGTCATCAACTCTCCATAACAAAGCATTCCCCATACTGATAGAAAGAAAATGCCCGGCAATACAAGTATTAGCTGATTTTTTAAATCCTTCATTAATAAAACTTTTAAACCTTCCGGGATTTCTCCAGACTTGATTATCTATTGCGTTTTGACAAAAAGAACGAATAGCTTTTCCTTTTGCAGACAGGTGATCTATATGTTTTATGCGTAGTTTCAATCCTCCGGGAAGCAAGTTGGCATTTTTTTGTGATTTATCAAGCATCCATGCCTGACGCTCCAGATATTTAATAACCTGCATAACGGTCTTGATCCGTTCCTGCTTTTTCTCCAAAACATGGCGCATGAAATAATCCATGTCGCAGCATCCGCCATAAAGATACTGGGGAGTAAAAGGCCCTATCGTCTGCCCAGCGGCATTTACCCAGCTTTGAAACGGCATGACCTTAGGCTCTTTATGCGGAATAATCGCTGCTCCGCGTACGCCTAAATGTTCAACACAATAAAGTGCCTTGCCGCCTTTGGTGATATATTTTTCCGGATGCGTTGAAGATTTACTCAAATCAAGCATCTGCTTCCAAAATTTTCGGCTTCCTCCGCCGCTTGAAATATCCTTGATCTGCTCATCTATAAGAAAACTGATTTCAAGCTGCTCTAATTCTGACGGAGTTAAATCGTGTCCTGCCCTGCCTTTTGCCAGCACCTCGTATAAGCTTTGCACATAACTGCGTGCTCCTGTGCCCATAGCGGAAAAATCAAGATCACTCATTCCCTCCATGTAATAACCTTTATGCTTAAACCTTGCTGTCTGTTCAGGCACATTAGCGTCATAATCATTTTTTATCAGATTCGGATCAAGCAGCCAGTTGCCTGTTGAACCTATGGCACTCATCAAGATGGATTTTGGTCTCTGCCGGAAAAGATCAATGAGCATAAGACGCTTCATCTCAGAAAGGCTGTTGCGGTCATCCGCGTCAATATCCCTGGACTTTTCCTTTATCGGGGCATAAAAGTCTAGCCCTTTATAAGCAAGGTCAAGTTTTAGGTTTAGATCCCGGGAAGTTTTAAACGATTCTATTACTTGATCTAAATCTACAGGGGTTGCAAGAATACTGCGACAGGGAATATAATAGGAGAGAAGAAAGATTATAGCTAAAAGATAAATCCTGAATTTTTTTGAAAAGAGGCTCATACCTGTATCCTGTGATTGTTAATAAAGATAAAAATATTGTATCACAAAAACAGGGCTTAATTCAAGAACAGGAAAGCCTTATTTTAACAGCTGGACAACACCTT
>CAYTGV010000003.1:0-4655 GCA_964437495.1 uncultured Planctomycetia bacterium | reverse complement strand
ACAGGGCTTAATTCAAGAACAGGAAAGCCTTATTTTAACAGCTGGACAACACCTTTAGAGGCAAAATATCCAAGAAAAACAAGCAGTATTCCCCCGATATTGCTTATTAATATATTTATAAACGCATAAGCATATTCACCGTTGCGCATAAGGCTGAAATTTTCAAGGCAAAAAGTAGAGAAAGTAGTATAGGCTCCTAATATGCCAATGAAAAGAAATGTCCTCATATTAAGTGAGACATTGACTGCCTCACATATACCCCACAAAACTCCAAGAACAAGTGCTCCGCTTAAATTAACAAGCAAAGTCCCCCAGGGGAACATGCCCCTGGAAGCTCTTTGAAACAAATATGAAAGCACATACCTGAACACGCTGCCAATAGCACCGCCGGACGCAATGATTAAAATTTTGGATATCTTATCATTCATAAACTATTGTATTTTTTCAGGGTCACAAAGATGTTCCGGTTTAACAGCTAGACGTCCACAGCTATTACAAACATAAGACATCTCTTTTAATTTCTTATCACAAACATGTCTAAAGTCTGGGATCAAAGACCCGCACCAATCACATTTAGTATCTTCCTGATGCACAGGTGTACACAGATGGCCATGTTCATTGGTTTCGTTTTTACAAGTCGGGCAAATTTTATTCATAATCTCCTCCTAGTTTAATCCTGATTATACCTGACTACAATGATTATCAAAAGATCACAAAGATTAATTTCTATGACTATCTCGCCGCAATCGAATTTTTAATCTCTGCAATCAAGACATCCTGCTGCTTTTTCCCCCAGGAATGCCTTTGATTTTACAGTCACATTTCTTATTTATTAATATTTTAAGCTGCATTTGGACTTTGTCAATATATTCTCTTTGAATAGCCTTTCCTTTGGCCTGTCTTTTATCAAGCGGACTAAAGTGATTATAGCCTCTTTTAAGCATTTCCGTAACAAGTCTTTCATGACGCAGATATAATGCCTTAAGTTTCCCTACCCATCTTTTTGTTTCCGGGTGATGCGAATATCCTTTTTTCCCCTTAGTCAGTATACTCCATATCGCATGCAGCTCTCTATGCTCACCCAGTAAATGATTACGGCAAAGTATCTTAGGTGATATATCCCAAATTCTCATTTTATTCGATTTTACCTTTATTTTATTGTTTGTGAGTTTTAGATTTATATGATAACATAAATTTATAAAATAAAAAAGGAGGAATCAAATGAAGAAAATTCTTATTTTAATGAATATATGCGCAGTATTGTCTTTTTCTGTTTCTGCTTTGGCTGTGCAGGTAGGCTCGATGGTAAGTGTTCCGCTTGATATTATGGAAGAAGAGCGTTTGAGCATTAACGCTGAAGGCAGCACGATAAATGAAATAGACCTGGACACAAAAAACGGCATTACAAATTCTGTTGATGAGGGCACGCAAATAGGTCTAAAAATCGCCTATGGAGTAACCCAGGGGGTCAGTTTCTATGCTAAAGTAGGAATGGCTGACTGGTCAATCAAAAACAGCACCCCGATGACCATAGAATATGAGACCTCTCCCTACTATGGCGGAGGCATAAGCTATATGTACCGGTCAGATACAAATGTCCTTGTCGGCGGAGACATCCAGTATATTATGCAATCCGGAATTGAGGTTGATTCGATTACATACAATAATACTCCAGCTACAAACATCATCGGCCTTGCAGGTGATTTTACTACTATGCAGATATCTGTTCTCTTGGGATATGATCTTGAAATAAGTGATGATATGAACATTGTTCCTTATGGGGGAATTACTTATAGTCAATTTGCGTATAAGTCTCAGACAGGAAGCTTCACAGCCCCAGCCGCGATAAGCCAGGCAGCTCAAAACCTTGACAGTGATGATCTGCTTGGTTTTATTGTCGGCTTAAGCCTGAAAATGGGTAATAATCTTGATGTAAATCTTGAGGGACGCTTTATTGCTGAATCAGCGTTTTCTATAGGTTTCGACTATAGATTCTAAAAAAACCATTTATACTTAAAGAACTTCTACTATTGCCGGCATCAATTATTAGCTTGGTAATAAACTAAAAAGTTATCAAGCTTATACGCTTTGGTCCAGCACATGAATAATCATTTTTAAATACTCATTTGCCCAGGTGAGAGCTTGCCTGAAATTATTTATTTCTTCATAAAAATCTTCCGGATTGTACGGTTTACTCCACAAAAATAAAGGAAATTCCTGGGCAACCGTCAGTTCATTGACTAATTCAAGTAACAGCCATTTGGTATTTTTCATCCAGTTATTACTTACCTGCTTAACGCTATTATAATTGGCTTCAGTTTCAATAATAATCTCCAGGATGGCTTTGCCTTTTGCGATTTGATTGCTAATTTTGTGTTTTACAATAGACCTGTCAACTTTTGCAGTTATTATATTCGGCAACATGTTCTTTACCTCCTATATCCTTTTTTATTGCTCATCAAAAAGCTTCTTATATTGGGCATAGCCCTCTTTTTCCAGGTCTTCCTTGGGGATAAATTTTAAAGCCGCTGAGTTTATACAATAGCGTTCACCTGTTGGTTTTGGACCATCTTTAAACACATGCCCCAAATGGGAATCAGCTTTTTTACTTCTTACCTCTGTTCGGGCACTAGGCATTTGCCTGTCTTCTTTTTCAATAATATTATCCCTTTCAAGCAGCCTCGTAAAGCTTGGCCAGCCTGTCCCTGATTTATATTTATCCCTTGAGCTAAACAGAGGTTCGCCTGATACAATATCCACATAAATACCTTGTTTTTTATTATCCCAATAAGTATTCTCAAACGGCCTTTCTGTTGCGCATTGCTGTGTAACATTATATTGCAAGGGAGTAAGTGTTTCACTCAGCTGTTTATCGTCAGGCTTATTAAAACCCCTACCTTTATCCTTTATTCCACCCTTGCCCCAAATTTTCTTTATAAAACTATCCCGGCCTGAGCCTGTTTTATAAGCCTTATACTGCAAGGAATTTTTCTTATAATAATTCCTGTGATATTCTTCTGCCGGATAAAATTCAGTAGCCTTGATTATTTCCGTTACAATCGGCTTATCAAATTTTCCTGATCTTGAAAGCTCCTGTTTTGACTTCTCAGCAATTATTTTTTGCTGCTCATTATTATAGAAAATAGCGGTCTTGTACTGGGTCCCCTTATCGGCAAACTGCCCCTGGGCATCAGTTGGATCTATTTGTGTCCAAAAAACATCAAGGATTTTTTCAAAACTTATTTTTGCAGAATCAAATTTTATGCGTACCGCCTCATAATGGCCTGTATCACCGGATGAAACCTGGATATAATCAGGATTTTTTTTATGCCCCCCGGTATAACCCGGAACAACCTCAATTACCCCGACAAGCTCAGCATAAGGCGGCTCCATGCACCAAAAGCAGCCGCCGGCAAAAACAGCAACCTCAAAATCCTGCTTCGCCAAAGAATTACTATCAGCCATAACAACTCCCAGTATTAAAATTGTAAATATTAAAATATTCCTAATCAACTTGTCCCCTTACATCTTAACATACATATACCCAGAGAGTGCAGATATAGTTGCGGCAAAGAAAAAGCCAGGAAATAAGCCTGGCTTTTTCTTTAAAACATAATCCTGACACTCAAATTCTAAGACTAAAAGCCAATACTTAATTTAAGCTGTGCATAACTTTCAAGCGGATAATCACTACCGTCAAAAGTTCCTTCATTGCTTGAATAAGCCCCGGCAAGGTCAAGATGCACGCTTAAAAGGTCCAGTCCTATACCTGCTGTATAGACAAGGCCTACATCGCTTTCAGCCATGTTCTTATAGGCACCGGCTCTTATCGCCAGGAATCTCAGGAATAGCCATTCTGCTCCCATGGAAAAATACTGCGAATCATAGCTAGGGAAAAATGTCTCCTGCTTTGTAATATCATAATCCGCCTCCAGCGTAAATCCTTCATAGGGTATAAAGGCAACTCCGGCTGTTACTGATGGATCAAGTGTTACATCAGCAAATTTCTTTGCGCCAACCGTCGGGCCTTTAAATTCAGGAGAATTAAGGTTTCGCCCAACAAGTCCAAAATTAAAACGCTTTATTCTATACATAACGCCTAAGTCCACGCCAAAGGCATCGCTTTCTGCATAATTTTTATCATAATCCTCAATAAGATCTCCGGAATCTTTATTAAATACCACTATATCTGTTCCGTATACCCGCCCCTGCATTAGCTTAATATTTCCGCCGATAGATAGATTATCGTTTAATGCCTTTCCATAAGAAAGCGGTATTTCCATAATACCAACCCCATTAACAGTAGCTGTTGTGGTATTATTTTCAAGGTCTCCACCGCTGCCGCCTGACTGCTGAACTACTTTATCCAGAATGTCTACAGTACCATCTAATTGGTCCGAAGTAACGCCTGCCTGTCGTGCCATAAAATCAAGCCTTTTAACAGCATCATCATCAAGCCCTGCCGCATTAAGTATGTCTTCTTGCGCCTGTGTCAACAATAATCTTGCGTCATCAAAACCAACTGGAGTAACCGCATTAATTTCCGCATTTAAATCAGCTGAACCTGAAATACCCAGATTGAGTGTATCAACACTGACCACGCGCGCATTGGCCTGCACATAGGCATAACCGCCAATAGCAAAATGTCCCATGCC
>CAYTGV010000002.1:58245-179710 GCA_964437495.1 uncultured Planctomycetia bacterium | reverse complement strand
GTTTTCTTTGAAAACACGCTTAGCATATACGGTTAGCGTGCTTTAGTAAGAATGAAGTATTATCTGTGTTAATCAGCGTTTATCGAGCTTATTTATCTCCTTAAGCGGGCGGTTAATTAGTTTTTTAAAATTGATTGATTGAATTTTTTGCTTAAAAGTGTCTCCACCACAAAGAGGCGGGACAGGCAACTATTTTAGGACAAGACATGGCCGTTAGCCTGTAATTTAAAAACCATTATCAAGGAAAAACTTAATAAAATCATTTATAGTTAGCTATTGACCATAGACCATGGACTATTGACCATTTTCTAGGGTTTTGTGGGTTATTTTTAAAATAACATGTAAAATTCAAGGAAAATCCGGTAAGTTTTGGAAAAAAGTGGCATAATTTGCAAAATTAGGGTATACTAATATTAGTTAAAGTATATGCAAGAAAAGCAGAATACATCTAGGAGCAATTCTTTTTGCAGATAAAGGCAAACTTCATGTAAGTGAAGGGCGTCCCAAGGGTCGGAGTTAAGGAATCTCGACATCGGGATCTCAAGAAAAAAGGTAAAGCGTTATTATAAATATGTATTTTTTCTTGAGGCAAAGCTGCGGGTCTAAAAATGGATGATTAGATAGCCGGGCTGCCGTTTAAAAGGGGAATCTAAACTACCGAGCTGTCTGTTAAAGATGGGTCGGTTTTATTGTGTGTAAATGTTTCGAAAATGGTTGAAGTGAAAATGAAGGATTGGAAGGAGGTGGGATACGACAAGTAGAGCATAGTAATATCGGGTTAATGATCCTGGGGAAAATGGAGTATTAATTCGACAACTTGGATGAATGCATAATGAATGAGGAAGTGAGCGATATATCGGGGGATAATTCGCTGGAAATGTAAACATAGTCTTGATAAATATATAAAATAAGGGGAGGCATATAATGAAGAAAAAAGGTTTTACATTGGTCGAACTTTTGATGGTAGTTATCATCATTGGTATTTTGGTAACTTTAGCTGTGCCGAACTATTATCGTTCTATTGAAAGAGCAAAAGCTGGTAAGGCTAAAGCTGCTATGGATGCAATCAGAAAAGGAGAGCTGCAGTATCGTGCATTTAATGATACATATTCTGATGATTTAGCTGATTTGGAAGCATATGATTTGCCTAAAGATCTCTGGGATAATGCTTCAGATGGCGATTGGACTTATACGATCACTACTTTTACTGCATCTGAATTGGTAATTGACTCTGCAAGAGAGGCTGGTCCTAATTCTGGTGCAACGCTTACTATGGATCAAGATGGGCAGATTATTAACGTAGATGCTGTTCTAGAATGGGGTGCGTAATAGTTGAGGGAGTATAATTGAAATATTGGCCCACTAGCTTATTCTTAAGTATAATTACTTATAGAAGGGCTGGTGGGTTTTTTTTAAAAACTTATGGAAAGGTTTAAATTACTGGGGTATCATAAGATATACGTGGTAGTACAATTATATAACAGGTATAAATTAATAATTATAAATTATAAGTGAAAAGCAGATACGATAGTTTTCAATACAAAATATGGGGCTCATGGCTGATAGAAAAAGAAGCATAATGGTTAGTAAAATATTGTATGACAGGACAAGTAATTAAGGAGGCTTGACGATGAGGATAATTGCTATTGCGAATCAAAAGGGCGGATGCGGTAAAACTACAACTGCAGTTAATCTTTCAGCTTGTTTGGCAGAGTTGAAAAAAAATGTTTTGCTGATTGACCTGGATCCTCAGGGGCATGCTACATTAGGCCTTAATGTCAAACCTCAGGAATTAAGCAAAACCATGTATAATGTCTTAACCCCTAGTGATCAAAACAAAGTTCGGTTGGATGAAATTATTATATCTATTACTGATAAACTTGATCTGGCTCCGGCAAATATTATGTTATCCGCAATTGAACAGGAACTCTCCGGCAAGCCGGAAAGAGAAGCCAAATTAATGCAGGCAATTTCGCTGATGGTCACGAGTAAAACATATGACTATATTATTATTGATTGCTCCCCTAGTCTGGGATTGTTAACGTTCAATGGATTGCGTGCCTCCCATGAACTTATAGCTCCGGTGGAGACAGGGTTCTATTCTTTGCATGGAATAAGCCGCTTACTTGAAACCGTAAATTTGATAGGAAAACAGCTTAATTATAAGATCGATGTGAAGGCTTTAGTTACAATGTTTGATCGCAGAACAAAATTTTCGCATGAGGTTAAAGAGGAAATAGCTAAGCATTTTTCAGGGTGTGTTTATAAAGCTCTTATTAATAATAATGTAAAGCTAAAAGAGGCTAGCAGCTATGGGGTACCGGTCATTGCCTATAATAAGCGATGCAGAGGAGCAGAAGATTATACAATGTTGGCTAAAGAAGTAATTGCTCAGGCAAAAGTTAAGAAGGTAGTCAATATTGATGTCCAGTCTAATGAACCGCAAAAACAAAAAGAAGAAGATACGGTTCTTCAACCAGCCCCAACTGAGATGTCTGCTGTTAAAAAGGGCGCTGTGCTTACTTTTCATGCTGATGATGCTAGGGAAGTTTGGATTGCCGGAGATTTTAATAATTGGGTGAATTCTGTTCAAGAAAAGATGGAAAATATTGAGAAAGGTGTTTGGGCAAAAGTATTGCATCTTGAGCCGGGGAAATACCAGTATAAATTCGTTGTCGATGGCAAATGGCTAGTTGATCCTAAAAATCCAAAAATTGAACGTGATCTTTCCGGTAATGTGAATTCATTGCTTGAAATAAAATAAATTTATTAACAGAGAATATCAATGAATAAGCTAAAAAAATTAGGTAAAGGCCTTGAAGATATTTCCTATTTGTTTCTTTCAGCAGATGAAGAAAACAATACTATTGAGGCGTCCGCCATTAAAGAAGAAAAAGAAGAGCAAATTGTGCCACAGATTTCTACGAAAAGCATTTGTTTGATAGGAAATCATTGCGATTATCGGGATGCTTTTTTGATTGTAAATTTATCGCTTGCTTTAGCCCGTTTAGGCCTGCGTATTGCGGTTGTCGATATTGATGAAAATCTTTCCTGTCTGAATTTCTTTTTAGGTACAAAACCTCAGGAAAACCAATTAGGTAATTGCTCAACGTTAGTTAAAGAAGGCCCTTTGGGAATTAAATTAATAGGGTTGAACCCTGCCATAACAGAGCAATTATCTCAATCGGGGAAAAAGACAAAGCTGTCTGTTGAACTTGATGAGTTAGAGGAAAACGTAGACCTGATACTGCTGAGCATAATGCCTAAGGATATTGAGACTGCAATGCCTTTAATAAACAAACAAATAGGAGAGGTATTGGTTTTAGTTTCTCCTGAAAAGCAGGCAATGCTCAATGCCTATAAAATCATCAAACTGATATTTTTACATAATCCTCTGGCTAAGATTGGCGCGATAATTACTGAAATTGACCATATGTATGAAATCGATGGGGTTTATGATAAGATGTCGGATGTGGTTAAAAAATATCTTGATAAAGAATTGTATAAATATGGTTTTCTGTTTAAATTAAAGCAAGATATTGGTTCAAAGGCCAATATTGCATCATTCTATGATGCGGATTTAAGGGCCTGCATATCGAATATTGCGCAGATTATTATACTACGCCTTAATCTTGAAAAAATAGACGAAAAACACAAGACTCAGTCTAAAAGAATGCTTACTAACTTTATGAATTTGAGGTGAACATGACTACAGTTTTTCACAAGATAAATATCTCAAGAGAAAAGCTAAACGATATTATCAGAAAAAATCCGGGGTCTTTGATCGAAGGTATGGTTTTTATTGATGTGCAGCTGGATACAGATGAGTGCGGAATTATTGATTTTCTTGGTGTTGATGGATCTGGAAGATTGGTGCTTGTTGATTTTGAGGCGGGAGCTAATGATGAAATGTTTATTTCTGCGTTGAGCCAACTGCATTGGCTTAAGAAAAACAGCTCTTTGATCAAAAGATTATTTTTTAGTGAAAATATTGATTTTTTGACGGATCCTCAGATGCTGCTGGTCTCTAGCGGATTTTCTGGAAAATTAATCTCAGCCGTTAAGCAAATAAAGCTACAAGATATAAAATTAGTGGAATTTAAATATATCACTGCTCAGGGCAATGAGGCGATATTGTTTGAGGAGGTTTTTACCAGCAAGCAGCCTATCCAGGCGGTTGCTGCGCCTGTTGTCGAGCAGGAGAAAATAGATGTTGAAGGGAAAAATTTACTTAATGATAAAATGCCTGAGAAAGGCCCGGAAAAGCTAGATACTCAGCCGGTAAAAACACCCCAATTAATATTGGAAGATGTGTCTCTTAGCCAGGAAGAAATTGCTGAATTTATGGAGTTTGAGAAGACGCTTAAAGAAAAAAAGACACTTGCTTAAGTATATACCTGCCTTAAACATTTTTGAATTTCCCCAATCAAACTGGAAGAGATGAATGATAACAGTTAAGGATATATTATCCAGGACAAACTTTGGATATGTTTTAAAAATACCAAGTGCAAATAATATAATCTGCGGATTTTCAACAAGAGAGTTTAATTATGATTTTCGGGCTGATTCTTCTGGGGTTGCATATCAGGAGATATTGCGTAATCGTGAAAATTTTTTAGAAAGCCTAAACCTTAATCTTGATAAGTCAGTTTTTATTGAACAGGTACATGAATCTCTGATCAAAGAAGTAACTGAAACCGAACAGGGAAAAGGTGCCTATGATTACAAAAACAGTATACCCGGAGCTGATGCGGTAATTACTGCTTTAACCAAGACGTCTTTATGTATACTTAGTGCTGATTGCCTCCCATTAGTTTTTTGGCATCCCCAAGTGAAGATTATCGGTATTGCGCATGCAGGCTGGAGAGGATTAAAAGAAAGAATTGGCTTTAAAACCGTTATCAGAATGCAAGAAACTTATAATTGTGGGCCGGAGAAAATAAAGGTTTTTATCGGTCCGGGAATTCGCTCTTGCTGTTATGAAGTTAGCAGAGGATTTAAAGAGCATTTCCCGGGTTTTGTTTGCGGATCAAAAGACAGGCTTTGTTTTGATATGGTAAAGGCTGCTTCTGCTCAGCTTCTTGAGGCCGGGATTGTGCAAGAAAACATTATTGACAGCGGATTATGCACAAAGTGCAATAATGCGGAGTTGTTCTCTTATCGAGGGCAAGATCAAAAAAAGAGGATGCTTAGCTGTGTGGCTTTAAAATAGACGCGGCCAAGGCGGCAAGACAGAGCATCTTCATCCCTAACGCAAAAAGATATGATATGCCTACATTGACTTACTGATCCCCCCCCGTCGCTGGTTTTGGCTTTACTTTTACTATGATGCATGATATATTTAATCAAGCTTTAACTATTATCCAAGGTAATATTGAGAGGCATATGAAATGAATGAAAAAAAAGAACTAACTATAATTATCCCTGTTTATAATGAGCGCAGGCAAATAGGAAGCACTTTTGAGTTTTTTTCTGGCCTTGTTAAGGAGAATCAAAATATAGAAGTAATTTTTGTTGATGATGGTTCTGTCGACGGAACAAAGGAATTTTTTCAAAGTAATAATCAGCAAGAGACAATGAAAGTTATATCTTGCGAAAAAAACAAGGGTTATGGAGCGTCATTAAAGAAAGGTATAAAAAAAGCAACAGGCGAATATATTGCGATCACTGATGCTGACGGTACTTATCCTCAAAAGAAAATTCTTGAATTGTTTAACAAAATTGTTGCGGATGACTTGGATATGGTTGTTGGCTGGAGAAAATATCTAAAAGATAATTCTTTTTTAAAAAATATAGTCAGAGATATAATTAGAAGAATAGCCGAGTCTGTTTCCGGGGAAAATATCCCTGATTTGAATTCTGGATTAAGGGTTTTTAAGAGAAGCATTGCTCTAAGGTTTTTAAAATCTTATCCAAATGGTTTTTCATTTACCTCCACAATTACTCTTCTTATGCTTTCGAATAATTTTAAGGTTGAGTACGTTCCTATTGAATACGAAAAACGAAAAGGTAGATCAAAATTTCATCCTATAAATGATACTTTGAATTTGCTGCAACTAATTATTAGAATTATTTTTTATTTCAACCCTTTTTCTATGATGCTTAAAATGAGTGTCATATTCTTAATGCTGTCTATACTGGTGCTTGTTGGGAGCTATCTTCTTGGTCGGGTTATGGATATAACTACGATTTTACTGTTTACGACAAGCGTTAATATGTTCGTTATCGGCCTGGTTGCCGATTTAATTAATAAGCGTTTTGAAAGATGAAAATTCTTCTGATAAATCCCCCCCGTTGGAATGAATTAGTAGGTAAAAATCCGGCGATTATCGAAAATAACAGGGGTTTTAATCCTCCATTGGGGTTGTTATATCTTGGCGCATCAATAAAGAAAAATTTAGATTGCCAGTTGGATATTTTAGACACACAGCCTTTGAAATGGAAATACTCCAAATTAGAAGAGTATTTAAAAAATAAGGATTATGATGTTATTGGTATTTCAACAATGACATTTACGCTTATTGATGTCTTTAAGACAGTTTGTGCGATAAAAAAATGCAATTTGCGTGCAAAGGTAGTCTTAGGCGGGCCGCATGTGCATCTTTTCCCGGATGAAACTATAAACCTAGATGGCGTAGACTTTCTTTTAATGGGGGAAAGTGAATTTTCTTTTATTGATTTTCTTAAATATTTTAATACCCCCGAGTTTTATGATAAAATTCCTGGTCTTGTCTATAAGAATGATGAAGGTAAAGTGATAAAGAACGATTTTTATCCTGTAGATAATCTAGACGAAATTCCATTTCCGCAACGTGGCCTTCTCGGTATCTCTGCATATAATTCTCTTTTGAGTAAAGGCAATTGCGCAACAACAATTATCACAAGCCGCGGGTGTTCTTTTAAATGTGCTTTTTGTGACCGGCCGCTTTCTCCTATAACCTCTTTCCTGCGGTTTCGAAGTGCGGAAAATGTTGTTGAAGAAATTTCTCAATGTGTGGATTTAGGAATAAAAGATTTCTTATTTTATGATGATACTTTCACTGTAAATAAAGAACGAACGATTGAAATATGCCAGCAGATAATAAAACGCAAATTAAGAATCAGATGGGATATTAGGACGAGGATAGATGTTGTAAATGATAAAGTTCTAAAAGTACTTAAAATGGCTGGTTGCGTTAATGTCCATTATGGTGTTGAAGCGGGCAATGATCGTCTGTTGCAAGTTTTAAATAAGGGATTTACCATAAAGGACGTAAAAAATACATTTAAGATCACAAGGAGTGCCGGATTAGAAACTCTTGCTTATTTTATGATTGGATTACCTTCCCAAACAGACTCGGATATAGTTGATATGATGGATTTGATAAAAACCCTAAATCCATCATATGTTCATTTTACGATATTTTCGCCTTATCCGGGCACCCAATTATATGCCTTGGGGCTTGAACAGGGGATTATAAAAAGTGATGTTTGGCGGGATTTTTCACGAAACCCAATGGAAGGATTTCAGCTGCCTTTTTGGGAAGAGAATTTCGATAAAGACCAGCTTTATGAGAGGATTGTAAAGTGTTATAAGCATTTTTATCTAAGGCCTTCTTATATTCTCTCTCGTCTAATGAGAATAAACTCTAGAGAAGAGTTATTTAAAAAAATAAAAGCAGCTTTATCTGTAATCGGCATGAATAAAAATAATGTTAATAGTATTAATAGTGTTAATTAATTATTTTAATTGAATAATATGCATAAGAAAATAGCTGGGATAATTTTTATACTTTTAATCATTACTGTGGGGTTATTTCTCTATAAAAATAGCCTTGGTGGCGATTTTATTTGGGATGACTACAGCTTAGTAAGAGATAATGTAAATATCAGGAGCTGGTCAAATCTAGACAATATTTTTACAAAAAACATAGGTTTTGGTGCAAGAAAAACATCTGTTTTTTACCGCCCTTTTTACATCTTGAGCTTTATGCTGGATTATTCATTGTATGGGGATAACCCCCAAGGATATCATCGGACGAATGTTATCCTGCATGTTTTTAATGCAGTTCTACTGTACTGGCTTTTGGTGCTTTTGTTTGGCAATAATGTTTTTGCATTGTGGACGAGTCTTTTATTTACTGTGCATCCTGTTCAGGTCGAGTCGGTTGTTTATATATCTTCCCGTGGAAATGTATTAGGGGCGTTTTTTCTCCTTTTATGTTTAATAATATATATTTATAGCGGCCGCTTAAGAAGTAAATGGTTGTATTTGCTTGCTTTGTTAACGTTTGCTTTTGCGTTGCTGACTAAGGAAAATACAATAGTTGTGTTGTTTCTATTTGCCTTGTCTGATTATATGGTTGATAAAAAAATAAAAATTAAAATGCTGGTTACCCCTTTTGTTATTACAGTCGTGTATTTTATTTTCAGATCAATGTTATTGGAAACAAATATGCCTGATACCTCATTGTTGGGCTCTGTAATTGATAGAATCCCGGGATTTTTCGTAGCAGTTTTAAGCTATATAAGGATCTTCTTGTTTCCTTTTCATTTGCATATGGGGTATGGTCAAAAGTTATTTAGTTTCATGAATCCTTTAGCAATTTTAGGTTTTATCTTAAGCGTGGGGGTACTGGTATATGCTGTTAAAAATAGACAAAGGAACAGATTGTTTTTCTTTTCCATAATGTGGTTTTTTTTAACTTTGCTACCTTTTTCGAATATATATCCAATTGCTTTTTATATGTCCGAAAACTATATATATATTCCAAGTATAGGTTTTTTTATGATCACAGCTAACTTATTATCCAGAAAGTATAATTTTAAATTTTCAAAACAAATTGTAAGCGCGCTGGGAGTTCTTTTAATAATAGTTTATTCGCTATTAACAATTAAGCAAATAAGCAAGTGGGAAAATCCGGTTGTATTTTTTGAAAATTCAGTAAAATATGAACCCAATAATGTGGATTTGCTTTTAAATCTTAGCGTGGCTTATCAGGATGACGAAAGACCAGAAGAGGCGATAGAAATATTAGAAAAAATCATTGATTTAGAACCTTATTATGTTCAAGCATATAATAATTTAGGGACTATTTACGACAAAAATAAGGATTATTTAAAAGCAATAAAGACCTATAAACAAGCCTTGGCAATAGAACCGAATTTTATCGGGGCATATTATAACCTTGCTTCCCTGTTTGCTAAAACAGGAAGAGTAGAAGTTGCAGAGAAAATGTTTCACAAAATAATTAAAGCAGATGCGGATTATGCGGGCGCTTATTATAGATTGGGTGAGATTTATAGCTCAAAACAACTATATCAGAAAGCAATAGAAATTTACCAAAGTTTGTTAAAAGTTTATCCAAATAATGTGCGGGTAAATTATAATCTTGCAATCCTATATAAACAACAAGGCAAGGATGATTTAGCGCAGAAATACTCAAATAGGTTGATTGAATTGGGTTATGCACATGAAGCTGAGAAGATCGGGGAAACACAGTCAAATGAATAAAAAAGGATAAGGGGAGATAGCAAGAAAAGACAAGAAAGAGAATAGAGATGCCTGTTGTATGACCATTCTTTTATGTGTTCTATGCTCATATCACAAAAAAAATTAGGCTTGATAAGAATATTAGTGTTTATAGCCTGCGGTATTCATGCGCTGTAGATTTGTTAGAAAACGTCAGTAATCTAGGCATTATTCAACAGCCTTTAGGTTGTGGAAGCTCAAGAAGCACAGAAGGTTACACGAGAATCATTCTGCTTGGATTAAAGCCTGCGAATTTTTAATTGCCACGCGAGGCTAAGAGTAAATATATTCTTGACATTTAGCTCTATTTGTAGTACTTTTTTAGATTAGAAGAGAAAAAACATTTAAGTGTAAATGCTTAGGAATAGGATTATATGAATATTAAAAGCTCTAAAGTGAAAAATGCAAAAAAAACAGCAGCTAAAAAAATATCTTCTGCCCAAAAGACAAATGCAACTGCTAAAAAAGCTAAGCTTAAGATAAAAAAGATCGTGGCCAAAAAACCTCATGTGGTATCAAAGAGGCTAGGTAAAGGTCTTAAAGATATATCGCATCTTTTTTTCTCAATTAATGATGAGGTGTCTGTAAAACCTGCCAAAAAAGCAACGAACAGTAAGACAAAAAAAGCTGTTGTGGGTAAAATAAAGAAAACACCGGTTCCTGCAGAGAAAAAACCAGCTTTGTTAAAAGCAAAAAAACTAAAAACTGCTTCTAGAAAAAAAACAGTGGAATCAAAAGCCAAAATAAAATCTACGACTTTAAAAAAGAAGGCAGTTGAGCCTACTTCGGTCAAAACAACAAAGAAAGCTTTAGCCAGGAAAACTACAGTTAATAAAAAAACAAAGCCAATAGAAACTAAAAGAATAATCAGGAAACCTTCTAAAAAAAAGACAGAGGTGATACGGATGCCCATAGAAAAGAAATCCGGGAAAGCAACTGAAAGCAGTTCAAAGGCACCCCGAAAAGTTAATGAGAGTAAACAGGCGTTAAAGAGCAAGGCCGGGGATAAGAAAAAAACGCAGTTAGGATCTATTAGTGAATTATCAGCTTTATTAAAAAAGAAGAAAAAAATAGAGAGCGCAAGTGTGGTTATTAACGCCAAGCCTGAACCTATAATAGAAGAAAGTAAGTTTTTTACAGGCCCGGCTGTAGTTTCTGAAGAGATAAAAGACCGACAGAATTATGAATTGCCTGTCAGTTATGGAGATACTCGTATTGTTGTTCAGGTTAGAGATCCTTACTGGATGCATTCATATTGGGAAATAAGTCAGGATAAGATAAATTTAGTTTGCCGGGATTTAGGCTCTGCGATTAATGATGCCAGGCGCATCTTGCGGGTATATGATATTACGAATGTGATTTTTAACGGCAGCAATGCGAATAAATATTTTGATATAGATATAAACGACTATGCAAATAGCTGGTATATAAATCCTCAAGAGGCTGGTAGGAGTTTTTGTGTAGAGATTGGATTTCTTTTAGCGGATGGAAGATTTGTCATGCTGGCAAGATCTAATTGCGTTAGTATGCCAAGTGATGGGCCGAGTACAATTACTGATGAGGAGTGGATGATAGTTGAAGAGGATTTTAACCGGCTTTACGGGATGTCTGTGGGACTGGGGATTGGCCTGAGTTCTATGGAATTGAGAAAGCAGATATCACAAAGACTGGTTAACCTTTCTTCTGGCGTATTATCTTCACCTGGAGTCCAAAGAATAAAGGTGGCTAGAAAATTCTGGCTCAAGGTCCATACGGAGTTAATTGTTTATGGAGCGACTGAGCCTGGAGCAAAGGTGAGTGTTCAAGGTAAATCAATAGATTTGAACAAGGACGGAACATTTAGCCTGCGTTTTGCATTGCCTGATGGCAAGCAGGTGATTCCTGTAAAAGGGGTCTCGGAGGATGGCCTGGAAGAACGTGTTATAACTCCTATAGTAAGTAAAAAAACCGAGTGAAAAGTTCTTTACTATAGAGATATTAGTCAAAAACTGTAGATAGGCGCTGGAGTGGGAAAAGATATATTCCAGCGTTTTTTTTGGGTCATTTTCATTAAGGTTAATAGTTTTCGATAATTTAATTAACTGCAAGTTATTAGAATATATTAAGAATGCCCCATGATCAGGTTCTTTCAGTCAATTTAAAGAAGAAAGAACCTTTTTTTTGTCGCTTGAATTATAAAATTGATTATGTTAATATAATTACATTATTTTCATGTCAAAATGTCATTAATTTAATAGTCTTTTGCTTGATCGTAGCTAGTTAAAAGAGGGGAATAGAAGCTATGGAAAAAGGGTATCTTTGTATTGTTCTTCATGGCCATTTGCCGTTTGTCAGGCATCCAGAACATGAGGATTTTTTAGAGGAAAAATGGTTATATGAGGCGATTACGGAAACATATATTCCGTTATTGAATGTTTTTGAACAGCTAATGAAAGATAAGGTTGATTTTCGGGTTACTATGGGGCTTTCTCCTTCATTAATCTCAATGCTTATTGACCCGCTTTTGCAGCATAGATATGTGCGTCATATCGAAAAATTAATAGAACTTGCCAGCAGGGAAGTTGAAAGAACCAGATGGCAGCCTGAATTCAACCGTCTGGCTTTAATGTATCTAAGTAAATTCAACCAGGCTAAGTATTATTTTGTTGATAAATATAATCGTAATATAGTTGAGGGATTCAAAATAGCCCAGGATGCAGGTAAACTGGAGATTATGACATGCGGTGCAACACATGGCTTTTTCCCTCTTATGGATGTATGCAAGGCCTCTGTTCGGGCACAGGTACGTACGGCAGTTGATCAGTATAAAAGAGTCTTTAACAGACAGCCAAGGGGAATATGGCTGCCTGAATGCGGATATAATCCAGGCGATGATGAGATTCTGCGTGAGAATGGATTGCGTTACTTTTTTACTGATACTCATGGAGTTCTTCATGGCACTCCACGTCCCAAATACGGTGTTTTTGCTCCTGTTTACTGTAAATCAGGAGTGGCCTGTTTTGGCCGAGATCTTGAATCCTCTAAACAGGTTTGGAGTGCAAAACAGGGCTATCCAGGGGATGCGAATTATCGGGAATTCTATAGAGATATAGGATTTGACCTGGATTTTGACTATATAAAACCCTATATCCATGCGGATGGTATCCGGACTAATACAGGCATTAAATATTATAAAATAACCGGTGAAACCGATAATAAACAAGTATATAATATTGATAAAGCCCAGGAAATGGCGGCCTCACATGCGGGTAATTTTATGTTTAACCGCGAAAAGCAGGTTGAATATGTGGCCGATATAATAAAAAGAAAACCGGTCATTGTTTCACCTTATGATGCAGAATTGTTTGGCCACTGGTGGTATGAGGGTCCGGATTGGCTGAATTATCTGTTACGTAAGATTGCCTATGATCAAAAAACAATAAAAACAATAACGCCCTCTGAATATCTGGATAAATATCCTAAGAACCAGGTGATTACGCCTTCATTTTCAAGCTGGGGTTATAAAGGATATTCAGAGTTCTGGCTTGAGGGATCAAATGACTGGGTTTATCGTCATTTGCATAAAGCATCTGAGCGCATGAGTGAATTGGTAAAACTTTACCCCAATGCAAAGGCAATCACTTTAAGGGCCTTGAACCAGAGCCTGAGAGAGTTATTGCTGGCGCAGAGTTCTGATTGGGCCTTTATTATGACAACCGGCACACATACAACCTATGCTATAGAGAGAACAAAAGCTCATTTGCTGAATTTTACAAAACTGTATTGTCAGATTAAAGAACATAATATTGATGAAGACTGGATGAGAAGTGTTGAGGAAAAGAATAATATTTTCCCGGATATTGATTATCGCTTTCATTCTTAAAAACGAATAGCGTTTAGCGGTTAGCTATTAGTATGTGCTATCCTGAAAAAGGTTGACAGAAAATAAAGATTGTAAATGATAAACAGCTATTGAGTATAAAGTAACTGGGGAGTAGGGCTCCAAATGATTTTACGCTTTACATGATTTTTTCCGATAGAAAAATATCGAAAACGATAAATCAGCCCTAAATTTATGGTGCTCTGAAAACTCTCCCGCCCAAAGGCGGCGGGATCAGACATTCATCGCACCCTTACGGGTGGCCCGTAAATTCAGGCCCAATTTATCTAAAATCATGGAAGGCGTTTAAAAATCATTTTAATCCCTTCAAAGCTTTACGATGCGGGGTATAAAAAAGTGTCAACTATTTCAGGACAAGACAGTAATTTGGTTTTCTAGATTTTTTTACTAAACGGCTTAAAGCGCAAGAACACAGAGGATATAGTTTAGTGGCTGATAAAAATATTCCCAAGCATATTGCGATTATTATGGATGGAAACGGCCGCTGGGCTAAAGCTAAAGGGCTGCCTAGGATTGCCGGCCACAGAAAAGGGGCTGAAGTTGTAAAGTCTATTGTCCGGTGCTGCGATGATTTAGGGGTTAAGTATTTAACCTTATATACTTTCTCTACTGAAAACTGGAAAAGGCCGGAAAAGGAAATAAATTTTTTAATGGGTCTGTTAAGCTGGTTTTTGGATAAAGAGATCAGCAATTTAAAAAAAAATAATGCCAGGCTTTTGACCATAGGCAACATTGAAAAATTACCATCCAAAGTTCAAGAGGTTATTGCCAAGGCAAAGGAACAGACAAAAGACAATACTGGACTTAATCTTGTTCTGGCTTTGAATTACGGTGCGCGTTTTGAGATTATTCAGGCCGTTAAATCAATTTGTCGTGATATCAAAGAGAATCGATTAGATGAGAATGGACTGAACGAGGATGTTTTTTCAGGTTATTTGCATACTGCAGGTATGCCTGATCCAGAGCTGCTGATCCGTACCAGCGGAGAGATGAGGCTTAGTAATTTTTTACTTTGGCAGTTATCTTACAGTGAATTGTATATAACAGAAAAGCTGTGGCCTGACTTTGATGCTTGTGAATTGAATAAAGCGATTGACAGCTTTAATCAGCGAAAAAGGCGTTTTGGCGGGATTGTAAGTAAAAAAAAGGATAGATTGTTAAGATGAGTGCTTTACAAAAAAGAGTTATTACCGCAATTTCCATTATTTTGCTTGTCGGGATAGGTTTGTTTTTTCTGCCGCTATGGGTTTTTGCTATGGTTGTTATTTTATTGATTGCCGAGGGCTTAAATGAATTCTACGGTCTAATTGAAAAAAAAGGAATTTTCATTTATAAACATTTTGGCATTTTAATTGGAATCTTTATCCCCTTAAGTATTTATTCTAGATTTGAGCCTACTAAAGGCTGGGAGCTGCTGTTTATAGTTACAGCTACTTTAATTTTTTTTGTTTTGCAATTTATCCGCAAGGACAGCTCTCAAGCTATAGTGGGGATATCTACAACACTCTTTGGTATATTCTATGTTAGTTGGTTTTTTTCTTTTTTAATAAAAATCAGGTTTTTACCCTATGGTACTTTGCTGATCGCCTTTCTTTTATTAGTTACAAAGATGGGGGATGTCGGGGCTTATTTAGTGGGTAAGAGTATGGGGAAAAATACGCTGATTCCAAGGATCAGTCCTAAAAAGACTCTGGAAGGTTCTATGGGCGGCCTTGGTTTTAGCTTGGGTGCTGCGATCATTGGTAAATTATATCTTCCTTTTATTCCTGTCCTTCATTTGTTGGCGATGGGATTTTTACTTGGGTTTCTTGCCCAATTAGGTGATTTATGCGAATCACTGATAAAAAGAGACTGTCAGGTAAAAGACAGCGGAGGTCATTTGCCGGGTCTGGGCGGAATACTGGATATTATAGACAGTATTATTTTTGCGGCTCCAATATTTTATTACTATTTAATATATTTTAAATTAATACAATAAAGATTATGAAAAATATTGCAATTTTGGGATCAACTGGTTCTATAGGCACTAATACCTTGCGTGTGATTCACTCAAGGCCGGGAGATTTCCGGGTGATTGGCTTGAGTGCATATAACAATATGCAGTTACTTGCAAAGCAGATAAAATTGTTTGAGCCTAAGCTGATTAGCGTCAGGGATGAACAATGTATTAAAAAACTAAGATCATTGGTGAATCTTTCTGGAATCAAAGTATATACTCAGGATAAAGGCCTTGAGCTTATTGCAAAGCATAAACAGGTACAAACCCTTGTAGTTGCTACAGCCGGTATCGTCAGTCTTGTCCCTACGATTCGGGCAATTGAACAAGGAAAAACTATTGCCTTGGCAAATAAGGAGCCTCTGGTTATGGCCGGTGCGATCCTCATGCAGATCGTTAAAAAAAATAAGGGAAAAATTATCCCGGTTGATTCTGAACACAGCGCAATTTTTCAATGTCTTCAAAATGAAAACAAAGAATCACTAAAGCGTATTTATCTTACTGGGACAGGCGGTCCCTTTCGCAATTATACGGTAAAAGATTTGAAAAAAGTTACTTGTAAAATGGCACTTAACCATCCTAAATGGAAGATGGGCAAGAAAATTACTATAGATTCAGCAACTTTGATGAACAAAGGTCTTGAGCTTATTGAAGCCAGATGGCTTTTTGATGTTTCTCCTCAGATGGTAGAGATTGTTATTCACCCAGAGGCTTTGATCCATTCTATGGTTGAGTTTTGTGATCATTCGACTTTGGCTCAATTGGGTATAACTGACATGAGATTGCCGATACAATATGCTTTGGATTATCCGAAGAGAAGGGGCAATAAGCTTAAATCGCCTGATTTTTTTGCTTTAAAGTCCCTAACATTTTTTAAACCGGATCAAAATAAATTTCGGTGTCTGCAGATAGCAAAAAAAGTTGCTATTTTAGGCGGCAGCGCTGGTTGTGTGATGAATGCGGCTAATGAGATAGCTGTGGAGGCATTCTTGAAGGGGGAAATTAGTTTTCTTGAAATCCCTGATGTGATTTCAAGCGTTTTAGGAAAACATAAATTCATAAAACATCCGAATCTGGATGAAATTTTCAGCCTTGATAAATGGGCGAGAAGGGAGGCAGGATTAATTTGTTATCAACATTAGCGTTTATTTTTGTTCTGGGAGTATTGGTTCTTGCACACGAGTTTGGTCATTTTATCGTAGCTAAATTAATGCGTGTACGTGTGGAGATATTCTCTATAGGTTTTGGTAAAAAGTTATTTAGTATAAAAAAGGGAGAGACAGAGTATCGTATTTCTCTTATTCCTTTAGGAGGCTATATAAAGCTTTCCGGTGATAACCCTGAAGAAAAGAGAGATGGGCAATCCTGGGAATTTCTGTCAAAGAGCCCGGGGGAGCGCGCGGCAATTGTAGCTGCAGGTCCGGTTTTTAATTATTTAATAGCTTTTTTGCTGTTTACTCTTGTTTTTTTTCTCGGGGTACCTAATCTAACTGCAAAGATTGGGAAGCTTAAAGATGATTATCCGGCACAAGTTGCTGGCATACACGTTGAAGACCGAGTTCTTTCTGTTGATGGCAAGAAAGTTGAGTTTTGGGAAGAGCTTTCTGCTATTATTTACGAAAAAACTGAAGGTAAGGAAATCAGCATTAAGATAGAGCGTCAGGATAAGGTTTTAGATTTACGGCTTGTACCTAAAGTAGAAACTACTAAAAATATTTTTGGCGATGATATTAAAATAGGGCTGATCGGCATTATGCCTTCAGATGAGACAAAGATCCTACGTTTTGGGCTTATTGCCTCAGTGAAAAAAGGGGCCAAGCGTATTATAATCCTGACAAAAATGACATATTTTTCATTATATAGAATGGCCATAGGAAAGATGTCTGTGCGGGATTCATTGGCAGGGCCGGTTGTCATTTTTAAGATTACAGGTGAAGCAGCAAAGTTGGGATTTATATATTTGTTGCAGATAATGGCTGCTTTAAGTGTCAGTCTGGCAATAATAAATTTGTTTCCGATACCGGTTCTTGACGGAGGACATCTTTTGTTTTTACTTTGTGAAAAAATAAAGGGAAAGCCGGTGAGTATGAAAGTACAGGAAATATCAACACGTGTTGGCTTATCAATGCTTATTGCCTTGATGATATTTGTTTTTTATAATGATCTAGTTAGGATCGGGGCTTTTGAGAAGGCGTTTAGTTTTTTAACCGGAAAGTAAATATGCGTATAATTCACAGAAAGTCTAAGAAAATAAAGGTAGGCAATGTTTATATTGGAGGCAACTCTCCGGTTAGCATTCAGTCCATGACAACTACGGATACTAAGGATATAGGGGCAACTGTTGCCCAGATAAAAAAGTTAGAAAAACATGGTTGCCAGATCATAAGAGTTGCTGTTTTGGACATGAAGTCGGCAAAGGCGATCAGTAGTATAAAAAGGAAAATAAATATTCCAATTGTTGCTGATATCCATTTTGATTATCGGCTGGCGCTAGCGGCAATTGAAAGCGGTGCAGATAAAATAAGACTGAATCCGGGCAATATCCAGAAAAAAGCACATATAGAGGCGGTTTTAAAGCTGGCTTTGAAATGGCGGGTGCCGATAAGGATCGGACTTAATTCCGGCTCTGTAAAAAAAAGCAAGTCTGGAGGTGTTGTCAGTGATATGATCAAAGCAGCGCTTTCATATGAGCGGTTGTTTAAACGGTTTAAATTTACCGATATGATATTTTCTTTTAAAACACATGAGGTTTTAAGTACTATTGAAGCATATCGCAGATTTACAGCTTTAAGTGATGCTCCTTTGCATCTTGGGCTTACGGCTACTGGTCTTGAAGCTGATGGTATTGTTAAGTCAAGCATTGCGCTGGGAAGTCTATTGCTTGAAGGAATAGGAGATACCTTGCGTGTGTCTTTGACTGCAGATCCTGTAAAGGAGATTGAAGCAGGCAAAAGGATATTATCAGCGGTGGGTATATTAAATGAAGGGATTGAAATAATTTCATGTCCTACCTGCGGCCGTTGTACAATTGATCTTGTTGATATAGTAACTAAAGCAGAAAAAGCATTAAAACCTTTTAGCAATAAACTGTCTAATAGAAAACTCAAGGTGGCGATTATGGGCTGCATTGTAAACGGTCCGGGTGAAGCAAAAGATGCTGATATCGGTATTGCCTGGGGCGGTAAAAGCGGAGTATTGTTTAAAAAAGGAAAGAAGATAAAAAATATAAAAAAGAGGGAATTGCTGAAAACACTGGTCGCGGAGGTGAAAAATGAGGTGGTCTAAATTACTATTACCGACATTAAAAGATATTCCGGCAGATGCGGAGGCTATAAGTCATATATTAATGGTAAGAGCTGGATTGATCCGTAAACTTACCTCAGGGGTTTATTCCTATTTGCCTTTTGGTTTAAAAGTGCTGAAAAAAATAGAAAAAATCATTAGAGAAGAAATGAACGATAAAGGGGCCCAGGAACTTTTGCTGCCAGCAATTCAGCCTTGTGAGCTGTGGCAGAAAAGCGGACGCCTTGAGACTATGGGAGAGGACATGATTAAGTTTACAGATCGGCATAAAAAACTTAATGTATTGGGGCCTACCCACGAAGAAGTTATTACTACACTAGTAAAAAATGAGATCAATTCATATCGCCAGATGCCGCTTATTCTTTATCAGGTTCAAACCAAATTCCGCGATGAAGCCAGACCTAGATTTGGGGTGATGAGGTCGCGTGAATTTATTATGAAAGATGCGTACAGCTTTGATTGTGATACGCAAGGCCTAGATATTAGTTATGATAAGATGTACGATGCTTATTGCCGTATCTTTAAACGTTGCGGCTTGAAATTTATTCCGGTTGAAGCAGATTCCGGTATTATGGGCGGGGATGCTTCGCATGAATTTATGGTTCTTGCCCAAAGCGGAGAAGATAAGATTGCCAGCTGCAAAAAGTGTGAATATGCAGCTAGCCTGGATAAAGCGCAGTGTATAGAAGAAGATCATCATAGGCTATTGGCCACAGAACATAGTCAAATAAATGAGGATTTAAAAGATGTGCATACCCCAGGGGTAAGTTCGGTGGAAGAAGTAGCTTCTTTTTTAAAAGTTTCAGCAGATAAGTTATTGAAAACGATTATATATGTAAAGGGTGAAAGTGTCGTGGCTGTGCTTGTTCAGGGTGACCATGAGGTTAATGTTGCTAAATTGTCCAAGGTACTAAAAAGTAATAATATTGAAATGGCCAGTGCAGGGATTGTAGAAAAAATAACTAATGCTCCTGTTGGCTTTAGCGGACCTATTGGGTTAAAGGGAATAGAAATAATAGCGGATTATTCACTTAAAGGAGCGAGAGGCTTGATTTGCGGAGCAAATAAAGCAGATATGCATACAATAGGTATTAATATTGCCAGAGATGTGCCCGGAGCGCAATGGGCAGATATAAGAAGTATTGCACAGGACGATTTATGTCCGCACTGTAAAGCCGCTAGTGTAAATATTCAGCAGGCTATTGAGGTTGGCCATGTGTTTAAGCTGGGAACCAAATATACGCAAAGCCTGGGTGCTACATATCTTGACGACCAGGGAAAAGCGAACCAGATTATTATGGGTTGTTACGGTATCGGGGTTACTAGAATTATTGCTGCATATCTGGAACAGAATTATGATGATTTCGGTATTATTTGGTCTAAAGAGATTAGCCCTTTTCAGGCGCTTATTATGCCGCTTAATACAGATAGCATGGAAATAATGGAAGAGGCGAAAAATATTTATAAGCAGATGCTAGAGAGAAAAATAGAAGTTCTTTTTGACGATCGGAATATAAGGGCTGGCATGAAATTTAAAGATGCTGATTTGATAGGTATTCCCATCCAGATTATAATCGGGGAGAAAAATTTAGCTCAAGGGTTGATAGAAATAAAGTTACGCAGAACAGGCCAGAGGCTAAAGATTAAATCCGAAGATGTTCTTTTGGAGATAACAAAACTTATTAAAAAGGTATAATAATAATTAGACCGTAAGGGTACTTAAGTATTAAAAAAATCTTGACATATATTAATTTTTATGTGAAAATAAATTACAACTGGTGGATTGTAAACTTTCAGTAAAAGGATTTTAACCTCTTAAATGGATTTTAAGATATGGCTTTTTTCCGCACTACAGTAGGACTATATATAGGCCCAAAAACTGTCCAACTTGCTCAGCTGCAAGCTGTTGCTGGTAAGATTCAGTTGACCAACTTTGTGCATGTTGACATTGTTGAAGAAACTCAAGTTGAAGGCTCTGATAAAGACGGACTCATCGTAAATGCTATCCGCAAGGCTATTAATAAATCTAAGATTGATCTAAGAAGAGTAAATACTGTGCTCATGCCGGGCATGGTTTTGCTGCGTTATTTTCAAATGCCCCGAATTAGTGCTGAAGAGATGGAAGAAGCTGTCCGTTTTGAAGCCCGCAAATACATACCTTTTAAACTCGAAGAAGCAGTAACTGGTTTTTATGTGCTTAAGGATGACAAGGAAAGCCGTAAATTAGGTATTCTGTCTCTGGTTACTAAAGAGGAATCCATTAGGCATCATTTAACTATTTTGCATAAAGTGGGAATAAACCCTGTGGCTGTAGAGACAGCATCTTTTGCTTTATTGCGGCTATTGGAATATTCACAGGCAATCGATAAGCAGAGTTCAAATGTAGTTATTTATATATATGCGCAGAGAATAAATATAATAATACTGAAAAACGGGATCCCTTATTTTGTGCGTGATATATCTCTGGCAAAAAAAGAAGAATGGATTGACGATGAAACAGCTGAATTTCTTATGGGTGGAAAAATAAGCAGCCCTGACAGCCGGATGGTAACGCTCGAGAATATGGTCAGCGAGTTGCGAATCTCGCTGGAATATTATAAGAAGGAATTGGGAAAAGAGCAGGCAAGCAAAATTATTCTTTGCGGTGAATTGGAAGATTTTGATGAGCTAAAAGTAGTTATGGATGCAGTCAAAGACCAGCCTGACAGTTCTTGCCCCTTGGCGGTATATTTGCAAAATCAGTTTGATCTGCCGGTAGATACTATCGACCCACTAAAGAATATTATAAGTCCTAAAGCAAAACCATTGCCGTATACTTTTCCGATGCTTGCAGTGACTATTGGGGCTGGTATGAGAAATCTCACTAAATCGACTGTGGAAATCGATCTATTTAGAGCACGCAAGAAAACCAGTTTAAAGGCAAAGGTTTTAGTGAGTAAGATGATTGTTGGGGGATTAGTGGCATTGGTTGTCAGTTTTGTGATTTTGTTTGTAATATTTTCGATTTTTGTTAACAGAGAAAAAAATCTATTAGAGGCTGAGAAGATGAATAGACCGAAATTTATGGATCTATCTCATTTTAGTGATGCTACTCTTAAAGCTGGTGAGATTAAAGTGAATCAAAGATGTGATATTTATGAGAAATTGGTAGTGAAAAGATTTGTGGTTACGGATAAATTAAGTGCTTTGCCTAAGGCAACGCCGGATGGTGTCTGGCTGACTGGACTCAATTTCATTACATCTTTCTCGTCTGATAAATCGGATTTTGTAAGTAATTATTCCCTTGGGATTAGCGGAAAAGTTTTTTCTGAGCAGAAAGGTGTTGAGATTGAAATGGTTAATTCTTTTGCGGAAAATTTAAAAACAGATCCAATGTTTTTTGAGGGATTTAAGGTTATAAAAACTGGTTCAATGACAAGAGGCAAGTTTCACCAGGTTACGGTCATGAGCTTTGAACTTAATTGCTATTCTAATCCTGTGGAAAGATAAAAATCATAAGGTAAAAAATGGTTAAAAAAAATATTCCAAAAGAAATTCAAAAGGTATTACTAGTAGGTCTTACGATCTTTTCTCTGGTTCTGATCTGGGGAGGACGTTTTATATACAAACACAGTAATGTTGAATTAAAAAAGCTAGCAATACAGCATAAGCGTGTATTGCTAGAAAACAAGGTTGGAGCAACGCTTAATAAATTGTCGATTATAAGAAAAAAAATGGTAGTTATCCAGGAGAGTTCCCGCTTTTTGGCTGAAGTGGCAAAAATTGCCGGAAAGCTGAATATGAGACTTACAGCTATCACTGCATTGCCAAGGGAAAAACGCAATGACTATATAAAATTGGCGGTAAGTCTCGAATTGGACACAACTTATCATGAGCTTGGATTGTTTGTTAGTAGGATTGAGAATAGTGAAGTTTTTATGGCGATTGATAAAATGGAGCTGGCTTCCAAAGTAACGGTTAAAAATGCAGAATCACCGGCAATTTTGGCAAGATTGATTATTAGCACTATAACTTTAACAGATACCCTTTTAGAAAAATGAGAAAAAAATCTTTTAAAAATTTATTTATTAGTTTGTTGATTGCATTAGCCATGCTGGCTAATGCAAATGTTGTATTAGCGGCAAAGACTAAAAGTAAAAAAGGTAAAAATAGCGATAATAAGAAAGTAGCCGTTGAGAAAAAAGAAGGGGTTGTAAAAAAAGCCATAACTGAGATCAAGTACACTGGTTTTGAAGCTAAGAGAAATCCTTTTGCGCCGCCTAAGGTAGTATCAAAAATGCTTGAGAAGACTGAAACAATTGATGGCTTTGAGAGGATTGAATCTGTAAAAGTTCCTAAAATTGATGTCCAGGGCATCATATGGTCTAAGTTTAGGCCGCAGGTTATAATTAATGGGGATGTCATGAGTCAGGGCGACTATATCCAGGAATTTCAGATAAAGGAAGTTACCAAAAACGGTATTATCCTATTTTATAAAGGTAAAGATTATTTAATGAAAATGCAAAATTACCAAAACAAAAAGAAGAAAATAAAAAAGAAAAGATAAGGAGCAAGAAATGAAAAGGATTTCCTCGTGGCTTGTGATGCTTGTGATTTTTTTAGGCAGCATATCATTGATTTATATTGGGAATGTTTTTGCGCAAAAGTCATATGAGATCGAGGATGATGTGGGAGTTGTGGATGAATCTGAAGAGGGATTGGTTTCTCTTGATTTTAAGGATGCGGATCTAAAAGATGTTCTTAAGGTGTTTTCACAGCAATCAGGATTGAATTTTGTTGCGGATAGAAACATAGAAGATAAGCTGATTACCTTATATATGAATGAGGTGATGGTTGAAGACGCATTGAAAACATTATTGGATGCTAATAATTTAGGTTTGAGGCAAAATCCGGGAAGTAATATTTTAATAGTAAGACAAAAACCAACTCTGCCGATTGAGACAGTGACGCGAGTTTATAAAATTCAATATCACCATAGTAGTGTTGGCCCGGGGCAATATTTGATGGGCGAAAAAGAAAGTGAGGATGAAAATGACGGAGATTGGATTTCAATAATTAAGCCTTTATTAAGTGGATTCGGCACTGTTATTCATTATTCGAATATATTGATTATTACTGATGTTCCGGATCGCTTTAAGCTAGTTGACCAGGTAATCAGCGAAATAGATAAGCCGATTCCTGAAGTTATGATAGAAGTAGAGCTGATTGAAACAACGGCAGACTTTTTAAGGAACCTGGGAGTAAAATGGAGCAAGGAATTTATGAGATTTACCGGTGGATCACGAATTACTCCTTTACCTTTTACTCCCTGGAATAGGAAAGATCTGGGTGTAGCAGAAAGTCCTATGGATACGGAGAATGCTTTTTTCCGCTATGGATTGATTTCCTCAACAGCGCTGACCTGGATACTGGAAATGCTGCAGACCGATACAAATACAAAATTTCTTTCAAAACCAAGAATATTGGTTCAGGACAGGGAATGGGCGGAGATTAAAATAACCGAAAATAAGATTGTTTCTGTTGTGACAATCGTTACTGACGATGAGACGAAAACATATGTGGAAAGAATGGAAGTGGGCACAATCCTGCGCCTGGTGCCTCTTATTAATGAAGAAGAAGGATATGTATCTATTCTGCTTGAGCCTTCAATTTCAAGGGCGATAGAATCGAAATTCACAGATACTAATGGAACCAGTTATATTGATCCGCAAACCAGAAGTATGAGAACTGTGGTTATGGCAAAAAGCGGAGAAACTGTTGCTGTAGGCGGTTTTATTACAACAGAGGATCAGGAGGTAAAAACAAAGGTTCCTTGGCTGGGAGATATTCCGTTGCTTGGGGCTTTGTTTCGCCATACATCAGTTGATAGAGTTGATAAGGAAATGCTGATATTCATTACGCCGAGAATTGTGAGTATAACGGAAAAAATTGAAATGTGGCGGACTGATTCGGCTGAAAAGCGAATTGATGAATTTGCGCAGGCGAAGGGGACAACTGTAGCGGTGCCTGCTGATTCTGTTGTATCTGATATTTCTCAAGCAAAATCAGACAATGGTAAAGCAGCGCTTCCTTTTAGGGAACAGGAGGAGTCGGGAAATTTAAACATTGATTTAACTTTAAAAAACTCTAGCTTAGGGGTTGTTGATCTAGTAAAATAATTCATAAAAAGAGTTTAAGGCAAATATGATAAAATCAAATTTAAGATTAGGTGATATTTTAATAAAACAAGACCTGCTTAAGCAGGAGCAATTGGAAAGCGCGCTTCTAGAGCAGAAAGAAAAGGGAGGTAAACTTGGGGAAGTTCTTGTCAGTATGGAGTTTGTCAGTGAAGAAGATATTGCCAGTACTTTATCAAAACAGCTGGGGATTTTGCACGCTTCCATTGAGAAAGGTCTTTTGCGTCCTAATCTGCATCAGGCTTTAGAAAAGGTTATTCCGCATGATTATGCAAGCTTTCGCAAAGTACTTCCATTATCAAAACATCTTAATACTATGACAGTAGCCATGGTTGATCCATTGGATTTGATAACTATAGATGATGTTATGAAAATGAGCGGCTGTGATGTTAATGTGGTAGTGACTACTCCTGCGGATATGAATCAGGCTTTGGATGATTTTTATAAAAGTAAAGATCAAAAAAAGAAAAGTATTCAAGAGCAGTTTATTTTAACGGATTCTGACTCGTCAAAAGAGGCGAAAGTAGATATAAGGGATGTCTTTTCAGAATCAGAGGCAGCTCCGGTAGTCAGATTCGTAGATTTAATTTTAAGGGATGCAATTGAGCAAGGTACTTCGGATATTCATCTTGAGCATTTTGAAGCAAGAGTCAGTTTGCGTTATCGCATTGACGGTGTTCTTTATGATGCGAATCCTCCGGATCCTAAAATGTATTTTGCTATTGTTTCTCGTATGAAAATTTTGGCAAAGATGGATATTGCTGAACGTCGCCTGCCACAGGATGGCGGATTTTCCATAGCTTTTGCCGCAAAGATTATAGATGTGCGTGCTTCGAGCATACCAACAATATTTGGAGAAAAAATAGTATTGCGTTTACTTGATCAGGCTAAACTTCCTTTGGAATTCAGCTCTCTTGGTTTGGATGAGTATGATTTGAAAATTATTCGCAAAGAGATATTCAAACCATTTGGCATGGTTTATATAACAGGTCCTACCGGATCGGGAAAGTCAACCACATTATATACAATTTTAAATGAGATTAAAACTCCGAAAAAAAATATAATTACTATAGAAGATCCTGTAGAATATAAACTTGATGGAATTAATCAGGTTCAAGTAAAACCACTCATAGGCTTAAATTTTGCGAACTCATTGCGTTCATTCCTTCGTCAGGATCCTGATATCATTATGGTTGGAGAGGTGCGAGATCTCGAGACCGCTCAAATGTGTATTCGTGCTGCTTTGACCGGACATTTAGTTTTAAGTACCTTACATACTAATGATGCTCCGACGGCTGTTACGAGGATAATGGATATTGGAATTGAACCGTTTTTGCTTGTTTCTGCGCTTAGACTTGTTGTTGCCCAGAGACTTGTACGTCGACTCTGTGAAAACTGTAAAGAGAAAGTAAAGCCTGATGTGCGCTATAAAGATATGGATATAACTGGACCTGTTTATGAAGCCAAGGGATGCGAGGAATGTCGCTTTACCGGTTTTAAAGGGCGAGTAGGTATATTTGAGCTCCTGCCCATTAATGAAGAAATAAGAAATATGATATATTATCGTAAATCTAGCGATGAAATTAGAAAAAGGGCAGAGGCAATTGGTATGCGCAGTCTTTATCAAAGCGGAGTTGAAAGAATAAAACAAGGAATGACGTCCCTGGAAGAGGTAATTGCAGTGACTGTTTCAGATTAAAATCAATGCCTTCCCAAATAGATGCTTATATGCTATATTAATAAAAGCAGTATCACTGAGTATTAAATTCCCTAAGCAATAATTGTGCTTTTGTTAAGCTAAGGAGAACCGATAGTAGATGCCAGATTTTTTATATAAAGCTAGAGATTCAGATGGGAATCTTGTCCAAGGAACGATGATTGCGGAAAGTGAAAGCGAAGTTATTGAAATTCTGCAGCGACGTAATTTGCTGATTACATCTGTGCAGCAAATCATTGCAAAGAAGCAAGCTACCCAAATAAAATTTAAATTATCTAAGATAAGGTTTTCTTCCAGAGTAAAGAATGATGATTTGTGTATTTTTGCCAGGCAGATGGGAACGCTGCTTAATGCCGGGGTTCCGCTGCTTAGGAGTTTAACTGTATTGGGTAAACAGATTTCATCTATTCCTTTGCGCAATGCAGTTGACAAAATAAAAGAGGATATTCAGTCTGGAAGCACATTAAGAGATGCCATTGATAAGCATCCAAAGGTTTTTTCAAAATTCTGGGTTAACCTGGTGGGAACTGGTGAGGCCTCTGGGCAATTGCCTTCTGTACTGGAGCAGATTGCCCAATATTTCGAAAGTTCCGGAGAATTGCAGAGAAAGGTTGTTTCGGCACTAATCTATCCTATAATATTGATGATTGTGTGTACTGGGGCAATACTTGTTTTTGTTATTAAGATTGTTCCTGTTTTTGCTTCAATGTTTGCTAGCTTTGGCACGGATTTGCCTGCAGTGACCCAATTTGTTGTTGATTTAAGTAATCTTTTGAGAAAATTTGCAATTCCGTTTTTAATTTTATTTCCTGTGATTGTTTTTTTATTGAACAGGATTATGAAGACTAAAAAGGGTAGACTGTTCTTTGATCGCTTGTTGCTTAGTATGCCGATATTTGGTGGATTATTTCGCAATATTGCGATATCTAATTTTGCCAGAGGACTAGGCACAATGATTTCAAGTGGTGTGCCTATTTTATATGCTCTGGAAATTGTAACTAAAACTGTGGGCAACAGTGTTATTGAAGAGGCATTGGAAGGGGTAAAGGATAGTGTTAGAGATGGTAAATCCATTGCTGAACCTTTAGAGGCTTGTGGTATTTTCCCGCCCATGGTTGTACTTATGGTAAATGTGGGAGAAGAAACCGGTGAACTTTCTGATATGCTCAAGCATGTTGCTGTATTCTATGAAGAGCGTATTACCATGGTTGTTGAGAGATTATCATCTATGCTGGAGCCTTTTATGCTTGTTTTTATGGGTGGATTAGTAGGGTTTTTAGTAGTTGCTATGTTTTTGCCGATATTTAAGCTGGCAACAGCGGTAATGTAATATTTATGGAGGATATATGAGAAAAAATGCCTTTACATTGATGGAATTGATGCTTACAGTTATAGTTATCGCTATTCTGGTAAGTATTGCTATACCGAACTATATTAATACTGTGGAAAGAGCCCGTGCTCGCGAGGCAAGGGCAACGCTTGAGTCGATGCGGGCAGCAGAGCAAACTTATGCTTCTGAACGACGTACTCTTCAGATTCTTGGAGTAGGCGATCTGCCGTGGACCTCGGTTGGGCTTGAAAATCCAAACAAGAATGCCCGAAGATCATGGGAGTATGATTTTGATGATTTAACCCAGACTGGTACAGCAAAACGAAAAAGCGGACCATATACTGATTGGACGATTACTTTGGGTCTAGATGGGACAGAGGGTGGTAGCAACGGGCCATAATTAGCCGATTAATGCGGCTATAGCTTTAGCTGCATTCTTATTGGCATTAGATATGCCTAAATTGAGTTTGACCTTTGCCAGCTGTTGTTTAATGCCAGCCTGTTTCTCAGGGGATAAATTAAAAAAATCGCATGAGGCTTTAATAATATTGGCAGGAGTAACTTGGTATTGAATGAACTCAGGGACGATTTTTTTTCCTGCGACGATATTTACAAGCCCGATAGAAGGAAGTCCAATTAATAATTTAGATGCAAACCAGGTAAGAAAACTGGTTTTGTATAAAACCAGCATTGGGATTCCTAAAATCGCTGTTTCCAGTGTTGCTGTTCCAGAACAAACCCAGGCAAAGCTAGATATGTTTATAGCATTATATGTTTGCCTGTCAATAATCCTTAAATTTAGATGCGCATAATTCCTTGCTAGTTTATTAATGAGATCAAGGCTTATATTTGATGCTCGGATAAGCAAAAAATTAATCTCTGGCATCTTTTTTTGTAATAGCTCTGCTGCTTTTAGCATTACAGGCATTAGTTTCTTGACCTCGTTGACCCTTGAGCCGGGCAGGATGCTTAATATCCTGTCTTCAGTGCTTAGATTCATGTTTTTCAATGTTTCTTTTTCCGGCTTTAGTTCTGTAAATTTTTCTAATAAAGGATGACCGACAAATTCAGCATTGACCCCGTTTTCTTTATAAAGGGTTTCTTCAAATTTGAATACAACAAGCATCTTGTCTATTGTCTGTTTAATTAAATTTATGCGTTTTCTGCCCCAGGCCCAGATTTGCGGAGATATGTAGTAAATAATTTTAGTTTGGGGGATATCCTGTTTAATTCTTTTAGCAAGTCTTAAATTAAAGCCCGGATAGTCGATCAATATTACAGCAATAGGCTGTTCCCTTTTAATTTTCGCTAATGTGAGGTCAAAGGCTTTTTTAAAAATATGGTAATGCCTTAAAACCTCTATGAAACCTATAACAGCATACTGGGTCAGATCATCAAAGGTTTTCACTCCGGCTTTTCTCATCTGAGGACCGCCGACCCCTGAAATTATAAGGTCAGGATTTGAAATTTTTAGCTGCCTTGTGAGAGCCGCACCGTGCATGTCTGCAGAAGGCTCTCCGGCAATAATTATAATAGATTTAGGCATTTTTACGGATTTGTTTTATTATGGATAGTGCGATTTCAAGGGCATCTTTTCCTTCTTTACCGCGTACAACAGGCTGTTTACCTTTTTTGATGCAATCAATAAATGAACTTAGTTCCTCTACCAGGGGCTCCTTTTTTCTCACAAGGATTTCATTTTTCGTAATCATATCATTTTCTTTTTTAAAGTAAATTATCTTTTGCTGGGCATAATCAAGGCTAAGATATGAATCTTTTTGAAATATACGTATTTTTCTCATACCTTCATCACTAACCCGACTGGCTGTGAGATTGCATACTGTACCGTTTTTAAAAATCAATCTGACACTGGCAATGTCCTCATTTTTTGAAAGCACATTAACGCCTATGGCATGTGTCTTTTTCAGAGGGGATTTCACTAAAGACAGGACAATGTCTATATCATGGATCATCAGATCGAGAATTACACTTACATCAGTGCCCCTTTTAGGATATGGACTTAATCGGTGACATTCTATGAATTTTGGATTTTTGCAAAAGCCCTGTATGGTTGTAATAGCTGGATTAAAACGTTCAACATGACCTACTTGCAGGATATTTCTTTTTGTCCGTGCAATTTTTACTAATTTTTGGGCCTCTATCATAGTCGGAGTAATGGGTTTTTCAACCAGCACATGGATATTATTCTTTAAAAAGTCTCTGGCAATTTTAAAATGTGTGATAGTCGGGGTGGCAATGCTTACAGCATCAACCTTTTTAAAAAGCTGTCTATAATCAAGATAAGCGGTGCTCTTAAACTCATCTGCATATGCGTTTACTTTTGCAGCATCAGTGTCGCAAATGCCGATTAAGTCCACACCACGCATATCATTATATATTCGTGCATGGATTTTACCCAGATGCCCTGTTCCGATAACAGCTACTTTTATTTTCTTCATAATGTTATTAACTTTAACATATCAAAGAAGATATTGTCAAGCTTAGATAGAAAACAGAGCATAGAGGGACGAAGGACGATTGCTGCGCTTGGGTGAAGGAAGAAAAAGCAAAAATGGCCAATAGTCCAAGGTTGCTATTGTCTCTGATTTATGTCTGTGTTTGTTTCTTTTGCTACTCGTTACTCGCTACTTAAAAGTAACTGGCAACTGATAACTGGTTACTGGTTAAGTATATGTTGACGTTAATATATATTTATAGTAAGCTATATTGCCATGAAGAAAAAGATGAGGCGAAAATTTATATCCTGGTTCACTGTTTTTGGGTTAAAGGTCTTATTGCTTATTGTCCGTATCTTACCGAGGAGAATTTTGTATGTTTGGGGTAAGGCTTTAAGTTTTTTATATTATGAACTTGCCCATAAGAACAGACAGATAGCTTTGAACAATATTGAAAAGGCATTGGGAAATAAAATACCGCGAAAACAAAGGATAATTATTGCACGAGATAGCTTTCAAACAATGGGCCATATTATTCTTGATACTCTGCGTTTTAGTAATTTTTCTGTAGAAAAAACAAAAAAGACCATAAAGCTCGAGGGGATTGAAAATCTCCAAAAAGCGCTTAAAAAAGGCAAAGGGGTTATTGCGGCTAGTGCTCATTTGGGAAGTTTCACGGCAATGGGTTTTGGATTGGCTGCCCGGGGGTATAAGACTTCTTTTGTGGCCAGGCATGCGCGTAATAAGGGTGTTGAGCGTGAATTCTTGAGCCTTTCCCGCAAAGTAGGTCAAAAAGTAATTTTCAGCCGTCCGATGCATACTTGTATGCGTCGATGTATAAAAACATTGGATAGCGATGAAATTTTGATAATTGAACTTGATCAAAATTTTGGGACAGAAGGGGTAGAGATTAAATTTTTTAATCAGCTGGCCATGGTTACCAGCGTACCTGTTAAATTGGCCATGAGTACGCAAGCGGCTATTGTGCCTATGTTTATAGTGAGAATTAGTGAATTTAAACATATTATTAAGATCGAACCGGAGATTGAATTAAAAAGGGATAATGATAGCAGCGAATTAATCAGGGAGAATCTGCAAAAGGTAAATGCTGTTATTGAAAGTTATATTCGCAAATATCCAGGTCAGTGGGTAAATTGGATACATAAAGCCTGGGATGTCTAGATCGGGTAAATAAGCCCCAGCAAAACCCTTCTTATAATTATTCTAATATTAATAAATAAACAACTAAATTGTGTTTATATTGACATTTAGTGAATAAGCATATAGAATAAAGAAGATATTTTTTTATTTATAATGGAATTAAAAATGGTGAGGATCATGGAAAGAAAGATAAAGATTGGTTTACCCAAAGGTAGTTTGCAGGAATCTACATTAAGAATGCTGAAAAAGGCGGGATTTTCCATAGCTGTTTCTAGCCGATCGTATTTTCCAACAGTAGATGATGCCCAAATCGAAGCAGTTCTTTTAAGGGCTCAGGAATTGCCGCGTTATGTAGAAAATGGAGTATTGGATTGCGGGATTACCGGGAAAGATTGGATATTGGAGAATAATGCTAAGGTTATTACCGTTACTGATATGGTGTATGCAAAGCAAAGTCTTACACCTGTGCGTTGGGTGCTTGCTGTTCCGAAGGCTTCAAACATCAGTTCGGTAAAGGGCTTAAAAGGTAAGCGTATTGCTACAGAGCTTGTAAAAGTAACAAGAAAATACTTAAAGAAAAACAAAGTAAAGGCTGATGTAGAGTTTAGCTGGGGAGCTACAGAGGCGAAAGTCCCGGAGCTTGTTGATGCAATTGTTGAGCTTACGGAAACTGGTTCAAGCCTGAGAGCTAATAATTTGAAAATCATCGATACAATTTGTGAGTCTACAACGCAGCTTATTGCTAATAAATCTGCTTGGTTGAATAAGTGGAAAAAAGATAAGATTAGTAATATCGCGCTGCTGCTTAAAGGGGCGATCGCGGCTGAGGGTACAGTTGGACTAAAGTTCAATGTGCAGGAAAAGAATATAGAAAAAATTCTGGCATTGGTCCCGGCTATGAAGAATCCCACAGTGTCTCATCTTAGCAGAAAGGGCTGGTATGCTCTGGAAATTATTGCGCAGGAAAAAATCGTAAGAGAATTAATCTTGAAATTAAAAAAGGCCGGGGCAGAGGCGATCATTGAATATAACTTAACAAAAGTAATATCTTGATAGAGAAGTAATAAGTAATAAGTAATAAGTAATAAGTGAAAAGTAAAAAGTAAAAAGTTAGAAGTAAAAAGTAAAAAGCTTAAAACATTTAAAGATAACTGATCAGTTTTGATTTGGAGGAGGAATTTGTATGCCGTGTGGTAAAAAGAGAAAACGAAAAAAAATATCAACTCACAAGAGAAAAAAAAGATTACGCAGAGACAGACATAAAAAGAAAAACTCATAAAAGGCAGTAACTTTAATGAAATATAATGCGGGATATTCCTTTAAGCTGGTAGTAGTAATAATATTATTATCTGTTGCTGTTAATGGGTGCGCTGGTAAAAGAGCAGCTTTTAAGAAGAGCATTATAAATATAGATAGCAAACAACCGAAAAGGGATATTCTGGCAAGAAACCTGATTTCAAAAGCCTACGCACATTATTTGCGTGGGCTTTTATATGAAAAGCAAAATAGGGTTGCCTTGGCGATTAATGAATACAACCGCGCTGCTAATTACGATACGGATTCTCCTACAATTCACATTAAACTGGGGACAGCTTATTTTAAAAAAGGCGATTTTAATAACTCAATTGAGCAGCTAAAAAAGGCCTTTGAAATTGAACCGGAGAATGTAAGAGTAAGGCTTCTTTTAGGGGTTATTTATACTGCGCTTGGTCATTTTTCTGAAGCAGAGGTTTTATATAAAGAGGTGATCAGACTCGAACCTGAGAATGCGCAGGCTAAGCTTAGCATAGCTGATCTGTATGTAATTGAGCAGAAAAATGATAAAGCTATTGTTATTTATGAAGATCTTGCAGCTAAGGATATTCCTTTGCCTTATGTCTATTTTAATTTAGGAATGCTTTATACCCAGGGCAATGAATATGAAAAAGCTATGCAAAACCTCAGTAAAACAATTGAACTTGAACCGAAGTATTTAGAGGCTTATTTGGGTTTGGGGTTAGTATATGAATTGAAAAATGAAGTTGAAAAATCGCAACAGGCATATGAAAAAGCAATTGAGCTTAAACCTAAAAGTGCAGTAGCTTACTTTCGTTTGGGCCAGATGTATGTGTCTCGGGATTTGTTTGATAAGGCACTTGTTCAGTATAAAAAGGTTTTGGTGATAAATCCGCGTGTTATTGATACTTATTTTGAGATGGCCCATATCTATTTAAAACAGAATAAACATGAAGACGCTATAGAAATTTTAGTCAGAGTAGAACCGCTGTTAAAGAATAAATCGCGTCTGTTTCTATTAATGGGCCTGGCTTATGGATTGAAAGATGATTTTGAAAAAGCAAAGGAGTATTATAATAAAACTATAGAGCTGACGCCAAAAGATGATTTGGTTTACTTTTATCTGGGAGCTATGTATGAAAAACAAGGAAAAGTAGAACTTGCAAAGTCTAAATTCGTGAAGACCCTTGAGATTAATCCGAAGAATGCGGATGCGTGCAATTATTTGGGATATATATATGCAGAAGAAGGAGTAAACCTTGAACAGGCAGCGGATTTAATAAAAAGAGCGCTTCAGGTAGAACCGAATAATGGGGCATATCTGGATTCTTTGGGCTGGGTATATTTTAAGCAGGGTAAGTTTGAAGAAGCTTTGATCTTTTTAAAAAAGGCGGTGGCAATTCTGGATACAGATCCGGTTATCCATGAGCATCTGGGTGATACATATTTGAAAAAAGGATTAGAAAATAAGGCACGCAAACATTGGAAGAAATCCCTGCAAATCGATTCTGGGCAGATTTCAGTTCAGGAAAAATTGGATGCCCTTAATATGGGCAAGGATTCAATAAGCAATACCAATAAATAAGGCATAAAAAGGAGGATCTATGATTTCATGGGGTAGAAAATTCAAAATTTTTTTTGAAGATCATTGGGTAATAGTTGTCGCTGTATTTGTTGCGATTTTACTTATTGTTCTGTCAACTATCGGCATGTCACAGTTGGAATCTTATGCAAGAATAACTGCCTTGGCCAATATGCCTTTGTGGATACTGGTTATGCTTGTCAGCGGTTGTATTACCGCATTTATCTATGTTTCCGTAATGTTCGGCTATATGGGTAAAATGAAGCAGTCTAAGGTGGATCCTACTAAAGTAGATGTTAAGTTTTCTGATGTTATTGGAATTGACCAGGCGGTAGAAGAAGCGCGGGAAGTAACACAATTGCTTTTAGATAGATCTCGACTTAAGAATATCGGAGCTCAGTTTATTAAGGGAATTCTTATGGTCGGACCTCCGGGCTGCGGGAAAACATATTTGGCTAAAGCAATCGCTTCAGAAACCGGTGTTCCTTTTTTAAGTATATCCGGTTCTGAGTTTGTGGAGATGTTTGTAGGTGTCGGAGCTAGCAGGGTAAGAAAGCTATTTAAAAATGCCAGAAGGATGGCTTATTCAAATGGCGGCTGTATTATTTTCATTGATGAAATCGATGCTGTAGGACGTGTACGTTCTTTTAGCATGGGCGGAGGACAGGAGACGAATAATACGCTTAACCAGCTTTTGGTTGAGCTTGACGGTGTAACCGGCAGTGCTAATGTTGTTATTATCGGCGCAACGAATGCTGATGAGGGCAATCTTGATCCGGCATTGATGCGTCCAGGGCGTTTTGACCGTAAGATTTATTTCAATCTGCCTGATGTCGAACAGAGAGCACAGATTTTTATCTATTATCTGAAAAAGGTTAAGAGTGATCCAAATATAGATGTAGGGATACTTGCCCGTAAAGCAATAGGTAAAACCCCGGCGGATATTGAAAATATTGTAAGAGAATCAGCATTATTAGCAGCTCGATATAAAAAAGACCATATTTCCCATAAAGAACTAAGTGAAGCAATGGAGCGTATTGATCTAGGGTTGAAGCATCGCATGAAAATGCTTCCGCTTGAGAGAGAAATGACCGCTTATCACGAGGCAGGACATCTTATTGTTACATTTTTTTTGCATCCTTACAATGATGTTTTTAAAGCCTCAATTATACCAAGACGCGGCTCTTTAGGTGTTGTTCACTCACAACCTAGAGATGAATGGATTGGTAAGAGTATAGAAGCTCTTTTGGCGGATATTAAGACAAGTTTGGCCGGTTATGCTGCTGAGCGGATAAAGTATAATACTTCCACAAGCGGTGTTTCTTCTGATTTTAAGAAAGCAATGCAGCTGGCACATGTAATGGTCTGGAGTCTGGGCATGGGGGTATCCGGACATGTTGGAGATTATACGGTGATTCCGGCTGAACAGCTTTCAGATTCAATAAAACAGAGCTTAAATGAAGAGTCAAATCAGATACTTGAGAAGTGTCTTAAAGAGGTTGAAAATCTTTTAAAGAAGGAACGGGCAATATTGGATCGATTTGCTAAAGAGTTAGTTGAAAAAGAAGAATTAGAGTATGATGATATTGAAGCAATATTCAAAGAATATGGTAAAAAGCCGGCAGCACCTTTTGGTGCGTAATTTATTTTTAATTTGTATCCTTGTAAGTTTTATCTGCGGCGGATGTGCTCCATCTTATCCTAAAGAAAAGCTTGCCCAGACACTTGTAGAGGTTTGCAAAAAAGAGTATGATGTTGAAATACAGGCAAAACTTGTCGGTAAAACCATAATTGTATTTATTCCGTTAGACAAGCTTTTTGACCTTAAACTTGATATATTGCCTGAGGCGATTGAAAAAATAGAAGACGTGATCTTAACGACTTCGCGGGCGATATTCAGCACAGATGCCGAAGTGGATTTTTATATAATAATTGCAGCTGATATCAAGACTACCGCAGCAGAGGTTTTCCTTGTAAGATATATGGATGATGTTTATAAATTTATGCATGGCTGGATAAAAAGGGAAGATTATGGCAAGAGAATTCTTTGGCAGATAAATTTTGATCCAAAGCTGCTTAAAAGTTCATTGTTTGATTTTGATGTCCAAGAGATGACTCTGCCTGATTTTTTAGCGGAACAGATCGGACAGAGGCTAAATAAACTTTTTGCTTCAACAGTAGTTCATAAAATAAAAATAAATTCGGAATTTGATCCCGAGACTCAGCGGTTTTTATTCTCAGTCATTTCAGCGGATAATACACGATTTAAAAAAGTATATCTGCCTATAATCGCAAAAATAGCTGATGAGGTGCTGAGTGAATATAAATTCGAGGATTGGCAAGAGATAATCATAAGAAATGAATTGTTGCGGAATTTTGTTTTGATTACAAAAAATGACAGACAAGATTATCGTAAGGTAGATATTGAAGGATTGTTGACACTGCCTGTTTTTAATTGAGATGTAATAGAGAAGAATCAAAGGAGTGAATAAGGTGAATGAAAAACAATTAGCTAAAAAAGCTTCTCAGATGAGAAGAGATGTAATTAGGATGATTGAAATTGCCGGCTCTGGACACCCGGGGGGATCATTGTCATCAACAGATCTCTTGACATGCCTGTTTTTCAATGTGCTGCGTCATAATCCTAAGGACCCTGAGTGGACACAGAGGGATCGATTCCATATGTCAAAAGGACACTGTTGTCCTATCTGGTATGCTCTTCTTGCTGATTTTGGATATTTTCCCAAAAAGGAACTTGATTCATTGCGTTCTTTTGGCGCCTTATTGCAGGGGCATCCTGATCCTAAAATTCCAGGCATTGATGTGGCTAGCGGTTCACTGGGGCAGGGGCTTTCTGTGGCAATGGGCATGGCACTGGCAGGGAGAATGGACAAGAAGGATTATCGGGTCTATTGCCTTTTAGGTGACGGAGAAATTCAAGAAGGTAACGTTTGGGAGGCAGCGATGGCCTGCGCTCACTTTAAATGCGATAATCTTTGTGCGATATTAGATTATAATGGTTTTCAAATCGATGGTCGGACTCAAGATGTAATGGGCCTTGAACCGATAGCAGATAAGTGGAAGGCCTTTGGTTGGGAGGTTATTGAAATTGATGGTCATAATATAAGTGAAATTCTCAAAGCTTATGAGAAAGCAAAGGGAATTAAGAATAAACCGACAATTATAATTGCGAAAACAATAAAAGGCAAGGATGTTTCTTTTATGGAAAATGTGGTTGATTTTCATGGCAGAGCACCTACTAAGGAAGAGGCGGTTATTGCGATGAAGGAGTTATCAGATGAGTAAGGAGATGATGTATCAAAGGGATGTGTATGGTAAAACCTTGGTAGAGTTGGGTAAAGAGGATGAAAATATTGTGGTGCTAGATGCGGATTTATCCGGTTCGACAAGAACCTCTTTTTTTAAACGTGAATTTCCTGAAAGATTTTTTAATTTTGGTGTTGCTGAACAAAACATGATATCAACCTCATCAGGGTTTGCCAGCTGCGGTAAAACGGTATTTGCTTCAACCTTTGCAATGTTTGCTACTGGTAGAGCCTGGGATCAGTTAAGGAATTCAGTCTGCTACAGCAATCTGAATGTTAAACTTGTAGCTACGCATGCGGGAATTACTGTCGGCCCTGACGGGGCGACGCATCAGGCTTTAGAGGATATTGCCCTAATGCGGGTTATTCCGAATATGACTGTTATTGTTCCTTGTGATGGCCCGCAGACAAGGGATGCGATAATTGCCGCGGCAAAAATAAAAGGACCTGTCTATGTGCGTCTTGGCAGAGCAAAGGTTGCTTCAATCGAGGGATTGGGAAAGTTTGAAGTAGGCCGAGCAAATGTTTTGAGAAAGGGAAATGATATTGCTATATTTTCCTGTGGGATTATGACTGAGCAGGCATTGATTGCATCTGAAGAGCTTGCAAAATCCCAGATTGAGTGCTCTGTAGTCAATATTCATACTATTAAACCGATTGATGAAGATAGGATTAATGAGATTGCCGGAAAAGTAAAATCAATAGTTATCTGTGAAGAACATTCTGTCATAGGTGGTTTAGGCGGTGCTATTGAAGAAGTACTAGCCCGAAAAGGATTAGGTATAAGAGTGGCGAGAATTGGCGTTAATAACCGGTTTGGACAATCAGGAAGTTCAAAAGATTTATTAAAAGAGTATAAGCTTTTAGCTGTTGATATTGTTGAGGCTGCAAAAAAAATATACAGCAAATCATGAGGTTGAAAATTAATGATACAGCGTCTTGCTCCGGCTAAGATTAATTTATTCCTTGAAGTAGATGGTAAAAGAAAAGATGGGTATTATAATATAATAACCTTGTTTATGAAAGTTGGGCTTTATGATAGAATTTCTTTTAAAAAAATAGACAAGGGTATAAAGCTAGCCTGCGGGAATTATCTGCTCTCTAAGGACCTGGAAAATAATATAGTATATCAGGCAGCCAGTCTTTTGCATAAAAGACTTACTAAAGACAAGGGCATTGAGATCCATTTAAAAAAAAACATCCCAATAGGCGCTGGATTAGGCGGCGGCTCAAGTGACGCGGCAATCACTTTGCTTACACTCAATAATATCTGGCAACTAGGCCTATCCACAAAGGAACTTTGCGTCTTGGGTAGAAAGTTGGGAGCGGATGTGCCATTATTCCTGATTCCGGACACAGTAGTTCTGGCAAAAGGGATTGGGGATAGGATGCAGCCTCAAAAAGTTGATAAAAAGTTCTGGATTGTACTTATAAATCCCGGGATTTTTATCTCTACAAAGGATATTTTTCAGGCTTTACCTGGACGCTTGACAAAGACGGGCTTTGATGTTAAACTGCTCATTCATGCATTGAAAAATGCACAAATAGAGTTAATTGGAAAGACATTATTTAATAGACTTGAGACAATTGCTTTTAAGAGACATAAATTATTGGCTGATATTAAGCAGAAAGTGTCCGCCCTTGGCGTTAGGGCGGTTTTAATGTCTGGAAGTGGTTCAGTGATCTTTGGAATTTTACGAAAAAGAGAGGAGGCTATAGCCATCAAGAGTGGACTTCAGGGCATTTGCGAAGTAATGGTTGTGAAAAGTTTATAACCGCAAACATCTTGGAAAGGAGTAGTGATTCGAAGATGGAAATTTCAGAGGTAAGGGTATTTTTGCGTAATAAAGATAGCAATAAAAAGTTAAAAGCATATGTAACTATAACTTTCGATAATTGTTTTGTTGTTAGAGATATAAAAGTTATCGAAGGAAGTAAAGGTTTATTTGTTGCCATGCCTTCATCCAAAATGAAGATTACATGCTCCGGATGCGGACATCGTAACGTGGTGCGTAGTAAATTTTGCAATCAATGCGGAACTATGGTTGAACAGCTATCTAAACCATTAGCTACACCTGAGGAAGCTCGCCAGACTGAACACAAGGATATAGCTCATCCCATTACGCCGGATTGCAGAGAGTATATCCAAAAAAAGGTTATTGAGGCATATGAAGATGAGGCGGAAAAAGTCTCTCAATACAATGTTAATGAAAAAGCAGAAGAGGATTCGTTCCAAGGAAAGGGGGCAATCGCTGCTTCTGATTTAGAATAAAAATATGTTTTGCCCGGTAGTGTAATCGGCAACACCCGAGGTTTTGGATCTCGTTTTCCAGGTTCGAGTCCTGGCCGGGCAGCCACAAATTTCGGTTTAAGGCATGGGTTTTACTTTAGATAAAGATAAGAAAATAGCGAAAAAAATAAGGCAGGTTTTTCTTACTAGTGCAGTTGTTCCTTTTTCGAGAGAAGATAATAAATTTTAAGTCAATACTATTAACTTTATAATTCAATTATTGTAATGGTGAAATTATGAAAAATATAAGTGCTGTTATTCTGGCTGCTGGTGAAGGAACCCGCATGAATTCCAATGTTCCCAAGATATTGCATCGGCTTGGATCAAAGCCGATGCTTGGGCATGTGATTGATAATGTTCAGGCTGCGGGTATCAAGGATATTTTTATTATTACCGGTTTTAAATCTCAAATGGTAGAGAAATATGTAGGCAATACTGCTAAATGTGTACAGCAAAAGAAACTTTTGGGTACAGCAGATGCTGTTTGGCAAATAAGAAATGAAAAAGCTTTAAAGGAAAAAAACTCTAAATTGCTGATCATTTACGGGGATACGCCGCTTATTCAGGCCTCAACTATTAAGGATCTTATTAAGAAGCATTACAGCGAGGATGTAACCGGGACATTATTGAGCGTAAATACAAAAGATCCTTCCGGCTATGGCAGGATTGTGCGCAGTGACGGAGGCAAGGTTGTTAAAATTGTCGAAGAGCAGGAAGCAAGTGTATATGAGCGTGCTATAGAGGAAATCAATGTCGGCGTTTATGTTTTTAAGGTGGATAAGCTTTTAAAAGCAATTGAAAAAATCAGACCTAATAATAGAAAAAAGGAATATTATCTGACTGATGTTGTCCAGGTTTTACATAAGGATAATCAAACAGTTAATGCTATAGAAACACAAAATTATAATGAAATACTTGGAGTTAATTCCCGGTTTAGTTTAGCCGAGGCTTATGAGATATTCAGGATGAGAATACTTGATAAAATTATTGCTTCAGGCGTAACGGTTCTTGATCCTAAAACTACTTATATTGATGAAAAAGTGACCATCGGCCGGGATACAATAATCTATCCCTGTACAGTTATTGAGGGAAATGTGATAATCGGAGAGAATTGTTCTATCGGACCATTTGCTCGCATTCGTTCTGAATCGAAGATTGCCAATGGAGCTATTGTGGGCAACTTTGTTGAATTTAACCGTTCTGAGGCAGGGGAGAATTCACGCATAAAGCATCAAAGCTATATCGGAGATACTAAGATCGGTAAGGCGGTAAATGTTGGTGCGGGAACTATTGTGGCTAATTACGATGGAAAAAATAAAAATAAAACAATTATTCAAGATGGGGCTTTTATCGGCTCAGGTACTATTTTAGTTGCTCCAGTTAAAATGGGCAAAAATGCGGTCACAGGGGCTGGGGCCGTAGTTACAAAGAATAAGAATATTCCTGCCAATACTGTAGTGGTTGGCATTCCAGCTAAGGTTTTTAAAAAAATAAAATCAAGTTAGGCAATAAAACGATAAATAGCGAAACATTAAAATTAAGAGGTTGATAACTATGCAGGAAAAAGTAATGATTTTTAGTGGAAATGCAAATCCTAATCTTTCTCAGGATATATGCAAAAGTTTAGGTATTCCTTTGGGTGATGCCTCAGTAGGACGTTTTAGTGAGGGGGAGATTCAGATAAAAGTGAACCAGAATGTTAGAGGCAAGGATGTTTTTGTAATCCAGCCTACTTGTCCTCCGACAAATGACAACTTAATGGAATTACTTATTCTTATGGATGCCTTGCGCAGGTCTTCAGCTGGACGGATTACTGCGGTTATTCCTTATTACGGATATGCCAGGCAGGACAGAAAGGATCAGCCGAGAGTGCCGATTACGGCAAAACTTGTGGCAAATTTATTAGCAAATGCTGGAGCAAGCAGAATTTTAACAATGGATTTGCATGCTGGGCAGATTCAGGGATTTTTTGATATTCCAGTAGATCATTTGTTTGCGGCACCGGTTTTAATTGAGCATTTTAAAAAATTTGCCGGTGATGACCTGGTAGTATTCTCGCCGGATGTAGGTGGGGTGAAAATGGCAAGAGCATTTGCTAAGCGGCTTGAGGCACCTTTAGGTATAGTTGATAAAAGACGTATCGATGGACTTAATGCCGAAGTAATGAATGTTCTGGGAGAAGTAAAAGGCAAAAAAGTAATCTTAATAGATGATATGTGCGCAACTGCGGGATCTATAACTGAGGCGGCAAATATTTTAAAAGAAAGAGGCGCAAAGGCTGTTTATGCAGGAGTTACCCATGGAATTTTTTCTGGTCCTGCTCTAGAGCGGATTGAGAAGAGTGCTTTAAAAGAGATAGTTGTTACAGATACTATCCCGGTCAATGACGGGATGAGAAATCCAAAGATAAAGGTGTTGAGTGTGGCCAATCTCTTAGGCGAGGCCATAAAACGTATTCATAACGAAGAATCAGTGAGTTCTTTGTTTGTATAATTATGAATTATATCCCGCCTTTTTGGCGGGTTAGATATTTCAAATAAGTTTTTAGTGATTAGTAAGCGTTAATTAAACCAAGATGTAAAAAGCTCGAAATAAAAAAGGGCTAGATTCAATCGGCGCATATAATTTATGTCGGATATGTCTCCATGAACTATGCACTCATTGACGGAGGAAAATAAGTGGAAAAAGCAATATTAAATGTAAAAGCAAGGCAAGAAATAGGCACATCTGCAGCCAAGAAATTGAGAGCTAAGGGCATTGTTCCTGCAGTGATTTATGCTAAGCATGATGCGCCGAAACAGGTAAGTGTTGATTCTAGAGAGTTTATTAAATTTCTGCATAAGTATGGGGAAACGGCCATTGTCGGCCTAAAGGCAGAAGGAGTTGATAATGATAATCCGGTAATCATAAAGGAAATACAATATGATACAGTAAAATCAAGGGTTATTCATATCGATTTCCAGAAGATCAAGCTTGATGAAAAGATCTGTGTGCATATTTCTGTTAAGACCAAAGGCGACGCAGATGCCCCTGGGGTTAAAGAAGGTGGAAATCTTGAGCATGTCTTAAGAGAAGTCGAAGTCGAAAGTTTGCCTACTAATATTCCAAAGGAAATTGTCGTGGATGTGTCAAATATGAAAATTGGTGATGTGATACATGTTAAAGGGTTATCAATTGATGGAGATTATAAAATAATCAATGATCCAGAGCAAGTAGTAATTTTGGTTAAATTTGAAGCAGCAGAAAAAGAGGAAGAAATAAAAGAAGTAGAGGAATCTGATGAACCTTTAGTCATAAAGAAGGGTAAGACAGAAGAAGGAGAAGACTCAGCTAAAAAATGAACTTAATATTTTCAGTTTAAGAGATTTTATGATTTTTTGGAACTGAAAATTAATAGCTGATAATTAAGATGAAACTAATTGTTGGACTAGGCAACCCGGATTTCTGTTATAAAAATACCAAGCATAATGCTGGTTTCTGGGTTTTAGATAAAGTAGCCGAGTTTTTTAAGGCTACATTTAATAAACGCAAATTCAATTCTAGATGGGCTCAAGGCAAGTATAAAAATAAAGTATTTATTCTTGTTAAACCCTTGACTTATATGAATCTAAGCGGAAATACAGTTAGAGGCTTCGCTGATTATTTCAAGGTAACACTCGATGATATTTTAATAGTTTATGATGATATCAGCTTAAAATTGGGTGATATTAGGCTTAAATCACAAGGCGGTGCCGGAGGCCATAATGGAATGCGTTCTATTATCGAAACGCTTGGGAAAAAAGATTTTAGCCGCCTGCGTTTTGGCATAGATAATCAAAAAGAGCATAAAGAGCTTTCCAAGTATGTGTTAAGTGCCTTTAAGGTAAAAGAAGAGGTTAAAATGAAAAATGAAACAGTAGAATTGGCGGCAGAGGCTGTTTTAGATTGGTTTATTAAAGATATAGATTTTGCTATGAACAGACACAATGAAAGAAGGAGGGAAATTTCTAATCATGAATAATTATGAAGCAGTTTTTATTTTTAGGCCTAACCTGGAAAATGATGCGCAGGAAAAGCTGGTTGATGAGATTAAAGAAGTTATTACCAAACACAAGGGAGAGGTTGAAGATGTCCAGACCTGGGGCAAGCGGAAGTTTACCTTTCTGATAAACAAGCAGAGCGAGGGGACATACTATCTGGTGCTTTTTAAATTGGCAGCTGAAACTGTTAAAAAGATAGAGGGTATTTTTAAACTTAATGATTCAATACTAAGGGTATTAATCATCAGGAAAGAATCGTAAGGAGGGAAAATGGCTAATCTAAATAAAGTTATACTTATGGGCAATTTAACCCGGGATCCTGAATTGCGGTATGCTCCAAACGGAACAGCAGTGACTACTTTTAGTATTGCTATAGGCAGAGTTTTTAACAGTACTACTGGTGAAAAAAAAGAAGATGTGTGTTATGTCCGTATAGTTTGCTGGGCAAAATTGGCTCAAATCTGTGGAGAGTATCTTTTTAAAGGAAGATCTGTATGCGTAGAAGGTAGATTGCAAAGTCGTTCCTGGCAGGCACAGGACGGAACTAAACGCAATACTATGGAGGTTGTTGCTCAGAATGTACAGTTCTTGGGTAAAGGAAAATCTAATGAACAGCAGAAAAAAGATTTTTCGGCCGAACCCCCGGCAGATAATATGGTTGCAGAACTCGATGGTCTTAATGATTTATCTTTGGAAAATAAACAGGATGAACAAGTTCCATTTTAACAATGATTATTCAAATTTAACGAGGAGTGATAGCTAAATGAAAACTAAAGTAAGTAGCAAGGGACCGAGGAAACCTAAAAAGAATTTTAAGAAACCAGGATTTTTTAAAAAAAGAGTGTGCCGTTTTTGTGTAGATAAGGTTGATATGGTTGATTATAAAGAAGTGAATAAATTGATAAAATTTGTCACGGAAAGAGGAAAAATTGTTCCTTCCAGAGTTAGCGGAACATGCGCAAAACATCAAAGAAAACTTGCTCAGGCGATTAAAAGAGCCCGCTATCTTGCGTTATTACCGTATACTGCTGAATAAATAAAAATTTAATACTAAACGAAGTAAAGGCGCCGAAGGCTATTAGTTTTTTAAGCGTTTTTGACTTTTATATTCACAGAAAAAACAGGAGTTAATGCAATGAAAGTAGTATTGAAAGTCAAAGTAGATAAACTGGGAGTTACAGGTGATGTTGTTGAGGTAGCATCTGGTTATGCCCGTAATTGTCTGATCCCCCAGGGGAAAGCATTGGAAGCAAATAAGCGTAATCTTAAGCTTTTCGAAGATTATAAACGTGCTGCACAAAAAAAACAGGACCAGGAAAAACAACAGGCATTAGAGATCGCTCAAAAGATTGAGCATGCATCATGCACCATTGTTATGCAGGCGAAAGATGATCAGCTTTATGGAGCGGTAACAAATGCGGATATTGCTAAAGCATTGCAACTTGAAGGTGTACAGATAGATAAAAGGGATATTTTATTAGAAGAACCGATTAAGGCTTTAGGCGTATATCAGGTTTTCGTTAAATTGCATCCAGAAGTTAAACAGCAGGTTAAAGTATGGGTGGTAAAAGAATAAATAGAAATAGGGAAACATCGCGGCCATTAGAATCAACTTTAATGGACAAGGTGCCTCCGCAAAACATTGAAGCAGAGATGGCTGTGCTTGGTTCGATATTGCTGGACGAAGAGGCTATTTCTGATATTGTTGATTTAGTGGATGAAAATTCTTTTTATAAAGATAGTCATAGAAAAATATTTGCGGCAATTCTATGTCTTTATAATGAAAGTAAGCCAGTTGACTTGATTACATTAACTGAGCAGCTGCGAAAGAATGCTAATTTAGAGCGGGTAGGGGGAGCCAGCTATATAACAGAACTTGTCAATGTTGTCCCTACTTCAGGCGCTGTTTTACATCACGCCAAAATTGTGAAAGAAAAAGCTGTATTACGGGATCTGATTTCTACGGCAACCAAGATTGTTAGCGAAGGATATGAGCCGGATCAGGATGTGGATGCACTGCTTGATAGAGCGGAAAAGGAAATTTTTGAAATCTCAGGATCTAAAATCAAAAGCGGCTTTATATCGATTAAAGAGTTAATAAAGAATAGCATAGAAACAATTGAAAAATTATACCAGAGAAAAACACAGGTAACGGGTATTCCTACTGGATTTCAGGACATAGATGAGATGACAGCAGGGTTGCAGCCAGCTGACCTTATTATTGTTGCTGGACGCCCATCAATGGGAAAAAGCGCCCTTATGTGTGGATTTGCTGAACATGCTTCAGTTATTGAGAAAATTCCTACGGCAATTTTTAGCCTTGAAATGTCTAAGGAATCGCTGGTGCAGAGAATACTCTGCTCACATGCCAGAGTAGATATGCAGGCGGTACGTACGGGGTTTTTATCGCAAGAACATTGGGGGAAACTTGTAAATGCCGCAGGTAAGATTTCTCATGCCCCACTTTTTATTGATGATACACCAGGGATGAATGTTTTGGAAATAAGGGCAAAAGCACGTCGTTTAAAAACGCAGCATAATATCGGATTATTGATCATAGATTATTTGCAGTTAATGCAGGCTGCGGGTTACAGAACTGAAAGCAGGCAGCAGGAGATATCAGATATTTCCAGGTCGCTGAAGGCATTGGCGCGTGAATTAAAGGTGCCGGTTGTGGTCATAAGCCAGCTTTCACGTGCTACAGAACAACGTGAAGGTTATAAGCCAAGGCTTTCTGATCTGAGAGACTCAGGTGCTATTGAACAGGATGCCGATGTGGTAATGCTGCTTTTTAGAGAAGAATATTATGCTCCGACAGAGGAGAACAGGGGCTTGGCGGATGTTAATATAGCTAAACAGAGAAATGGCCCGGTTGGTATTAAAAAATTAACTTTCTTGAAAGAATTTAGCAGATTTGAAAGTTGTACACAAAGAGAAGAGTGATTTATGAAAATAAAAAATATAATGATTTTTACCGCAATATTGATTATGGGGATTTCTGGATCTCTTTATGCACAGGGGGCTGAGCGCAAAGTTGTTAAAATTGAAGTTGTAAACAATAAAGTTGTCTCCCAGCAAACCATTCTTTCTAAACTTCAAACCAAAAAAGAGACGGAATATTCAGCGGTTACTTTAAGTGATGATATAAAGCGTCTTTATGCTACCGGGCTTTTCAGCGATGTTAGCGCTGATATTGTGGATCTAGATACAGGGGTAAAGGTTGTATTTAAGGTGCAGGAAAAACCAGTTATTGCCGAAATAAAAATCAAGGGCAATCGCAGGATTAAAATCAAAAAGCTTTTCAATGAAATGAAGATTGAAAAGGAAGAAATATTTGATAAATTTAAGTTAAAAGAGGATGTGGAGAATTTAAAAAAGCTTTATGCTAAAAAAGGATATTCTCAAGCGGTTATTAAATATGATATTACGGAAAAAGATAATAAAGTAGTAATAATAATAGACATTTTTGAAGGAGCACGTATCAGGATTAGAAAGATCATTTTTAAGGGAAGCGATTCTTATCGAGATAAAAAGTTTTTTAAACTGATTAAAACAAAGAAAAAAGGATGGTTTAATTCCGGGTTTTTCAAAGAGGATGTTTTGTCTGAAGATGAGGATAGGATAAGGGGATTTTATCAATTTGAAGGTTTTATCGATGCCCAGGTTTCTACAAACATAACCTATGATGATAAGAGGCCATGGATGTTTATTACTTTTGAAATTAAAGAGGGTAAGCAATATAAAGTGGGTAATGTAGATATTTACGGAAATAGCGTCTTTGCGAAAGAGAAGTTAAAAGAGGGATTTAAATTGTCCGGTGGAGAGGTTTATAGTGAGGCCAAACTACGTGCAGATACGTCTAAAATACAAAGCGATTATTTCGATGAAGGTTATATAGCGGCTTCCGTAAAGGCTGATACAGTTCTTAATTCCGAGACCGGAAATGTTGATGTTAGTTATGGGGTTAGCGAAGGCGAGATCGCATATGTGGATAAGATTAACCTCAGCGGAAATACTCGGACAAAGGATGTTGTCCTGCGAAGAGAGATGAGACTGTTTCCTGGGGATAGATATAATGGAGATAAATTAAGAAGAAGCCGACAGCGAATCCAGAATCTAGGGTTTTTTGAAGAAGTAAGCTTTGATACAAAGGAAGAGCCGACAACTCTGCCGGATAAATATGATCTTGATGTTTTTGTGAAGGAAAGTAAAACAGGAGAGTTTAGTTTTGGAGCAGGATACAGCTCAATTGACCAGTTTATAGGATTCGTCAATCTTACGCAGAAAAATTTTGATCTTTTTAACTTCCCCGGATTTTCCGGTGCGGGTCAGACTCTTGGGATAAATATGGAAATTGGTTCGGAGAGAAAAGATTATGAGCTTAGTTTTATGGAGCCCTGGTTTTTAGGATATCCTGTAAGCACAGGATTTAGTGTGTATAGCCGTTCAAGGTATTGGGATAAATATGATGAAAAGCGTACAGGAGGAAATATTTTTGTTGGCCGTGAATTTGGTGAATATTGGAGAGGACGATTAACTTATCGCTATGAAGGCGTTCGTATTGGTGATATGCAGACAGATACAAGTATTGATGTAGCAAGAGAAGAGGGAAAGAATTTCATCAGCAGCTTGCAGACGTCTCTTATCCATGATTCTCGTGACAATAGGTTTAATCCTACAACTGGTTTGTATAATATACTTTCTTGCGAATATGCCGGAGGGATGCTTGAAGGAGACAAGGATTTCATAAAATATGAAACCTCAAATTATAATTATTTCCCTATAGGGCAAAAGGCAGTTCTTGAGTTGGGCCTGCGACTGGGAATGGTAGAGGCATTTGATGATTCAGTATATGTTCCTGTTTATGAGCGTTTTTATGCAGGTGGGGCAAATACAATCAGGGGATATAAAGAAAGGCGAGTTGGCCCTGAAGGTGAGTTTGGGGACCCTATCGGCGGCAGGCTAAGGGGGCTATTTAATGCTGAATACATTTATCAGATTAGTCCTGGTCTGAAATGGGCATTCTTTTACGATAATGGAAATGTTTGGGCAACCCATGGAGATTTTGTCTGGGGTAATTTGAAACTAAGATCTAGTATTGGAACTGGGATTCGTGTTAAAACACCTCTGGGACCTATAAAACTTGATTATGGATATGCCTTGGACCCCAAAGAAGGGGATAATGCAGGTAGATTCCATTTTTCCATGAGTCAGCAATTTTAGCTTGAATCCAAGATTTAATGCTTAGGATAATACGATTGACAAATTTTTGCTGTGTGGTACAATAAAACAAATAATTAACCCATGAGGAGGGAAATATGAAAAAGTTGACATTTTTGGTGGTTTTGTTGATATCAATTCTAGCAGTTCAGAATATTGCTTTTGCGGGAACTTCTAAGATAGGATATGTTACTCTGGGTAAAATCTTTGAGGATTATAATAAAGTTGCAGATTCTAATAAAGAGATTGATAAAGTAAAAGAAGGTATTAAGAAAGTTATTGAGGAAATCAACAAGCTCAAAGAGGGTTTTGATACTCTTAGCCCAGCGGCGCAGGAAGAGAGAAAGAATCAGATGCTTGCAAAGCAGGAAGAAATACGTAAGCGTACATTTGAGGTTCGCAAAGATGAGGATCGGATACTCAGAGAGATATTAAAGGATATTGAAAATGTTTCCATGGAACTGCGGAAGAAGAAAAAATTAACCTACATTATTGATGACAGACTAATTTTGGACGGCCCCAAGGAAATGGATTTGACCGATGAGGTTTCTGAAATACTTAATAAGCGCTACAAAAAATAGAAGTAAAAAGGAAAAGCAATGAAAAAGACTTTGAAGGAAATAGCTCAACTTATTGGTGGTTCAGTAGTTGGCGATGAGAATGTCGAGATTTACGGGGTATGCGGCATAAAAGAGGCAAAGCAGGGAGATATAACTTTTGTTGCTAATCCTAAGTATGTTTCCTTGATGGATCATACCAATGCTTCAGCGATTATTACAAGCCCTGATGTTAAAAAGGCACCTAAGCCGCTTATTTTAGCTGAGAACCCATCGCTTGCATTTGCAAAATTACTATCATTAGTTTTTCCTAACGATACCGTTCGCTATGTAGGAATACATCCTACAGCTGTTGTCGGAAAGAATGTTAATTTTGGCAAGAATATTTCTATTCAACCATATGTAGTTATTGAAGATAATTCAGATATAGGCGAGAATACTGTTATAGGATCAGGATGTTTTATTGGCAATAATACTAAAATAGGTAAAGATACTATTATCTATTCGCTTGTAACGATCAGAGAAAAGGTTATTATTGGTGACAGGGTTATTGTTCATAGCGGAACTGTTGTCGGAAGCGATGGATTTGGTTTTGCAACAGTAAAAGGATTTCATCATAAAATACCGCAGATTGGTAATGTGATTATTGAAGATGATGTGGAGATCGGTTCTAATGTAACTATTGATAGGGCTCGTTTTGATAAAACATTGATAAAACATGGGACTAAGATCGATAATCTGGTTCAGATAGCGCATAATGTTGTGATCGGGGAGAATTCAATAATTGTGGCTCAAACAGGTATATCCGGCAGCACAATTATTGGGAAAAACGTTACCTTGGCAGGACAAACCGGGATTATTGGCCATATTAGCATTGGTGATAATGCTGTGGTAGCTGCTCAGGCCGGGGTTACAAAATCGGTCCCTGAAAATACATGTGTTTCCGGTTATCCAGCCAAACCGCATAAGAAGGCTAAAAGAATCAATGCTTGCGTTCAAAAACTTCCTGATTTATACAAGTTAGTAAATAAATTAGAAGAAAAAATTACTGTTTTGGAGAATGCTTTAAAGGAAAAAAATGGTTAAACCCCAGTATCAGTGCACAATTAGTAACTCTATAGGGCTTAGCGGCATAGGATTACATACAGGTAAAAAAGTTAATATTAAATATAAACCTGCTGGAGAGAATCAGGGTATTGAATTTGTAAGAACTGATCTTGAGAATAAGCCGTGTATTAAAGCGCATATGTCTAATCTTATTGAAAGACCCCGCCGAACCTCTCTTGGGATTCAAAATGTAGAAATTCATACTATTGAGCATTTATTGGCTGCTTTAATGGGATTTGGTATAGATAATATTACTATTGAGATGGATGCAGAGGAATTACCTGGTCTCGATGGTAGTGCTTTGCCTTTTCTGGAGCTGTTAAAAAAGGCAGGGGTAAAGGAGCTTAATTCACCAAGAAAGTATTTTCAGCCTAAAGAGCCTCTATATATGGAGGAAGGTGATAGCTCTCTGATGATTCTTCCGGCTAATGATTTTCGTATTTCTTACACAATGAGTTATCCTAATTCCTTGCTTAAATCACAATATGCTTCATTTGAGTTCTCTCCGGAAGTATTTGAAAAAGATCTGGCGCCAAGTCGAACTTTCTGTCTTCAGGAGGAGGCCGAAGAGCTTACCAGACAAGGCTTAGGCAAGGGAGCAAACTATGAAAATACTGTTGTTGTCGGAGCAGATGGTATAGTTGAAAATACACTTCGCTTTGAAGATGAATTTGTGCGGCATAAAATTTGCGATCTTATTGGTGATTTGTACCTATTAGGCCATCCGTTAAAAGGACATGTTATCGGCATAAAAAGCGGTCATCCTTTGAATATCAAGCTATTGAAAAAGATTAAACATTTACATGATAGACAGACTCAGGCAAGTATTAGTGTCAGCTCAGAGGGGATTAGCAATATTGCACCGCTTGATATTAATGAGATAAAAAGAATCCTGCCGCATCGTTATCCATTTTTACTGGTAGACAGAATACTGGAAATCAAAGAGGATAAATATGCAGTTGGGATTAAAAATGTAACTATAAATGAGCAATTTTTTCAAGGGCATTTCCCCGGGAGCCCAGTAATGCCGGGAGTATTGATCGTAGAGGCAATGGCACAGGTTGTCGGTGTGTTACTTCTAAGTAAACGTGATAATTTAGGCAAGCGTGCTTATTTTATGAGTATCGATAAAGTTAAATTCAGGCGAATGGTATTACCTGGAGACCAGCTTCGTTTTGAAGTGTCTGTACTTAAGCTTAGATCTAAAGTTGGACAGGCATATGGACGGGCTATGGTCGAAAATAAGGTAGTGGCTGAAGCAGTGTTGATGTTTTCTTTAGGCGATTAAAACTGTATTATCAGGGCCTAGATTCAAAGGGATATTTAAGATATGTTTTTCCTGAAACCACCCCTAGTATCTAAGGTCTTTTTTATGTTTTAATTATCAGTATTAATGGTATAATAATAGACATATGTCAGAAAAAAACAAAATCCATGCAAATGCATTTGTGCATCCTAAGGCTCGGCTTGGTCGAGGAGTTTGTGTAGGTCCTAATACTGTTATTGAAGAGCATGTGAGTATTGACGCTAATACTGTAATAGGGAGCTCTTGTGTAATTGAAGGCTTTACTCAAATTGGCAAACACTGTAAAATCCACACTGGTGCTGTAATCGGCAGCCCTCCTCAGGACTTAAAATATAAGGGCGAATCGACCCAGGTTATAATCGGAGACGATAATGTCATTAGAGAATATGTTACTATCAATCTGGGAACTGTGGATAAAGGCAAAACAGTAATCGGTAATAATAATTTACTTATGGCTTATAGCCATGTTGCTCACGATTGTGTTATTGGGGATGATGTAGTTATTGCCAATGCCGGCACTTTAGGCGGACATGTTCATATAGAGAGTAAAGCTATTATTGGAGGTATGTCTGCGATTCATCAGTTCTCGCGTGTGGGTAAAATGGCGATTATCGGTGGTTGCTCAAAAATCATTCAGGATGTGCCGCCTTTTTCTATGGTTGACGGACATCCGGCAAAGGTTTATGGCCTTAACAGTATTGGGCTTAAAAGAGCTGAAATGCCTTCCAAGAGCATATTGCGCTTAAAAGCCGCCTTAAAAATCCTGTTCAAAATGAAATTATCCACAACAACAGCCTTAAAAAGAATTAAACAGGAAATTCCGAAAGATGTATATGTTACATATCTTATTAAATTTATTAAAAGTTCTAAACGAGGCGTATGTAAAGGTAATTGAAATTTTTTGGCAAAATAAAAAGTAGAGTAGAGAGCGATCTAATAATTTGCCTTTCTGCTCTTTGTTTTTTTAACTAAAAGTATTTTTACGGAGAATCATAGACATGCAGACAATAGGGCTGATAGCCGGCAATGGAACTTATCCGATTGTTTTTGCCAAAGCAGCAAAAAAAGCAGGGGTGAGAATTATTGCTGTAGGTATCAAAGAAGAGACCAACCCTGAGCTTATAGGCCATGTGGAAAAGATTTTCTGGATAAGCGTGGGACAGCTTAAAAAGCTCATTGAAATACTTAAGATTGAAAAAATAGAAAAAGTGGTTATGGCAGGACAAATTAAACATAAACTGCTTTTTAGTGATATAATCCTTGATAGTGAATTAAGGGGATTACTCTTTAAGTTAAAGGATAAAAAGACAGATACTATTCTAGGCGGCATTGCCCAGAGGCTTGCAGAGCTTGGTATAGAGCTGATTGATTCGACAACTTTCATTAAAGATTGCCTGCCTGATCCGGGTGTGCTTACAAAAGCAAAACCAACCAAAGAACAGCTTGAGGATGTGGAATTTGGTCTTAAAATTGCTAAGGCAATTGCCGGGCTTGATATCGGACAAACCGTTGTTGTAAAGGACAAGGTTGTACTTAGTATTGAGGCAATTGAAGGTACAGATGCGGCTATTGCCAGAGCAAATCTTTATTGTAATGGAGGGGCTGTTGTGGTTAAGGTGAGCAAGCCAGATCAGGATATGCGTTTTGATATACCGCTTGTTGGCAAGCAGACAATCCAAACGCTAATAAAAGAAAGCGTGTCTTTATTGGCCGTTGAATCCGGGAAGACCTTGTTTCTTGATCAGGAATATGTTTTAGAGCAAGCCGATGAGCATGGAATTGTAATAGTTGCAATATAATAAGAAATAAGTGATAAGGATTAAAATTAAGATTTAAGACTAAAATTAAATTAAAAGTCACATAGTTTTACATGCTTAATCCTTACGGCTTAGGACTTAGTACAATATATGCCCACGTAGCTCAGTTGGTAGAGCAAGGCTTTCGTAAAGCTTAGGTCGGAGGTTCGACTCCTCTCGTGGGCTTAAATAATGCCCAACGAAAATATAGATAAGGGGAAGATTTTTTTTGAATAAGTTTAGTTATATTCTCAAAGAAAGAAATTTCTTTTGTTTTTGGTCTGCCCAAATAATCTCTCAGTTTGGAGATAGGCTTAATCAGATGGCCTTGATTGCTTTGATTTATAACCGCACTGGAGGTTCAGCCTTTGGTTTGGCAAAAATCATGTCGTTTACAATTATTCCTTCTTTTTTTATTAGTCCTTTTGCCGGGGCTTATGTTGACCGTTGGAATCATAAATATACCATGATAATAAGTGATATCATCCGGGCAGTTCTAGTTATGCTTATTCCTCTATGGTTTGTGAAAATGAATTCGCTTGTCCCTCTTTATATCAGTGTTTTTCTTGTTTTTACTATAAGTTGCTTTTTTCTTCCTTCAAAATTCTCGATAATCCCGGAATTGGTTGATAAGGAAAAGCTGCTTATTGCCAATTCATTGACAAATACAACAATGATGCTTGCGGCTGTGCTTGGCATAGGACTAGGTGGCACATTGATCGAAAAAGTAGGAGCAAAATCAGGGTTTTATATCGATTCATTCACATATCTTGTTTCCGGGCTCTTGCTTTGTTTTGTAAATATCAAGAGTAGAAAAAAAACAATGGATAAAGATGCCAATGACAAGGCAATAAAAGCTGAGTCTATACTTTCTGACATAAAAGACGGGGTTAAATATGTATTTGCTAATCCTTATCTGCGTTTTGTTTTTTTAACAGTATTCATGCTTATGTCAGCTGCCGGAGCTCTTTATATTGTGGCGATTGTTTTTATCCAGGAAGTTTTTGGTTCAATCACCAAAGACCTGGGATTACTCTCAATATTTATTGGCATTGGTTTGTTTCTGGGGGCATTGATTTGCGGAAGATTTTTCAATAAGATCTCCAAAGTTAAGATTATATTTATAAGTATGATTTTAAGCGGTATATTTATCGGGTGTTTTGCTGTTTTATTGAGGATTTCCCCTCAGATCCATATTGCTATGGGGTTTTCGGTATTAATAGGTATGAGTGTTGGTCCGATCTTTATTTCTGGCAATACAATAATCCATGAAGTTATAAAATCGAATATGAGAGGGAGGATATTCAGCATCTTAGGGATAATCATGAACTTAGGATTCTTGATCTTTATGTTTGTTTCTTCAAAACTCTCAGAATGCACAAATCCAATGTGGGTTATTTTAATAATATCAGTTTGTTTTATATTATATGGGATATTTGGGTTGCTTAAATTTAGGATAAAGCGGTAACTATTAGTGAATAAAAGTTTTGTGGAAAAAATAAATATCCTGGAAAAGGCTGCCAAATATGCGCAGAAGTAGTTTTGACAAGTGTTTGAGTTTGTGCTAATATATGATGAAATATACTTTTGTAAATATATAAATACTGACTCAAAAAGGGGTAAAGAATTTTCTAAAATTTGCAGGTTGCTAATTTAGGAAGAAAATATTATGTTTGGAAAACCAAAGTATACAATAGTAAAAATAAAGAAAAAGGATATGCCTGGAGGTCTGTGCACGAAATGCGGGGGCTGTGGACAAATAATATTCAATAAGCAGCTTAAAGAAAATATGAGCATTTGTCCTAAATGCGATTATCATTTTACGCTTGGAGCTAAAGACAGAGTGGCGCTTTTACTTGATGAAGGTACCTTTGAGGAATTTGATGCAAAATTGTCGCCTAAGGATATTATCGGATTTAAGGGGCCAAAGACATATGTGCAAAAAATAAAGCAGGATCAAAAAATTACCGGTCTTATAGATGCGGTAATTACAGGGCAAGGGGAAATTAATAAGAAAAAGACAGTGTTTGCAGTTACTGATTCAAGATTCATTATGGGATCAATGGGCTCGGTAGTGGGTGAGAGAATTACCAGAGCGACGGAAAAAGCAACTGCAGATAAGCTGCCTTTGATTATTGTTTCTGGTTCAGGCGGCGGTGCGCGTATGTATGAGGGGCTTATATCTCTCATGCAGATGGCAAAGACATCCGCTGCATTGGCAAGGCATAAAAAAAAGGGGCTGTTGTTTATTTCTGTTTTGACCAATCCGACAATGGCGGGGATCATGGCTAGCTTTGCCAGTTTAGGAGATGTGATTATTGCTGAGCCCAAAGCTTTGATTGGTTTTACCGGTCCCAGAGTTATTGAACAGACAATCAGACAAAAATTGCCGCCGGGGTTTCAAAGTTCAGAATTTTTATTAGAACATGGACATCTTGATTCTATTATAAACAGAAAACAGTTAAAGGTTACTTTAGCTAATCTAATCGATTATTTCAGCTAATAGACAATTGAATAAATCCTGCCGAGCAAAACATACTGAATTTTAACTTAATTTGATTTGCCAAATTTAATGTTTTGTGAATAATACTTTCATTAATGTGTAAAATATCGCTTGCATGGAAGGTTTTGAAAAAAATATTCAGGTTTGTGCATATATAGATTTAATTTTATAGGAGGAGAGGTAATGAATCAAAATAGGCGTAAGGCCTCAAATTGTCGCTATACAATCGGAGTTGATTTCGGTGGAACATTTGTAAAACTGGCTCTAGTTCGGTTTTGGGATAAAGGCTTTAAGATCGAGGGATTTACTTCATTTGAAACCAAGAATTACAAAAAAGATGAATTGATCGAACAGCTGGTAATCAGAATAATAAAACTTAAAGCGGAAAGTACTTATAAAGGCAACAGAATTCGCGGAGTAGGCATTGGGGTGCCCGGCAGAGTCGATTTTGATAAAGGGCTGGTTTTTGATCTGACAAATGTGCCTGGTTGGAAGAATGTAAATCTTAAGGAAGCCCTGCAACATAAAGTTAAAGTTCCTGTATTGGTTGATAATGATGCTAATCTTATGGCTTTAGCAGAGAGTAAATTCGGGGCTGCCAAAGGACACAGAGATTGTGTGTGCGTAACTATGGGCACAGGTATTGGCGGCGGGATTATACTTAATCACAAGGTTTATAGAGGTATTAATTTTGCAGCTGGAGAGATCGGTCACATGACTATAAATGAGAATGGACCGCTCTGTGTTTGCGGAGGTAAAGGGTGTGTTGAGAGATATATTGGTAACCGATATATTCTTGAAGAGGCAATCAGGCGTTTGCGTGTAGGGGCAAAAAGCAGTATTAGGGCTAAACTTAATGGAAGATATTCGAATCTTACGCTTGAGATGTTAAGCACTGCGGCTAGAAAAAAGGATCCTTTCTCTATTCTGATTTGGCAGGAGGTAGGAAAACATATGGGCGCTGTATTGGCTAATGTCGTAAATCTGCTTAATCCTGAGATTATAGTTGTCGGCGGCGGAGTGGCCAAGGCAGGAAATTTAATCCTTGAACCAATGCGCCGGATAGTAAAAGAAAGAGCATTTCAGGTTTCATGTCGCAATTTAAAGATTGTTGCTTCAAAGTTCAGCAATAAGGCTGGAATTATTGGAGCTGCTGTACTGGTATTGGCGAATAAGGAGAAGTCATGAGGGTTTTGCTTACAGGTGGAGCTGGATTTATTGGATCTTATCTGGTAGAAAGTCTGTTAAATGATGGACATATTGTAACTGTTGTAGATAATCTTTCCACAGGATCAGAGGATAATATAGCGCATTTGATGAATTTTGAAAACTTTAGATTCGTGCAGGGAGATATACTTGATTATAAGCTTATGTTCAAGTATGTCAGCGAATGTGATTGCATCTATCATTTAGCGGCTGCGGTTGGAGTTAAATATATTATTGAAAATCACCTGGATTCTTTAATTACTAATGTTCGTGGCACAGAGATCGTTCTTGATCTAGCGCATGTTTTTCAAAAAAAGGTTTTTCTTGCTTCTTCCTCTGAAGTTTATGGTAAAAACGGCGGTTCAAAGAGTTTTAAAGAAACCGATGACAGAATATTAGGGGCAGTAAATATATCACGCTGGGGATATGCTTTCTCAAAGGGATTTGATGAGTTTTTGGCTGTGTCCTATCATCGTTCTAAAGGCCTTCCTGTTGTTATCGGACGATTGTTCAATATCTGCGGTCCGAGGCAAAGTCCGAATTACGGCATGGTTATCCCTCGTTTTGTCCAGCAGGCTATCAGGAATGAACCGATCACTGTTTATGGTGACGGTAAACAGGTTCGTTCATTCACATATATAAATGATGCAATAGTGGCAATTAAAGCTGTTATGGATAAAAAAGAGGCCGAAGGCGAGGTTTTTAATATCGGCAGCTGTGAATCTATTACTATTGGTGCTTTAGCCTTAAAGATCAAGGCCCTTAGCAATAGCAGTTCACAGATATGTTTTGTTCCGTATTCACAGGCATATGAGAATAATTTTGAAGATATGTTTTATCGGGTGCCGGATACTTCTAAAATAGAGAATCTTATTGGTTCATTTTCGAAGTTAAAATTAGATGAAATGATTAAGGAAATCGTTAATCATTTCAGAGGTAATTAGTTGAACTGCTTTAAATTAAAGAGCGATACTTATCGTTTTGGTCCTATCCTTAAATCTCTTTTTATTGTGTCTATTAGTTTTTTTGTTTATGCTGATGCTGTTTTTTGCCAAAGCGTTACTATGGGAAAAGACAAAGCAGCAATTTCTCAAAGCCGGCCTATCGTTGTTGATGCAGATAATGTGGAGTATGTAAACCAAGGAGCGGTAATTAAGGGCAGTGGAAATGTAAAAATAGACTACGACGGTGTAATTCTTAAGGCAGACAATATTGAGGTTGATCTGAAAACAAACGAGGCCCTGGCAACAGGCCAGGTAAAAGTAGTTTATAATAAAATAGAGATTATAGGTGATCGGCTTAATTATAATTTTCAATCCAAAAGGGGCCGGATGCTTCAGGATCAGGACAAAGATGAAGACGGAGTTGTCGTAACCCATCTTGATGTAAAGATAACAACAAGGCATATTGATTTTAATTTAGAAGATAGAAGCGCGGTTGCTCCCGGTAATATCAAAATTGAAAGAGGTAAAACAGTTGCTTATGGAAAAAATCTGGCATATGATTTCACAAGAGAAACCGGCAGTTTTAAAGACATAACCTTTATTTCGCTGCCCTGGTACGGGAAAGCTGAGAGTGCCCAAAAAGTCGATCTAACAAAATATGTTTTTAATCGAGCATACATAAGTACTTGTGATAGAGACAATCCCGATTACAGGGTTCAGGCTAAGCGTCTTTATGTGTATCCGGATGACAAGATAGTGGCAAAAAATGTGGTTATTTTTATCGGCAATATTCCTGTGATGTATCTGCCTTATTGGAAGCAGTCACTTGATAATGATTTTATTATATCTTTGAGCGTGGGGAGAAAGAAGGACTGGGGTTGGTTTGCTTTAAGCTCAATTAAGTATTACTTAAATGATAATTTAGAGGCTAAGGTCCATCTTGATCAACGTGATCTTAAAGGAATTGCTGGGGGAGCTGATTTAAATTATGATACGAAAAATTTTGGTAAAGGGATAGTCAAGGTTTACCATATGAATGAAAGAGACAAGTACTACAGAAGTGCAGATGACCCTAGATCAAGAAATGTTCAGGAAACTGAAAGATACCGTGTGCAGCTAAACCATAGATGGGAAATTGATTCTTCGACCTTGGCAATGCTTGAGTATGATAAATTTAGTGATATCTTTTTTACAAAAGATTATCTTTATGAAGAGTATCAGGATGACATCCAGCCGGCATCTGAGGCATATATTACCCACTATGAGGAAAGCTATAATATAAGCTTATATTTGCGTAAAAGGACAAATTGGTTTTATTCAGAAGTCGAGCGTCTTCCTGAACTGACTTTAAATACTGTAAGCCGGAAAGTTGCTGATTCAAATTTCTATGTGCGTCAGGATATAGCAATTGCCAATTTAAATAAAAAACAGGCTAATAGTGATATTGATACAGATGCCAACAGAGTTGACTCCTATAGTGAGCTTAAATATCCGACTAAGCTGTCGGGAAGTCTGGATTGGATAAATACTGCTCCATATGCAGGTATGCGCCAGACATATTATTCAAAAGATAATACAGGCACAAGCGAGGACTTTTTCCGGGGCATAAATTATTATGGGATAGAATTTAATACGAAATTTTTCCGGGTTTTTGATTATAGCGGCAATGTTTTGGGTATGGAGTTGAACAGGATGCGTCATGTGATTAGTCCGAAGATAAATTATGATTATATCCATACCCCGACTGTGCAGGGAAGTAAGCTGGGTACTTTTGACGAGATAGATTCGATTACCAAGAAAAATTTATTTACTTTTGGGATTGAAAATCATCTTCAGACTAAATGGAAACAAACAGGTACCACAGAACTGGAAAACGTAGATATTCTTTATCTCTACCCCTGGGTCCAATACAGCCAAAATGCCTTGCCAGGAGTTAGGCATTTTGGCTATGTCAATGCTGAGTTTGATTTAAAGCCTTATCGTTGGTTGCATCTTGAATCTGATGCTATCTTCAACCAATATCAAAAGCGGATCAAGACTTTAAACGCCGATATCTATGCTCAAGGAGAAGATAGATGGCAGGTGGGCCTAGGAAAACGTTATGATCGGGATATTAGTGAGCAAACTACAGCAAGCTTATATTATAAGATCAATACTAAATGGCAGGTAGGTACATATTCAAGGTATTTGTCTTATAGCGATGTTTTTCAGGAACAACAGTATACCATATATCGTGATTTGCATTGCTGGCTATTGGAAATGTCATATAATATAAAGCTGAACGATGATGGATCAACCCAGAACAGAACTTTCCTTTTTGTCTTTAAATTGAAAGCTTTTCCCGGACAGTCACCGTTAAGATTTTCAGTAGGGCAATCAACTACAGACAAGCTGCGTTCGGAAAGTTATTAGTCATAAAATAATTTCAAGCGCTGCTTATTTTCTGGATTTTATCTTGCAAAAAGCAAAAAGCAGAGGTAATATAATATTAGTTAAGGCAGTGTTTTTGAATGGATTTTAAAGGTCTTACATGGATGTAAAATGTGAAAGTATGGAGCAAATATGATGAATTACAATGGCAATCTTTATAAAGGGGTTGCCTTTTTTATTAAATCCCTGAATAAACAAGGCTAATTATGGTTAATAGAATTGCGGTAATATTCGATTTTGATGAGACTTTGGCTCCAGATTCAACAAGCAGCTTTTTGGCGAGCATGGGTGTGGATGTCGAATATTTTTGGAGCAATAAGGTCACTCCGATGTATAGCAAAAAGGGATGGGATCCTATACCTGCTTATTTATATAAAATTATTGAGTTGTCAAAATCCGGTGGTGAAAAAAACAGGATAACCAAAAAAAAACTTGCAGATTTCGGAAAAAAAATATCTTTTTTTAACGGGGCGCATACCATATTTAAAAAACTTAGATCAGTTGTAACAGATGTTAACCCTAAGGTAGAAGTAGACTTTTTTTTGATAAGCAGCGGGATACGGGAAATCTTAATTAATACTAAAATAGCGAAGCAATTCAAAGATATATGGGCTTGCGATTTTGAATATAACAAAAAAGGGGAAATAGATTTTCCGAAAAGCATTGTCAGCTTTACAGATAAAACCCGTTTTTTATTTCAGATATCAAAAGGTATTTTCGGTCCTAATTCCCGTTTTTGTCCGTTTGATGTAAATAAGAAGGTTGATGAATTGTATGTACCTTTTAATCAGATGATAGTTGTTGGTGACGGGTATACAGATATCCCGCTGTTTTCGCTTATTGCCAAACAAAACGGAATGGCTATTGCGGTTTATGATCCCATTGATAAACGTAAATGGGGTAAGGCCTGGGAATTTGTAAATGATAACAGGGTTCAAGGTGTTGTGCAGGCTGATTACGGGAAAAAAAGCGATTTAAATCATTTGCTTGTTATGGCGGTAGAAAATAAGGCAAAGGAATTAAAGTTAGCAGAAAGTGCCTTTCATAGATGATTTAATTGTAGGGGGGATGAAAATGTTTAATCGTAAATTTAAAAGAAGACATTTGATTTATTATTTAAAAGTATATGATCGTAAAACCGGGGTTTTAATAGGACATCTGGCAGATATAACTACTGATGGGTTCATGTTGGTAAGTGAAGCTCCGATTAAAACAGAAGTAGATTTTAATTTTAAGATAACATTGCCTGCTGAGTTTGCTGGCAACCGGGATATTGCTCTTGATTCCCGCAGTATTTGGTGTAAAAAGGATGTCAATCCTGATTTCTATGCCACTGGTTTTAAGATCAGCAATATCGAAAATAGAGACATTGAACTTTTTGAAATTCTGATAGACTCTTTTGGCTTTCGGGATTAGCCGCAACTGAGGGATTATATGAATATAACTCTGATTGGGATGCCGGGAGCCGGTAAGAGCAGTATTGGCAGAAAACTGGCATTAAAACTGGGGTTTACTTTTCTTGATGCAGACACTATTATTGAAAAAAACGCAAAATTAAAGTTACAAGAGATAATTGATAAATACGGTGAGGAAAAGTTTCTGGAGATGGAGAGGCTTGCTGTTATAGGATTAGGGAATATAGATAGTTGTGTTATTTGCCCTGGAGGTAGCGTGGTTTTTTCACCGGAGGCGATGGATTTTTTAAAAGAAAATTCTGTGATAGTTTTCCTTGAGGCTGATATTGCCTGTATGCAAGAGCATATTACTGATGCTAGTAAACGGGGGATTATTGGATTTAAGGGGCGAACTCTGGAAGAGATTTATCAGCAAAGGCAGCCTCTTTATGAAAAGTATGCGAATATTATTTTGAAATTAATGAAAAATGCAACTATTGTTGAACATGTTGAGCATATTATCAAAGCGCTTGCCTAAATATAAATGGAGTATAAATGGCTAAATTTAAATGCCCGCATTGTAATAATCCTATAAATGATGAGGCGGCGCTGAACTGTCTTTATTGCGGTGAGAGCCTAGAACGGGATACGGGTTTTTTAAGCCGGTTGCGGTATCCTGCACCTAGAATTATTGTGTGGGTAGGTGTAATACTTATTATTATAAGTTTTATTATGCTTATACTCTGGTGATCGGATAAAATGGTTTTTAAGTTAAGAGGATTATTTGATATAATATTAACAATATTCTAAAATCGGAAAAATTTAATATCATGAAAATAGAACAGATCATTAAAAATAAAGATAAAGGTGTATCATTCGAATTCTTCCCAGCTCGCACTGAAAAGGGCAGGCAATCCTTAGCGAATACTGTCGGAATTTTAAAGAAATATAATCCTCTATATGTATCCATGACATATGGAGCCGCAGGCGCTGAGCAGGAACGTACTAAAGATGCGGTGGCAATGCTTTTAAAAAATAGGGATCTTGAGGTGATGCCGCATTTAACTTGTTTGGGCGCCAAGCTTAACCAGATAAAAGAGCTGCTTGATGAATATAAGGCTAAAGGTATTGAAAATATTATGGCATTAAGGGGGGATCCTCCTCAAGGGATTGATGGCTTTGATTTTACTAAGAATGATTTTTCCTATGCGATTGATCTTGTGAAGACCTTAAAAAACTATGGCCAGTTTTGTATTGGGGTTGCCGTATATCCGGAAGGACATATACAATCCGCATCAATGCAAACCGATTTGGAATTCACAAAACAGAAAATTGATGCTGGGGCTGATTTTGCTGTTACCCAAATGTTTTTTGATAATAAGTATTATTACTCTTTTTTGGACCGTATGCATAAGCGGGGGATTTCTATTCCGGTTTTACCGGGTATTTTACCTCTTACTGACGTAGAGAAGGTGAAAAAGTTCGCTTCAATTTGTCGGGCGACAATCCCTGGACATATTGAAGAAAAGATGCAGCGCGTAAAGGCACAGCCTGAAGAGATGGAAAAGATTGGGATAGATTTTACGATAGAACAATGCCGGGATCTTATAAGTAACGGGGTTAAAAAATTGCATTTTTTTACTTTAAATAAGCCGCAAGTTATTACCAGAATTCTAGAAGCTATCAGCTAAATATCTGAGTAAGCTAAGTATAACTATTATTCAGTCGGTAAATTTTACAATAGAGGCTGATTGGAAGCAAATCCCCTCACTTATTCAGGTCGGCAAGAATGTTGGCATGCAAACTATGCAAAGCTCATTAAGGGAATTGTATGATAAGGTATTGATCGATCTGGAATATATGACGGAATATTTAATTTAAAAGCATGCATTTATTTTCTTAGGTTTTTTGATTTTATATTAAAAAATGGTATATATAACATGCTTTATAAAATAGTTTATTTTTTAAAAGGCTAAACTGATTTATAGGAGAAGTTAATGTCTAGAAAAAAAGGATTTACACTTATTGAGTTACTTATGGTAGTCATTGTTGTGGGTATTCTTATAAGTTTGGCTGTGCCTAATTATATGGCAACTCTTAAAAAAAACAAAAGCTGGTAAAGCTAAACAAAGTATGCAGGCAATTCGATCCACAGAGTCATGGTACAGGGCGCATATGGACTCATACACTAATGATATTACTCTCTTAGAGGATTGGGGGCTACCCTTGCCTGCTATTCAGGGTGACACTGAGGGGCGTATACTATAGAAAATGCCGGAGCAATTGTTATTGAGATTAGGGCTACTCGCCAGGATGGACCATATGCAAATGAATTTATTTCTATGGACGAAGAAGGAATCGTAACTATTTCATCTGTCGGGCTCCCGTGGCTGGTAAAGTAAAAGCGGAAAGAAAATATTAAATATGCCTAAAAAAGCAACTTTATATAAGTTGCTTTTTTTTTAGGTGGTTAGGTTCTTTTATTTAATTTCAATAAAAAAAGAACCTAAAATTTACTTGGAAAATCGTTTTTATTTATGTTAAGCTGAGGTTATAATCAGTTTATTAAAGATAAGAGGTTGCATGAAAATATTTCATATATTTAGATTTTTAATAAGTGGGTTCTTATTGCTTATATATTTAGGTTTTGTCAATTGCTCATTTGCGGCAATTAAAAACGACAAAAACTCTTATGACAGTGAATCAAATTATTTTGATATAGGTATGAAGGAAGTCCTATCAGGAGATTTGATTATTCTGGATAATGATCGGCACCTGTGTCTTATCGGGATAGATACACCTGAAGTTATTGAAGGAAATAAATTGCAATTTGATTCTAAGATATCCAATGTTCCTGAGGAGGTTCTTAGAGTGATGGGAAATGAAGCGAAATGTTTGCTAGAGGATCTCATAGGCGGTAAAAGGATTAGGATCGAGTTTGATAAAAAAAAGGAAAATAATTATGGCGATTTATTGGGGTATGCTTTTGTTATTCCGGAAAAAAAGAGTGAAAGAGAAGTGTTTCTTAATGCCGAAATTATAAAAAAAGGATATACCTATGAAATTGATACCACTCCTAATCGATGGTATATGGAGTTATTTAAAAAATTACACGCAGAGGCAAAAAAGTCCCAAACATCTAAATTGTGGCAGCAGTGGCGAAGGTAGAGTAGGTTAAATCTGCTAGCGTCGAAACTTTGATTGAAAAAAATATCGATTAATGGTAACATTTTTATAAATATTAAATTTTATTATTTAAAGTCTGTAAAAGGGTATTTTATTAGAAGAAAGTTACTAAAGGTTACTAAAAAAGTTACTAGAGCTTAAGAATAGTTGTAATGATTAGAATTTTTATTTAGGTTTTATCAGGGAACTAGTAGTAACTATTTGTAACCAATTGTAATTTTTCTAATGTTTAGTAACTGTATATAAATAGTTTAGAAAGGAGTAATTATTATGAATTGCCCGGTTTGTCATAAGGAGATGATTGTAGAGGATTTTGGTGGTGTGTGCATAGATGTTTGCAAAAACGGATGTAAGGGGCTTTGGTTTGACTGGATGGAATTAGCTAAGCTTGATGAACAGAATGAAGGCCTGGGTTCTGCGCTTCAAGATGCCTTGAGCTATGATCGAAATAATGACGATAACAGAGGACAAATTAAATGCCCGAAATGCAGTCTGCCCATGCATATTCATGAATATGCATCTGCTAAGGAAGTAAATATTGATGAATGCTATCAATGCGGAGGTTTTTTTCTTGACTCAGGAGAGCTTAAGGCAATAAAGGAGAATTTAATGAGTGAAGAAGAGAGAGACCAGTATATGCAAAAACTCCTGAATAGTTCGGGGGAATTTAAAAGCGCGCAGGATGATTTGGAAAAAGAAAAGGCCAGAACAGAGGCGATTCGTAATTTTACTAAATTTATGCGTATAAGTTATTATATAACTGGAAAATAGTATTCCTTGGCTTTGTTTCTCAGAATAGTTAGAGAAAAATACTTTTTAAAAGAAATCCTGGTTTGCATGTATTTACCAGGTGAAATATTACTTAAGGTCAATATTGTAACGCATTGTCATTAAACGTGTTATATGACTTTTTTTGTTTTTAACCTGCCTTGACAGATGACCCTTCTTATGATATACTTACATTAAACTGAAAAGAGGTTGGATTCTTAGAGAATCAGACCTTTTTTATTTAACTCTTTTATTTTCATGATGTTATCTTATTCTTTTGATTTGTAAATATAAATATAATTTGACCAAAGGTATATATTTGAGATACTTTTGTAGACTTTTAGCAGGTTTACATTTTCGATTGAGCCTGTCTTTTTTTTATTTTACCGTGTCGGTGTTGCGATAAATCAAAGTTTATTTTGCCTGCTTGGTAAATGATGGTGTTAATTTAAGATGATTTCGACTGATTTTAATTATTAGGAGAAAAAGTGAAATTAAAAAAACTTTATGAATTTGCAATTGAAAAGGAAATTGAACAGGATCCTCGCGGTAAGGCTTGTGTTAAAAAAGAAATGCAAAAAATAAAAAAGCAATACGATGAATTGAAAAATGCGGGAAAAGCTGAGTTTGATATTGACCGAATGACAAATCTTTACAGCGATACAAGAATTTTATACGGTACTGGAAATGAAGAGATCAAAAAGGTTCTTTTGGGAATTGATATAGATGTTGCCGAGGTTCTTTTGGCGGACAGACTTAATCAAAAAGGAAAGAAAATTGATCTGATAATCGCGCATCATCCTGAGGGGATGGCGCTTGCTGCCCTGCATCAGGTTATGTATATGCAGGCAGATATTGCTCATCTGCATGGAGTACCGATTAATATAGCAGATAACCTTATGAATAAACGTATTACTGAAATTGAACGCAGGCTACTGCCGGCAAATCATACTAAAACAATTGATGCAGCAAAGCTATTAGATATTTCGCTTATGTGTATACATACGCTAGCAGATAACCATGTGGTAACTTATCTGCAAAAGCTTATAGATAAAAAAAACTGGATACTCTGGGTGAGTTGCTTGAGATTTTAAAGGATATTCCTGAGTATAAAATTGCCATAAAAAATAATGCAGGACCTAAAATTATAAATGGCAGCAACAGTTTCCGCTGCGGAAAAGTGTTTGTTGATATGACCGGCGGGACTGAGGGTTCGCAGGATATTTTCAAGAATTTGGCTCAAGCAGGGGTTGGAACGATTGTATGTATGCATTTAAGCGAAGAGCATCTTAAAAAGGCAAAAGAGGAAAATATAAATGCGGTTATATTCGGACATATATCTTCTGATACTATAGGACTGAATTTATTGTTGGATTCAATTGAACAAAAACAAAAACTCAATGTTGTAGAATGTTCAGGGTTTACACGTATTAAAAGAAAATGAGCAAAATTTCCGATAGACAATTAGATGATATCCTGCAGCGATGTGATATAACAGAGATAATTGCAGGTTATATTCCTCTGAAAAAAGCCGGTAGGAATTTTAAGGCACTATGCCCGTTTCACCATGAGAAAAGTCCTTCTTTTGTAGTGAGCCCTGATAAGCAGATTTTTCATTGTTTTGGATGCGGAGCGGGTGGAGATGCCTTTAGCTTTATTATGAAAAGCGAGCATATGGAATTTCCTGAGGCAGTAAAATTATTAGCAGAAAAAGTAGGTGTGCGCATTGAAACAGAGGATGATAAAGCTTCTGGAGACAGACAGTCTGCGGCAACGGTATTGTATAAATTAAATGAATTAGCTGCATGGTATTTTCATCAGAATTTAATAAAAGAAACCGAGGCTCAAAAGGCAAGAGATTATCTGGTTAAAAGAGAAATATCAAAAGAAAGTATAGTTGATTTTCGTCTTGGATTTGCTCCTGATTTATGGGATGGCTTATTGAAGTTCTTAAGATCTAAAAAGATCAAAGATGATTTACTTCTTAATTCCGGACTGCTTATTAAAAATGCGCAAGGCAGGATTTACGATCGATTTAGGAATAGGCTAATTTTCCCTATTTTTAATGCTAACGGTAAGATTGTAGGATTTGGCGGCAGGACTATTGAGGCTCAGGGTAAGTCTGATCAAAGCCAGGATAAAGGACCTAAATATATAAATTCTCCGGAAACGGATATATATATAAAAAGTAAAAACCTTTATGGTTTTAATTTAAGTAAAAAATTTATTCAGCAGGAGGAATATTGCATAGTTGTAGAAGGCTATTTGGATTTTATCGTTCCTTTTCAATCTAAGGTGAAAAATCTTGTGGCCTCGTTGGGGACAGCTTTTACTCATGATCATATAAGATTGTTAAAACGTTATACCAATAATATTGTTATTGTTTTTGATTCTGATGCTGCTGGACAGGGAGCTGCACTGCGTAGTCTTGATCTGTTAATTGAAGAGGGCATGAATGTTAAGATCGCTGATCTCAGTGAAGGTTTTGATCCGGATTTATATGTGAGAAGGTTTGGAGCGGATCAATTTAGAAACAGAGTTAATGTAGCAAAGACTTTATTTGATTATAAATTGGATTTACTGCTGTTAAAATTTGACAAGGAAAGTCCTGAGGGCAAGGCACAGATAGCCGGTATAATGCTTGAAACAATAGGACGTTTCAAAAATGCAATTTTACGCTCTAGTTTAATTAAAAACTTAGCGGAAGCATTATCTCTGGCAGAGGAAACTGTAATTTTAGAGCTAAAGAAAATGAATCCCCAGGTGCACCCCTTTGGGAATCCCGGCAAGATTGAAAACTTGCGAAAAGCTGGCAAAAAGACTAAAGCTGCAGAGAAAATGCTTGTTTCATTGATGCTTGAGAATAAAGAATTTATTGAGCAATTAAAGAATAAAATGCATTACAGCGAGTTTACTGATCCTGTTGCCAGAAAAGTTGTAATGTATTTATACCAGAACAAAGAGGATACACAGCCTGCGGCGATATTAAAAAACCTAAATGATGAGGAGGCAAGTTCTTTTATCTGCAATCTTCTTGTGGGAGAAACCGGTGTTAAGGATAGCAAGAAGAGTTTTGAGGACTGTATCAGAAAAATAAAAATTGACAGCATGCAATTAAAGTTAAATGAATTACAGAAACAAATCAAGGATTCCAAGCAAACCGGATATGAATTTCAAGAGTTACTGGAAAATTACCATAGTTTAAAAAAGGAGCAAAGATTTTATGAAAAAGGAAAAGAAAAAGCAGAACAAAAAAGTTGTTAAAAAGAAAACTGCGCTCAAGAAAAAAACTACACCCAAGAAAAAGATTTTAAAGAGCAGAGCGGTAAAACCGGCAAAAAAAGTTGTCAAAAAGAAGGTTGCGCTCAAGGGAAAAAAACAAAAGAGCATGTCGCAAAAAGCAGTAAAAGAACTGATTAAAAAGAAAGCTGCAGAAAAAAGTAAAACTAATGCTGCAAAGAAAAAATTAATTGGTGTGAAAAATCGTCCTAAGGTAAAAAATACCCAAGCGATAACTACGGAAACATTGAAAAAGAAGATTAAAAATCTGGGCAGGTTAATTGCTAAAGGCAAGAAAAAGGGCTATTTGACATTCGAAGAATTAAATAATGCTCTGCCGCAGGATGTTGTTAGTTCGGAAGAAATTGATGACATTCTTACTGTTCTTGATGGAGAAAATATTGATGTTGTTGATTCTGAAGAGGAAGTTGTAAAGGCAAAAGGTGCAGATATTGAGCCCAAGGAAAAAGTTGCTGTTCCTGTTGGCAATACGACGCCTGCTTATGTTGAAGACCCTGTGCGTATGTATTTGCGGCAAATGGGCAAGATCTCGCTGCTTTCCCGTGAAGAAGAGCTTACTCTGGCCAAAGAGATCGAAGGTGCGGAACTTGAGCTTCGTAAAGCGGTTTTAAGTTGTCCGGTTTCTCGCTATACTGTCTTGCGAATAGCTAACCAAATATTAGATAAAGAGGTTAATCCTGAGGATATTATTCGAGATGAATTCAGGCTTAAGCATAGCAAACTTATGAAGCGAATTGCTAAATTAACCGGCCGGTTGAGAACAGTACGCAGGCCGGAAAGTACATTAAATACCTTGCTTGAGTTTAATTTTACTACTTCAATTATTGAATCGATTGCAGCGACAATCAGAGATAGTGCTGAAAAGATTTCAGTGCTGGGCAGAGAAATATTACGTCAAAGACAGAAAAAAATTCGCGGTCATATACAGAAGCTGCAGTTTAAAAAAGGAAAAATTCTTAAAGAATTCGGCGCTTCTGTTGAGGGAATAAGAGGGATGCTAAGGATTATAAGGCGTCGAGAAAATGAATTTACTTTTTCAAAAACCTCGCTTGTGGAAGCCAATCTGCGGTTAGTGGTCAGTATAGCAAAAAAGTACACTAATAGAGGCCTGTCTTTTCTTGATCTTATACAGGAAGGCAATATCGGGCTTATGAAGGCTGTAGATAAATTTGAGTATAAGCGCGGATATAAGTTCAGCACTTATGCGACTTGGTGGATTCGTCAGGCGATTACGCGTTCAATAGCCGATCAATCAAGGACTATAAGGATACCTGTACATATGACTGAAACGATAAACAAGCTTATTCGCGCGTCTCGTTTTCTGGTTCAGGAGCATGGGCGTGAGCCTACCCCTGAGGAATTGAGTGATATGATGCAGATATCTGTTGATAAAATAAGAGGAATTCTTAAAATTGCTCAAGAACCGATTTCCCTGCAAACTCCTATTGGAGAAGAAGGGGATACTCATTTTGGCGATTTTATTGAAGATAAACGAGTGGTAAGTCCTGCAACGGCAACTGCACATTCCATGCTTAAGGAACAGATGGAACATGTGATGGAGACTCTTTCGGATAGAGAGAAACGGGTACTTATTTTTCGTTTTGGTATCAAAGATGGGTATCCTCGGACGCTTGAAGAAGTAGGAAAGATATTTAATGTTACAAGAGAGAGGGTGCGGCAAATAGAAGCCAAGGCCTTGAGAAAATTAAGGCATCCGACTAGAAGTAAAAGACTACGTGATTTTCTTGAAGTAACTATGAGCGAACACAGAGATTTTCTCTAAATACTATACAGCAGGCGGGTTAGTAGATATGTTTGAGTTAACCTGCTTGTCGGATAATCTTGCCTGCTTATCTTCACCTTATACTATTTCTTGACTTACCTATCGAATTTTGATATATTTTAATTCACTGTTTCTCGGATACTTTAGTGTAGTGTTGTAGCGAAGACACGAAGATCATTGCAGATGCAAGGCTTGCGACTGAAGAGCCCATAGACGTATCCTCGGTGATACGTAGAGGACTCTTAGAGAGTAAAACGCATCAGATGTAATGAGATTTTTGTCTGCAGTAGACAGTATTGTAAAATATTCGAGTATAGGGCCCATAGCTCAGTTGGTTAGAGCAGGAGACTCATAATCTCTTGGTCCGAGGTTCGAGTCCTCGTGGGCCCACCATTCGATTCGTCGTTTGTACTTCTCGCTCATGGTAAGCCATGCGCAAGAGAAGAGTCGAATGATCCCGAGCAAAGTCGAGGGACATGTTTTATTTTTTTAATTTGGAATCGAGCAGTTGGGATATATTAATTGTGTAATTGATTATTCGTTTTCCCGGGCGATTAGCTCAGTTTCCGCCAAAGAGATTGGCGGACCCACCATGAAGAATGGTGGGGGGTTAGAGTGATAATTTAGGACTTAATTTTTTGGGCGATTAGCTCAGTTGGTTAGAGCGTTGCGTTCACATCGCAAATGTCGGAGGTTCGAGTCCTCTATCGCCCACCATAAAAGTTCTTTAAAATGGACTCAAAACAAGTTGAGCGCTTCGCCGTGCAGGTAGGTACAATCGAGATAGCTAGACGGGAGCGTCGACCAACTGTGAGTAAGGACAAAGTGATTAATGGTTCAGGGCACGATTAAGAGTTAAACTAATTTGAGTGTGGGCATATGCATAAGTAAATCAAACGACAGGATTGGATAATGAAAGATATCGATGCTTTAAAAGAAATACAGAAAATTGACGCAGAAATTTTTAAGATAAAATCTGAACTTAAGGAAAAGCCTAAGAGGCTTAAAAAATTAGAAGATGATTTTATTGCTCAAAGTATTGCGCTTAAAGGATTAGAAAATGTTCTTAAAAATATTCAGCTTGAACATAAAGAAAAAGAACTTGAATTGCAGTCTAAAGAAACTGTGGTGAAAAAGCAAAAAACACAGATAAATCAGGTAAAAACCAATAAGGAACTATATGCCCTGCAGCTGGAAATAAAGAAAGAAAATGCAGATAATTCATTGCTTGAAGATGCAATAATTGCTTTGCTGGAAAAGATTGATAAGATCAAGCAGTCAATAGCTCAGGAAAATGCAAAATTAGTCCAGGAGCAGGAAGAACTTAATAAAAATAAAGCAACTATTGATCTTGATATAATTCAGCTTAATGAGAAACTTGCAGTGTTCAATGCCTCAAGGAAAAGAGTTATAGAATCAGGGATTGACCCGAAGACATTGGAATTATATGAGCGTATTCTGGAAAACAAGGGAGAGATTGCAATTGTGCCTCTTAATGGAGATATTTGCTCTGGATGTTTTAGATCAGTTCGTCCGCAGGTTGTTAATGAGCTTCGTTTAGGCAAGTTAAAAACATGTGAAAATTGTGCAAGAATTCTTTATGTCGAAAATGAAAATTAAACTAACCGAACTTATTGCTAGCATTGATGGTGCTTGTTCAGGTAATCCGGGAGATGCATCTATTGGTGTGGTGATTAAAGATAAAAAAGGTCTATACCAGGAAACGATTTCAAAATATATTGGTCAGGCAACAAATAATGTGGCTGAGTATAGCGCATTAGTAGCCGCCTTGAAAAAGGCGCATAAATTGGGTGCGCAAAAGCTGTTCGTTAAAAGTGACAGTGAGCTTGTGGTCAAGCAGATAAAGGGTATATACAAGGTAAAAAATGAGACCTTACAGGCATTGAATTTGCAGGCTTTGTCATTAATTAATAAATTTGAACTTTTTACAATTGAACATGTCAGAAGAGAATACAATAAAGAAGCCGATAAGTTAGCTAAGCAAGCTATAGTAGAATATCGGAGAGCAAACCGGGTGGTCGCTGCACAGGAATAAAATGTGTAGAGGAAAGTCCGAGCTCCAAAGGGCAGCGTAATGGGTAATTCCCATCCCTTCATTTGTTTTTAAATGGGGGCGGATTAGAGCAGCAGTGACGATATTTCGGCTCGGCCTGATTTATCAGGCCTCACTCATTATGAATACCCTTTGGGTTTTATTCTGAGAGTAGTCGAACGGGGTTTACCCCGAGCGATTACGAAGTAAGAGTCGAGGGGTGAAACGAGGCAATCTCTGCGTGGAGCAAGACCGAATAGGAGGAGGGTGGCCCGTCTGCTATTCCTCGGGTTAGGTCGCAAGGATTCCCTGGAGTAATTCAGGGAACAAGATGAATGATCATCACCTCAGAAGAATTCTGGGGGTACAGAACTCGGCTTATAGGTTTGCTCTCTTTTAATTTTAATTCACATTATGCATAGAAATCTCAATTTTTATAAGCTTCTAATCCTAGTCAGCACCTTTCTTGTTATTTTTATTTCTATGGAAATAATCTCCAAATCAATAGAAAAAAAATATTTTTTCGATACAAAAGTTTATTTACAAAAGGCAAAACCAGTTTTGCACAGAATATCTGATATCCCTGGACTGTCTTATGAATTGATGGCTAATGCTGAGACGGAAAACGGATTTTATGCCATTAATTCAAAGGGGATCAGGGACCGGGAGTTTGTAATCCCCAAGCCAAAGGGAGTTTTTAGAATTTTAGTATTGGGGGATTCGGTTACTTTTGGTACTGAATATTTTGTTGAATCAACTTATCCGAAAATTCTTGAAAAATTACTCAATGACAAAGTAGGCGCTACTTTAAAATACGAGGTTTTGAATGCCGGAGTATGTTCTTATAATGCGGTTCAGAAGTTTTTATTGCTTAAAAATAAATTACTTGATTATGAACCGGATATGGTTATTCTGCAGTTTCTGAATGATGATTACTACCGTAATGCGGTTTTTTCCTCAGGATTGAGCAGTTTAAGTGAAAGAGATGTATTTATTTCAATGGGAGAGTATTTCAGTTCTAATTTTCCTAAACTTATCTCTTTGCCGCATTTTATTGATAGATTTTTAATGAGGTATCTGGCGACTTATAGAGTTTTGAATAAGAGGCTGTATGACCGACTGAGCGATGACTATCCTGAGAAATTTCCGTCGCAAGCTTATCGGTTTGCTGCTTATAAAGATATGGCTGATTCAATGCGGGTAAATAAGGGGGCTTTTGAGAAGTTTCATGAGCTATCCGTTAAATTTAACTTCCCAGTCTTTCTTTTACTTGTGCCGGAATTAAAAAAAGAAAGTCAAATAGATGTGTGGATAAAAAGTGATTGCCCCCAAAAGTATGGATTTTTCACTATAGACCTTCAAAAATCCCTTAAATCCAGGGGAGTAAACTTAGAGGAGTTGCGGATTGTTCCAAGCGGAATCTGCCATTTAAATAAAAAAGGCCATAGGATTACTGCTCAAATAATTAAAAGGCATATACAAGGACATATTGGGTACTGATTTGTTGCACGGCTTATTTTTATTGACTTAACCTATTGAAATACAATATAATAAGATATAAAATAATTTTATATTAATCAGGATGAAATCATTGATTTTGCAAAGGGAATTGCATAAGATGAAATATGTGTCTATTCATAAAATCTACCGACAGATACTCCTAACATTTAGTTCTGTTATCATTTTCACTTCAATATGTTATGCCCAACAACCTGCAAAATTAAGAACGTTCTTACTTAAAAAAATCGATAATGGATTGCAAATTCATATAGAGCATTCTAAGCCTCCTGTTGAGTTTAAAATTATTGAGTCAAAAAATCCGCGCGGGCTTATCATTAATTTTATAGGGTCTAGGGTGACATTTAATGAATATCAGAATATACCTATTGAAGTGCCGGTGGCCGAGGATGGGATTAAAAGAATAGTGGTGGGTGAGAAGACGGATTATAATAGAACTTTCTCCAAACGGGTAGAGATTTTGATAGAACTGGACAGAACTTTCAAATATAATTTTGATTCTCAATGGAATGCGCAATTTCTTGATCTATTTATCTTTCCAGGTGAGCCGGAAAAAAGAAGTCAATGGAGTAAAAAAGAAAGAGAGTTTGGGCCTAGAGAAAGTATGGTAAGGCTCAAGGAATTTAAAGATATAGAAGCTAAAAAAGCTAAAGAGCATTTGGATAAATTTACACGCATCAAAAGGGTTGAATTGATAAAGAAAGAAAGTAAAGGAAAGATCAGCAAAATCAGAAAAGATGCCCAAAAACGTATGGAGTCAGGAGTTGAAGTAGAAAAAGCATATAAGAAGCTGAGGGCAGAAACAGATATTAGTTCCCTGCCTGAAGCACGCCAACAGATTCTCGATAAGAATCTGTATAAAGATATATCAATGCCTTCAGAAGTGAAACCTATGATACGTAAGGCTACTCCTGGTGAGAAAATCGTCAGGCTTGAAGATTGTCTTAATCTTGCTTTGTCTGCTAATATACCGCTTCAGGTTGCTAAAGATCAACAGGCATTGGCAGATCTACGTATTCGAGAAGCGAGAAGGGGCTTTTACCCATCTTTAATGGGTGAATGGAATGAGACAGACGGAAGAACAATGACTGAGAACTATCGCGGCCGTTCTTATGGATTACAGGGCGAGCAGCTGTTATTTTCCGGAGGAAAATTAACCGCAACTTTACGTAAGGAACAACTTGGCGGTCTTATTGCAAAAGGCAATTATGAACGAGTGAAAAATGAATTAATCCTAAAGGTTACCAAGGCATATTATGAACTTATTATGTCAAAGAATACGCTTGATATTATGCAAAGATTAAAGAAAAATACGGAAAAAATTCTTACGGAAGTTGAAAGTGAATTTACTGTTTTTTGGGCCACGCCGGCAGATTTGTTAGATGCGCAGGCTTCCTATAATCAGGCCTGTTACCAGGTTGCTTATTCAGAACGCGGTTATGCAATGGCAAAACTGACTCTTGAAAAAGAAATGTTTCTTGAAAATTTAAATATTGAAAATATGAATTTTCATCTAGGAAGACATAAGATTGAAACTAATCTGAATGAATGTCTTGATCTTGCCTTTGAGCACAGGGTTGAAATTAATATTATCGAGCAGACATTAAAAGCGGCTAAATTCAGCCAGGATATAATTAAAAGTGAAGAGATGCCTAATGTTTCAATCGTTGGTTCTTATGGCCGGGCCGCAGAGTCCTTTAGTCAGAGCAGCTTGAATCTTGCCACAGAATGGTCCTTAATGGGGAAAGTCAGGTGGTTCCTGGGAGGAAATACGGTTGAAACTTCTTATAAGAGGGACAAGGTTTCACCTTTTAAGGTTACAAGTACGAATACAAATGTAAACTCGCAGACATTGAATTCAAAATTTTCTTTTTGGGATAATCTGGCGCATTTTACAAAGGCTAAAGAAGCTCAGATCACCCGAAAGCAGGCACTTAAAGATAGGGTGGAAATGAAAAATAAAATTCGCCAGGAAGTAGAAGATGCCTATTATACATATTTAAGATATAATAGCCAGCTTTCTTTAGCTGTGAACCAGATTGGATTTCGCAGAAAACAGCTTGAAATAGTAAAAGCAAAAAGAAAAATAGGAGAAGCTCGCGGTGCAGATGTTATTAATTCTGAAACCCAGCTGGCTGAAGCTAATTCAACTATGCAGGAGTCATTAGCAGGGATAAATATAGCTATAGTCAGTTTGAATCATGCGATTGGAGTTATAAATTATTTCAATTAGTAATATTTTTAAAAATGACTTTTAGGAGGAAAGTAAATGAGGCGTTCCATATTTATATTCATAGTGGTAGTAATGATAATCATCGGCGTTGTTTGGTGGGGAGTCGAAAAGGGCGGATGGAAGGAAAAATTTAACTCTTTTTCTGGAAAACAAGATTTTGTTCAGAAAACGCTAATAGATGCGCAGCCCAAAAAAGCAGCGTTTATAAAGAGAGGACTATCTCTGAAGGTTTATAAAATTTCGCGTTCAACATTCGAAGATCTTTTGCCGGCTATGGGATCTATTAAAGGATTGATTACCAGAAAACTGAATTTTGAAGCTACCGGACTAATTGATATGATTGGTTTTAGGGAGGGTGACTTGATAAAAGAAGGCCAGCTTATTGCCCGTCTTAGACAGGCTGAGGCACATTTGAAAATCGATTATAACCGGGCAAAGTTAAAAGGAGCTATGGTCAGTCTTTCTCAGGCTGAAAAAAAAGTTAAGATGCATCGGGAACTCTACAATATTGGTGCGATAAATAAATTAAAACTTTCCGAAGTTGAGGCAGAGGCGGGTAATGCCAAGCATCAGGTTGAGGCGGCTCAAGTCGAAATATCTTCCTCTAGAGAAGAATTTAAAAAAACCGAAATGTATGCGCCCTCGGATTGCGTATTAAATGAGCGCAATATTGAAATAGGAGAATTAGTCTCTCCGTATACTCCAAAAGCAATGGAGGTTGTGGAAATTGATACTGTTTTTGCTGAAGTCGGAGTAGTTGAAAGGGATGTGACGAAAATAAAGATTGGACAGCTTTCGCGTATTTATGTCGATGGATATCCTGATCTGCCTTTTGACGGAATTATTGATAATATCTATCCAGCTCTTTCTGATAAGACAAGAACACTGCCTATTGAGATAAAAATCGATAATTCACGCAGGATGCTTATGCCGGGAATGTTTGCCAGAGCTGATATTATTCTTTTTGAAAAACCCGGAGTTATCAGCATCCCACGCATTGCTTTGAAGAAGTTGGAAGATGCATCTTTGGTTTATGTTATTGATGAAGCGACAAATACAGCCCAGGAGAGGCTTGTTGAAACCGGGTATGAATCAACAGACTATATAGAGATTCTTAGAGGTTTAAAAGAGGGTGATTTGGTGGCCATTTCTAATATTGAACAATTGACTTCAGGTACGCTGGTACAGATTACAGAAATTCAGGTTCGTGAAATATAATTTGGTTGTTTTTCACATAAATAAGGTAAAACATGAGTCTTCCGGGATTTTCGGTTAAAAAGCCTGTTACAATTTTAATGTTTGCTACTGGAGTTATCCTTCTGGGGATAATTTCATGGAGCAGGCTTGCTCAAGAACTTTTTCCGCCTATAACTTATCCGCAAATAACTGTAATAACTTCTTATGAAAATGCCGCGCCGGAAGAAATAGAGGCATTGATAACCCGTCCTATAGAAGAATCGGTAAGTGCGGCTTCAAATATGCGTAAAGTCAGTTCAAATTCCAGAGAAGGCACAAGCATAGTAATCTGTGAATTTAATTGGAATACAAATATGGATTTTGCGGCTTTGAACGTGCGTGAAAAAGTAGATCTGATCAAAGAGAAACTGCCTCGTGATGCAGAAGAACCTATCGTAATGAAGTATAATCCATTCGATACTCCGATTATGATCTTAAGTGCTACCAGTGAAGGTTCATATTTCTCCCCTTATGAGCTTAGAGAAGTTTCTCGCAGGGTTATAAAAGATGAGCTGGAAAAGATTGATGGCGTGGCTCAGGTAGTTATGACCGGCGGCAGGGAGAGAGAGATAGTAATTGATCTTAATCAGCAGCGATTGCGGGCATTCAATGTCTCGATAATGGATATTATCGATCTTTTTAAAACAGCGAATTTGAATTATCCGGCAGGTACGATTGAGACCAGTTTTTATGAATATCTGGTAAGGACCATAGGAGAGTTTCGCACTGTTGATGAAATGTATGATGTGCCGCTGCTTATTGAAGATCGATCCGCTGAGGAAGAAAATCGCAGGCAGGAATTAACTAAAGAAGAAAAAGAAAGAAAAAAAAGGGTCATCTATATCCGGGAGTTGGGAAAGGTAATCGATACTTTAAAGGAGCAAACAAGTATTTCCCGATACAATGGATATGATAATATTTCTTTAAGTATACAGCGGCAGGCGGATGCTAATATACTTGCTGTTAACAAGCATATCTATGAAAAGTTAAAGATTTTAAGGCAAACCCTTCCGGAGGAAATAACCCTTCAGGTAGTTTACGACCAATCTGTGTTTATTGAACAGTCAATTCTACAGTTGAGAGATAATGCTCTGCAGGGAGGTTTGCTTGCTTTTATTATTTTACTTATATTTCTGAGGAATTTCCGTAGCGCAATAGTAGTTACGATCGGTATTCCGATATCCATACTGTTTACTCTTATCCTGATGTTTTTCGGAAAATTATCTTTGAATATGATGTCTTTAGGAGGCCTGGCGCTTGGGGTCGGCTTGTTGGTTGATAATGGAATTGTTGTTATTGAAAATATATACCGTCACCAGCAAATGAAAAAGGATGTTAAAACTGCGGCTGTTGAGGCCTCAGATGAGGTTTTTAGCGCAGTTGTGGGTTCTACATTAACTACTGTTGCCGTATTCTTGCCTTTAGTTTTTGTTGTAGGTATTGCCGGACAGTTGTTTAAAGAGCTGGCCCTTACAGTAACATTTTCTCTTATTGCCTCGGTCATTACGGCTATGAGTTTGACTCCTATGTTCATGTCCCGGGGGAAGGCAGTGAAAATTGCTCTGGTAAATAAAGATGCAGAGATTATAGCCAAACAAAAAGAAGCACAAAAAAATTCAACAAGATTCAAGGGACCTGTCCCATATTTAGTAGTTTTAGGTATCATCGGTATAACACTTTTAATGGCAGCTTTTAGTTTTAAACTTTTGCTTTCTCTTGATAAAGAGTTTATGCCTAAATTGGATCAAAGGCAGTTCATGATCAAAGCGACTATGCCGGCCGGGACTAACTTAAAAGCAACTAATGTGGTTGTACGAAGGATAGAAGATGTGGTAATGTCTTTTTCTCCGGTTAGAGATGTGACGGTTAATATCGGATCTTCTAAGGCATCTAAAAAAGCCGGTGCTGTAGAAGTCCTTGGCGCTAATGAGGCAAATATTATAGTTAATCTACACCCTAGGCCAAATCGTGGGATTATGTCTTTATTTAAAAAAGCACAAGAGGGAGAGGAAAAGAACGATATTGCTACAGCAGAGCTGGTGCAGCAGATAAAATCAGCCTTATCTACAATTGACCTTCAGGATGCTGGGATAGAGTATGCCTTACAAGAGAGCGTGTTTAAGTCTGTATTTGCCGGAAGCGCACCATTGGTTATAGTGTTGAGGGGATTTGATCTTGAGAATATTATGATACCCGCAGCTAAGGAGATAGAAAAACAGCTTAAAAAAATACAAGGAGTTTATGGTGTCAAGGACAGTCTGACCCCGCCCAGTCCGGAAGTTAAAATTCATATAAGAAAGGACAGAGCGTCGCTTTATCAGCTTAATGTGAATAAGATTTCTGCTGTAGCCCAAGCAGGAATCCGCGGGTATGTAGCTACAAAATTTAAGGAAGAGGGCAGAGAGATCGATGTACGCGTTAGGTTAAGAGAAGAGGACCGCGGAAGTTTTCAGAAAATAGGTAAACTTTTGGTGTTTTCTCCTTTAGGCGTACATATATTTTTGGATCAGCTGGCTTATCTTGCTAAAGGCAAAGGGCCTACTGAGATAAAGAGAGAGAGCAAACAGCGGGTAGTATTTGTAAGTGCAAATATCTATGATCGAGGGTTAAACGAAATCGTTGATGAAGCAAAGGAGATCATTTCGAATATTAAAGCGGAATTGCCTCAAAATTATAGTGTTGAGATAGGCGGAGAAAATAAGGAAATGGAAGAATCCTTTAAAAGCCTGCAGTTTGCGCTTATTTTAGCTTTATTACTGGTATATATGATCATGGCATCTGAATTTGAATCTTTGATACAGCCGTTTATCATCATGTTTACTGTTCCCTTGTCTTTGATCGGCGTAAGCTGGACATTATTTTTCACAAAAACTCCTTTGAGTGTAGTAGTTGCTTTGGGATTTATAATGCTGGGAGGGATTGTTGTTAATAATGGAATTCTCTTAATTGATTTCATGAACCTTGCCCGTAAGCAGGGGTTGGGCATATTCGAAGCGGCAATTCAGTCTAGCCGAGTCAGAGTAAGACCGATCTTAATGACTTCATTGACGACAATATTCGGGCTTATGCCCCTGGCTTTTGCCTTGGGCGAGGGCTCAGAGCTGCGTGCTCCTATGGCTAGAACTGTAATGGGTGGATTGACTAGCGCTGCATTTCTTACTTTATTTATTGTTCCCTGTGTTTATATCATTCTTGAAACTCTTAAAGAATGGGTTATGGGCTTTTTCCAACCTATAAAGGAAGATGAAGAGGAGAGGGTTTTGCTGTATCCGAAGAGAACAATTATTGAGGAAATTGATGTAACCCAATTGATGAAAAGAAAGCCAAATGATGCGGCTTTCATTCAGGCAGAAGAAATAGAAGAGGATCAGGAAGATCAATTGCTAGAGGAAGATGAACAAGCGAAGGAAAATAAGGAAAAGGGATTAAGTCAGAGTCAGTTACAGGCCCTTGAGTTTATTCGGCAAACAGGTAAGATTACTCGCCTTGAATATGTTGTAAAATTTAAAGTTCCCTTACCAATAGCAGACAGAGAGCTTGAGGAGTTGGTGGCAAGTGATTTAATAAAATCCAGGGGAGAAGGTCCTAGCAAGGTTTATTTTCCGGTACAGGAGAAAGCAAACTAAAATGAGCCTACCGCGCTATTCGGTAAACCGGCCGATTACGATTTTTATGATCTTTTTAGGTGCTTTGATAATGGGTATAGTTTCTTTAGGTAAACTGCCTGTAGAACTAATGCCTAATACAAGTTTTGGTAATGTTACTATTTTTATTAATGTCCGTGGTGGTATCCCTCCGGTTGAAATCGAAGAAAGAATAACCCGTCCTGTTGAAGAAGCTGTTTCTTCAGTGAGTCATGTGCGGAGTATTGAATCCACATCTGAAGAAGCAAGCGCTACTATAGTAATAAAATTTGAACCTGGAACGAATATGGATTTTGCCGCTTTAGAGGTAAGAGAAAAATTTGCCAGGGTGAAAAATGATTTGCCGGAAGAAATAGAGAAACCGGTTATTGCTAAATATGAATATTCGGATGTTCCGGTTATGATCCTGGCGATGACTGGAGGTAAGCGCTATACTCCCGAAATGCTGGGTAAGATAGTAGATGAGAGTTTAAAGACAAGGCTGGAACGAATAAACGGTGTTGCGGATGTAGAGATTGGAGGCAGAAGAGAAAGAAAGATACTTGTTGAAATCCAGCAGTCAAAGCTGGATGCTTACAAAATGCCGATTAATAAGGTAATAAATGTTTTAGGCTCAAATAATTTAAATCTGCTTGCAGGAGAGGTATGGAGGGAGAATGATAAATTTCTGACCAGAATTATTGGTGAGTTTAAGGATATGCATGATATTGAAAATATAGGCATTGCTGCGACCGAATCAGGAGCAATAATACGTTTAAAAGATTTAGCAAAAGTCAAAGACTCTTACCTTGAAGCTACAAGCTATTCTCGTACTAACCTTGCTCCGACAGTCTCTGTTTACGTACAGAAAGAAAGTATGGCTAATACTCTTAAGATGACAGATTCAATCATTAAAGAGATTGAGAATTTCAAGAAAATAGAAAATCTTTCAGAAAGAGGCATTCGCCTTATTCCGGTTTACAATCAGGGAGATTTTATTCGTAAAGCTATAAATGATGTTCAAAGCTCATTACTGTTTGGTGGATTCCTGGCGATATGCGTGCTTTGGATTTTTTTGCGTGATCTGAGCTCAACCGTTACTGTAGGTATTGCTATCCCCACAGCAATTATATGCACCTTTTTCATGATGTTTTTTCAAAAGCTTACACTGAATATCATGACTTTGAGCGGATTGGCGCTTGGCAGCGGTATGTTGGTTGATAATGCTATTGTTGTGCTGGATAATATCTCTAAAAAACGCAGTCAAGGGCTGGGTCGCAAAGAAGCGGCTAGTGTTGGCGCAGAAGAGATGTGGCTGGCGATATTTGCTTCAACACTGACGACAATCATTGTTTTTCTGCCGTTTATTTTCGTTAATAAAGAGATAAGATTATTGTATGAAGGCCTGGCCATGACCATTGTTTATGCCTTGGTTGCCAGTTTGCTTGTTGCGGTTACTCTTGTTCCGGTTTTATCGGCTTTTTTTGGAAAAAAGAAGCAGGAAAAGCCGATTAAAGAGAAAGAAAAGGACGAAGTCTGGTTCTATGAGGTCAAAGATGAGAAAAAGGAGGAAAAACGTCCGCCGCTATCAAATAGAGTGTTGAAGTCGTTACATAATATGTATAGGATTTCTTTGGGCAGGGCATTGAGGTTTCGTCTTTATTTGGTTATTGCTGTTTTTTGTATATTTGGTATATCATTCTATGTTTTTTCAGAAAAACTGGGTATGGAATTTTTGGGAAAAACAGAGGAGAATGAATTCACAATTTTTGTAGAGCTGCCCACAGGTGCCAAGCTGGATATTTCTGATCAAGTGATTAAGAAGGTAGAAGAAATTTTAGCAGAAGTTTCTGAAGTGAAGACACTTTCAAGTCGAATTAAGCCGTGGTCAAGCAGGGTATTTGTAAAGCTTCTCCCTCTTTCCAAACGGGAACGTTCAAACAAGGAAGTCATTGATTATTTAAGAGAAAGAGTAAGAGACATTCCTAATGCCTTTATTTACTTTGAAGAGCCGCAGAGCATGTCAGCCAAGGAATTGCATATTGAACTTTATGGCTATGATTATAATACTTTGCGGGAAATCGCAGTAAATATTTCAAAACGCGTGGGCTCTATCCCTGGTTTTGTGGATGTAAAAATAAGAATGAGAGAAAAAAGACCTGAACTCCTGGCTGTGATCAATAAATCCAGAGCTGCGAAATGGGGACTGAGTGTATCACAGATCTCTGATACAGTACACGCGAAAATGCGAGGCTTGGTAGCCACAAGATTTCATTCTGAATCTAAGCAGGTTGAAACTATTGCCAGGCTGCGCCGAGAAGACAGAAAGACATTTAATGATGTGCATAAGCTTACTCTAGTTACCGGAGAGGGTAATACAATATATTTTCAGCAGCTGGCTGAGTTTAAACCAGGCGAAGGTCCGACAGAAATATGGCGGAAAAATAAACAAAGAATGATAGAAGTAAGTGCAACAATGTCGAAATATGATCTTTCCAAATCAGTAGCTATTGTTCAAGAATCACTTTCTGAAATGAAATTACCTAAGAATTATTACTATCGGTTCGGAGGTGATTATGAAAAAATGATCAAAGGTAAAAGTGAACTTGTATTTGTTACATGGGTTACCATTGCTTTGATATATATGGTTCTGGCATCTTTGTTTGCTTCTTTTATTCAGCCGCTTGTTATTCTTTCCTCGGTTCCGTTGGCTCTTATTGGTGTGACCATAGCGCTTTCAATATTTAAAAAGCCTAAAAGTGTCTCTGTGTTTATTGGGATCATAATGCTTGCTGGTATTGTAGTTAATAATGCAATAATACTTGTGGATAGAATCAACTACTTTCTGAGAGAGAAAAAGACTAATAGATACAAGGCGGCAATGCTTGCAGGATTGGATAGACTTCGCCCGATAATGATGACATCGTTCACAACATTGTTCGGATTGCTGCCAATGGCTCTTGACAGAACAGAAGGCGCAGGGTTATGGGCTCCCCTGGCAATTACCGTTCTTGGGGGACTTTCTATATCAACTATTTTCACGCTTTTTATAGTACCTAGCATTTTCCTTCTTTTTACAGATATTCCGCTTATGTTTAAACCTAGGCGCAAGAAGGCTTATTCCTATGACTGGAAGGGATTTGAGAAGATATCTGACCTGCCTAAACAGGATTAATTTATTTGTAATAAGTTGATTTCAAGTAAGTCATAGTTACCGCTGGTCTTTTTTTCCCCATTTTGATATAATATTTTATGGCCATTCCTATTTAGGATGAAAAAAATTTGGTGATACAATCAGAGTGAAGTAATTAGATAGATACACGAATGGCCGATGATCACAATAAAAGAAACAAGATTAAAGTGATTGTTTATGCTCGACATAGAATGAATCTGTGTAATCAAATTCATTTGGACATCCTAAAAAAAGAAAGAACCCTATTTTTTATGAATCAAGCCTATAATTCTAATTTATTATTCCCGGAAGTTAAGATTGTTGAAGCGTCTGCAGGATCTGGAAAGACATATGAGTTGGCAAAACGCTTTATACAACTTTTAATGGATCCGCGTTTAAAGCAAGAGCAGATACCGCTTAGAAGTATTCTGGCGATCACCTTTACTCTTAAAGCAACGCGGGAAATGCGGGAAAGGATATTGGAACAGCTAAAGAAATTCGCGCTCAATGCTTTTTCCGGAACTGCGGAAAAACAGGATTTTTTAAATGCTGTAGGCCTAAAGGAAGAGGCGGCGGGCAAAGAAGCCTTTACTATAATTGATTATATAATTTCTCATTATAATTTTTTCCAGGTAAAGAATATTGACAAATTCATCAATGTTATCTTATCAGGTTGTGCTTCTGAACTAAAATTATCCGCTAATTTCAGGATTAAAGAGGACTATTCCTCATATGTGTCCTATGCTCTTGATGAATGTATTGATAAAGCAGCTATTGATCCGCTTATAAAAGATATATTTGAAAGCTTTCTGAATCAGTATTTGTTTCTTGAAAATCGTACTGGCTGGTTTCCAAAGCATGATATGCTGGATATTTTGAAGGGTATGTTCTCTAATATCAATGTTTATGGAGGGAGTTTTGAAAAATTCCCTGTTTCGGCTAAGGAGCTTATCATTTTAAAGCAGCAGGTTCTGGAAATTCTTAACAAAATTCATAATGCAAATTTAGAGGGCATGAATAAGACATTTCTAAAAACCCTGGGGAAGTTTGTAAAAACGAATACGCATGGATTCAATATAGCGGATTTGGTTAAAAAATCCTTTCAGAGTGATACATTGCCGATGAATAAAGGCTTCGAAGCAACCCCGGATATAACAGGATTGTGGAGTGACTTCAGAAAGAATATTATTATTTTAAGTGAAAAAGAGGCCTTGTCATTATTTAACTGCTATATAGATGTATTTGAAAGGGTTTACGAGATTTTCCGTGATTATGCGCAAAAAGATGATGTTGTGTTTATGGAGGAACTTAACAAACAATCAAGTGTTCTGTTTGAGGAAGCAGTTATTAGTGTGCCTGAACTTTATTACCGTATGGCCAGCCGTTTTAGGCATTATCTTATCGATGAATTCCAAGACACAAATAAATTGCAGTGGAATAACCTTTTTCTAATGATCGAGGAGGCATTATCAACTGGGGGTTCATTATTTTATGTGGGGGATAAAAAACAGGCTATATACCGTTTTCGAGGTGGAAATGTAAAGCTTTTTGATGATATCAAAACTGATTTTGCCCAGTTCAATATTAATGACAAAACATCGCTTCGGACTAATTATCGCTCACAGAGGGAAATAGTACAGTTTAATAACCTTATATTTTCAAGATCAAATCTTAAACTATTTCTGGAGACCCAGCAGGAAAGAGAAAAAGATACATTAAGGATTTTAAATAAAACGCAAATCCAGGAGATTTTAAATGTGTTTGCTGATTCTAACCAGTCTGAGGAGCCAAATAAGCATCATGGATATGTAAAAATCGATAATATTGCCTATGAAGACAAGCAGGAAAGTGAGGAGCTTATAAGGCTGCGGTTAATTGAAACCATGGAATCTTTAAAACAAAGGTTTCCTTTGAAGTCGATTGCTGTTTTATGCCGCAGTAATAAAGAGATAGAGCTTGTTACAGGCTGGCTTTCCCAGGAGAGGATAAATGTAGAATCAGAGCGTACTCTTAATATTATGTACAATTCTTTAATCAGAGAAATTATTGCTTTTTTACAATTCCTAAACTCTCCGATAGATGATATTGCTTTTAGCTCGTTTATTCTGGGAGAGATTTTCACAACTGCAACTTCTTTAGATAGGCAAAAGATAAGTGACTTTATTTTTGAGTTCAATAAAAAAAATGCTAAAACTTCCGGATCTTTATACCGTGCTTTTAGAAAACAATTCACTGAGATTTGGGATGAATTTATTGCGGATTTTTTTAAGAGTGTTGGTTTTGTCTCATTGTATGAGTTATTAGTAAGTATTTTACATAAATTTTTAGTTTTTAATTACTTTGAAAAATTTCAAGGGTTTTTTATGCATCTTTTGGAGTTAGTGATGAAGCTTGAGGAGGAAAATTCTGATATTAGTTTCTTTCTTGAATCTATTGAGGTGATTGGGGAAAAGCATCTGTATGTAAATTTTTCCGATCAAAATGCCGTAAAGGTTATGACCATACATAAGGCTAAGGGCCTTGGCTTTGCCGTAGTTGTTGTCCCTTTCCTTGATATGAATGTCGGCGGTTTGCGGACAAGGAGCTCTAAGGCTTCATATGTTGTTTATGAAAAACAGGTGTCGGGAAAATTCGGTTTATTACGCTTAGATAGTAAATATGCTAAATTTTCAAGCCGTATCCGCGATATTTATCAGCGTGAATATGTAAAATCATTTATTGATGAATTGAACGTAATTTACGTAACATTTACCCGCGCGCAATGTGAACTATATATCTTTGTCTCAAGCAATGTTAAACGGGACAATAATCCGGCCTTGTTTTTAATCCCGGAGGGTATTACCGAACGAGGTGAACAGAGGCAATACAGTAAAAAGGATGTCGGTTATGAGCCTAAGCAGCTGCATATAAGCATGCCTGAATATAAGAACTGGGTATCTGCCTTAAAAGAGGAATTTCCTCAGGATAATGAGCTTAGCAATAGAAAAAACATTAAGACAGGGGAGTTGCTGCACGAATTGCTTGCACAGGTTGATAATTTGAATAGCCAGAAACCGTCTGAATGCTTAGAAACCCTTAGAGCTGTGATTGAAAACCTGTATTCCGAAGTTGAAGATACAGATAGCTATATAGTTACAATAGAAAGAATTATTTGCGCAAAGATTACTAAGCAGTTTTTTTTCTGCGATCGTCGGTGGAGTATCTACAGAGAAAAAGAATTTGTCGATAAGTATGGACGCACATATCGTATTGACCGTTTAGTAGTAAAAGACAAGGAGGTTTTGGTCATAGACTATAAGAGCTCGCAAGTTGGCAAAGACGGGCATATCAGTCAAATGAAAGAGTATATGCAGATATTGCGCGAGGTATATCAAAATAAAAAAGTGCGGGGATATTTATTGTACATGGATGACTTGAAAGTTGTAGAGATATAAATTTAACTGTTTTTGAATTTGTATTGTGTCGAGATTATTGCAAAAAACTGTTTTTTAAAATCAGTTTTTAATCAATGCGCGAAACGCAATACTAAAAGCTGAAAAATACTCATATGAGCAGAATAATAACATATAACTTTAGTGATAATTTCATAGAAAAGATCGCAGATTTTATTATAAAAAATGCAAAAAGTAATAACCTGAGCAAAGTGGCGGTTGTTTTTGGGGGTAAACGTCCGGCATTATTTCTTAAGAAGGCTTTGGCTAACAAGTTAAAAAAAAGTTTTATTCCGCCTGTGTTTTTCTCTATTGACGAGTTCATGCATTATGTTCTTGAAAAAAATGGAAAAAGTGCAATGATACCTGAACTGGAAGCAGCCTATACTGTTTATAGTATTGCAAGGCAAAAAGTACCTGAGATATTAAAATCACGTAGTAAATTTTCTCAATTTCTGCCATGGGCAAGGGAAATCCTTTCTTTTGTCAATCAGCTGGATTTGCAAAATATATTCTCAGTTCGTTTGCGTAATATAGAGAAGAACGCACAGATAGGATATGAAGTCCCGGAATCGATCAATAAACTGCTTGAGAATATTGTGTTAATACGTGAGCTTTACCATAAAAAGATGAAGCAGATTAATAAATATTCAAGAGGCTTGCTCTATTTGAGGGCCGCGGAAAGAGTAAAGGATTCGGAACTTGCTGAATTTGAACAAATTTTATTCTGCAACTTCTTTGATCTGTATGCGACTGAAAAACAAATAATTAAACATTACTTTGATAAAGACCGGGCAACATTGTTCTTTCAAAAGGACCATGGAAGCTGGCCCAAGTTTGAAGAGCTTTCAGCGTTTTTTGGCCATGATATAAAAGCAGTTGATTCTGATAAGAAAAAACCGGATATAAAGTTATACGCAGGCTTTGATACGCATTCTCAGATAGGGATAGTAAAAGAAGTGCTGGGGATTAAAAAACAGAATCATGATAACACAGTTATTGTCTTGCCGCAGCCGAATACGTTAATTCCTTTATTATCGGAGATATCATCTTATGTCGATGAGTTTAATGTGTCAATGGGTTATCCGCTAAGGCGCAGTACCATATATAGCCTGTTTGATTCCATATACAGAGCACAGAAGACAAGAAAGAAAAGAGCATATTATAATAAGGACTATTTGGCCCTTATCAGACATCCTCTAATTAAAAACTTAAGTATTTTTCCCGAGCCGGCTATTACCCGTGTGCTTATACATAAGATTGAGGAAATCTTATCAGGTATGGAAGAATCAGATATCGGGGGAAGCCTATTTGTCGAATTATCATCTGTGCAAAAGCTTGAGCCTCTGTTTGATCTAACGCTTGAGCAGTTAAGAAATATGAATTTACCTATAAGTAGAGATGATCTGCAAAAGGGGCTTTTAAAACTTCATGAATATGTTTTTTCTGGATGGGAGGAGATATCTTCATTTGGGGGATTTGCTTTGCAAATGGAGAGGTTTCTTGATGTTCTGGTTGCAAAAAGCGATACAAATAAATATCCGTTGAATACAAAAATTATTCAGAAAATATACAGTCTTTGTGAAGAATTTAGAAATAAAAATCTTAAAGAGGAAAGATTTCTTGTCCTGGAGATATTTAAAATATTTGATGAGTTGTTAAAAACAGAGAAAATTGCATTTTCAGGTATGCCCTTAAAGGGGCTGCAAATTATTGGGCTTTTTGAAACCCGGGCTTTAAGTTTTGATAATGTCATTATTCTTGATGTAAACGAATCAGTCCTGCCGCGTTTGAGTGCAAATGAGCCGCTTGTGCCTCGATCTGTTATGATAAGCCTTGGCCTTGATCGCTTAGAAGAAGAGGAGGTAATACAGAGGTATCAGTTTATGCGGCTTATTAACTCTGCTAAAAGCGTGCATCTTATATATAATGATAGTTCTGATATGCAGAAAAGCCGTTTTATTGAAGAACTTATTTGGGAGCAGGAAAAAACTTCAAGATGTCTGAATACAGAATTGGTACCTCGTGCTGTATTTAAATGCGAGGTTATACGAAAAGTGGGATCAGTACCAAAAGACAGGAAAATGAAAGATTTCCTGGAAAATATCAGATTTTCTGCATCAAGTATAAATGTTTACTTAAAATGCCCCTTACATTTTTACTTTAAATATGTTCTTGGATTAAGTGAGAAGGAAAATTTGCTTGATGAGCTTGAAAGCCGGGAGGTGGGTAATTTTGTCCATAAACTGCTGGAGGATATGTTTGGGGTGTTTGTTGGAAAAACTCCGGTGATCAGCCCTATATTTAGGGCAAAATTTATTGATGAGTTCCAAATTCGTTTTAAAAAAACATTTTCAAAACGCATGAAATCAGATGGGTTTATGTTGGAGCAAATTTTGAAATATCGCCTTAAGCGTTTTCTCGACAATGAAGCGGAAAATCCAGAGCGGAAAATTGAAGCTTTAGAAGGACTTGAAGAGAAGATTGAAAAGGAAATAAAACTCAAAAACCGTAATGTAAACTTTACATTCAGGATAGACCGCATTGATCGCAAAGATCATGAACACATTGTTGTGCTTGATTATAAAACGGGTAGTACTGATGAGGTGCCCGCAGGCCTAATGTCTTTGCAAAAGGCCGCGGATAATCCCAGTCGCTTAAGTATTAAAAAAGCGGTCAAATCATTTCAGCTGCCTTTATATCTGCACTGTGTACAGGAGAAATACCCTGCGATGAGAGTAACCGCGGCATTATATAATCTGCGTAATCTTAAAATTGAACAATTTCCAAAAGCAAAAGACTTTGGACACGAGGATCAGATATTAAGCTTATGCCTTAATATGCTTTCGTTTATAATAGATGAGATTCATGACTTGAAGGTGCCTTTTGTTGCTGATGAATCTTCTGAGTCATGCCGGAATTGTCCTTTTACAGGTGCCTGCAGATGATAAAAAAGTCAGAAGTATAAATTGTTCTATTGTTAGGATATAATAATGTAAATTATGCCTCAGGAGATTTAGTATGGAGCCGTTTGTATTAATAACGCAAAATTTCTGGGTGATTGTCATTCTGTTTACAAGCATTAATTTCTTTTTTTTTAAGGATAAAGGCAAATGTTTTATCCAGGAAAGATTATAATTGGGGCAAATTAGCTGACTTATTACCGGTAGATCTGGCATTTGGGATGGGGGAATATGTCAGATGAAGTTGTTTTGAAATCAATGAAAATCTGGCAGAAAAACCGCTAGTACTTTTGGTTGACAAAAAAAATCCCTATTCCCCGCAGGGAAATAGAAATGCATAGCGCGAATATGCATATAATCCCTGGCAATAATACAGTAAAAGAGGCATTAAAAAAGGCACGTAGGGGAGATATCATAGAATTAAAAGGCAGCCTTGTTAAGGCTGTGGCTAAAGATGGCTGGAGATGGACAAGTTCTTTAACTCGAGAGGATACCGGAGATTATTCATGCGAGCTGGTATGGGTTGATGATTTCAATATTGTGAATTGCAATTGATAAAATATTAAATGAGGGAAGTAGGGGAGGAATGAAGCTAGTTATTATCTTTATGATTTTAGCATTGATGTTGATTTCTCAGCAGTTATTTGCGGAAGAGTTCATTGTCAGCCCTATGAATCATGCTAGCTTTGTAATGCAGATCGGAGGATCTGTTTTTTTTGTCGATCCTGTGCAGGATGCGAAATCATACAGTGTTTATTCTCCGCCTGAGTTCATCTTGCTTACTCATATTCACCAGGATCATTTTAAAAAAGAGGTTGTTGATGAGCTCAAAAGTTCGCAAACGATTATTATCGGTCCCAAGGAGGTAATTGATGTTTTGGGTTATGGACAAGTTCTCAATAACCATGAGTCTAAAACCTTTGACAGTATTACGATTTTTGCCATTCCGATGTATAATCTAACAAAAAAAAGATTACGTTTTCACCCTAAAGGAAAAGGGAATGGGTATCTTATTCAAACAGATGAAAACAGAGTGTATATTTCCGGGGATACTGAAGATATCCCTGAAATGAGAGCATTAAAAAGAATTGATTATGCTTTTATTTGTATGAATTTGCCCTATACAATGAGTGTACAGCAGGCTGCATCAGCCGTGCTTGAGTTTCAACCAAGAGTTGTTTATCCTTACCATTATCGCGGTAAGGATATGACTAGTGATCTTTATGAGTTCAAGGATTTGCTCAAAGGATCTGATATAGAGGTAAGGTTATTTAACTGGTATAAATAGGGAGGATGCTTGAATAAATTCATTTTTCAGATAAAATTATCAAGGCTATTAAATGTTTTTTTCCTTTTGCTTGGCGGAGTGTTTTTCCTGGCTGGACTTGATATGGCTTTTTTTCATAAAGTCATTTCTGCCATAGATGAAACTGGCTATGTTTTTGCCGCCTGGTTTTGTCTAATAGTTGGTGGATTTGTGGGATTTACCGGAGTGCAGAATTGTATCAGTCCGATGACCATAATAGCTGTAAGCAAAAGAGGCATAGAGTTAAAAGTAAATCCCGGACCAACACGTAAACTTACTTTGATTCCTTGGGAAGACATAGAAGATATTGGACAGGGATAGATTATGATGTCAGGATCAAGAGGCGGTGTTGTAGTACACAAAACAATCAAATTATCTCTTAAGCAAAACAGCGTTTTGGCAAAAAGCAGATTAACTGATGCTATGGTGCGCTGGAGTGATAAAGAGGTGAATCTTGATTCAATATATTTTCAAGTCGAGCTTGAAATTTTAATAAAAATTCTTAAAAAGATCAAGGAAAGTCCGGATGATTATGAAGAGTTGAATGAAGATGTTGGTTATTTCATCAGGCATAACAGCATTGATTAGCATGGCAAAAATATAAATTTAAAATATGACTGTTTTCCTGCCTTGACTAGTAAAAGATAAACGGGTAGAATAAAGGTTAAATAATGAGGTGAAACCATGTATATAAGTAAAGACTTGAAACAATACATAGATGATCTGGCTTCTCTAAACAGCGTTCCCGGAGGAGGCAGTGCATCTGCTTTATCTGGAGCGATTGGCATAGCTTTGGGCAGTATGGTGGCAAATTTTACGCTTACTAATACGAAATACAAAAGCGGACACTCTCGCATGAAGCAGTTATTAAAGAAAAATGAATTATTGCGCAGGAAAATGCAGCTTTTGATAGATAAGGACGTGGTTGTTTTTCTTAAACTTCAGGATGTTATGAAAATCCCCAAGGCGAGCAGGCAAAGAGACCTGCTGTTGCAAAAGGGGCTTAAAGAGGCGGCAAATATTCCACATAAAATATGCTTTCTTTGCCAAGAGGCGATGATCATTACTGAGCAGATTGCAAAGATTGGTAATACAAATCTCATAAGTGATTGCGGAGGAGCGGTGCATATCCTTGTTGCTGCGTTTAAATCTGCTGATCTTAATGTTCGGATCAATCTGAAATATATCAAGGACAAAAGATTTATTAATCAGAAGAACAAGGAATTAAAAAATATATTCTTATTGATGGTTCAAATAGAAAAGCGGATGATAAAAGAAATAGAGAGTTATTTATAAAATGGATAGAGAAAAATTATTAGAGGGTAAGAAAATTGCCGCAAGAATTAACCAGATGGTAAAGGGTGAAGTGCTTGATTTTTACAAAGCATATTCTTTTGCCCCGATACTTTGTGCTATACAAGTTGGCGATGACAAAGAATCTGCTCTATATCTTGATTTTCAGCAGAAAATCGCTAAAAAACTGGGTATTGGTTATGAGGTCAGAAAATTAGATGTTGATATTGACAGAGAGAGCCTTAAAGCGGTAATTGCGGAATTGAATTGCGATGGCAATATAAATGGAATAATTTTGCAGCTGCCTTTGCCTGCTCATTTAAAAGCAAACGATATCCGTAGCTGTCTGGATCCTTTAAAAGATGTGGAAGGAGTGCATCCGGAAAACCTGGGGAAAATTATCCTTAATAGAAATGGATTGGCTCCGTGCACAGCTTGTGCAGTAATGGAATTGCTTAATACGCTAAATATAGAATTATATGGAAAAGAAGTGGTAATTGTCGGCCATAGTGAAATTGTTGGAAAGCCTTTGGCAGCGATGATGCTCAATGCCTTTTGTACAACGACAATTTGCCATATTGCTACATCTGAACGTGGCTTGCTTGCAGAGCATGTGAAAAGGGCAGAAATACTGGTTGTAGCAGTGGGAAAGCCGGGAGTTGTTGAAGGGGAATGGATTAAAAAAAATGCTATAGTGGTTGATGTAGGCATCAACTATGTTGATGATAAAATTGTCGGAGATGTTGAATTTGGTAAAGCTTACGAGCGGGCTATGTATATAACCCCTGTTCCAGGCGGAGTAGGACCAATAACCGTGGCTTTGTTAATGAGAAATCTTCTTAAGGCAGCAAAGCAGCAAAAGCAAGGGAATAAAGGATGAAGCATATTGTAATCATAGGCAATTCAGCCGCAGGAATGAGTGCCGCAAAGGCGATCAGAAATAATGATAAAAGTGTAAAAATAACCATTCTCAGCGATGAACAATATCCGGCTTACCGGCGTTTGGAAATAGCCCAAATACTCATGAATAATTTGGATCTGCAGAAGCTGTTTCTGGATGCCCCTGGATTTTATGAGGCTGAGCATATAGATTTTTTGCCTGGGCGAAAAGTAGACAGGGTTATTCCTAAAAAAAATTCCGTAATTTTATTTGATAAAACAAAAATTGTCTATGATGCCCTGATCATTGCTAGCGGACGTAGTGCAAATGTTTCCAAGGATGTTAAAGGTGTTAGTAAGCATGGAGTGCTGGGATTTCGCAATGTCAGCAATGTTCAGGATATCACAGAACTTATTCCCATCAGTCATACCGTTTGTATCTGGGGTGCGGGTATTGCCGGAATTAATGCTGCATATGCAATGAGCAAAAAGCATCTAGACATTAAGATCATTTTTTCCAAAGGGCGTATTTTAGAAGGTATTCTCACTGAAGAGCAAGCAAAATTTCTGGAGAGTGCATTGAAGAATAAAGGGATTGAAATAATATTTAATATGAATATTGTGGAAATTTTTGGCAACGGCGATGTAAAAGCTATAAAATTGGATTCCGGAAAAGTGATTGGTTGCGGAATCCTGATCCTGGATAAAAATCTTACTCCGAATACTAAATTTTTAGAAAATACAGAAGTTAGTGTAAATCCAGGCGTTCAGGTAGATGAATTTTTGCGTAGCAGTCTGGAAAATATCTTTGCCGCAGGTGATGTTTTGAGCAGAAAAGATATCAATGACGAATGCCTTGATTTACCTAATTCTTGGGACATCGCCGCAGCTCAGGGCAGGATAGCTGGTGAAAACGCTCTTAAATTTGTCCGATCTGAAGTTGCTCAAATGACATCTTATCCAGAGGATCCCCCCAAAGGTAAGTTAAGAATATTAGATCTTGAGTTCGAATCAGCTTTAACTGAGAGCATTGTTAAAGAAGAGGCAACTTCTTTAGATTGCACACAGGAAGACAATTAATGGCTTTTTGCCTTTTTGATCTAATCAGTAATGTAATGGAGATAAGATGACTGCTACTTTTTTAAACCACATTAATGTGACTCCCCCGATAGAAAGAATATACAGCCGCCTGGGGTATGCAAAAGGTAAAACAGATCTTGATCCCCAAAGTAAAGAAAAAGTGGATTTGAATATTCAGCAGGCTTTAGAGATGATAACTTTAAAAGCCAGTGTTTCGCGATTAGCTGTGCTGAATATTGAAAAGGATATGGTGAATCTTGTATCAGGTGTCAGCTTTCAGAGTAAAGACTTTGTGGCTTTAATGGCTGGTTGTAATGAAGTATTATTCATGGGTGCTACAGCCGGAGCTCTGATATCGAAAACTATTTCTGAATATTCAAATGGCAATAATGTAACAGAGGCTGTTGTTTATGATGCCGTGAGTAGTGAAATGACAGATGCGGCGCTTGATTGGGTAGTTAAATTCTTTAGCAATTCATTAAGGCGGGAGAGTAAAAGTCTTACAAAAAGGCGTTTTTCCGCAGGTTATGGAGATCTTCAATTAAAAAATCAAAAGATGATTTTTGATGTTCTTGAGCTGGAAAAAATTGGGGTGTCTATTACGGATGAATTTATATTAATTCCGGAAAAAACAGTTACTGCTCTTGCCGGAATAAAAATAATAAATGAAGAGGAATAAAAGTGAGCGGATTGACGAAAATTGAAAAGCTTTTTAAAAAAAGAGTTCTTATCCTTGATGGGGCCATGGGTACTCAATTGCATAAGCATGGCTTGCCAACAGGAGAAAGCCCTGAGATCTGGGCTTTAAAAAATCCTGCGGTGCTCAAACGTATTCATCGGGATTATTGTCTTGCCGGTGCGGATATCCTATATACTTGTACTTTTGGAGCAAATAGAATCAAATTGAGTGAATATGGAAGGCATAATGTAATCCAGATAAATACAAAACTGGCTATGTTGGCTAAATCCGTGGCTGGCGATAAATTAGTTGCCGGAGATATCGGTCCTACAGGAAACTTTGTTGCTCCATTTGGCTCGCTTTCTTTCGACGATGCTGTAGATGTTTTTAAAGAGCAGGTTCAGGGGTTGCTGAAGGGGGGAGTAGATTTATTTGTTGTTGAGACTATGATGGATATTCAGGAGGCGCGGGCGGCACTTATTGCAATCAGGGAGTTAACTGATAAATTTATTATAGTTAGCATGACATATGAAAAAGATGCGCGAACCCTAAATGGAACTGATCCCATAACTGCATTGATAACCTTGCAGAGTCTCGGGGCTAATGCAGTTGGCTGTAATTGTTCAAGTGGGCCAAAACAGATGATCAGCCTTATTAAAATGTTGAAGCCTTATGCGAAGGTGCCTTTAATAGCAAAACCAAATGCCGGTATGCCAAAATTCTCAAAGGGAGTAACTACTTTTGATATGTCCGCTGCGGTTTTTGGTGATTTTGCTTTAGAATTTGTGCATGCGGGAGTGAATTTACTGGGTGGATGTTGCGGAACAACTCCTGAGCATATCAGACATCTTAAAAAACATCTTGGCAGTGCATCAGGTATTAACCCTTTGCGTAAAAGTATCAGTGCACTTAGTTCTGCCAGAGGGCATGTGATTTTGGAAGGCAAAGGAGATATTGTAAAAGTAGGCGAGTGTATTAACCCTACGGGTAAAAAGTCGTTACAGGAAGATTTAAAAAATGGAAAGATGTCTTTGGTCCGCTCACTTGCTTCTTTACAGGAAGCAGCGGGAGCCGAGATTTTGGATGTAAATGCGGGAGTTGCTGGTATTGACGAAAAAGTTACATTAGAAAAGATGATCAATGTTCTTTCTCTGGGGACAAAACTTCCGCTAGTTATTGACTCTTCTGATATAAATACGATAGAGAGAGCGTTGCGGCTTTATCCTGGCCGGGCTTTGATAAACTCTATATCAGCAGAGCGCCATAAACTAAAAAAATTACTTCCGATCGCGGCCAAATACGGAGCAATGTTCATTCTGTTGCCCTTAAATGATAATGATGTGCCGAAAACCTTTAAAAGCCGCAGAGAAATTGTGATGCAAATATATAAAGAGGCAAAGCAATTTGGGTTTACAAAAAATGACATAGTGATTGACGGTTTAATAATGACAGTGTCTTCATATTCTCAGGCAGGAATCCAGACACTTAAAACCATTAAGTGGGCGTCAAAAATCTTTAAAGCAAATACAATATGCGGGCTTTCCAATATTTCTTTTGGTATGCCCCAAAGAGCATTGATGAATACTACCTATTTATCTTTGTTGAAAAAATCCGGACTTTCCATGGTTATTAGTAATCCCATGCAAGATTTGGCTAAATACAATAGGCCTGCAGAAAAAGTGCTGATGAACAAGGATAAAAATGCACATGACTACATAGATTACTGTAATAAACTAAAATCAAAGAACAATATTAACTTTAGCCAGAGTAAACAAAAAAATCTTACACCTTCTGAGCTGGTTTTTAATGCGCTGATTAAAGGTGACCGGGATGAGATAAAGGCATATGTGCTGGAGGCATTGAGGCGAGAAGTAATACCTGAAGTGCTGGTGAATAAAGTTATGATACCGGCAATTAATAAAGTAGGAGTTATGTATGAGGCAAAGGAATATTTCCTGCCGCAGCTTATTGCCAGCGCTGAGACGATGAAAGAGGCCTTTAAATGTCTTAAACCGTATCTAAAGAAAAATGAGTCCAGGAAAAAGAAGAAAAATATTGTGATATTGGCGACGGTAAAGGGGGATATACACGATATTGGGAAAAACATAGTTTCTCTTTTGCTTGAAAATCATGGCTTTGAGGTTGTTGATTTGGGCAAAGATGTAGGTTTGAAAAAAATAATCAGCGAAATACGCAGGCAAAAGCAGCCAATTGTTGGATTATCTGCTTTAATGACAACAACTATGGTTAATATGCAGCAAGTGATTGAATTTGCAAAAGCTGAAAAGCTGAAATGCAGATTTATGGTCGGCGGAGCAGTTATTACCAATTCATTTGCCCGTTCTATAGGGGTTGAGTATGCCAGTGATGGGATTGGCGCGGTAAATCTGGCAAAAAAGCTTAGCTTGTGAGGAATATTGGCAATGGAAAATTTTTTTACAGGAACTGTTTTAATTGGAAATATCGGTATAAATACTCTGGTTGCTGTATTAAATAATGCCAATCTTATATTAGCAGTTGCTCCTAAAGGATTCCTGATGTGCGGATATCTTGATATGGAGGCGGCTGAAGGTCTTAAAGACGCAGCTTGTATTGTGAGTGGGGTCAAGACCGTAGATGATCTTCTGAATAAGCCGGTAGTAAAATTAACAACTCAAGCGCAAAAGCTTGGCATCGAACTTGGAATGAGTGGACGTACAGCGCTTGAAAAAATGATTTAGTAAAACCCCATTCTGACCCTCGCGGTCAGAATGGGTGATTGAGTGCATGTTTGGGGTAGGGGGGTGTGCTCACCCCCAGATGAAGCGTCCCCCCCCCGCCTTCATTTCTTTTATGCGGATAAAAGAAACGAAGCAAAGAAAAACCGCCCCTAAGAAATTTAATCTTTTTTTAATGATTTATGAACTACGACTTTGCCGCCGAAAAAACATCATGTTTTACGGCGTTCCGACATCCATGTCTTCATCTCCGTTCATAAATCAAAGAAAAAGACGATCAAATTCCAAAAGGGGAGACAAAAACAGGGAATTATGCCAAGACAAAATAGATCTGACAAAGATTTGCTTAAATTTATTGATGAACATTTGGGGTATGAATTGTGGATGTTGGCAAGGACTACTCAGATATTGAAGGCAGAAAGTGCTGTAGATAGAGAAACCAACAATGCTGTTCTACAGTCATTATGTTTGCATGCGCGTAATTTGCTTGAGTTTTTCTACTCTGCCAAAAGGACAGTGAGAAATGGAGATGCTGTTGCCGAAGATTATTTTGCATCACCAGATGCATGGCATCATATATGCCCCCAAAAAAGTTTCGATGGATTACGAATGATTTATAAACGTGTAGGAGAAGAGATTGCGCATTTGACTTATGGAAGACTAGATGTAGTCAAAAAGGGTTGGGATTCTAGCGCGTTGTACAAAGATATTTCGAATGTGGCAAGGATATTTCTTGAAAATGCGCAATCTCATTTGATTGGCCCAAAGTGTCATGCAGTAAGGAATAAATGTTTTTCAGAATATAATAGGGGCACAAAAGGTGACGGTTCTGGGTTTGACTTGTGACATGTGACCTTGTGCCTTGGTGACTTTTTTGCGTTTTTTAATCTTCCTTTGAAAGGAGCGATAGATTTTTCGTTGGTTTAGGAACGCAGATGTAGCCAGGATGGCGGAACGCCATTGAGGCAGGATAGCCGAATTGGCGGCAAAGTCGCAGTGAGTAAACCATTAGAAAATCAGAGCGGTTTCTTGGGGGCGGGTTTCCTTTGCTTCGTTTCCTTTGGACGACAAAAGGAAATGAAGGCTGGGGGACGCAACATCGGGGGCAGGCATCTCCCCTAAACTATAATATATAACAATTTACTTCCCCGCCACAAAACAGCGGGACAGGCAGGCAAACATAAGAACAGGGATTAGCGGTTAGGGAGTAGGGTTTAGATTTTCTATACGCTAAACGCTCCCGCCAAAGAACGGCGGAATAAATTAGACGCTATACGCTGTATTTAATACATAGTATTTATATTAATTGTTATGGGGAAAATATAAATGAAAGGAGCAAAAAAATGAAAAAAGCTATAATGATTACATTAATTGTTTTGTGTCTATCTTCATTTAGTATTGCTGCAGAAAATTCAATAGAGAGCATGCTTGGCGTGCCTTTCGGAAAAAGTTGTAGTATTAAGGCGGAATTTATAGATAAAGACGATGGCTACTACTCAAAAAATATAAGCAAAGCTGAATATTATTTAAAAATTCATGAAGTAAATGATAAAAAAGTAGCAGAGTCCTTTATTGCCGAACCAATATGTGAAAACGTGGAACCCGAAAAGGGTAAGATATATGAACTAAAGGCATATGAAAAAATAAAATTTGTGGGCGCGCCTGAGGATTGGCCAAAGGATAATTCAGAAGAAGTTAAGGAACAGCGTTATTACGGGATAAATCATTACGTTGTAATAAGAACCCCATAACCACGCGTTGCACCTGACTGCTACCCGCTACACGTGCAGCAGCAGGTGAGCTTGGATGTTGCGGGGATTAATAAAAATTTAAAAATAAAGCATCCCCGTCCAACACGGAAGCTAAGCTTTCAGCTTTCAGCTTTCAGCGATTCGCTGGGCTTCATAGAAAACGGTATCAATAAACTTAACATAGATTTGCTACATTCGATTACATTAACCTTGGGTGTTTTTGCTTTACCTCACCCAACAAATCGCTGAAGCAGCCTGTTCACGAGCCTGCTATGGAAAGCTTTGCTTTCCCACGCAATCTTGCGCCCAGTCAGCTTAGCTCCCGTGTTATAGGAGAAAAAATGATTAAAATTACAGAAAAAGGTATAGAAGGAAATTTACTGCCTAATTTAAAATATATTGAAGGCCGTAAATTGATTAGCAGAATAATACTGCCTATCACGCGATATTTACGATTTGTAAATGTAAAAAAACATATTCAAGAACAAGAACGATTATTAGATATTGGTTGTGGGGATGGCTTTTTTATAAAACATATTATTTGCAAGGAACGATATGGATTAGATAAATTGTTAGGGGATGAAGTTTCTGATACTTTGGACTTTCCTAACGATTATTTTGATTATGTAACAATGTTAGCTGTGATTGAACATATTAAAGAGCCAGAACTTATAATAAAAGAAATTTATAGAGTCTTAAGGCCTGGCGGCAAATTTATATTTACGACTCCGAGAAAAGAAGCAGAAAAATTCATTAAAGTGTATGCTAAAAAAATTGAAGATGAGCATGAAACTTATTTTGATTACGAAAAGGTAAAAGCAATAGCGGCTAACATATTTGAAATAATAACATTTAAAACATTTCTGCTTGGCTTAAACCAAGTTTTTGTATTAAAAAAAATATAACAACTCATTCATGAAAACGCATTTGCCGTCAAGACATATTGAAAAGAACAAAAATTAAACGGTCTATGAGCAGTGGAGGAACAATGATAGTAGACGCTCTGAGCATTCTTATAAAAACTTCATCAAATTGTATGCTACCTAAAGTAATGCGAGGAGCAGAGCAATGTTCCAAAGGACAGATAAACTTTGCAAGAGACACTCTTAATACAAATTTAGACGAATTAATTGATAAGGTAAATTTATTGAAAAATAAATGGAAAAATTAATAACCCGCAAATCCATTCGATTGAAAAATTACGATTATTCGTTAAATGGTTATTAGTTTATTACCGTATGTTCAAATAACAGGAAAAACATATTTGGTGAATATAAATACGTAGGGGCCACGCTTGTCCCGGCCCGTAACAATATAAAATTATCCGTTCTTTTAAATCAAAATGTACGATGGTATATTTAAATTATTTAAACAAAATAATACCTATATCCCTGTAAACATTTGGCAAAGATTTTTTTACGATCACGTTGTCAGGAACGAACGTTCATTAAACGCTATCAAGAAATATATTGCCAACAACTCCGAAAACTGGGAAAATGATGTTGATAATTTATTAAATCTATAACAAATTGCTCCAGGCAATCGCAACCCGCCGACAAATGGCGTCGGCCTGCTTTGCCTGAGTTTAAGCATTATGTGCATTGAATTTTTAAACTTTTTTAAAGGAGGTTAATTTTTGAATTGGTGGAAGCATATACCAGGACATATCAACCCAAATATTATTCAAATAGGAACATTTCAACTGCGTTATTATGGGGTGATGTATATTGTTGCTTTTATTCTCATATATTTTCTTGTTTTGTTCAGATTGAAGAATGAAAGGTTTAATTTTACTAAAGAGATTATCCAGAATTATCTTGGATGGGTCCTCCTCGGGGTTATGATTGGTGGTCGCCTGGGATACGTATTATTTTATGATTTAAACTTTTTTTTAGCCAATCCCCTAAAAATCATCTGTCCTTTTGAGATAACAAAAATGGGAATTAATTACACTGGCATTTTTGGTATGTCATATCATGGAGGGCTTGTTGGTGTTATCTTAGTTTCTATATTGTTTTCCAATAAATATAAAATAAACCTTTGGCAACTTGCTGATTTATTATCTCCAACAATTCCATTAGGTTACACATTTGGAAGAATAGGTAACTTTATTAACGGGGAGCTTTATGGACGTGTTACTACTGTACCATGGGCAATGTATTTTCCTTTAGATCTAACCCATCAATTGCGACATCCCTCTCAACTTTATGAAGCCTTTTTTGAAGGAATATTTCTATTTTTAATCCTTTGGAGCTTGAGAAAAACAAAGGTTTTTGATGGATTTCTCTTTTGTTTATACCTCATTGGTTATGGAATAGTACGATTTTTTATTGAATTTGTTCGCGAACCCGATTCTCAGTTAGGATTTATATTAGGCCCTTTTACTATGGGACAAATTCTTTGTGTTTGTATGATATTCATAGGTGTTTTTATTATAATAATTAAAAAGGAGCACATAACAAAGCAATCTAGGTAATTTTATTCCGCGGCAAAGCCGCTCCATAAAATACCTGATTTTTATGTTAGATGGGATTAATAATAAAATGAAAATAATGATGTTATAAGTTTTGTTAAGGGTAAAAAAAAGGAGAGTGGCTTATGTCAAAAAAACTAATTCACATTACCGATAATGATATGAAGCGGTTAAAAGAATTGATAATGGTAGCAAGAGAGTTTGGCAATGAAGGCGAAAAGCATTTAAAGGAATTAGAGGATGAATTAGCTCGGGGAAAGGTAGTTAAATCTCAAGATATTCCCGACAATATTATTACTATGAATTCTAAAATTCATCTGTTGGATTTAGATACTCAAGAAGAAATGATTTATCGTTTAGTTTTCCCTGATAACGCTGATGCGGCTGAAGGGAAAATCTCGATTTTAGCACCAATAGGTACTGCTATGCTTGGTTATAAAACTGGAGACATTATTGAGTGGAAGGTGCCAGGAGGAATTACAAAGTTAGAAGTTAAAGAAATCCTATACCAACCAGAGTCTGAGGGAGATTATCACTTATAGAGGATTAAGTATTATGAATGTTGGGATTATTATTTCAAGCAATGATGTTGAGATTTGTTGGATTGCGTTACGATATGCTACTTTTCATCTCAAGCAAAATGACGAAGTTAAAGTTTTTTTTGCGAATTCGGGTTTGGGTTATCGTCAAATAATTTCGAGTAAATTTAACATCTCAGAAGAAGTAGAAATATTTAAGCAAGCAGGCGGATTAACTTTTATTTGCGACACTAAAGAAAAGTTAAAAGCATATTTAGAAAAATACTTTACTCCCTGCATATCATATAAAGAAGCTGTTGATATAAGTACCAATGATAGATTTAGAAGCATTAAGATCTCTAATGTATACATTCGCAAATTCACTAAAGTAGAGCGAGTTATGGAGGCAAGTCTTTAATTTCGATATTGATTATATCCTGGGACTAATTTGAATATGACAAGGGGGCAGGCATTGCCCCTAAACTATAATATATTAGGCAAACAAAATGGCTTATGGCTAATAGCCAATAGTCAAAAAATAAGATCTAAAAATCATCAGCCATTGACCATTGACTATCGACTATATAGAATACATATAACAACTCGCTTCAACTAACCCTCTAAAGAGGGCGAGAACCTGAGTAATTTTAAAAATTCCTCAGGCTGGAAGGTGCGCGCAAATGGAGCTTAACCCAGTAGCTGAGCTCAGGTGTTGGATAAAAAAAGGATAAACATGATGAACCTGAAATCTATGCAAACAATTTTTCTGAGTATTGTTATAGTATTGCTTATTGTTCTTGCCTCTAGAGCTACTGCTCAAATAATGAAGATTGCTGTTCCTACAACAGGATATGAAAAGAATTCCCTTATTAGTGAAGAAACCGGCAGAGCTCCATTTTTTCTTTTTTTTGACGAAAAGGGAAATTTTCTAGAAGCCATAAAAAATCCGGCTAAGAATCAGTCCGGTGGTATTAGCCGTATGGTTGTTTCCTTACTGTCTGACAAGAATGTCACCATGATTATTGCTGAATCCATCGGTGACAAGATGAAACAAGCCTTAATTGCTCATAATATTAATTTTACAAATAATACAGGGATTGCCGATGATGCTGTCAAAACTATTATAAAAAAACAATAAGGGGGGGGGATAGGAGACAACCCTGAATTAGGAAAGGCGCAGCGGGTAAGGTTTGAATTATTGACAAATCATCTATTTCTTATAATCTTTCTCCTCCCATACGTTACTAGTTCTATCGGTATCAAAGGTATTACTTGGGTTTATTCTGATACAAAACTAATAATTGAAAGCAAAAATTGGCTCAAAAATGAAGTATTTATCGTATCAACTTCAATGCGAAAAAGCCTTGGAAGATCTGGCTCAACCATGTATTCTCCACAAATAGAATATGAATTTTAATTTAACGATGCTATTGTTAAAGGAAAGCGCTTTCAGATTCCATCTTGCAGGTTTTTCTTAAAAAGAAGCGTTGAAAAGTTGTTACAAAATTATAAAACTGGAACTAAAATAGATATATATTTTAATGCTGAAAATATTGAGCAATCTGTAGTATTAAAACCTAAGTTTAATTTTTTCTTTACTTTTTTTATTGGGTTGATATCTCTTAGCTGTATACTAGGCAGTGGATTATTATTTTACTACTCAATAGTTAAAGTAAAATAATTAATGAAAGATGTTCCAATAAATCATGCTGAATAATAAGATTATATTATTGACCGGGGCTACCGATGGCATAGGAAAGCAAACAGCTTTTATGCTCGCAGAAAAAAATGCTGTTTTATTGATGCACGGGAAAAACATTAATAAAGGGCAAAAAATCAAAGATGAAATAATTGCAAAAACAAGGAACACAAATGTATTTTATTTTAATGCAGATTTCACCTCTTTTGATGATATTGGAAGACTTTCAAAAAATATCCATGAAAATTTTTCTTGTATTGATATCTTAATAAACAATGCTGGAATTTATGAAAATGAAAAAATAATTCTTGAAAAAGGAATAGAAAAAAACTTTATGGTAAATCACCTCGCAGCTTTTTCATTAACTTTACAATTATTAGATTTACTAGAGCAATCTAATAATGCACGAATTATCAATATTAGTTCAATGATTCATGCAAACAATATTGATTTTAAAAATTTAAATGGTGAAAAACATTATTCAGGAAGTCTTGCATATTCTTTAACAAAATTATGTAATATTTTGTTTACCAATGAGTTAAGTTTTAGATTGAAGGATACCAATATTACAGTAAACGCTCTTCATCCAGGGGTTATAAACACAAAATTACTTAGGTCCGGTTGGGGAAAATTTGGAAACTCTACCGCCGAAGGAACAAAACGCATATTGTATTTAGCTGATTCTGATGATGTTAAAAATATTACGGGAAAATATTTCATGAACGATACCATTACTAAAGCAACAAACATTTCTACGGATAAGGATATTAGAAAAAAGCTTTGGGATATAAGTTTAAAATACTCAAATCTTAAATTCTTCTAATATGCCAGGAGTTCTGTGAACAAAAAAAGATGCCAAAAACTTAAAAATGGTTTGCAAATTATTATTAGAATTAATTGCTATGAAATACTTCAAATGAAATTCAGTTAAAAGGGATGATTAGATGTAATGCAAATAGCAAAAAAACGCTCAAAAATAAATTTCTGTAGTTTTTTATGGCATGCGGTATTTCTTGCATTAGCATCTAATTTTATGGATGTTGATACAATTATCCCTTCGATGCTTTTAAAAGCAGGAGGTAATTCTATTCATCTCGGATTTTTAACAGCAATCATGCTAGGAGGATCAGGTGTTTTTCAATTAATATTTGCTCCCATGTTATCCAAAAACTCACTTAAATTAAAATGCCTTCTTTTAGGAATAAATCTTAGAATCGCAGCATTATTGTCAATGTCTGCTATGTTTTTTTTCTCTCAATCTTTAAGAAGCGACACAATAATTTTATTGATTTTTATTTTAATCTCAATTTTTTCTTTTAGCGGCAGTTATGCAAACGTTTCATACATTGACATACTTGGCAAATCAGTAAGAAAGGAGAAAAGAAAACATTTTTTTTCAATTAAAGAAATTATCACAAGTATTGGTGTTTTTTTATCGGCAATAATCGTCAGGGATCTTATTAAGCGATTTGCTTATCCCTTTAATTATTCTATACTTTTTTTAATCGCAGGATTCTTGTTGCTAATTGCTTCATTGGGATTTTGGAATTTAAAAGAAATTCGTTCAATAAATCCTGTTAAAAAAAATATAATCAATTTTTTTAAAACTATTCCCAATGAAATAAAAAGAAATAAAAATCTGAAATATTATTTATTGATAATAAATACTCTTGGTCTTGGGATAGGATTTTTACCTTTTTTGATTTTGTTTGCCAAAGAAAATTTTGATTTATCGTACAAATTAATAGGTAATATTTTGTTATTCAGAGTTACAGGTATGTTTCTTTCAAGTTTTATCTTTTATAAATTGGCAAAAAAAATTAATTATAAAACTCTATTGATAATTGCAATAATTATTGGAAGTATTATACCTATTATTGCTTTATTATTAAGCAATAATCAACTTTATTATCAACTCATTTTTATCTTGTCAGGAATATTTGTTTCCTTATTCAAGATGTCTACCAATGGTATATTATTAGACATTTCAACAAATGAAACCCGTACAATTTATGCTGGGATTTCCGGAGCCGGTAAAATATTTTCAACTATTTTTCCATTGCTTGCAGGATTTTTAATATTTCATGTTGGATTTACTGCGGTTTTTAGAATTGTTTCTGTTATAATACTTTTGAGTTATTTTTTTGTAAAAAAGTTAAATTGTAAAAAATCTTTTTAATCATTTGGGTTAGATTTGGAAGCAATTAATACATGAAACTATTAATGCTTTAGATGAACAAAGTTTAGTACGCTCAACTACAAAAACAACGGAATTTATTTCACATATCCAATATCAATATATGCTTGGAATAAAAAACATAACGATTTGCCACCTCCCACAGCGGGACAGGCAGGCAAACATAATGGCTAATGGTTTATAGCTAATGGTCAATAGTAAAAAAACATAGAGCAAAACAACTATTAGCCATCGACTATTGGCTATTGACAATATAGAATATATTAAAAGGGGACGGTTGTATTTTTAAGTTGTGACATGTGACTTTGTGACTTGGTGATTTTTTTGCGGTTTTTAATTCCCCTTTGAAAGGAGCGATAGATTTTTCTTTGGTTTAGGAACGAAGATGCAGCCAAGATGGCGGAACGCCATTGAGGCCCGCCAAAAAAAAGGCGAGGTCTCGCCGCCTTGCAGGCGGACAGGACTGCCGAATTGGCAGCGAAGTTGCAGTGGGTAAACCATTAGAAAATCATCGCGTTTTTTGGGGGCGGTTTTAAAATGAGATCGTAACTTACAGATTTTTTTTGAGGTAAGTTACATGGTCGAATTTATCCCGCATGTTTTTAGTCGGGGCCTTTGCTTCGTTTCCTTTGGACGCCAAAAGGAAATGAAGGCGAGGGGACGCAACATCGGGGGCAGGCATCGCCCCTGCTTTAAGAATACGCTATAATAGTAAATATTAATAAACATAACAAATTGCTTAAGGCAAACATAATGGCCTATGGCTTATGGTTAATAGTAAAAAAACAAAGCGCAATATCTATCAGCTGTTGACTATTGACTGTTGACCATTGGCCATCGGCTAAATTGCCTGAGTTCAAATGTTAGACGGGGATTAATAATAAAATGAAAATAATGATGTTATAAGTTTTGTTAAGGGTAAAAAAAAGGAGAGTGGCTTATGTCAAAAAAACTAATTCACATTACCGATAATGATATGAAGCGGTTAAAAGAATTGATAATGGTAGCAAGAGAGTTTGGCAATGAAGGCGAAAAGCATTTAAAGGAATTAGAGGATGAATTAGCTCGGGGAAAGGTAGTTAAATCTCAAGATATTCCCGACAATATTATTACTATGAATTCTAAAATTCATCTGTTGGATTTAGATACTCAAGAAGAAATGATTTATCGTTTAGTTTTCCCTGATAACGCTGATGCGGCTGAAGGGAAAATCTCGATTTTAGCACCAATAGGTACTGCTATGCTTGGTTATAAAACTGGAGACATTATTGAGTGGAAGGTGCCAGGAGGAATTACAAAGTTAGAAGTTAAAGAAATCCTATACCAACCAGAGTCTGAGGGAGATTATCACTTATAGAGGATTAAGTATTATGAATGTTGGGATTATTATTTCAAGCAATGATGTTGAGATTTGTTGGATTGCGTTACGATATGCTACTTTTCATCTCAAGCAAAATGACGAAGTTAAAGTTTTTTTTGCGAATTCGGGTTTGGGTTATCGTCAAATAATTTCGAGTAAATTTAACATCTCAGAAGAAGTAGAAATATTTAAGCAAGCAGGCGGATTAACTTTTATTTGCGACACTAAAGAAAAGTTAAAAGCATATTTAGAAAAATACTTTACTCCCTGCATATCATATAAAGAAGCTGTTGATATAAGTACCAATGATAGATTTAGAAGCATTAAGATCTCTAATATATACATTCGCAAATTCACTAAAGTAAAGCGAGTTATGGAGGCAAGTCTTTAATCTCGATATTAATTATATCCTGGCGAAAACCCCATATTCCACCTACGCGGTGGAATGGTGGTTTAAGCAAGTTTGGGCGTGTGAAACAAATCTTTGGGTGCATGTTTGGGGCAGGGATAATGCTCCCGCCATAGCGGGACAGGCTACCCCCGGATGTTACGTCTCTCAGTTTACCCCGCCGTTTTATGGTGTTCCGACATCCGTGTCTTCATCTCCTTTCATAAATCAAAGAAAAAGACGATCAAATTTCAAGAGGGGAGTTAAAAGCCGGGATTAGGGGTTAGATGTTCTAAACGCTAAGCGTTTCCGCCAGAGAACGGTGGGATAAATTAAATGCTATACGCTGTAGTTAATGCATAGTATGGATATTAATCGTTATGAAAAAAATATTCGCTAAAAAACACTTATTTTATTTTTACTTATTTATAATATCTTTTTTGATAATTATTTTTTTGCTCAGTGCATTAGAAATTACTATAAGAGCGCTGTATGGAAAAGAATTATTACTCAGAAGATCTAGTCTATGGATTGTACATAAACATCTTTGGGATTCTGAACATAAAATGTTTACTGAGACTTCTCCAGGAATATATCAAACAAACATGGAAGATAATCCAGGAACCGCATTTCAATCATTTGCTATGCCCAAAAAAGATAAATTCAGAGTGTTCTGTATCGGAGGATCGTCTACTCAAGGATTTCCTTGTAAACCCAAGGATAGTTTTCCTGCTAAACTTCAAAAATACCTTGTTGAACATTCATCCCAAGAAGTAGAAGTTATTAATGCAGGACAAGAAGCTAAATCATCAGGTAGCTTTATAAAAAGGATAGAAGAGGTAATGTTATACGATGCGGATTGCATAATACTTTACGCAGGCCATAATGAATATGGCTATTATTTCTGGGCTAAAGAGATTTTAGATACCCACCCTTTAATTTTAAAAATTGATTTAATGCTCAACAATTTTTATTCTTATCGATTGTTATCAAGATTTTTAAAGCGCGATGGAATAATAGATAAAGATTCTAATAACTTATGGATGAAATACCCTCGACGCCAACTAAGTGCATATACTCAATCCCCAATAGATGAGTATAAAAATTCTATCCCGCTAATCCATTGGGATAAATTTGTCAAGAATGAGCTTTTTTTATGTGAGGAAACATTTAGAGAAAATTTAATTCAAATGCGTATTCTATTACAAAAAGCAAACATTCCATTTTATGTTTGTACAGTTGTTTCTAATTTGAAAGATTTTCCTCCATTTATTAGCTTGCATAGGCCAAACATATCTTTAAGGGATTTAAATAAATATAAGAAAATGCTCCAAGAAGCAAAAAATCTATTTAATAGTGGTCTTTATTATCGATCAATTGAAAAGTTATTAGATTTACGCAAATTAGATGATAAGTATGCAGAAACATATTTCTTATTAGGAAAAAGCTATCTTTATCTTAATAAATATGAATTAGCTCTGAAAAACTTTATTCTGGCCCGTGATTTTTCACCAGCATATGCTCCTTTTCAAAGAGCACCTTCATCACTTAATCAGATAATACGAACGGTTTGCAAAAAATACAATATTTTTTTGATTGACATAGAAAAAGAATTTCATTCAAAAACAATTCCTGGGAATGATTTATTTTCTGACTCTTTACATCCCAATGAGCTTGGCTATGATACAATCGCTGAAATAATATCTAGAAAGATAGTAATACCCTAAAACAAGCTGTTAAATGCTGTGTTATATGATAATAATTAAATAGATTCTATTCATAACAAATCGCTTCCCCGTCTAAAAGCGACGGGACAGGCAGTCAAACAAAATGGCTCATAGCTATCAGCTAAATAAATAACTAAGGGGCAACTTGTCCGTCTTAGGTGGAGCATCGCCCCTTAATTTGATTTTATTACTACTTTTTTCTTCTTTAACTACACCTCAGATTTCAACTAAAGCGTTGCTATAGTTAGAGATATTTGCTATACTTATTTTTAGACATTCTATAATGAGAAAGTAGCAGTATGTCTTGATTTCAGGGATAATCCAGTGTATTTGTGTAGATTATACCAGGTGATGTTTATGGAAAGAAAAAAAATGACTATTCCTGATTTGTTAAAAATGAAGCAGGAAAACCGGAAAATTACTGTGCTTACAGCATATGATTTCCCCATGTCCGTTGCTTTAGAAAAGGCAGCTATTGATATAATCCTTGTGGGGGATTCTTTGGGTAATGTTGTCTTGGGTTATGATTCGACTGTTCCTGTGACAATGGAAGATATGATCCATCATACCAAAGCAGTTAATCGTGGCAGAAAAAAATCACTTTTAGTTGCAGATATGCCGTTTATGTCTTTTAATGTAACAGCCAGAAAAACAATAATCAATGCCGGAAGACTTATTAAAGAAGCAGGGGCAGATGCCGTAAAGTTAGAAGGAGCTAATCCTGATATACTTTCTATTATCAAATCAGTTGTCAGGGCCGGTATTCCTGTAATGGGTCATCTTGGCCTTACACCTCAGACAGCAACAGCACTTGGCGGCTATAAAGTGCAGGGCAGAGAGCCTGAAGCCGCGGATAGTATTATGCGTCAGGCGCTTGCTTTGGAAAAAGCGGGTTGTTTTAGTATTGTATTTGAATGCATACCTGAAACTCTTGCCGATGAGATCACAAAAAAACTTAAAGTGCCGACCATAGGAATTGGCGCGGGTAAGGGCTGTGACGGACAGGTTTTGGTTACATATGACCTTCTTGGGTTTTCTGAAGGGTTTACGCCTAAATTCGTTAAAAAATATGCAGATATTTCTACTGAGATATCCAAAGCAATAGGCAATTTCAGGGATGAAGTTATAGAAGAAAAGTTTCCCGCACCAGAACATTGCTTTAAAATAAAAAAGAGGGATAAATAAACAGCAGACAGGCATTATTCATTCTGCATTATGCATCCTGGAACCATGCATATGACTTAAAGAAAATAATTTTTCTAAGACATTTTATAACGAAACAGCAGAAGATGTTTTGATTGCAGATATTAAAATTCGATCACAGCGATTTAATAATAGAAATTAATCTGTGTAATATTTCAATAATCTTTGTAATCAGGTATAATCTAGTTTAAGTTTGAGGATTATAACAGGAGAATATGATGAAAATTGTTATTATAGGTCCTGGAGCAATGGGATGTTTGTTTGCCGGTTATTTTGCTAAGAAGAAGCAGAATGATATCTGGATTTTGGATAGGAGCCCCAGAAGAGCAAAAAGATTAAACGAAAACGGACTTAATATTGAAACAGAAAAAGGCAGTTTTTCGGTGAAAATTAATGCTACTGCCCGTGCGTCTGATATCAAGTCACCTGACCTGCTTATTCTATGCGTTAAATCTTATGACACGGAAGAGGCGCTTAAGACTATAGAGCCGATTCTTACTAAGGACAGCAGAGTCCTTAGTCTGCAAAACGGCCTAGGTAATCTGGAAATGATGAGCGAGATAGTGGGCTCAGAGCGAGTATTGGGAGGAGTTACTGCGCAGGGGGCGACAACTTTAAGAGAAGGATATATTCGCCATGCAGGAGCGGGTGAGACAGTGATCGGTAATATAAGTGGAAGGTTGACAGTATCAATGCGTCCAGTACGGGAATTATTCAATCTTTCCGGTTTCCCCACTCGTTTTACTAAAGATATTAACAGTATTATCTGGAGTAAGCTGATCATTAATGTTGGTATTAATGCCATCAGTGCGCTTACACGTCTTAAAAATGGCGCTCTGATCGAAAGCCAAGGTACGAGAGAAGTAGTGTCAATGGCTGTAACAGAAGCAGTTCGCATAAGCAAGAGGAAAAGAATCAAACTCAGTTACGATGATCCTATTGCGAAAGTCGAATCTGTCTGCCGGGCGACTGCCTTGAACCTTTCTTCCATGTTGCAGGATGTTCTTAAAAAAAGAAGGACAGAAATCGATTATATCAATGGAGCGATTGTCAGACAAGCCAAAAGTCTTAATATCCCGTCACCGACAAATGTGATTCTTGCTGATTTGATTAAATCAATAGAATCCGCGTATTTTTTGCAGGAATGATTAATTTAAGAGGCAGATTATGAGTAAAAAAGTTTTTATTGCTGCGACAAGACAAAATAACGGAAAAACTACTGTAAGTCTGGGGTTGATATATTGTCTAGAAAAGTATTTTAAACGCATAGGGTTTATCAAACCAGTCGGCCAGCGCTACCTTATCGAAGCAGGATATAAAGTAGACGAAGATTCTGTGCTGATAGAACATGTTTGCAATATGAAAAATACTTTAAGTGATATGAGCCCTATTGCTGTTGAGCGGGGCTTTACAGAAAATTACATCAAACATCCCAGGAAGAATGAGCTTATAAAAAAAATAAAAGATGCTTATCGGCATATTCAGAAAAATAATGATCTGGTGATCATTGAAGGCACAGGCCATGCAGGTGTTGGTGCGGTATTTGATCTTTCTAATGCATATGTTGCCAAGAAGCTAAAGGCAAAGGTTATTCTTGTCTCATCGGGAGGCATAGGTCGCCCGATTGATGAAATTCTATTAAATAAGGCTCTTTTCGATAAGGAAGGAGTAGAAATAATGGGAGTGATAATAAATAAAGTTTTACCGGAAAAATATAATAGGATAAAGGCATTAGTGAGTAAAGGTCTCACCAGGCATGGTCTGGATGTTCTAGGAGTTATTCCTTATGAACCTATTTTGAGCAAGCCTACGATTTCTCAGATACAGCAGGAATTAAACGCAGATGTTCTGTATGGTTCTACTTTTCTGGATAATACTGTGGAAAAAATCGTTATTGGCGCTATGGAGCCGCATGATGCATTGAATCACATAGAAGATAATAGTCTGGTTATTACGCCGGGTGACAGAGAAGATATTATTCTCACGGCAATAAGCATGCAGCTTATTTACGGTGATAACGGGCCGTCAGTTGCCGGATTAATATTGACGGGTGGAATAAGGCCGCATCCTTCTGTGCTTAATATAATAAAGTTTACTGATATCCCTGTACTTTTAGTCAAAGAAGATACTTATACTGCTTCATCTTGTGTTCATGACTTAACAGTAAAAATAAGGCCACAGGATAAAACGAAGACAAATCTTGTGATTGATTTAGTTAATAAGTATGTAGATATGGATACTATTGTAGGAAAATTATAAAACAGAGCATTGCATATAAAACTTAAATCCGGAAAGCTGGAAATAATAAAAATAATCCATGAAAAAAATTCTAATCATTAATCCTTTTGGGGTCGGGGATGTTTTATTCACCACTCCGGTTATAGATGCGTTGAAGAAAAAATTCCCAGATAGTTTTATTGGTTATTTGTGCCAGAGACAAACTGCATCAATCTTGGAAAACCATCCTTTTGTAGACAAATTATTCCTTTATACCCGGGGGGATTTAAAGCAGGTCAGGAAAAAGTCTTATCTGGAATATATAAAGATGATTGGGGGGGGAATAAGTGAAATTAACAATGAAAAATTCGACCTTGCGATTGATCTTTCTATGGTAAGCCAATATAGTTTTTTACTTTGGCTTATTGGGGTAAGAGAGCGGTTTGGCTTTGATTACAAAAAGCGCGGCATATTTCTTAATCATAGACTGCAGGTTAATGCAGTAGGCCAAAAGCATATTATTGAATATTACCTTGATCTTTTAAAATTGCTGGGTATCAAGCAGATCGATAGAAAACTAAAGTTCTATACTTCTTTAAAAGACCGGCAGTTTACGGATAATTTTTTACTAAAGCATAATGTTAGTAATCAGGATATGCTGATCGGCATTGCTCCTTTTGGCGGCGCAAGCTGGGGGGAAGATTCAAAATGCAAGCAGTGGCCGGATGAACGGTTTGCCGGTCTTATGCGGAGTTTGCTTCGAGACTATAATTGCAAATTAATAATATTCGGTACGAATAAGGATGTGGATGATTGCGCTAGTTTTAAGAATATTCTTAAAAGTGAAAAGGTTGTAAATGCCATTGGTAAGACAAATTTAGGGCAGCTGGCAGCAATAATCGGAAAATGCAGTCTTTTTATTTCAAATGACAGCGGTCCTATGCATATTGCCTGCGCAAAAGAAGTGAACACGGTTTCAATCTTTGGGCCTGTGGATGAAAATGTTTATGGACCGATAGGACTTAGAGCTCGACATGAAATTGTAAAGGCAGCTATTGAATGCAGGCCGTGTTACAAGAACTTTAAAAAACCAGATTGTAAAAACATAGCTTGCCTTGATCAAATAAGTGAGGATATGGTTTTGGAAGCAGTTGAAAAAGTAATAAAGAAGAAAAATAAAAAGGAGTAATGGAAAATGAGTGTTTCATTTATTGACATAAAAACACAGAATAAATCAATAAGAAAAAAGGCAATTGAAGCCTTCACCAAAGTATATGATAAGGGTGATTTCATACTGGGGCATGAGGTGAAATTATTTGAAGATGCATTTGCGGGTTATTGCCATTCAAAGTTTGCTGTAGGTGTCAATTCAGGGACTGATGCATTATTTCTGGGGCTTTTGGCGCTTGGAATAAAACCGACTGATGAGGTTATTTGTCCGGTCTATACATATATTGCCACAGCGCTTAGTATTTCTTATGTTGGGGCAAAGCCGGTATTTGTGGATGTAGATAAAAGAACCTTCAATATGGATCTTGAAGATCTTAAAAAGAAGATCACAAAGAGGACTAAAGCGATTATTGCAGTGCATTTATACGGTAACCCTGCGCCAATGCGCCAGATTATGCAAATAGCCAGAAAATATAAATTAAAAGTCATTGAAGACGCCGCACAATCACATGGGGCTCAAATAAGAGTAAAAGGTAATAAATGGCAGGATGTAGGTACATTCGGAGATGTGGGCTGTTTTAGTTTTTATCCTACTAAGAATTTGAGCGGATGCGGAGATGCCGGGCTTATTGTCTGCCAGAAAAAAAGTGTTTATGAGCAGCTGTTAATGCTTCGGGACCAAGGGCGTAAAGCCGGATCTAACCGGCATATGCATTATATTCGAGGGTATAATTCCCGGCTGGATTCCTTACAGGCAGCAGTCTTGCGCCAGAAACTAAAATATCTTAATGATTGGAATGCTGTTCGAGTCCGCATGGCGGGTATTTATTCTCAAAACTTAAAAGATGTAAAGGGAATAGAAGTGTCGCATCAAGAAAATGATTATAAAAATGTTTTCCATATATATCCCATACTTGTAAAGCGCAGGGATTTTCTGTATAAGCAATTGCGTAATCATAATATACCAACGGGAATAGTTTATAATATTCCTTTACACTTGCAGCCTGCTTATGCTGACTTAAAGCATAAAAAAGGCGATTTTCCTGCAGCGGTTTATATCTGTCGGCATATCCTGTGCCTGCCGATGCATTCGGCGCTTACTGTAAAACAAGTCAAATCTATTAGCATGTGTATAAAGAATATTCTAAAATAAAATATTTGATATTTTTAAAGAAAAGAGGGGAACATGGAGTCTAAGGAAATTATCCAAAAGCTGATTAGTAATATTGAAAAGGTCATTGTGGGCAAAGAGTGGCCTGTAAAACTGTGTATAGCTGCCTTGATAAGTAAGGGGCATGTTCTGATCGAGGATGTGCCGGGTTTAGGCAAGACCATGCTTGCTCGTTCAATTGCAAAATCTATTAATGCCGAGTTTAGGCGTCTTCAGTTTACTCCGGATATCCTGCCCTCAGATATTACCGGAGTATCTGTTTATAACCAAAAAACTCAAGAGTTTGAGCCGCGTATTGGCCCGATATTTGCTAATATTATCCTGGCTGATGAAATCAATAGAACAACGCCTAGAACACAGTCTGGGCTGCTTGAGTGTATGCAGGAATCAAGGGTTACGATTGACGGGCAGAGCTATGATTTGCCGCAGCCTTTTTTCGTTATGGCTACCCAGAATCCGATTGAATTCCATGGAACTTATCCATTACCTGAGGCGCAATTGGACAGGTTTCTTATGCAGATAGATATGGGGTATCCCCAGGAGAAAGATGAAATTTTAATACTGAATAGGCAGCTCAAAGAGCATCCTATCGAGAAAATAAGCAGTGTAAGCAATTTGGAAGAGATCTTGCTGTTACAGGAAAAGGCGACAGCCGTGCATTTGTCCGCAGATATGGTTAAATTTATTACGACTATTGTCCGAGCAACTAGATCCCATCCTGAGGTTTTACTTGGAGCTAGTCCTCGCGGATCTCTGGCATTAATGCAGACATCCAGAGCCTTAGCCTTAATTGAAGGCAGAGATTTTGTTATGCCTGATGATATTAAAAAAATGTCCCAATATACTCTGAGCCATAGAATCGTGCTCAAAACAGAAGCTCAAGTAGAAGGAAGAACAAAAAAACAGGTGATTGAAGAAGTGCTGCGTTCAGTAGTAGTACCACTATAAGGAAAGATTATGCCGACAAGAAGAGCAATGCATATGTTTTATTTTTCCTTACTGCTATTGTTAGGAGCTTGGAGCAGTAAACTTTTTTGGCTTTACTTTGCTTTTGCTTCAATAATTGTCCTAATCATTACAGGATATATTCTTTCTAAATTTCTTCTGGTTAATATCGATATTCGACGTAATTTGACTCAAAAGGTCTATGAAGGAGAATTAGTGGACATTGAGATCGAATTGCGCAATAGAATTCCCTTATTTGATCAATCTCTGCAATTACAAGATATATTTACTCCGGCTGTTGATAGTAAACAGATTAAAATAATGTTTTTCAATGGTCTTGGTAAGGGAAAGATGAAATTTTCTTATCAGGAAAGATGCTATAAACGGGGTGCTTACAATATTGGTCCTTTTAAGCTTAAGATCTTTGAGCCTCTTGGGCTTTTCTATGCCCAGAAAGAAATTTCGGAATATTCAAGACTTGTTGTTTACCCCAATATATTTATTGTGCATAGTTTACCCTTTATACTAGGTCGTCTGGCTCCCAGATTCGGGGAACAAACTACAAGGATAAGCGGAGAGTATGAGGAATTTTATGGGATAAGAGAGTATCAGCAGGAGGATGGATGGCGGCGGATTCATTGGCGTTCCACAGCCAGGACTTCTGAACTTATGGTGCGTCATTTTGAACAGAGTGCACAATGGAGGGCAATGCTTGTTTTAGATGCTGCTGCAATAAGTGAAATCGGTTATGGCAAGGATACGACCTTTGAGTATGCTATAAAAACACTGGCTTCATTAATGAAATATCTGCTTTTAAAAAACGCATCTTTCGGATTGTTGGCTTCAAGCTATGTTCCTTTGCATATTGGTGTGAATAAAGGCAAGGATCACTTTTTTAAAGTTCTCGATTCTTTAGCGACTATAAAGGCGGACGGACAAATGCAGATTCATCAGTTGCTAGGGCATTACCAGCGAATGATTCCACCCAGCTGCAGCCTTATTATAGCTACTACTGTTTTTGATGATCAAAGGTTGCTAAAGTTATTAAAACATCTTAAATTACAAAAAAACATAGGGATTATTCCGGTTATTTTAGATCCTGAATCTTTTTCGGCAGGGATAAAACAATCTGGTTTTGCCCAAAGGGCAAAGGCTATAAAGAAATCTTTTGATCAAATAAGTTCACAAGTATATGTGATTAATTGCGGGGATGACCTTAAAATTAATTTCTTCAGGTAAATATGAAAAATTTGCAGATTAAATTACTTTATTATATTCTTACATATTCTTTATGTATAATTGCTGCATTATCTGTTCAGCCTTTATTGAAATTCTGGTATCTTGTTTTTTTTGTAATCGCCTGTGCATGGGGGATATTTTTCAGTGCTAATACGCAGGATCATACAAAAGAGAGGGTGCGGTTTTTAATCGGTATTTTTTTAATTATTGTTTCTGTTTTTTTCTGGTTCAAAGTTCCCCTCAATCGCTCAGCGCTGCCTTTATTAATGCTTTTGTTTCTTTTAATTATAGCTCTCAGTTCTTTTACTATAAAAAATACTTTTCATTTGAGCATAGTTCATTTCGAAAGTTTATTCCTGATTATTTTTTCAGTTTGTCTGCCGTTTTCTTGCCCGGAGAATTTTAGAGCGCTGCTTTTATTTTCTGCTTTATTTGTTATAATTTTTCTTTTACAGATCACTCCCAGCAAGACAGATTCAGAACAAATCGAATCAGGATATGTTTTTAATAATATAAATATTTCCAGGCGATTTACTCTGACGATGCTAATCAGTATAATAATTGCGTTTGCTGCTGGTCCGCTTATTTGGCTGGTTCCAAAATTTTCTATAAGCTTAAAACTGGACCGCCGTGGTTCTTCTGTGGTGGACTTTAGGCCGGATAATAATGAGAAATTGGGTCTTGTGCTGCAAGAAAAAGGTAAAGGACCCCAAATAGCTAATAGTGAAATTGTTTCTTATGTGCGATCTTTATTTCTTCCGGTAGCGCTTAAAAAAATAATATATGGGAAGGAAGATGGCTGGAAGCAGCCGAAGGCTTTAGGGGAAAAATCTAGCAAATCAAGGAATCTGGATAATGCCCAAGGAAGCGAGTCTCAGGCTGCTGATAGTGATTATGGGGAGAGTTCAAAAGATAAGAATCAAAAAGGTAAAGGACAGGCTATTGGCGGCGATTCGCCTAAAGATGTGGATACTTTATCTGGTAAGATAAAAATATTAAAAGCAGATATCGCAAAATCTAAAACACTTTATAGTCTTTTGAGTAGCTTTGGCGGAATCGACCCTGAAAATAAAAAGAAATTAAATGCATTGGCCCAAGAGATAAAGGGGAAAAAACTTGCGCTGGAAATACTTGAATCTCAAATTGAGCAGGCAAAGCCTAATCAAAATATGAAAAATGATAAAGCGTCTGGACAAACTTTAGACACTAAGGATTTTGGCGGAAAGGATAATTCTTTATTAGTAAAAAGTAAATATGGTTCGTCTAATCAAGGTAAAGGGGATTATGGGCTTGATGGTATTGGATTAGGTGGCGAAAAGGAAACAGAAAATACTGGTGATGATATTGGTGCAGGAGAAGATAAAACTGGTTCTGTACCAGGCGAGGGCAAGGATGGAACAGGCGAAGGAATAGGCGAGGGCAAGGGCGGAACAGGCGAAGGAATAGGTGAGGGCAAGGACGGAACAGGCGAAGGAATAGGTGAGGGCAAGGACGGAACAGGCGAAGGAACAGGCGAGGGCAAGGACGGAACAGGCGAGGGAATAGGTGAGGGCAAGGGCGGAACAGGAGAAGGAATCCCAGGTCAAAGTGAAAATGGTATGGGCGGTGATTCCCCTCGTAGTGCAAGCGGAGAAACCGGTAAAAATTCAGTTGGTGAATCAGGATCTAGCTCAGGCAGCGAATCAGGATCTAGCTCAGGCAG
>CAYTGV010000002.1:33496-58145 GCA_964437495.1 uncultured Planctomycetia bacterium | reverse complement strand
CAGTTGGTGAATCAGGATCTAGCTCAGGCAGCGAATCAGGATCTAGCTCAGGCAGTGAATCAGGATCTAGCTCAGGCAGCGAATCAGGATCTAGCTCAGGCAGCGAATCAGGATCTAGCTCAGGTAGCGAATCAGGGTCTAGCTCAGGCAGCGAATCAGGATCTAGCTCAGGCAGCGAATCAGAGGATCAATTAGATGGAGGATCAGCAAACAGTTTAGAAGAGCCATTAGTTTCTAATTCTGGGGGAAAAAGTACGGGATTTGGCTTGGGGATTTTATCAAGCGAGCTTAAGCTAGAGCAGGAAAAAGCGAATGCATCTGGGGATGATGTTTTTAAAAAATTAAGTACTCACTTGAATACTTTTATATTTAAGTTTAAAAATAAAGCTCCAAAGAATAAAATTTTAAAAGACAAATCAAAGAAAAATGTGAGTGGTTTGCTTAAGTCTACAACTGAAAAATTTAAAGAAGGGGAAGCTGATTTTTCCGCTGGTAAGGCTGTTAAAAATGAGATAGCTGACAGGAATAAAAACCAAAAACCAGGGAAAAAGAGTCTAGCTGAATCAGCAAAAGAACCAGGATTATCGCATAAACAAAAGGATTTCAATAAAGATGCTGCTAATAAAGAAATGGAAAAGGATAAGCTCAAAGATTATCCTGCGATTGTAGAGGAAAAGCGGAAAGAAGATATAAAATCTGTTATTGAGAGAATCAGGCAAAATAAAGTATTATTCTATTTGATTTGTTTTTTTGTAATTATTTTTGCAATTATTTTTATTTATGTTATCTTGTATTTTAGTTTTTGTTTGATTAAGAAATTCATTGTTGATTTAAAAATGAATTATCTCTGTCTTTATCGTCCCAAGCTTTTGATTGCTAAGCTCTATCATAATTTGCGGTTTGTTTTTACTAAAACGGGGCAAAAAGCAAATCCGTATTTAACTCCCAAGGAGATTGCCGAAGATATTGCTGTGGCAGAAGACTACTATATAAAAAAGGAGTTTTTAGTGATTACAGAGGCATTTATTAAAGTGCGATACAGTACTAAAGTAATAAACGATGAAGATATAAATAAATGTATTATTTCCTATAATGAAATGAAGAAAAGAATGTGTGAACCACTTGGTTTTTGGGGAAAGCTTTTTTTGAGTCTAAATATGGTCAGCTTGCTTAAAAGAAAAGCTATGAAGGATGATATTAATGTTGAAGTTTAGAGATATGATTTGTAAAAGAAAGCGAGGTTATGTTTATGTTTGATGTGATTATTGTCGGAGCAGGTCCTGCGGGTATGACTGCATGTCTTTATGCTTTGCGGTTTAAATTGAAAGTTCTTCTTGTAGATAGGATGCAGATAGGAGGATATCTCAATTATATAGATATCTTGGAAAATTACCCGGGGTTTCCGGATGGTATTTCAGGAATAAAGCTTACGGAATACATCATTTCGCAGCTGAAACATTATGATTTTCAATTCATGCAGACGACAGTAGAAGCCATCAGTAAGGATGCTAAAGGCCAGTGGGAGCTTAAAACTGCTAAAGAGACATTGGTTTCAAAAACAATAATAATTTGCACAGGCACTGTTCCCAAAAAACTGGGGATAACAGGTGAAGCGGAATTTTTAGGTAAAGGTGTCTCTTATTGTGCTATGTGTGATGCGCCGTTTTTCAGGGATAAAGAAATCGTTGTTATTGGTGGCGGAAATACAGCATTGGAGGAAGCGCTGTATTTAAGTAAATTTGCAAGCAAAGTTACGATCGTTCATAGGCGCGATAGATTCAGAGGAGATGCGGTATTTGTAGAAAAGGCTAAGCAGAGCGAAAATATAGATTTTATTATGGAATCCGTTTGCACGAAGATATCCGGGGCTGTAACGGTGGAGGGTGTAAACATAAAGGGTCCGGCAGGCAATGAAAAATTAGTCAGGACAAGTGGAGTTTTTCTTTTTGTGGGAATGAATCCACAGACAGAAATTCTGGAAGGATTGGGGGCTAGGGATGATTCAGGATATATAGTGGCGGATGAAAATTTTGCTACAACGGCAAAGGGGATTTTTGTCGCCGGAGACTGCCGCCAAAACTCCCTGCGTCAGGTTATCAGTGCTTGCGGCGAAGGAGCTAAAGCGGCCTATTCTGTACACAAATTATTGGAAAAATATGATTAGCTGAATTCCAAGAGGATAGATGGAAAATATAAGGATTTATAAAAATTTTGCGGATAATTCACTCTAGTGGTGAGGAGAAAGTTGTTAATTTAGAGGTGTACATTTAATAATGTTTGTGATAAAATATGAAAAATTGAAAGGAGGTGAAAAAGGAGATGTCTGTGACAGAGAATGAAAAAGGAAAAGTTATTGATGATTTAAAGCTTCACGATAAGGATACTGGATCAGCGAGTGTTCAAATTGCTTTGCTTACAACAAGGATAAGCAGTCTTACGGAGCATTTAAAAATTCACAAAAAAGATTTTAGCTCACGAGTAGGGCTGCTTCAGCTTGTTTCTAAGAGAAGGCGGTTGTTGAATTACTTAAAAAGAGAAGAATTTAAGAAGTATAAGGAAGTTTTGGAAAAACTTAATTTAAGGAAGTAGCAGAAGTGATAATAGGAAGTTAGACGAGATTATAGAAAAGAAAGAAGAGAAGAGAGAATGATAGAAAGAACTGAAATTAAATTGGGAAAAGAGACAATTAAAATTGAAACCGGGAAATTAGCAAAACAGGCAAATTCCGCGGTTACTGTACAGTGCGGCGGGACAGTTGTCCTGGTTACTACCGTAATGTCGAAAGAACCAAAGGAACATTTGGACTTTATGCCTTTGACAGTAGAATATAAAGAAAAGACTTATGCTGCTGGCAAGATACCTGGAGGATTTTTTAAACGTGAAGGCAGACCATCGGAAAAGGAAATATTGACGTCAAGACTTATCGACAGACCTATAAGACCATTGTTTCCGAAGGGTTTTCGCAATGAAATTCAAGTTTTTTCTATGGTTGTTTCTTGTGATGGAGAAAATGATCCAGACATGCTGGCTTTAATAGGCGCATCAGTTGCTTTGTCAATATCGGATATTCCGTTTGCAGGACCTATGGGAGCGGTAAAAATCGGCAGAATAAATGATGAATTTGTTATTAATCCTACATTTGAACAGGTCAAGGAAAGTTCGATGGAAATAGTACTTGCCGGTACTCGGAATGGGATTAATATGATTGAAAGCGGTGCTAATCAAGTATCTGAGGAATTAATGCTTGAGGCAATGCGGTTTGGCTATGATAAATTATCAGCTCTTATTACTATGCAGGAAGAGTTTATTAAAAAATGCGGTAAGAAAAAAACAGATGTTCTTCTTAAGCAGTTGCCTGAGGAATTGCATGACAAGGTGAAAGACCTTGTTTTGGAAAAACTATCTGTTGCTTATAAAATAAGCAGTAAGGAAGAAAGGCTTGAGCAGTTGTCTGTTATTTCGAAAGAACTTATTGAAAAGCTGATAACAGAAGATGAAGATTCTCTTTATACGGAATCGGAAGTAAAATCTATGCTGGCAAAAGTTGAAAAAGAGCATGTGCGTAAGATCATCCTTGAAAGTAAGGTGCGCGTTGATGGCAGAAGTTTTACGGATATACGCGATATTTGTTCTGAAGTAGCTGTTTTGCCTTGCACACATGGTTCGGCAGTGTTTACACGCGGTCAGACTCAAAGCTTGGGAGTGGTAACTCTGGGAACAAGTGCAGATGAGCAGAGGATTGATGCTTTAGTAGGAGAATCAACTAAGACTTTTATGTTACATTATAACTTTCCTTCATTTAGTGTTGGAGAGGCGAGACCTATTCGTGGCCCTGGGCGCAGGGAAATTGGCCACGGGGCGCTGGCAGAGAGAGCATTATTGCCGGTTATGCCATCGAAAGAGAAATTCCCCTATACAATTAGATTGGTTTCTGAGATTTTAGAGTCCAACGGATCTTCAAGTATGGCTTCAGTTTGTGCTGGAACGTTGTCTTTAATGGATGCAGGTGTTCCGATAGAAGCGCCTGTTTCAGGTATTGCAATGGGCCTTATAAAAGAGGGTGATAACGTTGCCGTATTGACGGATATTCTGGGACTGGAAGATCATTTAGGTGACATGGACTTTAAAGTTACCGGATCGAAAGCCGGGGTTACAGCTATTCAGCTTGATTCAAAAATCGAGGGAATTAATATTGAAATTCTTGAAAAGGCACTGGCTCAGGCAAAAGTGGCCAGACTTTTTATTCTGGATAAAATGACAGCAGTTATTGATAAACCACGGGCTGAGCTTTCTGAATTTGCTCCAAGGATTACGATTGTAATGGTACCACAGGAAAAAATTAAAGATATCATCGGCCCTGGCGGCAAGATCATTAAGCAGATAGTTGCTGATACAGGAGTTAAAATAGATATTGAAGATGATGGGACTGTAGCAGTAGCTTCCGCTGATTCGGCTGCATCACAAAAGGCAATTGATATAATTCAAGGCTTGATTGCTGAAGCGGAAGTAGGCAAGATTTATAAAGGCAAAATAACCAGACTTATGAACTTTGGCGCTTTCTGTGAAATATTACCTAATAAAGAAGGCCTTATCCATGTTTCAGAGTTATCTAATAAGTTTGTTAAAAATGTCGAGGATGTTGTGAAAGTCGGCGATCAGGTGACTGTAAAAGTTATCGAGATAGATAATATGAAGAGAGTCAATCTAAGTATAAAAAAAGCTATCCCAAAGGCAAAGGAAAGCGATGGAAGTGATTGATAAAGTAGTTATAAATATTAAAAAAAAGGATAATTGTGAAGATTTGCCGCTTCCCAGCTATATGAGCGATGGATCAGCCGGCATGGATTTATATGCTGATGTTGATGAGCAAACAATTCTAGAGTCCGGTCAGATAAAACTTATCTCGGCCGGAATCTATATCAGCTTACCTGTTGGTTATGAGGCTCAGATAAGACCGCGCAGCGGTTTGGCTATAAAGCATGGTATTGGTATAGTTAACAGTCCGGGGACAATTGATGCTGATTATCGCGGGTTGATCAATATCATTATGATTAATTTTGGATCCAGTTCATATAAAATAATACGTGGTGCACGTATTGCTCAAATGGTTATTAAAAAAGTTACCCAGGCAGAATTTATAGTTGTCAAGGATCTGGATAAAACTGTTCGCAATACGGATGGCTTCGGGCATACGGGAGTATGATCTATGAGTGAAAAACAAATAAGGATAATATGGTTTATTATCCTTATTGGAATTTGTGCTTTTCTGCTTATAAGTTTTCTTTCTTATAATCCTGCCGATATTCCTTTCAACACTTCAAATTCCAATATTCATATAAAAAATTTTAGTGGATATGTTGGTGCCTATTTGGTATGGGCATTGCTTATTACAGTCGGATGGAGCGCCTATCTTATCCCATTGCTATTTTGCCTATGGGCTGTGGGAAAAATAATGGGGCGGATAACCCATACATTTTATACTAAATTTTTTGGTTTTTTGTTTGCAATATGGTCTTTTTCGGCGATGATGAGCACTATTACTGCGCCTTATAATGTAAGCAGGGTGGCGACAGGAGGAGTAGTCGGGTTTTATACCTCTTTGCTGCTTTGCAGGTATTTTGGTGAAGTAGGTGCTATGATTATTTTTGGCACAATATTTATGCTCTCCATCCTTCTAGCGACAGAATTCCTTGTCTTGCCTGTTTTTCTTCGCTTGACTAGAACTATAGTCGGTTTTTTAAATCTAGCCTCGGCTAAGCATAAGATTCAGGAAATGCACTCAGTCCAGCGTGTCTTAGTTAAGCCTAAAATCAGAAAACTTGGCCTTAAGAATAAAAAATCCAGAGAGCTTGATGAATTTGATAAGAGCGAGAAAGAGGAAGAAACTCGGCCATTACGTAAATCAAATATTGTAATAAAGAAGTCTAAAATTTTTGAGAAGAAGAAAAATCCAGCGCGGGTTTTAGCGCCTAAATTTGTCGGAGATTATAAATTGCCGCCGCTTGACTTGCTTACTAGCCCTGCCCCAATGGAAGAAAGAATGATGAAGGATGATCTTGAGGGTAATTCTAAGATACTTGAAGAGACGCTCAGAGATTTTAATATTGAAGTGAAAGTTGTTGAGGTTGAGCAGGGTCCGGTGATAACACGGTATGAATTGCAGCCTGCTCCTGGAGTCAAGATAAATCAAATCATGAATCTGGGTGATGATATTGCGTTAAATTTAAAAGCACCGAGTGTTCATATTGTTGCGCCGCTTCCAGGTAAAGGTACAGTTGGGATTGATGTGCCGAATTTAAAGGCTGTCATGGTTTATTTAAAAGAGCTTTTAGAGACCAGTGAGTTTCAAGATTCTAAATCAAAGCTGACTCTCGCATTGGGAAAGAACATAAACGGGTCTCCGCTTGTTACTGACCTTGCGGCAATGCCGCATATGTTGATCGCCGGAACTACCGGGGCCGGAAAAACAGTTTGTGTAAATACCCTTATAATGAGTATTCTATTCCAGGCTTCTCCGGAGGAAGTAAAGATGATTCTGATCGATCCGAAGATGGTGGAAATGGCTACGTATAACGGGTTACCGCATCTTATTTGTCCGGTTGTTAATGATGTGAAAAGAGCGGCAGGTGCGCTTGACTGGGCTGTAACGGAAATGGAAAACCGTTATAAGTTATTGGCAAAGGTAGGGGTGCGCAATATCGCAAGCTATAACGCAAAACTAGATGGAGGCCTTAAGGAAATTATTGATGGTGATAAGAAGATACTTCTTGAAAAGATGCCCTATATTGTGATTATAATAGATGAGCTGGCAGATATGATGCTGATGGCTCCCAAAGAGGTTGAAGGGGCAATTACCCGCTTGGCTCAGCTATCTAGAGCTATAGGTATTCATATGATACTGGCTACTCAGAGACCGTCTGTAGATGTTATAACTGGTATTATCAAGGCTAATTTTCCTGCGCGTATATCATTTAGAGTAGCCAGTAAGATAGATTCTCGTACAGTTCTGGATATGAATGGAGCCGATAAGCTTTTAGGGCGTGGCGATATGCTTTTTCTTAAACCAGGTAATTTTAAGCTGGTAAGGGCTCAGTCAGGACTAGTAGAGGATAAAGAAATCGAAGAAGTAGTTAAATTTGCTAAAGAACAGAGAACTGTTGTTTATACTGAAGATATATTAAAACAGCAGAATAAAATATTCGCTGGCAATCGCAGAGACAAAAAGGACGATTTGTATGAAGAAGCCACTAAACTGGTTATTAATACTAAACAGGCTTCTGTTTCAATGCTGCAAAGAAGACTAAGGCTTGGATACGCGCGCGCTGCACGTTTAATTGATATGATGGAGGACGATGGGATTGTCGGTCCGTTTCGAGGTTCTAAGGCAAGAGAGATTCTTATTGATAGCTGGGATGATGCTGTTTTCGCACAGCAGGATGAAGAATAGCAGTAAATAATAATAACCATTTTTTAAAAACTCCAGCATAACCTACAATCCTTAAGATATCCTTTTTCTTTAATATGTATAATTTTATGATTGCTATATTCTGCAAGTGTTAATTTAAAGATATGGAAAGTAACATGAAAGTAGCCTTAATCAATCTTGGCTGTTCGAAAAATCTTGTTGATGCGGAAATAATGCTTGGGTTTATGCACAAAGCCGGATTTGTAATAAAAGAAAATCCGGAAGGTTGTGATGTAGCTATTGTCAATACCTGTGCTTTTATTAAAGATGCGAAAGAGGAGTCAATCGATACTGTTTTTAGCCTGGTTGAACTGAAAAAGAAAGGTAGATTGAAAAAAATTATTGTTGCGGGTTGTCTGCCTCAGCGTTATGGCAGGGAACTTGCAAGTCTTATGGATGAGGTTGATGGATTTTTAGGGGCTGGTAATGTTGATAAGATCGTTCTTACTATAAATAAATTATTTGTTTGCCGCCAAGTTGTGAATATCGGACGCAATCACTTTCTATATAAGCATAATACTCCGCGTATAAATCTCACTCCAGGGCATTATGCATATGTGAAAATTGCGGATGGATGTGATAATCTCTGCAGTTACTGTGTTATTCCTCAGATAAGAGGAAGATATAGGTCAAGGAGAATGGAATCTATAGTAAAAGAGGTTCGCGTTATGGCTGATCGGGGTATAAAAGAAGTTAATCTGATAAGCCAGGATACTACTTTTTACGGTTATGATATTTATAAAAAATATGCACTTGATAGTCTATTGAGAAAACTGGTAAAAATAAGTGAGCTGAAATGGATTAGATTGTTGTACTCTCATCCAAGGCATTTGAATCTTTCAACTCTAAAGCTTATAAGAGATGAACCTAAAATTTGCAAATATATTGATTTGCCTATTCAGCATATCAATGACAGAATGCTGAAGCTAATGGAGCGCAAAGTAAAAGCAGCAAGGATAAAAAAACTAATTTGCGATATAAGAAAGCTTATTCCTGAAGCAGCTTTGCGTACTACAATGATCGTAGGGTTCCCTCAGGAAACTGAGCTTGAGTTCAAGGAACTTTATGAATTTGCGGCTAAGATAAAATTTGAGCGATTAGGCGTGTTTACATATTCGGCAGAGGAAAATACAACAGCGGCATTACTTAAGGGTCAGATTCCTGAGAATATAAAGAATAAAAGACGTGATAAGATAATGCGTATGCAGCAGAAAATAGTTGAGCATAAAAATTCCTCGTTTGTGGGCAAAAAAATGGAAGTGCTTATAGATAAAGTTTTAAATCCAGGCCTGGCAATTGGCCGGACTCAATATGATGCCCCAGATGTTGACGGTCTGGTTTATGTTAAAGGCAGGGATTTGAAAACCGGGAGTTTTGAAAAAGTTAATATATCGGATAATGTGCTTTACGATTTGACGGGGGATAAAGTATGAATTTACCTAATAGGCTGACTATTTTACGGATAGTACTTGCTTTTGTGTTTATGTTTTTATTGTTTTCCCCGGGACTAATGGTGAAAGTTTTAGCGTTTGTTGCCTTTACTATCGCATGCCTGACGGACTTTTATGATGGCTATATTGCCCGCAAATATAATCTGATTACGGATTTAGGAAAATTACTTGATCCGATTGCCGATAAAATACTTATTTTAGCTGCTTTTTTATCATTTGTCCAGATGCGGCTAATACCGGCATGGATGGTAGTTGTGATTATATGCAGAGAGCTGATAATAACCGGCATAAGGATTGTCGGAGTAAAAAGAGGAAAGGTAATGGCTGCTTCAATGGCAGGAAAACAAAAAACAGTTTCACAGATGATATCAATTTTCTTTATACTTTCCGTTATTATAATTAATGAATCCAAAAAATCCGGTCTATTACATTTCAGTACTGATAATGAAATTTTTTTGCAAAATATTATCTATATATTGATGTTGATTACAGTTGCTTTAACTATTATATCCGGAATATCTTATTTAATTAAGAATAGACAAATATTAGGGGCAGTAAAAGATGATTAAATTAATTGCCAGTTTTTTCTATATAGGTTATCTTCCGATTGCTTCTGGTACATATGCAAGTGTCTGTAGCTTGATGATCTTTTTTTTTCTTAAAGAACACCCTTTTTTTCTAGCTGCTGTAACAGCGTTTATAGTGGTGCTTGGGTTTATTACCTGTGGATTGGCGGAAAAAATTTTCAAGGTAAAGGATTCAAGCAAGATAGTGATTGATGAAGTCAGCGGGATGCTTATATGCTGTTGTTTTATTCCTGCTACATTTGCTCATGTGCTTACAGCATTTATCTTATTTCGCGTTTTTGATATTTTTAAGCCTTTTCCCATAAAAAAAATACAGGTATTAAAGGGAAGTCTCGGTGTAATGCTTGATGATGTCCTCGCGGCTTTTTATACGCTTGCTCTAATGTATTTTATCGATTTTATCCGATTAATTCTCGTTTGATTTTTAATCTAAGCAGTAGAAAGGGTAAGAAGAAAATTATTTGACTAGTTTTGCCTCAAAAAGGTGTGTGTATTTTGCTCCTTTTGGGGTAAGTTCACTTTGGATGATAACAAGCTTGTCAACGATTGTAGGCAACTGTTTGGGGATGATTTCTTTAGCGATTTCAGCTATTGTATTTTTTCCCTCAAGCGATTTAACCCTGGCAATTGTGAGATGAGGATGGAAGTACTTTTCTCCCACAGCAAAATTAATAGTTTCCAGTCTGTCTTCAAGTTCAGCATTGAGTTCATTTAACTGGTCGAATCCAAATTTAATGCCGACCCATATTATTCGCGGATTTAAAATGTCAGGGAAAGCGCCGATTGCTCCTAAGTCCATGTAGAATTTTTTGACTTTTTTGGAAATTGCTTCGACAATTTTTTTGATCTCTTCTAGTTGCTCATCAGTGACTTGGCCTAAAAATCTAAGTGTTAAATGGATATTCTCTGGTTCTATCCAGGATAAATCCCCTTTAATCCTGCTTTTTAATTCAGAATGTATCCGTATCAACTCTTGGCGGATTTCTGGATTTATGTCTACAGCAATGAAAACTCTAAGTACATTATTCATGAATTTAATTATATAATGGACATGTAAAATAATCAATAAATATTATGAAAAAAGTTTTTTATAAAAATAACATTTTCCGTCTGCACACTTGTTTTATGAATAATTTTAGGTCCTTTCTTGTTTAAGTTTGAAGAAAGGGCCTGATTGCAGCGATTAAAAATCCGATCAGATGGATATTCTAATAGAAATTAATCGTAGTAATCTTTTTAGAAACTGTGTAATCATAGGGCATTCTTAATTTGTTTTAATAACTAACAAATAGATAGTTTTTAACTTTATGAAGAATGAGCCTAATTTTAACTTGTAAATATGGCTTAATCGGGGTAATATAATTCTATAGTTAGATTTTTAAAAGCTATTAAAAGGTAGAAGATAAATGTATCGAATTGATATTGATGTAGACAAGAATACTTTAGGAATTCATCTCTTGGAATTTTTTAATTCTGATGAGGGCAAGGAGATGGTTTGTGATTTAGCCAGCAAAATTAAGGTACTTAAACCGGGTTTTAGATTATTGACCGATTTAAGCAAGCTGAGAAATATGGATTTTGATGCACATAATAGCATTGATGCGATCATGGAGCTATGTAATAATCATGAAGTCTCCAAGGTTGTCCGTGTAATTGCTAAGGATACTCGTGATATTGGTTTTAATATTATGGCCTTATTTCACTATTCGCATACAGTGATAATCCATACTTGCGATTCTTTAGAAGCAGCGAAGCAGGAACTTGAGATTTTGTAAAACGTTTGTAATTAGATATATTTGGAGGAGTTGATGGCATCACTTGACATGTTGGGACCTTATGTGCTTGTTCCTGATAAAATCGATGAAAATATCGGACCTAATCTTCCTGGTAATTTCGGTGTTGGCTATATTTCAGGGAATGATTTTGTTGTGCTGTATGTGGGCAGATCCGATAATGATCTTAATGGTGAGCTTAAGAACTGGGTATATAGGAAGAGTGATTGTCTTTTCTTTAAGTTTAGTATTGCTAAATCGCCTGAAGAGGCTTTTCATAAAGAGTGTTTGAATTTTCACAATTTTGCCGGAAATACTAATCTTAAAAGTGATAAGCATCCTGTGCGGGATGAATCACTTAACTGGAAATGCCCCCTTTGCGGTATTTATGGATGAATATTCCATATTTTCAGGAATTAAAACCGCAATTATTTTTCTTACCTTTCTAAATCTATAAGGATAAATGCTGGAATATGAAAAAAGAATTTCATGAAAAATTTATGCAGCTGGCAATTAAGAAAGCAGAAGCTGGTATAGCAAAAGGGCAAACGCCTTTTGGCGCTTGTATTGTAAAGGATGGGGAAGTGATTAGTTGTGAGCATAATAAAGTTTTTGCGGCATTGGATATTACTGCGCATGCTGAGATATTAGCAATACGCAAGGCCTGTCTGAAATTAAAAAAAATTGATCTAAGCGGTGCGGTTATTTATTCCACATGTGAGCCGTGTCCGATGTGTTTTAGCGCTTGCCATTGGGCAAAAATATCGCTGATTATTTACGGAGCAAGCATTGCTGACGCCCAAAAGTCCGGATTTAATGAGTTGAATATTTCCAATGAGCAACTAAAACAAACGGGGAAAAGTGCGATTGAGCTTGTGGGCGGGATCTTAAAGCAGAAAAATCTAAATTTATTCGGGAAGTGGATTTCTCGCTCAGATAAGCGAAGTTACTGATATAAAAAGGCAATTGAGAATGAAAATTAAAAATAAGCTATTGTTATATCTGCGTGTTTTCATCAGTATCGGATTAATTATTGTTCTGTGCTTTTTTATGCGCGGCAGATTTGGGGAGCTGATGAATACGCTTCGCTCGGTTAATCTTGGATTATTTCTGTGGGCGGTGGCTCTGGCTGGCTTTATTTTGGTTATTAGTGCATTCCGTTTGAAATTATTGTTTGAAATCCATGGAATTTATTTTTCCGGGATCGAAGCAATAAGGATTTCCTATATGGGAGTTTTTTTTAATAATTTTATGCCCTCAACCATAGGCGGAGATGTAGTCAAGCTGTATTACGCTAAAAAGAGGGCCAAGAATTTGATTGAGCCGATTTCATCGCTTGTGATGGATAGAATCTTAGGGCTTACGGCATTGACCTTTCTGGGCGCAGCGGCTTTGATGTTTAAGTCGGAGCTTATGAAAGATAATACAGCTAAATTTATAATCATGGTCATTAGCTTGATAATAAGCGTTTTTTTTGTTTTGCTGTTTTTTAAGGGATTTTCTTTGAAAGTTGTCTATTTCTGCAAGATGTTTAAGCTGGTAAAAACTGAAGCTTGGATAATCAAACTCGTTGACACGATGTCCAGCTTTAGGAAGTCATCGAAAATATTTGCTGCATTTTTTTGTGCTCTTTTCGGGCAGGTTGTAATTATTTTTTGTATATATATTTTGTCGCGCAGCTTATTATTAAATCTTCCGATTGCTACTTTTTATGTGCTGATTCCAGTCATTCAAATAGTAAGCGCATTGCCTTCTATCAATGGCTTGGGAATAAGGGAAGGAGCATTTGTGTATTTTTTTAAGGATTTTATCGCTCCGGAATACGCTGTAGCGTTATCAATCCTTTATCTGGGTATTATGATTCCCCTGAGCATAGCAGGTGGATTTGTATACATGTTTTACGGGAAGATAAACACAAGGGAGGTAGAGTCTTATGATCAGTAAAGAATTGCTTGAGATCTTGGCTTGTCCAAAATGCAGAGTGAGCGTGAAGCTTGAAAGAGATGAACTGATTTGCCCGAAGTGTAAAAGAAAATATCCGATTAAAGACGGCATTCCTGTTATGCTGGTTGATGAAGGTGAAGAGCCTGAACTTATAAAATAAGATTCTTGAGGCATCGGCTATATGAATGGGAAAAACGCTGCACCGCAGGTAAGCATAATCATTCCTACGTACAATCGCAGGCACTTGATACAACGGGCCTTAGAGAGTATATTTGCGCAATCATATCAGAATTTTGAAATAATTGTTGTCGACGATAATTCAATTGATAATACCAGACAGTTAATATCAGATATTAATGATCTCCGGATAAAGTATATATATTTGGATAAAAGAAAAGGCGCTGCTTTTGCGCGCAATGTCGGCATAAAAGAATCTCAGGGCAGATATATTGGTTTTGCAGATAGTGATGATGAATGGAATCATTCTAAACTGCAAAAACAAGTGGATTATCTGATTAACAGTCCCCAGGATACAGGTATGGTATATTCTTATGTCCGGAAGGTAGAAAATGGTTCCAAAAGTTTGTTACCTGAAAAACATTTACAAAGTACCAAGTCTCTATACATCCATGAAAAGCTTTTGAGCGGTAATTTTATTACTATTCATTCCCTTGTGCGCAGAGAATGTCTTGATAAAATTGGATTGTTTGATGAGAATTTACCGCGGCTTCAAGACTGGGATTTGTGGCTGAGAATTTCAAAGTATTACCGCATTGGATTTATTGATGAGACTTTGGCTACTGTATATATGAGTAGTGATGCTATATCCCGGGATGATGATATGTTCATTGCGGCCCTTGAAATAATACTGGGGAAATATATCGATGATTATAGGAAATATCCGCATATTCTGGCAAAGAAATATTACCTGCTTGGGCGATTATGGAAACAGCAAGGGCGAATGGATAAAGCATTATTTTTTTTAAGAAAAGCAGCTCACCTTAAGTCTTTTAACCTTAAGTATTTTGCTTATGAAAAATTTTATAGTTTTAATTTAAAAATCAAAAGGGGAATATGACAGAAAGAAAAATTATTACGACTGTTATTATTGTGACTTGGAATAACGAAGCGGTGATTAGAGACTGTCTGACTTCGGTTTTAAAACAAAACTGTGCAAATATTGAGATAATAGTTGTGGATAATTATTCCTCTGATAATACTTCAGAGTTAATAAAGAAAGAATTTCCGCAGATAACATTAATTGTAAACAAAGAAAATAGTGGTTTTGCCAAAGCAAGCAACCAGGCGATAAGGAAATCACAGGGGTGTTATATACTACTATTGAATCCGGATACAATTATGTTTGGGGGCAGTCTTGAAAAAATGATTTCCTTCATGCATAACCACCAGGACGCAGGGGCCTGCGGATGTAAGATCATTGATGAAGCAGGAAAGCTGATGTGGTCTTGTTTTCATTTCCCTTCTTTGATTACAGAAATTTGTGAAATAACCCTATTGAGCCGGATATTTGCTCGGGATCGATTTTTTGGTAATTATTGGATGAGCTATTGGGATCATAGCACAAACAGTCAGGTGGAATGGTTAACTGGTGCTTGTCTTATGGTTAGCCGAGAAGTGGTTAACAAGGTCGGGTTATTAGATGAGGTGTTTTTTATGTATACTGAAGACGTTGACTGGTGTTATCGAATGAAACAACAAGGTTACACTGTTAATTATTTGGCTAATACGCAAGTTGTACATAAGCAGGGAAATAGTTCAAATCAGGCCTATTCTCAGATGTTTGCACAGAGGTATCGAAGCCGGTATTTGTTCTTCAGAAAGCATTATGGTTTGATTAGATTCGTTTTGTTAAAGATTGTTGTAATATTATCATTTATAATCCGGGTAGCATGTTATTTGACCGGGTGGATCTTTATCAAAGATAAAGTAAGGGCCCAAAAAAAAATATCCAGCTATATTAGTGTCTTAAGGATGAGTTTTACTGGTCTTAGTAAAGGGTAAATACTTTTTGGTTTAAAACACAATGCGAAGCAATTTTAAGTGTTAACAGTTAAATCCGGTATTAAAAAATTGAGTAGCGAAATGATCAAAAGAATTATTAATAAAATAAAAAGGATTCTTAGGCGGGAAAAGGTTTATCGTTCAGAAACTGCTAAATGCCGGGATAGATTGGGGGAATACTGTCAGGGCAATGGAGTTGATCTGGGTGCAGGAGGAGATCTAATAACGGCAGATTCTATCAGTGTGGATTTGCCAAAGCCGTATAGAAATGTAGGTAAAGTGAAACCAAATCTAAAGGGCGATGCGCGGAATTTAATCTGGTTTAAAAACGGAGTGCTTGATTATGTCTATGCTTCACATTTGTTGGAGGATTTCAAAGACACAGAAAAGGTCCTAAAAGAATGGCTAAGGGTTTTGAAGCCGGAGGGGGCGTTTGGTTTTATATTGCCCGGATGAAAGTAAATATCGCGGGCATTGCAAAGCAACAGGCCAATCATATAATCAGAATCATAAAATTGAGAACTTTAATTTGGGATATGTATTAAAAGTCTTGAGTAAAATAGGGGATTTTGAGATTGTTCATTTAAATCCGCATTGCGAGATATATTCGTTTGAACTTGTGATTAGAAAATAGAAATTGGATTTTAAGTCAAATAAATATGCAAATAGAACTCAGAGTTATTTTAAAAAATATTATAAATATGAGCGGTAAGGCGGTAAAAAGACTTTTGCAGATAACCCGTTTTGTTAAAAAATCTGAACTGCCTTTCAGAGAAAACATTCACTCGATTTTAATTATTAGTTTGCATCATTTGGGGGATTTTTTATTTGCCGGTCCGGCAATAAGGGCGATAAGAAAAAAGTATCCGAAAGCATATATTGTGATTTGGATAAAATCAAGGACAGAACAGATCGTAAAAGATTGTTCCAGTGTTGATGAAATAGTTATTTTTGACGAAGTGTGCACTGATCGGACCAAAGAAAGCTGTGGGGGGTGGAGGGAAAAGTTTGATTTTGCAAAAAAACTAAAAAGTAAAAATTTTGATTTGCTTGCAGATATGAGTGGAGTTTTTGATTCGATCTTAGTTGGGGTTTTAAGCGGAATTAAATATAGAGTTGGTTTTAGCAGCCAAGGCCTGGGTTTTCTTTTCTCTAAAGATGTGAGTATTCATAAAGGGGAGCATTTAATTGAAAAATATAATGCTGTTGCCGGTGCCCTAGGAGCTAAAGTCATTGATTCAAGATTGTTTATCGAATTAAATAATAATGATAAGAACGCGGCGGAGTTATTTTTAAGAGAGAATATGATTGGCAATGACAATCCTTTTATTTGTATCCATCCTGGCGCGGGTTGGCCAAGCAAAACCTGGTCTTTGCAAAGGTTTGCCGAATTGGCGGATAAGTTAATTGAAAATAAAAGAGTAAAGGTTGTAATTTGTGGAGGAGAAAATGATGTGCAGGCTGCGGAAAAAATCGCTGGTCAAATGCTGCATAAACCGATCATTGCTGCGGGGAGGTTTTCTCTCGGGGAAACATCAGCGATAATAAATAAATGCAGTGTTTATGTCGGGCATGATTCAGGGCCAAGTTATATTGCAGAGGCATTAGGCCGTCCGTTGCTTGTTTTGTTTGGCCCGACTAATCCGGTTTATAGTGCTCCTCGAACGAAAAACAGTGTGGTGATTAGTAAAAAACTCTCTTGCAGCCCGGGGGTAAATATGCAGAATTGTCATAACCGGCCGTCCTATCCCTGCCGGCATAGAAGATGTATGCAAGAGATCAGTGTTGATAATGTTTTGGAAGCAATAGGAAAATTATTAAATGAAAATAAACAAAGACTAAAAATTTTATATCTAATAACAGAGCTTGAATTTGGCGGAGCTGAAAATCTGCTGCTTGAATTGTCTAGATATATATCAAGGGAATATTTTGATGTCAGTATTGGATATTTAAAAGGCAAGGGTACCTTAAAAGAAGATTTTAAAAAAATAGGCATTAGGGTTGTTTATTTTAATATGCGTTCAAGACTGGATGTTTTTTGTATATTTAGATTAGCTGGTTTTATCAGGAAGGAAAAGTTTGATATTGTGCATACCCATCTGATAGATGCTGATATCTTTGGTTATTTTGGGGCAAAAATAGCTGGAGTGAGTAGGATTGTTTCTACTAAACATAGTACTGATGATTTTAGAAAGAGAAAAACTATTTCGGTGTTTTTGGATGCTTTTGTTGCTAATAGAATATGTAAAAATATAGCGGTTTCCAATGCTGTGCGTGAATTTTTAATTAAGCATCAAAAAATAGCTCAGGAAAAGATTAAGGTTGTTTATCATGGGATTAATGTTCCAAGGTTTTCGTGGGAAATAAATAAGGATAAGTCAAAAGTTGATCTAGATCTAAATTCAGAAGAGTATATTGTCGGGGTAATTGGACGTTTTGAAAAAGAAAAAGGGCATATATTTCTGATTGAAGCGATAAATAAGATTATGCTTGAGATTAAAAATATTCATTTTGTTTTTTTAGGGGAGGGGTCTTTAAAAGAATCAATGCAGGAAAAAATAAACTCATTGAATCTTAACAACAAGGCTACGTTTTTAAGCGCAAGAAAAAACGTGGAAAGCGTATTGAATGCGCTGGATATTCTGGTAATGCCTTCATTGTGGGAGGGCTTAGGCATGGCCTCACTTGAGGCAATGGCAGCCGGGGTTCCTGTTTTAGCAAGTGATGTTGAGGGTATCAGGGAGGTTGTTAAAAATAATGAAACCGGGATTCTGGTCCCCCCGGCAGATTCAGGTGAGTTGGCTAATCAAGTCCTGGCTTTGCTGAAGGATGAACCCTTAAGATCCAGATTGTCCAAAAACGGACGTGATTTTGTGGAGAAAAATTTTAACATCAATAAATTTGTAAATGAGATGGAATTATTATATAAGCAGTTAAAAAGAATTGAGTAATTATGTGCGGAATTTGCGGAATAATAAATTTTAACAGTAATCCAGTTGAAGAGAAGGTGCTTAAGAAAATGACTGATGAACTTGCACATCGCGGGCCGGATGCGCAGGGTTTTTTCTTTAAAAATAATGTCGGATTGGGCCATAGACGATTATCGATCATTGATCTAAAAACAGGTGATCAGCCTATTTACAATGAAGATCTTACTCTGAGCTTGGTATTTAACGGTGAGATATATAATTTTAAGCAGCTTAGAGATGATCTTCAAAAAAAAGGACATATTTTTCGCTCTAAATGCGACGCGGAAGTAATTGTGCATCTTTATGAAGAATATGCCTATGGCTGTCTGGATTATCTTGAGGGAATGTTTGCTTTTGCTCTTTGGGATGGCCGAAGCCGAAAACTTTTTATTGCTAGAGACAGGATAGGGAAAAAACCGCTTGTTTATTGGCAGGACAAAGATCGTTTTGCTTTTTCATCAGAATTAAAGTCTCTGCTGAGTGCACCGTTTATAAAAAGAGGCGTTGATTGTAATGCCTTGAACTTATACTTGAGCTTCCGCTATGTTCCGGGGCCATGGACTATGTTTGAGAATATTAAAAAGTTACCTCCAGCGCATTATATGACTGTCGTGGACGGGCAAGTGAATATAAATCGATATTGGCGTCTTGTCCATCGCATCGGGCAAAGACAGAAAGTAAGCAAATATAAAGAAGGGCTATTAGATATGCTTGATCAGGCTGTTGCTAAACGCATGATCAGCGATGTTTCTTTGGGTGTTTTTTTAAGCGGTGGGATTGATTCAAGCGCGATAGTTGCTTTAATGGCAAAACATTCAGCAGAACATTTGAACACATTCTCCGTGGGTTTTGCCAATCATTTATATAATGAGCTTGATTTTGCCTCAAGCGTTGCTGTAAAGTTTCAGACAAAACATAATCAGATGATTGTCAGACCGAATGTACTTGAAGTCCTGCCGAAAATAACAAAATATTACGGCGAGCCTTTTGCGGATTATTCTTGTATTCCCACATATTACCTGGCTGAATTTGCTGCTCGTTCGGTTAAGGTTGTTTTAACTGGAGACGGAGGAGATGAATCCTTTGCTGGTTACTATCGTTATACAGCTTGCAAAATGGCGGAAATTTTCAATCTGCTTCCCGGGTTTTTGACTAGATCGATAAATTCATTTGTGCAAAATCTGTACGGCAGTGATGATATGAGAAAGATTAATTGGCAGATTAAAAGATTCTTTAAAAGCCTGCATTATGATCCGAGTGACCGGTATCTCCGGTGGATATCTTCTTTTAACCGGGAGGAAAAGGAGATGCTTTATAATGCTGATTTTTGCGAACTTGTAGATCTTGAGCAGGACAGCGCTGTTTTTGAAAGTTATTATGAGAATAAAAATGTACGGGATTTTTCTGATCGAACTCGCCAGGCGGAAATCGAAAGCTATCTTCCCTATGATCTTCTTGTTAAAACTGATATTGCGACAATGGCGAATTCTTTGGAAGCGCGCTCTCCTTTTCTTGACCATAAGTTCATGGAATTTGCCGCAACTATTCCCTATGACCTTAAACTGCATAATTTTAATAATAAATATATCCTTAAAAGCGCATTTAAAAGAATATTGCCTCGTGAGATCATAAACCGCAAAAAACAGGGCTTTGGCCTTCCGGTGGGAGAATGGTTCCGGGGACCGCTTAAAGAGTACATATTAAGTATTCTTCTTGATTCTTCAACTCTAAGCAGAGGGTATTTCAATAAAAATTCTGTGCAGGCAATGATAGAGGAGCATATGAATGGTAAAGTTGATAATGGTCATAAAATAGGTACATTGCTTATGCTTGAATTGTGGCATCGGGAGTTTATGGATACATAAATACAGTTTCGAGTATTGCGTATAAAACTGAAGGACGATGGATGATCACTCGCTTTGCTCGTTAGGACGAGGGATACAATTTTAAGTAAAAAGTAAAAAGTGAAAGATGCTGGATGAAATGCGTAATCGTATTACCGGCAAGCATGTCTAAGAGGTTAACATTGGCGAGCCTCGCCAGATTTATGGGGGAGTGTTGTGTATTGAGTTAAAAAATTAAGGCTGAAAAAGTAGTTTTTAAACGCAATACTGTATTGTAATACTGTTTTACGGGGTTTCATTATGTTGACAATTATTATTGCATATGTTAACCTATTTTAAAGTGTGGATTGAACTTAAGTATCAAAAAAGCTCAAAAAATTATACTTTTAAGTAATAATATTAGAATAGGGGGAAGTTTGAAGTCTATTGAAAAGTACTTTATTAGAAAAAGGGTTTTAATAGGGCGAAAACTGCAATTCAAATATATTAGTGTAATTATGATTGCGGTGTTGGCATCGTGCACTTTAATAATCATCACAGTTTATTTTTCCTGCTGGTCTTCTCTTGTGGAAACTGACGCAAATATCCAAACTGCAGCTTTAATTGGTAAAATATTAGATAATATAAATTTAATGATACTTTTTGAGCTGCCAATTTTGTTGGTGCTTTCTTGTCTTGTTGGTGTTTTGCTTTCGCATAAAATTGCCGGGCCTGTATACCGATTGCAAAAGGTTGCACATGAAGTTGCTCGGGGAGATCTGACGAAGATTGTTAGTTTAAGAAGTGATGATGAGCTGAAAAACCTTTCGGATGCATTTAACTCTGTTATTGAAAATATGCAGAGACTGGTTAGTAAAGATAAGAAAATAATCTTTGAGCTTTCTCAAATAACAAATAATTTATATATGAGCTTGAAAGATAAAAAAATCAATGAAGATGACGCGCTGGCTTTAATTAGAAAACTCAATGATTTAGTCGGAGAACTTAAAACACTTATACTGCAGTATAAAATGGAAAAAGGTTAAGAGTATGGAGATTCTTGATCTGATTCGTGTGGTGATAGAAAAGAATGCTTCTGATTTGCATCTTACAGTTGGATTGCCTCTGATGATGCGTATACACGGAAAGTTAAGGCCGGTTAAGTATATAAAATCATCTGGCTGTGCTGGATGGATGAATTGGACAGGATGTTACAATTCATGTTGTTCAAATAATGAAAATGATAACGTAGTTAATAAATATAGGGGGTGAAGTAAGATGAGTAGAAAAGGTTTTACATTGATTGAGCTTTTGATAGTTATTGCTATCCTTGGTATTCTTGTTGCATTGATCTTACCGCGTTTTGCTGATGTAAGAGATGATGCAAATACCAAAGTATGTGTAGCTAATTTACGTGGTCTTGTTTCAGCAATGAATACATATGAAGTAAAAGAGAATGTGGCTACAGACTGGAATTGGTCATCAGATGCACCTCTTGGAACCGCTGATCTTGAGACATGGGGATATCTGGCAGATGAGCCGTCATGTCCTACAGGCGGAACATATACTCTATCAGGAGCTGCTGGAAGTGCTGCAGCTGCTTGTAGTAATTCAGCCGATGGTCATGTTTGGCCGTGATCTTTTTTGATTTTTGAACTGATTTAGAAAAGAGGTGAATGAGGTGAATAGAAAGGGTTTTACATTAATCGAGCTTTTGATCGTCATTGCAATACTTGGCATTCTCGTTTCTCTGATTCTACCTCGATTTGCTGATGTCAGAGAAGATGCGAACGTAAAGGTCTGCGTTGCTAATTTACGCGGTCTTGTTTCTGCTATGAATATCTATGAGGTAAAAGAAAATGTTCCAGGTTCCTGGGATTGGGATACAGATGCGCCTAATGAGGCCGCTGATCTTGAGACATGGGGATATCTGGCTGCTGAGCCTTCTTGTCCTACCGGAGGAACATATGATTTGTTAGGGGTAGCAGGAAGTGCAGCTGCTGCATGTTCTGAGGGCGGTACGCACGTTTGGCCGTGATAAATATAAGTTATAGTTATTAAAAAACAAGTGGACGACAATTTGTCGTCCACTTGTTTTTTATCCGGAAATATGTTTAAATATATTTATGGGACTATAGGAAAACGCACAGCTATTTCGTTACTTGCGATTTCACTTGTGCGGCGTACCTTTGTACGCCTGGGTGTTTATTCGCAAAAGCCTTGTATCTGCACATTTTTCTATAGCCATAATCTTTTGGGTATTTTATTTTTGTTATAATGATATCATATAAATTTATATAAAAGGACACCAGTAATGCATCGATTTTATATTCATCCGGAAGATGTAACCGGCAAGGAGATACATATATGCTCTGATGAGGCAAGGCATGCATATTCGGTATTAAGACTGCGTAAAAATGCCAGTGTTGCTGCTTTTGATGGCCAGGGCAAAGAGTATTTTGGAAAATTGACATTCTTATCTTCAAAACAGGGGATAATAATGATTAGTCAGATAAAAAGCGTATTGAGCGCTGGCGTAGCAATAACCTTGGCCGCGGCGATACCAAAGCTTTCAAAGTTTGATTCCATAGTGGATAAAGCTACTCAGCTTGGAGTTAATAGCATAATTCCGGTGTTAAGTGAAAGAACAATTGTTAAGATAGACCAGAATAAAGCTGTAGAAAAAAGGCTTAGATGGACAAAGATTGCGATTGAGGCAGCCAAACAGTGTGGATGTGCTTATGTTCCTAAGATATATCCGATATCGGATATATCTAGTTTGATGGGAAGAATTCGCGGATATGAGCTGGCATTGATTCCCTGTTTGCAGGAGGAAACTGCATTACTAAAAAAAATCGCTAAAGCTGGAAAACCGGCAAATGTAATTGTTTTTATCGGCCCAGAGGGTGATTTCACACAAAAGGAAGTTTCTTGTGCAAAGGCCAACGGAGCAATTAGCATAAACCTTGGAAAGAATATTCTTAGATGTGAAACTGCCGCGACAATGATGTTGTCAGTTTTAAATTATGAATGGGGATTATGAATAAAAATAATAAGAAAGGTGAATTTCTTTGGGATAAAGTGATTCAGGGGCTTATAAGCAAGGGGAAAGATTTTTTCATAAAAAATAAAAGAAAAGTATTTCTTTTTGCGATTATAACATTTCTTTATTTTTTTGTGGTTGTGATTTATCAGGTAAGTTCTCAAATGCCGCCTGAGCCGGAGCAAAAGAAGCAGATAAGTGAACTTTATTTATTGGAATATATAAATGGCTGGAGGGATTATCAGCAGAATTTTGATATTGAGGATATGCAGTTTGGCGGGAAGTTTTTAACCCTTACCTTAAACACACGATTTAAAACAAAATCTATTATAATTGTAAAAAAACTTGCTATTGATATGGCGCTTGGATTAAAAGAAGAGTATCCTGAACTCGAAACGATTTCTATACTTGTCGTAAAAGGTTCAGGGTCTGAGTCTAAGACAATTTATGGCAGGGCAGTTTTGTCTGGTGATAATGACAATGTGGTATGGAAATATCAGTAGTCTAACTATGCCTCAAGACTTAAGCCACAGGTCACAAGACTAAAGAGTAAAACTGGAAGATTTTGGATAATGTAATAAAAACAGATAAAACATTAATATTGATTTATTTAAGTAACCAATTGTAACGGATAGTAACTGTTTGTAACCGAAAAAAATTAACTAATGAGTCCTAAAATCAAGAGAACCTGTGCTTTTTTTACCTTTGGCTGTAAAGTAAATCAATATGAAACCCAGTTGATTCGCGAGGAATTTATTGCTAATGGGTTTACGGAAACTAAAGAAAACCCTTCTTTTTACATTGTCAACGGGTGTACAGTTACTTCGCGAGCTGATAAAAAATGCAGTAGCCTGCTTAAATCCCTGTTCAGAAAAAATCCAAGAGCAAAGATTATCTTGACAGGCTGTTATGCTCAAAATATTAAAGTCAAAAGATTAGAACCGGAAAATGTAAGCTGCATTATCCCTCAAGATAAAAAGAGTTCAGTCTTTCATGTCGTAGAAAGTAAATTCGGAAAGTTGTTTGAGTCTATTCATGCCCCGGCGCATCTATTGTCTGATTTTAATAATCTTGAAAAAGGTATAAGGGAGTTTAACGGTCATAATCGGGCATTTGTAAAAATACAGGATGGATGTGATAATTTTTGCACCTATTGTATTGTGCCTTTTATGCGCGGAGCTCCTTGGAGCCGTCCGCTTGCAGAGGTTTTTAATGAGGTTAAACTTTTAAGTGAGAAGGGATTTAAGGAAATCGTTCTGTGTGGTATTAATCTGGGTACATGGGGCAGAGAGTTTATGCCCGGGCTCAAGATAAATAATTTAGTAAAAGCATTAAGCACACTTGGAGATTTGAAGCGTCTTCGATTGAGTTCTATAGAACTCAAATATGTAGATGATTCCTTGATTGAGGCACTAGGGGAAGATTCAAAGCTTTGCCATCATCTACATATACCTTTGCAGAGCGGGGATAGTTTTATATTGAAAAAAATGCATCGGGATTATTCAGCCAGTGAGTATCTAAATACATTGAGCAGGATTCGGAGTAAAGTCAAAGACATCTCTTTCACAACCGA
>CAYTGV010000002.1:29596-33396 GCA_964437495.1 uncultured Planctomycetia bacterium | reverse complement strand
TAAATACATTGAGCAGGATTCGGAGTAAAGTCAAAGACATCTCTTTCACAACCGATATTATGGTCGGCTTTCCCGGTGAGAGTGATTTGCATTTTAATAATACGCTTGATATAGTCAAAAAGGCGGAATTTACAAGAGTGCATGTTTTCACCTTTAGCCCCCGCAGTGGTACTTCTGCAGCAAATATGCCGCAACAGGTTGACGCTCAAACAAAGAGGCAGCGTAGGCTTGTACTTGAAGATGTTGTGGCTAAAACCAGCCTTGTGGCACGTAAAGATCTATTGAATAAAGAATTGAGTGTTCTCTTTGAGCAAAGGGAAAATGACTGTTGGTGCGGGTACTCAGATAGTTATGTATATGTCAAGGTTCCTACAACAAAGAACCTGGAGAATATAATACAAAAAGTAAAGGTTGTCAGTATGAACTTAACTGAAACTATTGCAAGAGTTTAAGCTAATTAATCCACAGTTCGCTGGATATGTAAAATTGCTATATAAGATAAAAATCAGGGTTAAATATAACTTGAATCACTAAGGGATATGTGTTAAACTAAACTCATTAATTATAGAAAATTTTTATTAAATTTCTGGTGGGGGCCTTTATCAGCCTGATTAAATTATGGAACAATTAAAAGCTATATTTGAAAAGTTTGCAAAGCCTAAGTCAGCGAGTAGCGTTGGCCTGGATATTGGTAATTCTAGTGTAAAAGTAGTGCAGCTGCTTACGCGTCCTGGCTCTTTGTTTAAGGAGCTTGTAAATTTTGATATCCAGCGGTTTAAAAGTCAAAAAGCAACAGATATAACGCTGGCTATAAAAAAGTCTCTGGAAAACGCGCAAATAAGTTCAAAATTGGTTAATACCTCTGTTTCCGGGCAGGCAGTTATTGTTAGATATGTCCAGATGCCGAAGATGACTAAGGAGGAATTGCTCAAGGCCCTGAAATTTGGCTTGGGAAAGTATATCCCTTTTGATCTCAATGAGGTTAATTATGATTTTCAAATATTAGGCGATAGCGGAGAGGGCAAGGGCCAGAAGATGATGAAAGTTCTGCTGGTTGCTGTCAAAAAAGAGGTAATTGAAGAAAGAATAAAAATTTTAAAGAATGCAGGGCTTACCCCTGGGGTTATTGATGTAGATTCTTTTGCTATCGTGAATTCCTTTAAATTGGTGCAGCAGGAAAACAAGGGGATAATCGCAGTTTTAGATATAGGAGCCGATATAACCAGTACAACTATTTTACGCAACAATATCCCCCATTTTAACCGGGATATTCCAATTGGCGGCAGGCATCTGACAAAAGCTAGTATTGAAGAATTTGAACTGACCGAAGCTGAAGCAGATGAGTTAAAACATAATCCAAAGGATAGATATGGAGATCTGATAAGCGCTATCCGTTCTGTTTTAGATTCTATTGCCAGTGAGATACAGAAGTCTTTTAATTATGCAGAAAGCCAAATGGGGGGAAGCGTACAAAAGATTTTTCTTACAGGTGGTACAGCAAAGTTCAAAGGCATAGATAAGGTCTTGAAGAGCATTATAGGTATAGATGTAGAGGTATGGGACCCGACAAGAATATTACAAATAAATCCTGAGTTGTCAAAAGAGCGGCTTATTGAGGTGGGCCCTTTATTAACCGTATCTGTCGGACTGGCTCTAAGAGGATAATATATGATAGAAATCAACCTATTGCCGGAAGTGTATAAGACTAAAACAGAGGAAAAACATCAGAGGATTCCTGTTCAGCTAATATTGCTCTCAATAAATGCTTTGCTTTTAGCTGTTTTTTTGATTATTACCGCTTTAAATCTTGGTAGAAGTATTACACTGCATGCGCTTAATACCCGGTTAAAAGGGCTGGCGCCTGAACAGCAGAAAATTATTGCTATACAAAATAAAACAGCAAATCTGAAGATAACGAATGCTCTTTTTAGTCCTTGGGCAACAAACAGATTTTTGTGGTCTAAAAAATTGAATTTGCTCAGTGATTCTATTATCCCGGGTATTTGGTTTAGACAATTGTCTTTAGAAAAGGAAAAATTGACTCAGGCACAGATTCAGTCAGGCCTGACTCAGGGAAATAAATTCCTAAAAATTGAAGCTAGTGCTGTATCTGTTGCCCATGATGAAATGGGAATAATTGGTAACTTTGTTAGAAACCTTAAACTCAATAAAGAATTTTTCCAGGATTTTAAAGGAATTGAACTTGAAGGGGTATTGCGCCGGCAGATAGAAACGGTTGAGATTATGGATTTTACTTTAATTTGTTTGTTTAAACAGGGACTTGAGCTGTGAAATTGAATATAAGTTCATTGAAAGAATTGAAAATAGCAGGGGTGTCTTTTTTACAAGTTGCACTGGGTTTAATTGCCTTTGTGCTGATCTTGTTGATAATCCCCCAAATGATGAACATGGCAAAGGTGTCAAGTGAAACAAATGAAAAAAAGAAAATTCTCGATGACCTTGATCTAGGGATAAAGAACTTTACTGCTTTAGAGCTTGAGCGTGAATCCCTGGATAGCGCTTATAGGGATTTCATTAAGCGGCTGCCTATGCAGCGGGAATTCCCGGTTTTTCTGGAGCTGATTTCAACATTGGCTAGGAAAAACAATGTCAAGATAATTGCTATGGATCCTCAGAAAGTTGTGGATGACCCAACATTGTTTTTTGTGAAAATTCCGGTATTAATTGATGCCTATGCCGGATACCATGACCTGGGTAAATTCATTAATGAACTTGAATTCTCAGATAAGTTAATGAAAATTTCTAAGATGAAAATTATTAATGCGGATGTAGACCAGAATAAACAACAGGTTTTTTTGGCAGTCCAAACATTTTGTTTAAAGGATTTTATGAATGAAACAAACCTGCGCTAGCATCTTAATTGTTTTTTTGATTCTGCTTGCAGTTCCCGGAGCTTGGGCAAGTGTACGTGAGTTCACTTATCAGTCTAAGGGCAACCGTGATCCGTTTATGAGTTTAGTTACCAAAGAGGGTCGTATTTTACCCGGAGCAAGGACAGTAACAGGAAACGGCGATATTGAACTTGAAGGTGTTATCTGGGATCCCAACGGAAAATCCATGGCAATTATAAACGGCAAGCTGGTTAAAGAGCAACAGAGGATAATGAATATGCAGATTTTAAAGATAAATAAGACAAGTATTATTCTGCAAAAAGGGGGAAAAGTGATGGTTGTTAATCTTAAAAAAGGAGGGGGAAGTTCAGATGAAAAACAGTAAATGGTTTACTTTTAGGGGAAGAATTTCATTATTAGTTTTGGTTCTGGTATTGGCGGTAGGTACTTTTTTGGCTGCAAACCAGGTTAACGAAATGCAGGTTGAAGATACTCAAACAGGCAATATTAGTGTTGAGTTTAAAGATGCGGATATTCAGGATGTTTTCAGGGTACTTGCCTTAAAAGGTAATGTAAGTATAGTATCTGATCCTGAGGTAAAGGGCCTGGTTACGGTACAGATAACTGATGTGCCTTGGGAGAAAGTTTTGGATGTTATCTGTCGAACTTATGGATATGCTTATGAAAGAGAGACAAATATAATACGGGTTACAACTTTAGATAAACAGGGGCAGGAAAATCTGATTACTGAAGTATTTGCTTTGAATTATGCAAAGGCTGCTGATGTAGCAAGTTCAGTTTCTGAGATGCGCTCAGAACGGGGTAAAATAAAGTTTGATTCAAGAGCCAATCTTGTAATTGTTACTGATATTCCTACGAATATCTATAAAATCAGTAAGGTTATTGAACGCCTTGATTCAATGACGCCACAGGTAACAATCGAAGCAA
>CAYTGV010000002.1:21686-29496 GCA_964437495.1 uncultured Planctomycetia bacterium | reverse complement strand
TTGAGACAAAAACACAGATTCCTTTGCTGGGCAGTATTCCTATACTGGGAAAATTATTCCAGCATAAGTCTGAGGAAGTTGTAAGGAATAATCTGCTTATTTTTATTACCCCGCATATTGTAAAGGAAAACAATCTGGTTAAAAGACAAAAGATATCTGAAGTTCTTGAAACTGCTGTGATGGATATCAGCGCAGTTGAGGAAGATATGGCCAAACTGGGTATGGAAGAAGTTGTTCAGGCCGAGGAAGCGGATTTTCTTAAAGCAGATATGTTTGATAAGGAATTAGAAGAGATAAAGGCGGAAGAAGAGGCTAAGGCCTCAGCAGATATCACTGAAGCTGCCTCAGAAAGGACATCAGTAATGCCGGAGGCTTCGGCACCGGTTATTGAGAAAGCCCCAGTAGAAAAGCCAGAGGTTGTTGATGATAAGGTAAGAAGAAATAAGGGATTTCTTTTTAATAAATAGAAACCAGTTTATGCGAGGTTCAAGACAAAAATTAAAACCAAAGACTGACAGGCTTAAGTCTGAGGATTTTGCATTTTGTTGTAACTTTTAATGGATGTAATAAAAATTAAGGCAAAGTTTAAAAAAGATGGTATGATGCGTTTTATATCGCATTTGGATTTTATAAGACTTATTTACAGGGCTCTAAGACGCGCGGAAATTCCTTTTGTCTTAACTCAAGGGTTTAGCCCCCATCCAAAAGTAAAATTTGATGATGCTTTGAAATTGGGTGTACGCGGTGAAATGGGCGTATTGTTTTTTTTAAAGGAAAAAATGGAACTGCTGGAATTCAAAGAAAGAATGGATATACAGCTAAATGAAGATTTAAGGACTATAGATATTAATTATGCAGACTAAAGAAATTTTAATGAGTGTTGATGAACAGGAGAAGAGAGTTGCTATTTTAGAAAATGGCAAGCTGGAGGAGTTTTTTCTGGAAAGAACCAGCGTGGCACATCTGGCGGGAAATATATATAAAGGCAAAGTTGCGCAGATTGTTAAAGGGATGGAAGCGGCTTTTGTTAATATTGGCCTTGAAAAGAACGGCTTTTTATATGTGCAGGAACTTTTGCCGGAATTGCTGCGAACTGAAGAATATGCTATTGAAAATGCGGAAGAAGTTGAAAAAGAAAATTCTTCGAAAAAATCTACCCGTCAGACAAAGACAATTGATAAACTTTTGAGTAAAGGGCAAGAGGTTCTTGTTCAGGTTGTTAAGGAGCCGTTTGGAACTAAAGGCTGCCGCTTAACTTCTCAAATAAGTCTTCCAGGCCGTTTTTTGGTATTGATGCCTTACAGTAAAAATATTGGTATTTCTAAAAAGATAACCAATGATAAAGAGCGTCAGCGCTTAAAGGCTCTACTTAAAGAAATAGGCCTTCCTAAAGATATGGGCTGTATTATGCGTACACAGGCGCAGCGGATGGGGAAAAGGGAGTTTGTGCGTGAGCTGAAATATTTGCTTAGATTATGGAGAACTATAAAGGTTAAGTCCTCCAGAAGGCATGCCCCTTGTATAATACATGAGGAATATGATCTAATCTTAAGGGTGGCTAGAGATTTTTTCAATGATGACATAAAGCAGGTATTGATTGATAAGAAAGAAGATTATAAAAGGGTAATGGGTTTTATCCAAACCCTGGCGCCGCATCTTAGACGATATATTAATTTTTTTAAAGAAAAAATGCCGCTTTTTGAAAAAGATGATACGCAGATGCAAATTGAAAAAATATTTGCCCAAAAGATAGCGCTAAAAAAGGGAGGTTATATAGTCATTGAAAGAACTGAGGCTCTAATTTCAATTGATGTAAATAGCGGAAGCTTTGTCAATAGAGGCAGATTAGAGGAAACTGCTTTTTTGACTAATCTAGAGGCGGCAAAAGAGATAGCGCGACAGGCTGCTTTGAAGGATCTAGCGGGAATAATTGTAATAGATTTTATTGATATGCAGAAGTCTTCACACCAAAAGAAGGTGCTTAGTGTATTGATGAAGGCAATGGAAAATGATAAGGCGCGTTTTACTGTGTACCCGTTTTCTCCCTTGGGCATTGTTCAAATAGCCAGACAGCGGATTAGAAAGAACCTGGATAGTGTAATTTTTGATAAATGTCTTCATTGTGGGGGTACCGGCAGAATAAAATCAGCACAAACTATTGCCATTACTGTATTAAGGCAGATTAGATATTTTCTGCAAACTAATAAAAGGCGTCATCTTAAGGTAAAGGTTCATCCCAAAATAGCCATGCGGCTGCTCAATGAAGACCGGATGATAATTACGAATATGGAAAAGAAGATGTGGGTGAAAATTGCCATAATTACTGATGAACATTTAGGTATTGAAGATGTGGCATTTTTGTGATATACTCACTCATACTGTTTTTATGAAATTTACGAAAAAATAAATGTTTAAATGTGGAGGTGGATACTGTGTATGCAATTTTAGAGATTGGTGGCAAGCAATATAAGGTTGCCCCAAAAGATGTTATTGAGGTCAATAAAGTTGACGAAGAAGCAAAGAGTAAAATTACTTTAGATAAAGTTATGTTACTTGTTGATGGCAAAAAGGTTGAGATTGGACAGCCCTATGTAGAAGGGGCAAATGTCGAAGCCGAAGTAGTTGAGCAGACAAAAGGCAAAAAATTAATAGTTTATAAGTACCTGCGTAGAAAAGACTCGCATAAGAAGACAGGTCATAGGCAGAGGTTAACGAAATTGCTTATTAAGAATATCAATAAATAGAGATTAAGTTGGTTAATATCTTGCTTGAAAAGGGCGGGATCAATTCACACATATCACTTATGTTGCATAAGTGATATGTTCCTTGAGGAGATAAAAACATGGCACATAAAAAAGGACAAGGCGCAAGCCGTAACGGAAGAGACAGTAATTCTAAACGGCTGGGAGTTAAACATTATGGCGGAGAAGCAGTTAGAGCCGGGTCAATATTGATCAGACAGTGTGGGATGAAATTTAAGGCCGGGAAAAATGTCGGTGTTGGCAGGGACTATACGCTCTATTCACTTATAGACGGTAAAGTTTGCTTTCCGAAATCAAAAGTAATCAGTGTCAGTGATAATTAAGGTTAATTAAAAGGTCATGTTTATTGACCGTGCTAAAGTATATATCAAAGCTGGTAATGGCGGAAAAGGCTGTGAAAGCTTTTATCATAAGAGAGGGATGCGTTATCGCCGTCGTGATGGAGGCAATGGAGGCCGCGGCGGGGATGTAATTATGCGCACTGATTCTAATGTGCATACATTGCTGGATTTTCGTTATCGACAGCATTTTAAAAGTGAATCCGGAAAGAATGGAAGCAGCAACCAGAAAAACGGCAGCCACGGTCAAGCGCATATTATTCTTGTGCCTCTTGGCACAATTATCCGGGATCATCAGAACGGGCTTTTGATTCGTGATTTAAATAAGGAAAACGAGTCTGTTATTATTGCAAAAGGCGGAGCAGCTGGGAAGGGGAATTGCGGGGGAAAAACAGCGACTGAAGGTAGTCCAGGTGAGGAAAAGATAATAAGCCTGGAGCTTAAACTTATCGCTGATGTAGGACTAATCGGATATCCAAATGCCGGTAAATCATCATTCGTAAATATTGTTTCTGAGGCTAAATCAAAAGTAGCCCAGTTTCCTTTCACAACAATTCGCCCTATACTTGGGGTAGTTAATTCCAGCCAATCGCATAAAAGTTTTGTAGTCGCAGATATCCCCGGTATTATTAAAGACGCACATAAAGGTAGGGGCCTGGGCCTTGAATTTCTGCGTCATATTGAAAGAACAAGGCTTTTGCTGTTTATGATTGATATGTCCGGAACGGATGGACGCAAGCCAATTGATGATTATTTGAACCTTATTAACGAAGTTGAGTTATATGACAGCCAGCTTTTGAAAAGACCACGAATACTCGTGGTAAATAAAATGGATTTGCCTCAGTCTTCGGAGCATCTAAAGGAATTCAAAGAACAGATCAAAGAAAAAATATATAAAAGCTCTTGTATTAGTAAAGATGGAGTAGAAAAGATTACGCAAGCTCTATATAAGAAACTAGGCAAAGATAAATCCTCATAAAGTTAAGACAGGATAAAAGAGTGGATATTAAATTAAATAAAGGCGATAAAATAGTTGTAAAGGTCGGTTCAAGCATACTGAACTCAGATTCTAATCAGCTTGATATGAAGCGTCTGGAAATAATTACTTCTGGAATAGTTAAGCTTAAAAGTATGGGATTTGATATTGTGCTTGTATCTTCTGGAGCAATTGCCTGCGGTATGCAAAAGCTTGGTTTAAGTGAACGCCCGGCTTCAATATTTGATTCAGCTACTACAGCGGCGGTTGGCCAAACTGCACTTATGTTTGATTATGAAAAGTTATTTAGAGAAAATAACTTTTTAACGGCCCAGATACTGCTGACATCAGACGGCTTGGAAGATAGGAAGCGTTATTTAAATGCGAGAAATATCCTTTTGCATCTTTTGCAAAGAGGGAATATCGTTCCGATAGTAAATGAAAACGATGCAGTGGTAACCGATGAGATCAGGTTTGGTGATAATGATATGCTATCAGCTCAGGTTGCGGCATTAATTGATGCGCGTCTTTTGATTATACTCTCTGATGTTGATGGTTTGTATGACGCAAGCGGTAATGTTATGCAAAGGATCGAAAATATAGATTCCTGCATAAGTGCTCTTGCCGGAAATACTACAAAAAAAACTACTGTAGGAGGAATGATCACCAAGATCGAAGCGGCAAAGATAGCTGTTAATGCTGGTATTCCGATGGTGATAGCCAATGGGCTGAATATTAATATATTGGAACAAATAATTAAGTCACAAACTGTGTGTACCTGGTTTCTGCCAAAAAAAGACAAGATCTCTGGAAAAAAGCGCTGGATTGCTTTTAGCTGTAAGGGTTGCGGAAAAATTATTGTTGATGAAGGAGCAAAGCAGGCCTTGCAGGATAAAGGAAGAAGTCTTCTGGCGATTGGGATCATAGGGGTTATGGGAGATTTTTCTTTTGGGGATCTGGTAATTATCTGTGATGCACAGCATAATGAAATTGCCAGGGGCCTGGTAAATTATTCCAGTGTTGAAATAAATAAGATCAAGCAGACAAAGACAGCTGAGATAAAAAATATTTTGGGCTACAAATCTTATGATGAAGTAGTTCATAGAGACAACCTGGCAATTCTAAGATAAAAGGAGGATGAAATGTCCTTTAAAAAAGAAATTTTACATACTGCTGTCCTAGCGCAATCAGCCGCACGCTTTTTAAGTTCCGCCTCTGAGGGGAAAAAGAATAAAGCAATAAAGGCCATGGCTGAGAGTCTAATCAAACATAAGTTATCGATACTAAAGGCTAATAAACAGGATATAAAGGCTGCTCATGCCCAAAAAAGGTCAAGTGCTTTTATTGACAGGCTCACTCTCAATGCTCAGCGTTTAAAAAAGATGAGTAATGATCTTATGTCTGTGATTGCGCTGGATGATCCGGTAGGCAAGATAATAAAAATGTGGAGAAGACCCAATGGCTTGAATATGTGTAAAATAAGTGTTCCTCTGGGGGTTATTGGGATAATTTATGAATCACGTCCTAATGTAACCAGTGATTGTGCCGCATTATGTCTTAAGGCAGGTAATGCTGTAATTTTGCGTGGAGGAAAAGAATCAATACATTCTAATCTGGCGATTTACAAGGCGATTTCTGCTGCTATTTCTAAGTGTGGTTTTCCTAAAGGGTGTATCAGTTTGATCACTACAACTGATCGGGCGGCCGTATTGATAATGCTGGGATTGTCCGATTATATTGATTTGATTATCCCCCGTGGCGGAGAGTCTTTGATTAGAAGTGTTGTTGAAAACTCGAAAATACCAGTTATAAAACATTACAAAGGGATATGCCATACATATGTTGATAAATATGCTGATTTGAATATGGCGGAAGAAATAGCGTTTAATGCCAAGGTACAGCGTCCCTCAACCTGCAATGCCATGGAATGCCTGCTTGTACATAAGTCAGTGGCGCCTGAATTTATACCGCGCATAGTAAAAAGACTCAAAGCGGCAAAAGTTGAAATCAGGGGGTGCAAGAAGACAATAAAGCTTGTCAAAGGTGTGAAGAAAGCAACTAATGAGGATTATGCTACTGAGTTCCTTGATTTGATCCTTTGCGTAAAGGTTGTAGAGTCAATGACTGAGGCATTGGCACATATTGTCAAGTATGGCAGTAAACATTCTGATGCGATTGTTACGGAAAATTTCCCTAATGGAATGAAATTTTTAAAAGCAGTAGATTCTGCATGCGTTTATCTTAATGCCTCAACCAGGTTTACAGACGGCAATGAGTTCGGGCTGGGAGCTGAGATTGGGGTCAGCACCGATAAACTTCACGCGCGCGGGCCGATGGGGCTGGAGGAATTGACTACCTATAAATATATGGTCATGGGTAATGGACAAATCAGAAAATAAAAAGAGAGTTGGGATTTTAGGCGGGACTTTTGATCCGCCTCATTTTGGCCATATATTGTTAGCCCAAGCCGCATCTGCTCAACTAGGGCTGAACAGGGTATTGTTTGTTCCCCTGAGAGTTGCTGCGCATAAAAACAGGCGGGATATTATTGATGTTGAATTGCGTTATCAAATGGTTGAGATAGCTCTTAAGGCTAAATTTGATTTTATTGCCAGTCGGATTGAAATAGAGAAAGCAGGAGTTTCTTATTCCGTAGAAACACTTAAGATCTTAAAAGCAAATGATCCTGATACGGAATTTTATTTTATTATAGGATCAGATGCGATTCCTGAACTTAAGACCTGGAAAAATATCGAGGAGTTATTGACGCTTTGCAGGTTCGCAGTAGCTATGCGGCCGCAGTTCAAGGATTATCAGGTTCCGCAGGGGATGGTTGCCTTGAGGGGAATATTCCCGGATATTTCGAGCAGTCGAATAAGACAGATGCTAAAATGCGGGCAATCTATTGAACAATTTGTCGGACATCCTGTGAATAACTTTATAAAAGCAAGAAAATTATATCAATAAAACGGAATCTTGAATTATTTATATCCTCCCTGTTCTGCTTGTTGTTCTGGTAATTTTATGATTTTTTACAATCTCAAAGCAGTGGACCTTAATTATGGATAGTATTTAGAAAGGAAGTGAAGATCTAATTGAAGAGTAAAGTGTTGAAAATAGTTGAATTGGCAATGGATAAAAAAGCAATTGATGTCGTTGCTCTTGATTTGCGAAAAACAGCTAACTTTTGTGATTATTTCGTAATCCTTACAGGAACGTCTACAACCCATATCAAGTCTATTGCAGACGGTATAAATGATGGGCTTCGCAAAGTTGGTATGCGCACACATCATGCCGAAGGCTATCGGGAATCAAAGTGGGTAGTGCTTGATCATTTTAGTGTTATTGTGCATATTTTTGATGAGGATACACGTTTTTTTTATGACCTGGAGAATCTTTGGTCAGATGCTCCAAAACTTAAATTAGAAAAATAGGTTTAATAGCATATGAATATATGGATTTATCTGATCGCTATTGCTGTTTTTTTTATTGGTATATTCCTGGGATATGGGATAAGCAAAAAAGAAGAGCGGCTCAGGAGTAAACAGGTGTGGGGGAGGACTCAGCGTCGAAATGTTATGAGGACAATTAATGCCTTGGTTTCAGCAATTGATTTTAAAGACCATTTGACCAGAAGCCATTCAGATAATGTGAAGCACTTTGCTTGTATTATAGCCAAAAAAATGGGAATGCCGCACAGCGATATTGACGGGCTGCAAGAGGCTTGTAAGGTT
>CAYTGV010000002.1:17600-21586 GCA_964437495.1 uncultured Planctomycetia bacterium | reverse complement strand
TTAGCTGAAGAGCCGAAAATTTTCAAGCAAAGCGGAGAATAAAATAATGCCAGATCAATTTAAAAGTAAAATAATTCAAGCAGTACGGGAAATATTAAATGAATTTGATCTTGTCCCAAAGGATATCTTTATTGAAATAGATACTCCTAAAGATACAAAGTTTGGTGACTTTTCCATTAATGTTGCAATGAAGCTTGCGAAAATTTTTAAAAAACCACCGATTGAAATTGCTGAGTTGATCCGGGAGTTATTGCTTGAAAACTTTAAAAAAACTGGCATTGACGATAAGATAAAAAAAATGGAGGTAAAGCGTCCGGGGTTTATAAACATTTTTCTCTCAAGTAGCGCTTTCTATGATATCTTAATGACTATTAGCAAGGATACAGAGGCTTTTGCGCGAAACACCCAAGGTAAGGGGAGAAAAGTGCTTATTGAGTTTGTTAGCGCTAATCCTACCGGGCCATTGAGTATCGCCCATGCCAGGCAGGCTGCTGTCGGGGATTGCCTTGCTAATATCATGGATTTTTGCGGCTATGCCATCAGTCGTGAATATTATATAAATGACGAAGGTAATCAGATAAAGAATTTAGGGCTTAGTTTACAGGCACGGTATATGGAGTTGTTGGATAAAAAAGTAGATTTTCCAGAGGACGGATATAAAGGTAAGTATCTTTATGAACTTGCAGAAAAAGTGGTACAATCAGTAGCCAGGAAATATATAGATGATAAAAGCCCCCAAGCAGTTGAATTCTTTTCAAATTATTCTGCGGGACATATTCTTGAGAATATAAAACAGGAACTGGAACTTTTCGGGGTTACTTTTGATAGCTGGTATAGCCAGAAAAATCAGATAACACCTAAGCAAATCAGTGCAGCAATGCAAGAGCTTAAAGAAAAGGGATATATATATGAAAAAGATGGGGCGACATGGTTTAAATCTACTCAATTTAAGGATGACAAAGACAGGGTAATTATAAAAAGCGACGGATTGATGACATATCTTACTCCTGACATTGCTTATCACAGGATAAAATTTGAAAGAGGTTTTGATCGGCTTATAAATATTTGGGGTCCGGACCATCATGGATATATAAACAGACTTAAAGCGGCAGTTTGCGCCTTGGGGCATAGCCCGGATGATTTATCAATTTTGATTATTCAGCTGGCCACATTATCCAGAGGTGGCAAACCAGTGGTAATGTCTACCAGGGCGGGTGAATATATCACACTGGGAGAGCTTATGAGGGAAGTAGGTAGGGATGCGGCGAGATTCTTTTTTCTCATGCGCCGCTGCGACTCTCAGTTGGAATTTGATCTTGAACTTGCTAAGAAACATTCCATGGAGAACCCGGTTTATTATGTTCAGTATGCATATGCTAGAATAAGCGGTATTAGAAAACTTTTTGCTGAACTTAGTGCAGATGGAGCTTTGGGTGATATAAAAGAATCTGTTTCTGAGGTAACTCTTAAGGCTATTAGTGAAGATGAAGCATTTAGTCTAATAAAAAAACTTAATAGCTTTCCTGACATTCTGATAAATTGCTCCCAATGTCTGGACCCGCAGTCCTTGAGTACATATTTAAGAGAGCTCTCAGGCGATTTTCATGCTTATTATAATAAGTATAGGATATATACAGAAGGAAAGGAAAATATAGAGCAGTCATTATCCAGATTTTTCTTAATAGACGCGGTGGGAAAAGTTATAGCATTGGGACTAGAAATTATGGGAGTTACTGCTCCACAGGAGATGTGATATGAGCAAGATTTATGATATTGCTATTTTAGGTTCAGGCCCGGGAGGATATGTCGCCGCACTTCGCGGGGCAATGCTTGGTATGTCTATTTGCTTGATTGAAAAAGGAGAAATAGGTGGCGTTTGCCTGAACGCAGGCTGTATCCCGACAAAAACCTTATTGAAAAGTGCTCACCTTCTTGATGAGATTAAAGGGGCAGCTGTTTTTGGGATCAAGGCAGACAATATTGATTTTGATTTTAGGGCCATGATGCAGAGAAAAGAAAATGTAGTAGAACAATTTAAAAAAGGCATATTGTATTTGTTAAAAAAACGAGGGGTGGATATTGTAAAGGGCCTTGGAAAGATTACGGGCTTGAATACGATTGAAGTGCAGGGACAGATAATAGAGTTTAAAAAATGTATTATAGCTGTAGGATCGAAACCGCTTGAGCTGCCCGGGATAAGATTTAATGAGCAAAGCGGGATATTGTCAAGCCGGGATATACTAAAATTAAAAGAAGTTCCAAAAAGCGTTTTGATTATCGGCGGAGGTGTAATCGGCTGTGAATTTGCCGATATCTTCAACAGTCTGGGATGTGATATTACGATTATGGAGTTAACCGATCAGATTCTTCCTAAAGAGGATATTGAGATTGCGCGAAACCTTGAAAAAGAACTGAAAAAAAAAGGAATTAAAATATTTACTAAAACAAATGTGACACTTTTAAATAAAATTGCTGGTGGCGGGTTTGAAGTACAGACAGAAGATGGAAAAACTATTGAATGCGAAAAAATTCTTTTATCAGTAGGCCGGTCATCCCGTGGACTTGATTGTGCAATAGACAGTGTAGGAATAAAGCATGTTAACGGGACTATTGAAGTGAATAATAGTATGCAAACGAATATCGAGAACTTTTATGCTGTGGGTGATGTTATTGGAAAAACATATCTTGCGCATGGAGCCAGCCACGAGGCAATAGCTGCTGTGGAAAATATTGCGGGTAATCCACTTAAAATTAATTATAATATTGTCCCTCGTTGTGTTTATACAGATCCTGAGGTAGCAAGTGTCGGGATGAGTGAGGCAATGGCAAGGCAGAGCAATATTAAAATAAAAGTGGGCAAGTTTCCACTTGTGGCAAATGGGAGGGCCGTTGTTGAAAATAAGGCCCAGGGTATGGTAAAACTAATAAGCGATAGCAAGGATAATATTATCGGCGGAGCATTATGCTTATCACATGCAAGTGAACTTATCCATGAACTTTGCGTGGCTATGCAATCCGGGATAAAGGCAGAAAAATTTACTGAGATCATTCATGCTCATCCAACAATATCCGAGTCCATAATGGAAGCGGCAATGGATATAAGCTCAAAGGCAATACATAAATTATAAATCTTAAAATGGCGCTTAATTGAATTGCAAAATCCAACTTGAAAAAATACCGTTATAATGTTAGTATTAAAAGTGTTAGGTAAAATTATAAATAAACTCTAGGAGGGATTTAGAATGATTGACATTGTGATGCCGGATTTGGGTGAGGAATTTGAAGAAGCAACAATTTCCTTTTGGCTGGTTGAAGCCGGGGAACATGTTGAAGTGGGAAAAGACCTTGTGGAGGTGACAACAGAAAAAAGTACATTTGGTGTCCCATCCACCTGCAAAGGTGTGGTAACGGAGATCATAGCCATTGAAGGAGAAAGTGTTCCTGTTGGTAATGTTTTGGCTAGGGTAGAAGAGGAGGATAGCTGATATGGATGAAATCCTGGAAGTCTTGGAAAAAGATGCCCGTATGAGTGCAGAGGAAATAGCTAAATGCATTAAGCAGGATGTTAAGACTGTTAAGAAAAAAATAAAAAAATATGAGAAAGACGGAATAATTCTCGGTTATAAAACAATTATTAATAAGGAAATGGTGCGAGCAGAGCAGAATCGAATTAGAGCCTTGATAGAGGTTAATGTTTTGCCTCAAAAAAATCTTGGATTTGATCATATTGCTGAAAGAATATATAAATTTGCTGAGGTGACTAATTGCTCTCTTCTTTCCGGAACTTATGACCTTCTGCTTGTTGTCGAAGGCAAGGATATGCAGACTATTTCAAATTTTATTGCCGAAAAACTGTCTCCGATGGAACATGTACGGGGGACAACAACCCATTTTTTGCTTAAAAAATATAAGGAAAATGGGGTTATTTTAAAAACTAAAGAGACTAATAAACGTATTGCTATATCTTATTAGAACAGCGTTTAGCG
>CAYTGV010000002.1:13761-17500 GCA_964437495.1 uncultured Planctomycetia bacterium | reverse complement strand
ATAGAAAGAATTTGATATCAAGAAAAGTTGAGAAACTTGCTCCTTCAGGGATCAGGGCTTTTTTCGACCTGGTGCTGGGGATGGAAGATGTTGTAAGCCTTGGTGTGGGAGAGCCGGATTTTGTAACGCCATGGAATATAAGGGAAACAGGAATTTTCTCTCTTGAACAAGGATTTACTTCATATACATCAAATAAGGGGCTTTATAAACTGAGATTGATTATCCACCGAATGCTTAAACAGAATTTTGGACTTGAGTATTGCGCGGATGATGAGATGCTTATAACTGTAGGAGTATCTGAGGCTCTGGATCTGGCTATGCGGGCGATTATTAATCCAGGAGATGAAATAATAATTCCTGAACCATGCTATGTTTCTTATGGCCCAGTTGTGGAGCTTGCAGGAGGAAAAGCGGTTTATTTGTCTACTAAGCAGAGTGAGGGATTTAAAATTATTCCAAGTATGCTTGAACAGGCTTGCAATAAGAAAACAAAAGGTATACTCTTAAACTATCCTTCTAATCCGACCGGAGCAACATATTCTAAGGCAGAACTTGAAAAAATAAATAAGGTTTGTAAAAAACATAAGTTGATTGTAATTAGTGATGAGGTTTATGGTGATCTGACTTATGACTGTAAACATATACCTTTCCCTACGCTTAATGGCGCGCAGGATTATACGCTTTATCTCAATGGGCTATCAAAAGCATATGCAATGACAGGATGGCGCATAGGTTATGCCTGCGGGCCTAAGCCGATTATTGCCGCGATGACAAAAATTCATCAATACACAATTCTTTGTGCTTCTATTACCAGCCAAATGGCTGCATGTGAGGCTTTGCATTCAGGTAAACGCTATATTAATGAAATGAACAGAGAGTACAGGCGCAGGAGAGAGTTCATGTATAAGAATCTAAATGAGATCGGACTTATATGTGCAAAGCCTCAAGGTGCTTTTTATATTTTTGCGCAAATTGCGGCATCAGGCTTGAGCGGTATGGAATTTGCCAGTAAGCTTTTAGAAGAAGAGAAAGTTGCAGTTGTGCCTGGCGTTGCTTTTGGCGCTGGTTATGATAATTATGTTCGTATGTCTTACTCAACAGCATATCCCCAGTTAAAAGAGGCTGTCTCTCGAATGAAGGATTTTATGAGTCGACACCAGAATAATTTTAAAAGAAAGTAAAAGGAGGATTAAATGTTTCTTAAGTTGCGTTCTTTGATAGGGATTGCCTTATTTGCGGCTTGTTTAATGAGTACATTGTTTGTATATGCTCAGGATGATTCGATATATGTCAGAGAAAAGTCACTGAAGCTTGAAGTTAAAAGCGAAAAAATGATCAATGTCGTATATAAACCGGTAAAGATAAATATATTATTGAAGAACTTGATTGACGAAGCTATTGAAATAATAGAGCCGGCTATTGACGAAAAATCCTTTTTGATTGAGATAACTATGCCGGATGGAAAGAAAGATAAAATGCTTGATATCTATGGGTTAAAGCTTAAAACACTCAGGCTTTATCCGAAGAAAAGGATTAAATTTAAAACAGAATTTATTCCGGAGATCGCAGGTAATTATGATATAAATGTTACCTATAATGGATATCTTGAAGAGAGGTTGCAAGCTGACCCTGTAACAATTTTCGTAGTTAATGACAGAGGCAAATAATTGGTAATCAGTTCGAGTAATTTTATTGTAATAGTTAAAATGAGGGTTAAAGTCCTTCACGTAGCTGTTTTTCTGCGTCAACTTCATTATGATTTATCATCTTTAAAGACTCATTTATCCTGTCTCTGAAGCTTTGATCAATGAATCGAATTGCGCGTAATTGCTTTAAAATTTGAATAACCATCCTGAAGTATCTTACTATTTCTCCTTCATCTGCTCCGGTTTGGGATTTTGCATCAGCTAAAGGCATGCCTTTGGACCAATTTCTAATGGCAATCCCTAAGTTAAAATATGGTTTTGTGCTCAAAGGATGGATTCTGTGGCGCCGCTCTCTTGTGCGGATTTTTTTTATCAAAGGTGATACCCTGTCTTGGATTGCAAGTATATCATCAGGTAAATTAACATTTATCTGATTTTTTCGAGGTTCGAAACAAAGCGAAACAAGTACGATATTTAATTCAATGCATGAGAGACCCTCTAATACTCTAGTGGAAAACAATTCGGTAAGCAATAATTCATGGCCGTAAACACGGCTGGCGAAAATTCCTTTATGGCTCAATGTATCTCCTTTTATATATTCCATTTCCTTTAAAATCGCGATCTTTGCTTCCAAAAGCGATAATGCGTTTTTCCTGGTCTTTTTTTTGGATTGGAAGTAATGCAGGCTCTGAGGATAGACATCATATAATTTTTCCTGCCATTTAGCATATAAATGCAGAAGGCTTGCATAGGAAAGATTGAATTGACTGTTTACAGGTTCTGGTCCGGAGAATATTATATTTTTCACCTGATTGAATTCAATCCTGTGCGGATTAATTCTCGAATAGACAAAACCCTCTTTATCGATACCGCGGCGTCCGGCACGTCCGGCCATTTGATAATAATCTCTGGACTGAAGCGGTCCGTAATAATGTCCGTTAAATTTTCGCAGTTCATCAAAAACCACAGTTTTTGCAGGCATATTAATGCCTAATGCAAATGTTTCTGTGGTGAAAATAAGCTTGATTAGTCTGCTGGTAAATAATTGTTCTATGACTTCTTTAAGGCTGGGCAAGAGTCCAGCGTGATGGTAGGCAATGCCTTTTTCTATCAGGGGCCATAATTTTAAAGCGGATACCTCATTTTTAAGATCGAATTTTTCCAGAAGCTGATTAAACATACTAATGAGCTTTTCTTTTTCTTGGGGAGTTACAAAATTAATAGTATTGACTTCAAATGCCAGTTCCTGGCAGCGCTTGCGGCTGAAAGAAAAATATATAATAGGGGTTTTATCTGTCTCCTGAAGATGTCTTAATAGATCGATAACCTTGTTAGCAGAAGCCCTTTTTTTATAACTATCCCATCTTGATGTTTTCTTCATCTTGGGCAAGTACACATTATTCCTTAGTTGCTTTATATTAGAAAACATTTTATTATGTGCCTGAAAGATGTGATGCAATGGTACAGGACGGTTTTTCTCAATAATTGTTTCTATGGGATGCCCATGAATACTTCTTATCCAGTTAGCAATTTGCTTTGAATTGGGAATTGTTGCGCTTAAGGCAAGTATGCGCATATGAGGAGGGCAGAAGATTATAGACTCCTCCCAGACTGTGCCGCGTTCGTAGTCATCCAGATAATGGACCTCATCAAAGATTATCCAGGACATATTCTTAAGCCGCTCGGGGTTCTCGAAAAGTGTGTTTCTAAATATTTCCGTAGTCATGATCAAAACCGGGGCATCTGAGTTTATGCTTACATCACCTGTAAGTATGCCGATATTCTTGCCGTAAATGCGGTTAAAATCACGGAATTTCTGATTTGATAAGGATTTAATAGGGGAGGTGTATATAACTCCTTTATTGTTTTCAATGCATTTGTTTATTACATGTTCGGCAATTGCTGTTTTTCCAGAGCCAGTTGGGGCACAAACTATTACGGAATTGCCGCACTCTGTTGAACTTATGGCTTTTTTTTGAAAATCATCATATTTCATAGTATCTGCAATTATAAAACAAAGAGGGGGGCAAAACAATAAATTATTATTATATTATGAGTCAGCTCTTTACAATTATCTTCTAAGGTGTTAATAT
>CAYTGV010000002.1:4601-13661 GCA_964437495.1 uncultured Planctomycetia bacterium | reverse complement strand
GGGAAATATCTGTGTTGTACACACTTCTTTTAAAGAGCTTGGGATGAATATTGACGGTGACTATTATCTGATCTTAGATAAAGCTTCGACTGATCGAATACTCGATTATATGCAAAATTATGCTGCATAGATACTAAAATCGCAGTGCTAGGTTTCTCTTCAAAAATAGGACATATTTATGGAATTCTTGGAAAATTTTTCTAGGGTGTTTTTGGGCATGCTGGAAATATACTTCATGGTATTGCTTGGAATTATTTTTTCTAAATTTAAACTAATCGATAAGGAAGGGCTTAGGTCCTTAAGCGGACTTACTATAAATTTATTTTTACCTTGCCTTATTTTTAACCATTTGATTCATAATTTCAGTTTTTCTTCTCCCAGTGATTGGTGGATTTATCCTCTGCTTGGAGTGGGTGTTTCTGCGCTGGGTTTTATGGTCGGCAGTATAGTATGCGCTATTGATCGCAGCATTAAAGAAAAGACAGAGTTTATATGCCTGATTGCTTTTCAGAATTGCGGTTATTTACCCTTAATATTGATCGCATCAATATATCCTGATCAGATTGCTCGAGAGATGTTTACGCGTATTTTTCTTTTTATTCAGGGGTTTAATATTGTTTTCTGGAGTATTGGAATACAATTTTTGCGTCCAGGGGATAATAGACTGAGGTTTAAAAAGATTTTCAGCCCTCCGTTCATTGCCTTAATAATAGCAATGCTATTTATCGCTGCTAATATTAAGTGTTTTTTACCGACTTCGGTTATGAGGGTAACTGAACTTTTGGGAAACTGTACATTGCCGATTGCTCTTCTTAGCCTGGGTATTATTTTAGCCCAGTCTTTGAGTGCCCCGGTAAGTATTGGAAAAAGTTTTTTTATAAAAATCTTATTTAGTAAATTAATAATTATGCCTTTGATTGCCTTAGGTATTATCCTGGTCTTTAACCTGCCTAAATTTATGGCATTGCTGCTGCTTATTGAAGCCCTGATGCCTAGTGCTATAAATCTGGGATTGGTATCTTTTTATCAAAAAGCAAAATACGGGATTATCGCAAGGGCACTGCTCATAACACATTTGTTTGCAATTATAAGTATCCCTTTATTCCTGTCCATATTTTCTATGCGTTATGGATTTTAACTAAATATTCTAAATTGGACAAAACGCAGAATCTTATGCCCCGAGAGTTATTTCAATAGTGATATGAGTATTCTTAGGAAAGCTTAATATATCCTCGCGTGAGAATTTTAGTTTACGAAGGCTAGAGCGTTTAAAAGCTATGGCAAAAGGCTTGATCTTGACATCCTTTATTTTGTAATTATCAATATCAGTTTTTGTCGGGTTGATGTAAACAATACTCAATCTACGCTGTGCAAAATAGCAGGATATGGAAACTGTATCAGAACTGTTGAATTGTTTAGCTGTTAATTTTGGTTCAATGATCATATTTCCGAAATGGCCCCGAACACCAAATACCTGAGTAAGCATTGTGAGAATATACCAGCTTGCTGATCCTGTAAGGTAAGAATACATACCTTTGCCTTCAAGGTTAAAATATTCAGGCAGGCATGGGTATATTTTACTGGTCTGCGTATTTGTAGCTAAATTTTTCAGGCTCTCCAAAACAAAGTATCCTTCTTTTACAAAGTTTCTTTGATATAAAGCATAGGCGAACATTACACACATATGACTGAATATTGAACCGTTTTCTTTTTCTCCATAGGAAAACGCAAAGGCTCTGCCAAAGTCAGGCTGAGGCTTTTTGAAATTTGTATTTAACCTGAATCCGCCTAAATTTTTATCCTTCAGATATTTATTAGCAGCTGAAAAGATGTTTTTTGTCTGTTTTTTTGATGATATACCGCTCATTATCGGAAACACTTGACCGGTAAGGGTCATTTTAATGTTGCGGCCAATCTTTCCTTCGACCCGTTTGCCTTTATTATCATAGTATCCGTTAAAGAATCCGGTGTTTTTACTTAAAGCTATCCATTCTTTTTTACGCACATGTGCAAACAGCCATTGCCATTTTTGAGAAAGGTCGGCAATCAAGTCTTCCAATTTTACAGAAATTTTTTTGCCGGAAACTCTGGTTTTTACGGCATTAAGATATCTGCGCAACAGTGCTGATTTTTCATCAGTACAGTTGTAATTTATAGGATGCCGGTGTAGACAGTCAAGCAGGATGAAAAGTTCTTTTGATATGGTTATGGTTTTTTTCTTTCTTTGTTTTTTTAATTCTAAGAGCAGCATGGTAATCTCATAAATATTGTGGGCATAGAAACAGGTAAAGGCAACGCTTTCTCCTTTTTCGCTGGCCATATCAAGTCCGTCATTCCAATCGGCATCTTCAAGCTTGATATTATTGTGTTTGCCTACATTGAAAAATTGAACAAGGTGTTGGACCAATATATGCTCAAGTACTGTTCCTTGATAGATATGTCCGTCTTTGGTGTGAAGTTGTTGGGAATGTTTGATGTTTGGGTTCCAGGATGTGTCAATCTCTTTTGCCCTGGATAATTGAGAATCGTAAAAGTATGTTGTTTTATCAAACAGTATGTCAAAATCACCGGTCTGATTTATATACAGTTTTGTGGTGAAGCATGGCCATACTCCATGATCCATCCATACACGGTTTATTTTATTTCGGTCTGCAATAAAAACACCCAGTTTTTTAGTGATAATAGTTGCGTTTGTTCCATCAATTCTTACTCCGGAAAAATTGGCAACCAGAATATCCCTGCTTTGCTTTGGATGTGCTAATATAAGCGTAAGGCAATCCTGCCAGAGGTCGCGCCATCCTTTACCGCCTCGCCCATAATCAAAATCCGGAAGAAATGAACAACCGAAAATTTTTCTTAAAATCGGCTGTAGCCCTACCCAACGTAGCCAGTTGTCGTTTAGCTGCTCACCGGTACAAAAACTTATGGAGTCGATTCGTTTTTTCCAATAATCGCTGTTTTCTCTTAAAGCCTTTTTAACCTTATCCCTGTGGTTGAATTTATCATATATCCTTTTTATTTCGTTGGGTTTCTCAGCAATTCCCAGCATAAGAATATAGGTTATGGATTCATCTGGTATTAAGGTTTTTTTTCTGAATCTGAGTGCTCCAATCGTCTCTTTCCCGTGATGTCGAGCCTCGATCTTTTTAACAATAGGATAATTTTCTAGTATAGCTCTGGGGCAAATAAAAGATCCGCCTTCACCAAGAAAAGATTCCACTGTAGGAAACTGACCGATGCAGGGGGTTGAGTCTTGTTCGCAGCCAAAAATATAATAAGAATAGAAATTAGTTTTATGCCCGCGTTCGTCAAAAGACATTTCCGGTTTTACGATTATCCCGTTTTTGGTTATTTTTGTCCTATGCAGTAAGCTTGTGACATGCCGGTGTTCACGCAGATTATCAGCAGATCGTCCGAATATAGGTATAGCTGATGTTGGGGTAAAGGTTATTGCGCGTGAAGATGTATTGGTTATTTTTATGGTCATTAATTCAACATGTTCACCGCTTGAGGGGATAAAATTGGTAATTTCAGCGTCAAGGCCGATTGTTTTATTAGCTCTTTTAATGGTATGCCAGAGTATCCCGGCCTTTAAAGTGATTTCCTCATCTTGATTATTAGGTATATGGGGAGTACCGTTTATTGCCCAATAGTTATTATGATTAATATATATCCAGAAATTTCTGCCGGAAACAGTTGAATGAAGGTCTTCACTGGTTATTGGCACCATAAGAAAATTATTTTGGCCTATTTTTATATCTCCTTTTAGTAGTGGATTAATAGAGGACATAAATTCCGCCTCATTGGCCAGGGGGAAATAGAGACGGCTTATCAGCTCGGGATTTGAAAATGTAAAATCCCCGTTTCGATTTGTGAAATTCCATAAGTTATTTTTCATAAATTCATCATCCAATAGGTGATAGCTACATATTCAGCTTTTAAAAAGAATACAAAAAGATAAAATTACTAAGACAATTATTATAATATGAAATTCATTTTAAATCAAGATAAAATATCTGGAGATTATGGAATTTGGGCAAACCCAGCATGAGTTCATCTTAAGCTCAGATTGACATTGATAAAATTATATGTTAAAATTTTCATTAAAATAAGGCAAGAAATTACTTAACTTTTATAAAATAAATGAGTTGCGGAATTTGTTTGGAAAAAACAAAGGCATATCTATATTTGTTTAAAATAAGAACAGGAGTTTTTTTAAATGAAGCTATTTATAACTGGTGGGTTGGGATTTATAGGCAGTAACTTTATTAGATATATATTAAACAAATATCCGGGCGCAAGTATTGTTAATTTTGATAAGCAGACATATGCATCATGCAAAGTGAATCTTAAAGACCTGCAGGGCTCTAAAAGATATCGTTTTGTGAAAGGAGATATTTGCGATAAGATTGCTGTTAAAAATGCAATGAGCGGATGCAGAGCGGTTATAAATTTTGCGGCTGAAAGCCATGTTGACCGGTCTATTGAAGATCCTGTGATTTTTTTAAAGACTAATATTATCGGAGTGGAAGTACTTTTGAATGTAGCAAAAAGCCTGAAGATTAAAAAGTTTATTCAAATAAGCACGGATGAAGTGTATGGTTCAAGGCTTAGAGGATCATTTAAAGAAGGGGATATTTTAGAGCCGAACAGCCCGTATTCTGCGAGTAAAGCAGCGGCAGATCTGATTGTCCGGGCATATTCTAAGACATATAATTTTAATGCAATGATAACTCGTTCAAGTAATAATTTTGGGCCTTTTCAGTTCCCGGAAAAGGTTATTCCGCTTTTCATTACAAATCTTTTGGAAAACAAAAAAGTACCGCTCTACGGAGACGGATTGAATGTGCGGGATTGGATATATGTATTGGATAATTGCGCGGGCATTGACCTTGTCTTAAGAAGGGGCAAGGCCGGTGAGATATACAATATCGGAGCAGGCAATGAAATAAACAATAAACAGCTTACCGGTGTGATTCTGAAAATGCTTGGAAAAAGTGATAAATATATAAAATATGTAAAAGATCGTCTTGGACATGACCGCCGCTATAGTATTAATACAGCAAAGATCCGTAAATTAGGATTTAAGCTTGAGACCTCTTTTTCTGAGGCGATACTTTATACGGTTAACTGGTATAAGGAAAATGAATCATGGTGGCTGAAGCTAAAAAAAAGATCTTAATCACAGGTATAAACGGCATGCTGGGTAAGGATTTAGGGCCTGTTATTGAGGGTGAATTCCTTATTAGCGGGATTGATCTACAGGCGCAGATTGACAATGAGTATGATTATCATTGCTGTGATATTACAGATAGCCGGAAGTTAAGAAAAGTTTTTGATGAAGTTAGGCCTTGGCTAGTAATTCACGGGGCAGCTTTTACAGATGTTGACGGCTGCGAGAAATACCCGGAAAAGGCCGAGGCGATAAATGTGCAGGGTACAAAAAATATTGTCAGCCTTTGCTCTGAATATAAAGCAAAGCTTATTTTTATTAGTACAGATTATGTCTTTGACGGCGAGAATTCTCAAGCCTATACTGTTGATGATACTCCTTCGCCTTTGAATGTCTATGGGCACACAAAGCTTGCAGCTGAGCAGGCAGTTCTTAATGGAGCGACTAAGAGCTTGGTTGTCAGAACAAGCTGGCTTTTTGGAAAAGGCGGGAAAAACTTTGTAAAAACTATTATGGAAAAGTCGGCACATGGGGATACTTTAAGGGTTGTCAATGACCAGAGAGGATCGCCAACACATACTCTGTCGCTGGCAAAGGCTTTGATGAAATTGATTAAGGCTGTTTTTTTCTCATCAAAGCAAACGGAAAACCATGGCATTTATCATATAAGCAATAGTGAAACCTGTACCTGGTATGAATTTGCCAAAAAAATTATTGATCTGTGTAATATTAATGTTGATGTAGTTGCGGTTGATTCTACAGAATTTGTCAGACCGGCGAAAAGGCCGAAGCTGTCTGTGCTGGATAATAGCCGCTATGAGCAAATCACTAAACACAGGCTTTGTTCCTGGGAACAGGCTTTGCAGACATATCTAACTTGAGATTAAATTATCTTTAATAAGGGGGGATTATGTATAAGACCATGCCGGAAATATCTGCGGGAGCGGTATTATACAAAAAGGTTGAGGATAAACTCTGGATAATACTTTACAGCCGTAAGAAAGGAACTCAATGGTGCCTGCCTAAGGGTAAGATTGAAAGTGGTGAAACCAGAGAGGCGGCGGCAGTAAGGGAAGTTAAAGAAGAAACTGGGTTAGAGGGACAAATAGTCGAACATCTAAAGGATGTTTATTATACCTATGTGGATCAAAGAAGGAAATTGCAGCTTAATAAAACAGTACATTATTTCTTAATGAAATATATTCAAGGCCAGATATGCGCAGATGATCCTGGAGTTGAGGCTGTTATGTGGTTTGATATTGACAAGGCATTGGAAAAAGTTACTTTTGATAATGAGAAGCAGGCTGTGCAAAGAGCAATTAGGATGCTTTTGGACAATAAGAGACTGGAGAATAATGAAGTTTAAGGAATTAGCGGTTTTCTTTCAAAAGCTGGAATCAACGCCGAAGCGCCTTGAGATGACCGATATACTTGCGGAGCTTTTTAAAAAGGCATCAGCAGATGAAAGGGTAAATATTGAGGAAATAGTATATCTCAGCCAAGGTCATCTTTTGCCGGCATTCAAAAATGTAGAATTCCAGATGAGCGAAAAGCTTATTCAAAAAAGCATAATTATTGCAACCGGAAGGCCGGAAAAACAGATAGAGGCTATGTTTCAGCAAATAGGTGATTTCGGGGAAGTTGCGCAAAATTTAGGTGAGATAGATAGTAAGAATCTAAACATTGGCGTGGTGTATAAAAAATTAACTGAACTGGCTGGTTTTTCCGGGACAGGTGTAGTTGTAAAGAAAACCGAATTTCTTGCGGATTTAATTAAAAGCACAAGCCCGCTTGAGGCAAAATATATACTCAGGATAATTATGGGCAAACTCAGATTGGGTGTAGGCGACCCGACTTTTCTGGACAGTTTATCTTTTGCTTTTAAGGGGGATAAAAGCTTAAGAAAACCGCTTGAGCGTGCATACAATTTATGCTGTGACCTTGGCCTTGTGGCAAGGATTTTATTCCTAAGGGGTATAGAATATATAGAGAATTTTGAAGTTATTGTCGGTTGTCCGATCAGAATGGCCTTGGCGGCACGATTGCCCGGAGCAAGCGAGATTATTGAGAAGATTGGTACTTGCGCGATTGAGGCCAAATATGACGGGTTTCGCTGTCAGGTGCACAAAAACGGCAAGGAAATTCAGGTATATTCTCGTAATTTGGAAAACACAACTCATATGTTCCCGGAGATTAAAGAGGGGACATTGGCTCAAATAAAGAATAAAAATGTCATATATGAGGGGGAGGCTATTGCCTATGATCCTTATACCGGAGAGTGTCTGTCATTTCAAACCACAGTACAGCGAAAAAGAAAACATGGGATCGAATTAATGCGTAAGCAATTTCCGCTTAAGCTTTTTGTTTTTGATATGCTTTATGCTGACGGCGATCTTACCAATAAAACCTATGAGCAAAGAAGGCAGGTCATGACGTCAGTTATTGCCAAGGGCGATGTTTTGGAGATATCACCTGCCCATATTGTTAAAACACCTCAGGAGCTGAAAAATGTCTTTGAAGAATCACTGCGTGATGGGCGTGAAGGGATTGTAGCTAAACGGCTTGATGGAGTGTACAAGGCAGGAGGAAGAAATTTTAATTGGATAAAATTAAAAAGTTCCTATTCCGGTGAACTTAATGATACAATTGATTGTGTGATTGTCGGATATTATTTTGGTAAAGGATTGCGCGCGTCTTTGGGACTTGGATCCCTGCTTACCTGTGTTTATGATAAGAAAAGTGAAAAATTTAAAACTATCGCTAAGATAGGTTCAGGAATAACTGATGCTGAGCTTGTGGAATTCAAAAAAATGCTTAAAAAAATAAAGGTAAAATCCAAGCCGCTAACAGTTGATTCTTTGATCGAACCTGATGTCTGGGTTGAACCGAAATATGTCATAGAAGTTCAGGCTGATGAAATAACCAGAAGTCCGGTACATACTTGCGGTAAGAGGCAAGATAAAGATGCCGGTTATGCGCTGCGTTTTCCCAGGACAGTGGACAGGATACGTGAAGATAAAGAGCCAGAGGATGCTACAACAGTTAAGGAAATCATAAAATTATTTAATATGCAGGGAAGGGAGAAATAGTATGCTTAAAGAAGCGTTGCTTTGGGAGGGTTTTACAGGTAAAAGTGTCCGATGCCAATTATGCATGCGAAAATGTCTGATAGATGACGGGGGCATGGGATGGTGCCAAACCCGTTTAAATAAAGATGGAAAACTCTATGCGCTTACTTATGGCAGAGTTTCCTCATTAAGCGTGTCTTCGATTGAGAGAAAACCTATGTTTAATTTTTTTCCAGGTACAATGTGGCTTTCTTTAGGCAGCCTGGGCTGTAATTTCCGATGTCACGGCTGTCAGTCATGGGAGCTGTCGCATGCTGATGTTAAAAAAGACTTAAATAAGACTCCTTATATGAGCCCGGAAATGGTTGTGAAAAAAGCCAAACAAAACGGATGTCAGGGGATTGCTTTTACATATAATGAGCCTACGATGTGGTTTGAGTTTGTCCTGGATGTTTTTAAATTGGCAAAACAAGAGGGCTTATCCACCTGTTATGTAACAAATGGGTATATGGCCCCAAAAGCGCTTGATATGATTGCTCCGTATCTTGATGGATTTTGTCTAGATGTTAAAGGGGCTTTTATGGAAAGCTATACCCGTATTGCCGATGTTTCTGACATCAATATTGTTTTTAGCAACGGTAGTGATGCTAAGCGTAAATTTGCTATTCATGTGGAAGTTGTTACTAATGTTATTCCCGGTTATAATTCCAATGAAAAAGAAATGAAAGAGATAGGTGCCTGGATTTTTGCTGAACTTGGCAAAGATACTCCCTGGCATTTAACAAGGTTTTTCCCTTATGGAGCGCTTAAGGAGATAAC
>CAYTGV010000002.1:0-4501 GCA_964437495.1 uncultured Planctomycetia bacterium | reverse complement strand
AGATTATATTTCTTTTTCGGGCCTCAGCTATGGTGGCCGGCTAAATCCAGATTTGAAGTAATTGTGGGAGCCATCCTTACTCAGAATACCTCATGGTCAAATGTTGAATTAGCAATAGAGGCTTTGCGTAAAGTTAAGTTGCTTGATCCGGTTAAAATCCAAAATGTCGATATCGGAAAATTGACCGAGGCTATAAGGCCTTCCGGTTATTTTAATCAAAAAGCAAAGCGCTTGAAGAATTTTACTGATTTTTTGTTCAAACGATTTGGCGGATCCTTGAAATATATGTTCAAAACCGAGACATCGTATTTGCGCAGACTGCTTCTTGAAATAAACGGAATTGGCGAGGAAACTGCCGATTGTATATTGCTTTATGCCGGTTTCAAGCCGGTTTTTGTCATAGATGCCTATACAAGAAGAATATTCACTCGCTTGGGTTTGATAACTTTTGATGAGGCTTATGCTTCGATTCAGAAAAAATTTACAGCAAATCTTCAAAGTGATGAAAAATTATTTAACGAATATCATGCTTTGATTGTTGCTCTTGGAAAAAGTATCTGTATTAAAAAAAATCCGATTTGCGAAAAATGCCCGCTGCAAGAGAGCGGAAAATCAAAGGCAAAGGAGCGACAGTGCCGGAAAAGCAAAAATGCTATAATTGCTCAAAAATAATAGAAAAAAGACAAAAATATTGTTTGCATATGGAATTATTTGCATCCGGGGATGTCCATATAGATAAGGATGATTTGTCGAAGGACACAAAGCTTGAAATGAAAAGACTCTGTGAAAAATTAAAAACCGCGGATGCTAAAAAGCTTGAAGAAGATGTATATGTTTACTATGATTTAAGCTTGTGTAAGCGGTGTCGGGATGTTTTTTTGCAAAGGATAAAGAGTAAGGAGTTTATATAATGCGGATCTTATTAACAAATGACGATGGGATTCACGCGCAAGGACTTTATTCGCTATACCTGCGTCTTGGCAAATCAAATGATGTGAGTGTCTGTGCTCCTGATGCAGAGAGAAGTGCCATAGGCCATGCAATAACATTAAATAGGCCGCTTAGGATAAAAAAGGTTTACAGGAATAAAAAGTTTTACGGGCATTCGGTTGATGGCACGCCTGCAGATTGTGTTAAAATAGCTGTTAGAAGTATTTTAAAAGAAAAACCGCAATTGATAATTTCCGGAATTAATCACGGGCCTAATCTTGGCTCTGATATTATGTATTCGGGTACAGTGTCCGCGGCTACAGAGGGAACTATCCTGGGTATTCCCTCAGTGGCGATATCATTGGCAACATATGATAATCATGACTTTGATTTTGCCGCTGATTTCGCAAGCGCAATGCTTAAAAAAATCAAGAAAAAAGGGATCCCTGCCGGAACGCTTTTAAATGTTAATATTCCGAGTATTAAAAAAAACATGATCAGGGGAGTTATGGTAACAAAACAGGGTAAATCATTGTATCAGGAGAAATTTATTAGACGCGATGATCCGCGGGGGAATAGTTATTACTGGCTGAGTGGAAAGGTCAAGTGGCTATCAAAGCCTGAGGGCTCTGACATTAAGGCTATTGAACAGGGATATATATCAATAACTCCGTTGAAGTTTGATCTTACAGATCATCAAGCAATAGAGGCTTTAAAAGAAATGGATTTTAGACTGCCATGAAATCAAGAGAAGACCTAATCAGTGTTTTAAGCCGGCTTTGTCAAAAAGACAGGAGATATAAGATAGATGCCTATACATTTATTCTGGCAGCGCTTAATGTGACCATGCAGACTCTTAAGCGCAATGGTCATGTGAGCGGAGAGGAGCTGACGCTTGGTATTAAGGATTTTGCCATTAGGGAATATGGCAGAATGGCACGTACTGTATTTGAGCATTGGGGAATTAAGAAAACAGAAGATTTCGGCCATATAGTTTTTAATATGGTTGAGGCCGGAGTGCTTGGAAAGACGGAATCAGACAGTATTGATGATTTTAGAGATGTCTTTGACTTTAAAAAAGTGTTTGAAGACGAATACCTGTTCTAAAAATTTTTACATTATTATTAAGTACATTTATAAAGTCTTGTAATGTATGGTTTTTTATGGTATAATTATTATAGTCGATAAAGGCAAACCCGCTTAAAGGCGGGGACGGCACAATGTGTCTGTGAAATTTCGCAATGTGCCCCCGAATTTTGTTTTTCGGGGCAATGCTACAGACCTAAAGTGTTTGTAAAGACGCTGCGATTTAAAAAAGAGTCTCCACGGCCCGAGTGGAGAAGAAGTCACAACTTATAAGCGGCGTTGGGTGATGAGCGCAATGGTGGCTGGGTTGCCGTAGGTATAATTTTACCTTTATCGACTTTTTTTTATTTTTCCTTTCCTTTTTTTAAAACCAATTTTTGAAGTTTTCCTCTATTTATGTTATACTTTTCCCCATATGAGAAAAATAAAATTCTTTACCTCTATTGAGCTTGTTGTGGTACTGGCAATCATAAGTATGCTTTTGGGATTGACTACTGTGTATTTTTTCAATTTTAAAGCAGCCACAGCCTTAAAGCTGGCGGCTTATGAGGTGGCGGCTACATTGAATCAGGCTCGAAGCCTGGCTATTACAAATCAATATAAATATAGTGTTGTTTTTGACCTGGCCCAAAATGAATATGAGATACAGGATTTAACTTTCGCTACTTTGGATGAAGTTCACATGCTGGGGGAAGGGATTGTTTTTGATTTGTGCAATTTTTCTGCTAATCGCGCGACATATTCGACTACCGGCTCAGTCAATGCAGGTAGGGTTATTTTAAAAGACAATAAGCTAAAATATTATACTGTGAAAGTTTTAAATGCTACAGGCAGGGTCAAGGTATTGAATTTTCAAGAGCTACCCAGCGGGTAAGAATATTTTAATAGTGGAAGCGTTAGATGGGAAGCTTTTGTAATCAATATTAATGAAGGAGAAGTTAAAATGATATCATTTGAAGATTTCAAGAACATGGAATTAAGGATTGCGACGGTTAAAGATGTGCAGGACCACCCTGATGCGGACAGGCTTTATGTCTTAAAGGTTGAACTTGCCGATGGGCAGATAAAGCAGATTGTCGCGGGAATAAAAAAACATTACTCAAAGGAAGAACTAATAGAAAAACAGATAGTAATTGTGAATAATCTTGAGACTGCGATGCTGCGGGGCGTAGAAAGCCAGGGAATGCTTTTGGCTGCCTCTGACGAAAACGCTTTGGCTGTTATAGTTCCTGAAAAGAAACTTTTAAACGGAAGCTCTGTCAGATAAACAAAAAACATCCTATAATAGAGAAAGTAATTAGAAAGGTTTGCTATAATCCAGCTTATATGTAAGGATTATCCTAGGGGGAATAATAGATGAAAGGAAAAATAAAGGTATTTACCATCATGGGAACTCGCCCGGAGGTTATTAAACTCGCTCCGGTTATTCAGGAGTTGAATCGGCATAAGAAAAGCATTGCCTCCAAGGTTGTTCTGACTGGACAGCATCGAAAAATGGTGGATCAGTTCTTGAAGCTGTTTAAAATAAATCCGGATTATGACCTGAATATTATGATGAAGAATCAGACATTGGTTGATGTGTCAACGCGTTGTCTTATAAGGTTTTCTAAGGTGATTGAAAAAGAAAGGCCTGATCTTATTCTTGTCCAAGGGGATACGACATCTGCGTTTATTGCCTCGCTTGCGGCATTTTATTTAAAGATCCCCACTGGACATGTTGAGGCTGGGCTTAGAACTTTTGATAAGTACAGACCGTTTCCGGAAGAAATAAATCGTCAGCTGATATCTGTTGTCAGTGACCTGCATTTTGCTCCGACAAAGAGAGCTAAGAGCAATTTATTGCGAGAGCATATAAATCCTAAAAAGATATATTTAACCGGAAATACAGTGGTGGACAGCCTTTATTCGATTGCCGGCAGAAAATATACTGTGAAGGATAAATTGCTCAAGAAAATAGATTTTGATAATAAAAAAGTTGTTCTGGTCACAGCGCATCGCCGGGAGAGTTTTGGCGGTCCCTTCAAGGCGATATGTAAAGCAATAAAAGAGATTTCTGAATTTAAGGATGTGGAGATTATCTATCCTGTGCATTTAAACCCGAATGTACAAAAGCCAGTAAATGATATTCTCAAGGGAAGAAAAAATATCCATCTGCTTAAGCCGCTGGATTATGAGACATTTGTTTTTCTTTTAAGAAAATGCTATTTTGTGCTTTCTGATTCAGGCGGTGTTCAGGAGGAAGCGCCTGCTTTTAATAAGCCGATTTTAGTCATGAGAGAGGTTACTGAACGCCAGGAAGGGGTTGAGGCAGGCGTAGCCCGCTTAATTGGAATGGATGCAAAGCGGATAGTCAAAGAAGCACAAAAACTGCTTAATTCCAAGGCTATATATGCGAAAATGTCAAGATCAGCTAGCCCCTACGGAGACGGAACAGCATCAAAGCAGATAGTAAAGGCGATAATAGCCAATTTTAAGTAGTCCGGGA
>CAYTGV010000001.1:194329-196370 GCA_964437495.1 uncultured Planctomycetia bacterium | reverse complement strand
AGCAAAAACACCTAAATTTTAATTAAAAAAGTGTCAACTATTGCAGGACAAGACAACGAAATCAGAAGGATGAGATATGCGTAATTTAACAAAATATATAATTCTATTGTTCGGTTTGTGGATTTTGTTGCAAGCGAATAATTTATTTGCCGCTGATCTTAAACAGGATGAGGACAGGATAATATCTTTGAATGAGTTTATTTCCTTGGCAGCTCATAATGATACGGTTTTTGAGGAAATTCTTATTGAAGAACTTACCCTGCAGTATCGTAAAGACTTGGCCCTGCCTTCAAGAGATATTATTCTTGGGGTAAAAGCAGATTATGATTTTTTTCTTACACAGGAAAGGGAAGACCCGGATGGTACGGTTTCTCTGGATAAATTATTTCCAAATTTCGGAACAAGTGTGGGTATTGCGTATTCATCAAGTACCTCTTTTAATTCCCGAGTGAATTCATCGGAATTTTCCGTGGCGATTTCACAGCCCATAGCGGGAAATGCCTTTGGCCGGGCAACACGTCTGCAGGAAAAGATAATAGGGGTTGAGACTGAGGTGATCAAACACCAGGTCATAGAGGCTTATGAGGATTATCTGGCGGAAATAGTCATGGCTTATTATGATTGGTACTCGGCATATGAAAATTTACAGATAGGCCAATCCGCATATAATGAAAATTTGAAACTTTTGCGCAATATCGAAGGCCGAAAAAAAAGCAGCATAGCCTTGCCTGTTGATGTAAATAAAATCAAGCTGCAGGTGCTGGCAAAAAAAGAAAAGCTTATTGAGCTCAAACAGGAATATGAGGCCAGGCTTAATTTTATCCATACGGCAATGCGCTTTACTGTTGGGGGAAGTCTTATGCCGGATGAGCCTAAAATGTATCAGGGGCTGCAGATTTCTTTTGAAAGAGATTTTGGGGCTTTCTGGAAAGAGAGCCGCACTTATAAAATGCTGGAATTGCTCAAGACGAAAACATCTTTTGAAGTTGACAAAGAAGCGGACGATCTGCTACCTTCAATTAATCTGCGCCTTGGATATGCCATGGATGGAGATGATTTTGAAATGGATAATGACGAGGGAATGGTTTATACCGGGCTTTCACTGCAGTGGCCGTTTTTTGATTCTGTTGATCGGGCAGAATATAAAACCGCGAAGATAAACCTTAAAAAAACAGGGCTTAATACGGCAAGTACCCATTATAAACTATTTAGGGATATTAAAAATCTCAGCCAGCAGATTGAAAGGGAAAGGCAGCTTATAGAAACAGGCAAAGAAAAAATAGACCTGGCTCAGGCGGTTTTAAAAGATGAAGAGGAAAATTATTCTTATGGAAAAGTAACTTTGAATGATTATATCTCTTCTGTTAATGTGCTTGATGCTAATAGATTTAACCTGATAAAGCATAACACCCAATATCAAAAACTTATAGTAGAATGGCTTAGGATAACAGATAAGCTTGTGGGTAGAAAAGATATATATTAGCGCAATTGATTCCATGAAAAAGAGAAATTTTTCTAAATAATTTCCAATAGCTCTATTTTAAAAACCAGGTCCTCTTCCGCCAGAGGATGATTGCCGTCAACTGTTACATCGCTGTCGGTCATGGTCGTAATCACTACGCTTATTCTTTGGCCGTCACCTGGTTGAATCTGCATATGCTGTCCTATTTTTAGGTCCATGCCCTTAGGAAAGTCTGCTTTAGGCAGGGTGGCGATCATATCCTTGCTTTTGGCCCCATAGGCTTTTTCAAAACCAATGGTAACTGTTTTTGATTCGCCTTTTTTCATGCCGAGAACGCCTTCCTCAAAGCCGGCAATTACCTGATTGGTGCCAAGCGTAAATTCAAAGGGATCTTTTTCTCTGGAAGAATCAAAAACTCGTCCGCTTTTTAGTTTTCCCGTATAATGTACTTTAATTTTATCGCCAAGTTTTACTGTGCTCATGATTTAACCTCTTTTTTAAGTTTTTTAAATTAAAAATAACTTTCTTTTAACTTAACGTTTTTGCCAGCCTTAGTCAAGTAAAAATAGCCAATAGACA
>CAYTGV010000001.1:170496-194229 GCA_964437495.1 uncultured Planctomycetia bacterium | reverse complement strand
GAAGGCAATAGAGATGAGAAAAATATTATTAGTGTGCATAGGTATAGTTATGGCAGGGGTGCTTGTGTCTTGCTCGGTGCAATATGAAATGAGCGGGCTTAAAAAACTGGAGTTCAGGCATCCGGCCAATTGGAAGATAGTAGAAACTAAGGACGATTATACCTATGATTATGTTTTTAACTTTGAAAGCCAGGAAGCTGCCTTTGAGGTTTATTTGCGGACAATCTATGCCCCGCTTGAGAGCCCTATGCAATGGCTTAGGAGGAAAAGGAAGACCGCGGCTGGCAAGGGATATTATGCAAGCCGAATAAGCCGGTTTTCTACAAAGTCATTCAAATGGCATTTAATGGAAACAGAAGATATTGTCCGCCAGGGCAAAGAAGATTTCACCATTAGCATTAGACATTATATCGCAAAGGAAGAAAAGAGCCCTCGCATGGTACAGTGCTTTATTGTCGGGCAAAGAAACAGTCTTGATAAACTACCCGCAGATGCAGTGAATAAATTCCTAGAGAGCATTGCCTTGAAACCGCTTAAAGTTAAAAAAAAGGATATTTCTCTTTATGAAAACTATGTTAGCTCAGCAGCTGTAGCTGTATTTTTGCTCAGAGGCCAGAAGCTTTCAGAAAAGGCAGAGTTTGACAGGGCAATCGCGGTATTTAATTCCTTGCTTAAGAGGCCGATAACGGATAAACTTAAGGCCAAGCTGAATGTTTCGCTCAGCAGCTGTTTTTTGGAAAAAGGGATGAAGCCTTATATCGAAACTAAGGATACAAGAGATTTCAATCTTGCCATTCAAGCTGCAGAGCAGGCAATAAAAGCGCAGAAACAGTATTGGCAGGCATATTTCAATATTGGGATTGCAAATCTTAATATGGGAGAATTCACTAAAGCTAAAAAATCTTTTAATCAGGCCTTGAAATATTGTCCTGATACTGTGCCTGAATATAAGGTGATTGAGTTTTATTATGATGAAGCGAAGGCTCCTTTGCGTTATAAACGTTCAATATCTAAAATGTTTTTAAAGGAGAACCGGGTAACCGGTTTTGTATACGGAGAAAAAGATCCGCTGGTTATTATCTCTAATAAATTATACCGTGTAGGCGAAGTGGTTTCTGGATACACGATTTTAAAAATAACCCGGGATAAAGCATATATGAGCCTAGGACTTAGATTAGATGAGTTTGTCTTAGGAGATTTGATTCTCCAGCCGCAAGTATCCCCTCTCCAAATAAAGCCGGAATAATTTTTAGTTGCAATCATTCTAACTGTGCCGTCTGTGCGGTGGACACGGTTGAGGCGGTGTGGTAGATTATTAATTTTGGCTTTACAAAACTGCTCAAGCAGTGTAGACTCTTAAGTTCGTTGTAAATAATTGTGCATATATTAATTTAAGGAGTTTTTATAATGATTCAAGCTAATAATATATCCCTGCAGTATGGAGGGAGAAAGCTTTTTTCTGAAGTGAACATAGTGTTTTCTCCTGGTAATTGCTATGGGTTGATTGGGGCAAACGGCTCAGGAAAGTCCACATTTTTAAAGATCCTCTCCGGAGAGATAGATTCATCAAAAGGCGATATTGCCCTGACTAAGGGCCATAGAGTATCCAGCTTAAAGCAGGACCAGTTTGCCTTTGATGAATATACTGTTTTAATGAGTGTGATAATGGGGCATAAGAAACTCTATGAGATCATAGTCAAAAAGGATGATATATACGCCAAAGAAGATTTTTCGGATGCAGATGGCATGCTTGCCTCTGAGCTTGAGGCTGAATTTGCTGATTTGGACGGCTGGAACGCTGAATCTGATGCGGCTAAATTGCTCAGTGATTTAGGCGTACCAGAGAAAATGCATGAGATGAAAATGAAGCAGCTTGAATCCGGAGAAAAAGTCAGGGTGCTTTTGGCTCAGGCCTTGTTTGGCAATCCGGATATTTTACTGCTTGATGAGCCGACTAATCATTTGGATATGGAAACAAGTATGTGGCTTGAGGAATTTCTTTGTAATTTTGAAAATACAGCTATTGTTGTCTCACATGACCGGCATTTTTTAAATAAAGTGTGTACGCATATAGCAGATATAGATTACGGAAAGATACAGATATATGCGGGAAATTATAAATTTTGGATGGAATCAAGTGAACTGGCTTTAAGACAGCGCAGTGAATCAAATAAAAAAATCGCGGAAAAACGTAAGGAGCTGCAGGATTTCATCTCGCGTTTTAGCGCTAATGCTTCTAAATCAAGACAGGCGACTAGCCGAAAAAAAAGTCTGGAAAAACTCAATTTTGAAGATATAAAAGTATCATCTAGAAAACATCCTTATATAAATTTTGAACAGCAGAAGGAAGGTGGCAATGATATTCTTGAAGTTGAAAATCTTTCAAAGTCTATTGATGGACAGTTGATGTTTAGTGATTTGAGCTTTCGTGTGGATAAAGGCGACAAGATCTCTTTTGTTGGTCCGAATAATCTGGTAAAAAAAACATTGTTTGAGGTTTTGCTGGGAAATATTGCTCAGGATTCCGGTACTTTTAAATGGGGAGTGTCTGCCAAAAAAGCTTATTATCCAAAGGAAAATTCCGCATATTTTAATGTTGATTTGAATGTAATCGACTGGCTAAGGCAGTATTCGGATAATACGGATGAAACTTTTGTCAGAAGTTTTTTAGGTCGTATGCTTTTTTCAGGAGATGAGTCTCTAAAGCCGGTCAATGTTCTTTCCGGAGGGGAAAAAGTGCGGTGCATGCTTTCACGCATGATGCTTTCCCAGGGCAATGTGCTTTTATTTGATGAACCTACCAACCATTTGGACCTTGAGTCCATATCTGCTTTAAATAGAGGCCTGGATAATTTTCTCGGGACAGTGTTGCTTGCTTCACATGACCATCAGCTTATGCAGACTGTGTCAAACCGGATTATAGAGATTACGCCAAAGGGCTATATTGACAAGCCTCAAATAATGCTTGATGAGTATTTATCTGATGAAAAGATCAAGCAGCAGAGGCATGCATTATATAATTGATGTACTATTTTAATCAAGCGGTTCTTGTCTTCTTAGGGGAATTATTCTCTCTTTATTAAGAATGGTCCAAAAAAAATCTATAACTCCCTTGATTTATATTTATAAATCTCTATAATAAGTATAATGATTAAATCAGGCAAGACTCTTAAAAATTCAATATTTCTTTCTGGCAACGAAGCTTTGGCTCAAGGGGCTTATGAGGCAGGACTTAAAGTTGCGGCAGCATATCCGGGAACACCCTCAAGTGAAATTTTGGAATACCTGGCTGGATTTAATGAAATCGATAGTCAATGGTCAGTAAACGAAAAGGCTGCCTTTGAGGTTGCTTTTGGCGCGGCTATTGGTGGTATGCGTTCTCTGTATGTTTCCAAGCATGTCGGCGTGAATGTGACAATGGACGGCCTGATGACCTCGGCTTATATAGGAGTAAACGCGGGATTTGTTATTGTAACCAGTGATGATCCTGGTCTGCATTCCTCCCAAAACGAGCAGGATAACCGCCTTATCGCCAGAATGGCTAATATTCCGCTTTTAGAGCCGTCTTCTCCGGCAGAAGCGAAAGTCTTTATTAAAAAGGCATTTGAGCTTAGTGAGCGCCTGGATGTTCCGGTTATGTTAAGGCTTACTACCCGCATATCTCATACCAAAGAAAATGTTGTTATTGGAAAAAGAGTAGAAGTGCCGCAGAAAAAATTCGAGATCAATCCCAAAAAGTATGTTATGGTTCCCAACAATGCTTTTGCGCGTCATATTGACCTGAAAAAGCGTCTGCAAAAGGCCGAGAAAATATCCCAAAGCACGCCATTGAACAAGGTGGAAATTAGGGATAAAAAACTGGGTATTATTACCAGTAGCGTATCTTATTTATATGCCAGGGAAATGCTGCCAGATGTATCGATCTTGAAGCTGGGCATGAGTTATCCGCTGCCTGTTCAAAAGATCAGGGACTTTGCCAAAAAAGTAAAGGCAGTTTTTGTACTTGAAGAGCTTGAACCATTCCTGGAAGATGCTATCAAGGCAGCAGGTATAAAAATAAAGGCAAAGCATTTCTCCTGGCAGGTAGGAGAATTGCGTCCGGAATATATAGACGCGATATTAAAAGGCAAACCCAGAAAAGTTGCGAAGTCTTTGACCAGAAAGCCTGTTATGTGTCCGGGGTGTCTGCATCGGCCTGTTTTTACGGTGTTGCGGAAGCTAAAGGCGGTTGTTGCTGGTGATATTGGATGTTATACGCTGGGAGCATTGCCTCCTTTGGGAAGCCTGCATACATGCCTGTGCATGGGAGCGGGCATTACCATGTTCGATGGGCTGAAGCGTGCAAATGTGAAAAATGTGGTTGGGGTTATCGGAGATTCGACCTTTGTGCATTCAGGGATCACCGGATTGATAAATGCGGTATATAATAAGCAAAAAGGATTAGTTATTATCCTTGATAATTCTATAGCAGCAATGACCGGAGGACAGCCGCATCCAGCAACAGGCATTACCATAAAAAAAGAAAAAACTCATAAGCTTGATTTAAGGCAAATATGTATTGCAAGCGGAGTTGACAATGTTGACGAGATAGATCCTTTCCAATTTAAACAGCTGGAAGCATTAATTAAAAGGCGCATGAGTCAAGACAGTCTTTCGGTAATTATCGCCCGTTTTCCATGCAGGATTATTAGCCGAAAGAAAGCTCCCCGGCCTCTTTATATTAAGGAAAACTGTAAAAAGTGCAATATTTGCTTGTCAATAGACTGCCCGGCGATTACCGCTGATTCAGAGGGATGGATACAAATCAATAAAGACCTATGCACCGGATGTAATCTCTGCGTAGAGGTATGTCCTTTTGATTCTTTGAGAAAAAATAATGGATAAAAGCAAAAAGACCCACAATATAATCCTATACGGTATTGGCGGACAGGGAACGCTCAAGGCATCAGAGATATGTGCTCAGGCGGCTTTTCTGGAAGGCTATCATGTGAAAAAATCAGAGGTGCATGGCATGGCGCAGCGTGGAGGCTCTGTGGAATCGCATCTGCGTTTTGGAAAGGTTGTCTATTCTCCGATTATCCCGGAGTTTCAGGCGGATGTATTGGTTTGTTTTTATGAAGGCGAACATAAGCGCCTTAAGCATTTTCTTAAAAAAGGCGGAATAGATCTTATTTCATATCTTCCTAAGGCGCATAAATTCCTAAAGGGCAATAACCGCTATTTGAATACCTTCATGCTTGGGGTTTTGTCCTGTTATATGCCGATAAGCAAGCATTGCTGGCTTGAGGCTATTGATATAGTATTTGCCGGAAAGTTTACAAAAGAAAATAAAGATATCTTTTTACAGGCACGAAAAATAGGAGGAGAGCGATGATTTGGAATGAAAAGTTTGAATGTATGGATAGGGAAGATTTAAAGAACATTCAGGCTGAGCGGTTGCAGGAAATTGTAGCTTATATGGAAAAGAATTCTTCGTTTTACAGAAAAAAATTCTCCCAAGCAGGGATCACTTCCAAAGATATTAAATCCATAGAAGATATAAGTAAGCTGCCGCTTACTGTAAAAGAGGACTTAAGGGATAATTATCCCTTTGGGCTTTTTTGCCTGCCGCTTAAAGATGTTGCGGAAATTCATGTTTCCAGCGGAACCACAGGCAATCCTACTGTAGTTGGGTATGCTAAAGAAGATATTGAGCTATGGTCTGAGGTCATGGCGCGCACGCTTTGCTGCGCAGGCGCTATGCCTGGAGATATGTTGCAGAATGCCTATGGCTACGGCTTGTTTACCGGAGGATTGGGGCTGCATTACGGAGCGCTGAAGATGGGAATGACTATCCTGCCGTGTTCTTCCGGACAGACCAAAAGGCAACTGAAACTTATGCAGGATTTTAAACCAAGAGTTCTTTCCTGCACTCCTTCTTATTCTCTTTATATGGTTGATGAGGCTAGGGAAATGGGAATTGACCCAAGGCAGAGCAGCTGGCAGATCGGGGTATTCGGCGCTGAGCCATGGAGCGATTCTATGCGCAGTGAAATTGAAGGCATTTGGAATATGCTGGCAACTGATATTTACGGATTATCTGAAATAATTGGACCGGGGGTTGCCCAGGAATGCCAATATAAATGCGGCCTGCATATTTACTCTGATGTGTTTTATCCGGAAGTATTGGATAGGCAAACTGGAGAACCTGTGGTAGATGGACAAGAAGGGGAATTAGTTTTTACGACATTGACAAAAAAGGCAATTCCATTATTAAGGTATAAAACGCGGGATATTGTAAGTATCGATCATTCTCCTTGTAAATGCGGCCGGACATCACCGCGTATTAGTAAGGTAAGAGGGAGAACTGATGATATGATAATTATCCGCGGTATTAATGTTTTTCCTTCGCAGATAGAGCATATCTTATTGAAGATAGAAGAGACAGAGCCGCATTATCAGCTGGTTGTAGACAGAAAATCTGGCAAGCTTGATGATCTTGAAATAAGAGTGGAAGTTGCTGAGAAGTTTTTCTCGGATGAAATAAAGAAGCTCAGATATATTGAAGAAAAGATAAAAAAAGAAATTGAGTCAATATTAGGTGTTTTTGTAAAAGTAACTTTAGTCGAGCCCCGCTCTATTGCACGCAGTGAGGGTAAGGCAAAAAGGGTTATTGATAAAAGACAAGTTTAAAGTTTAAGGGAGGGGCCTAAAGATGAAGATCACACAGATTTCTGTTTTTCTTGAGAATAAAAAAGGCAGGCTTTATGAAGTAAGTGAGCTCTTAGGAGTAAATAAAATCAATATAATGGCTTTGACTATCGCTGAGGAACGAAATTTCGGCGTATTAAGAGTAATCGTGGATAAACCGGGAAAGGCCTTGGAGGTTTTAAAGCAGGGCGGGTTTATTGCCACACTGACCGATATTGTAGCTGTAGAAGTAGGCGATTATCCGGGGGGGCTAGCAACTATACTTAAGGTTTTTTCCGAGCATGATATCAATGTGGAATATATGTACGGGTTTGTAGAGAAATTTTCTGAAAAGGCTTTGCTTGTGTTCAGATTTGATGATACAGATAAAGCGCTTGATTTTTTAAAAAACAATTCTATTAAAGTTGTAGGTACGCAGGACTTGGAAAATTTATGACAGATACCCTGAATTATAGAGATGAAACGCTGGAAACATTAGGACGCAGCGAACTTCAAAATCTTCAGCTTAAGAATTTAAAAGAAACCGTGGCTATGGCGCTTAAGACCCAGTTTTATAAAAAGCGCCTTAATAAAGTCGGGATAAAAGCAGCTGATGATATCCAAACTCTTGCAGATTTAAATAAGATTCCCTTTACTACCAAAGATGACTTAAGAGAATGTTATCCGCAAGGGCTGCTGGCAGTTTCTACTGATGAAGTTGTGCGCCTGCATACATCAAGCGGAACCACAGGAACACCCACGGTTATTTACCATACACAACAAGACTTGGATAACTGGACTGAGCTGGTTACGCGCGGTATAGTTGCCTGCGGAGTAAGCAGGAAAGATATATTGCAGAATATGATGAGCTATGGATTGTTTACTGGAGGCCTGGGGCTGCATTATGGCGCGGAAAGGCTGGGAGCAATGGTAATACCTGCCAGCTCTGGCAATACAAAGCGGCAGCTGCAGATGATGAAGGATTTTAAAACCACTATGCTGCATATCACGCCAAGTTATATGCTTCATATTGCCTCACGTCTTGAAGAATTCGGATTTACTTTAGGTGATTTGAATATAAAAAAGGCGTTTTTAGGCGCAGAGCCGTATTCTGAAAACACAAGGAAAAAGATAGAGGCGTTTTTTGGTATTGATGTTTATAATTGCTATGGTCTAAGTGAAATGAACGGACCTGGGGTGGCAATGGAATGTGTTTATAAGAACGGATTACATGTCTGGGAAGATGCGTATTTTATGGAGATCATCGATTCTCAAACAGGAAAACTAATGCTGGATGGAGAAGAAGGCGAAGTTGTTTTTACAACTTTGCAGCGTCGGGCAACGCCATTGCTCAGATACCGCACGCGCGATATATCCTATGTCTTCCCCGGCACATGTAAGTGCCGGCGCACGCATAGGCGTATTAGCCGGATTATCGGCAGAACAGATGATATGCTTATAATTAACGGGGCGAATGTTTTTCCTTCTCAAATCGAAGAGGTGCTTATGCGCATGCCGGAGGTAGGCAATAATTATCAGATACAAGTAGAAAAGGTCGGAGCTCTGGACAGACTAATCGTAAAAATTGAAATTTATTCAAAAATGTTCAGCGGTGAAATCAAGCAGCTGGAAAATTTAAAGATAAAGATACAGCAGGAATTAAGGGCATCAATTGTTATCAAGGCAATGGTGGAGTTGCATGAGCCTGGAAGCCTGCCGACTTTTGAGGGCAAGGCAAAACGCGTGATTGACAATAGGCCGAAATTGTAAAGTTTTTGGGTAATTTGTACATAGTGCGGTAAAGTTGGTGTAAGTAAAGTGATTAGTAGATGACGAGTAAATCTTACGCTCAATACAAATTTTCCCGCCGAAATGACGCGGAACCGGCAAATTCACGTCATATTTTTGGCGTTGTGGAACTCTCCCGCCAAAATACGGCGGGTTCAGACAGTCCTCGTACCCTATAGAGGGTGCCCAAAAACATAATGTATGTTTGCTTAAATTCATGAAATTGCTTAAAGATTTCACCGCATCTTTTGTGAAGTTTATACTGGTTTAATCTTTGTAATTTATAGTTAATCGTTGTAATCAGGTATAATCCAATCTAAGAGTGAGGATTATACCAGAGGAGGATATTATGGCCAAACAAATTACGATTTTCGCGGATAATAAACCCGGAAGATTAAAGAAAATCACAGAAACCCTGATGAGGGAGAATATAAATATCCGGGCAATGACCTTGCAGGATAGCGGAGAGTTTGGGCTTGTGAATCTTTTAGTGGATAAACCTGATGAGGCAAATATAGCGCTTGCGCATAACGGTTTTGCCAGCAAGTTAAGGGATGTTTTGGCTATTGTTATGGACGACCGCCCCGGAGGGTTGTATAATATAATGGATATGTTCTCAAAGCAAGAAATCAATATTGAGAATGCATACGGTTTTGTTGTAGATTCATCCAAGAGTGCAGTTTTTTGCGTGGAAGTAAAGGAAACCCAAAGAATAAAAAATCTGATAGAAGAGATGGGTTTTAAAATTTTAACAGATGAACAATTGTATGAGCTATAATGATTATTGATATTCATACCCATGTTTGGCCGGAAAAGATTTCCTCTAAAGCCAGAGAACATCTGGAAGGGCTTTTTAATGTAAAAATGGTCGGGGATCCTACCCTTGGCACTTTGCAAGAGTTTATGCACAGGAATAATGTGGATATAAGTGTTGTAAATTCCGTGGCCACTAAGCCGGAGCAAGTTCCGGGTATCAATGACTGGCTTTTTAAACAGCGCAGTGAAAATATCCGAATATTCTGTGCTATGCATCCCGGATATTCTCTTTGGAGGGAAGAGCTGAAGAGGATCAAGGAAAACGGCGATGGTATAAAAATGCAGCCTGAATTTCAAAATTTTTATGTTGACGATGCGGCCAATGATCCGCTTTATGCGGAAATCGAAAGGCTTGGGATCCCGCTGCTTTTTCATTGTGGAAAAGAACTTTCCCATAATATGCTTGTTCATTCATCACCCGATAGGATTGCTAAGGTAATTCAAAAATTCCCTAGTCTTAAACTCATTGCCGCGCATTTTGGCGGATTTGAATTATGGGACGAGGTTAAGATACATCTTTTGGGAAAAGATGTTTATATGGATACAGCGTTTTTCTTCCACTTTTTGCCAAAAGAGCAAATCAGAGAGCTTATTTTAGGTCATCGCCCAGACCGCATACTCTTTGGAACAGATTTTCCTTTGATTGACCAGAGAAAGGATATTGAATTCTTGCAGAGCTTGGATATACCATCTGATCTCAAAAGATGTATCTTTTCTGACAATGCAAGGGAACTTCTAGGAATAAACTAGCGTGAGTTTACCGCTAGAACTAGAGCATTTAAATGTTCAGTTCATACTATAAGGGGAGGTGATTTGGTTGGAGATATTAGGAATAGAGGATCCGGCAATTTGGTCTGTATATCTTTTATGTATTATAAGCGCGTTTTATGCTGTTTATTATGGAGTGAAAAATTGGAATAAGGGAGAAGATAGGGTATTCCCTGAGGATGTAACCTGGGTTAAAGATGAGAAAAAGGTTGAAAATGACCTATAGTTATAAACAGGAGGAAAAGGCATGAATAGTATTTTTATATTGACTATAGTAGCCGTTGTATACCTGTTTATTATTGCATACCTTGGGTATCGTGGTTACAAAAAAACAAAAACGGCATTAGACTATCTAGTGGCCGGGAGAAATGTACATCCGTTCGTTATGGCAGTTTCCTACGGAGCTACATTTATCAGCACCTCAGCTATAATTGGGTTTGGCGGAGCAGCGGCTTTGTTTGGAATGGGCTTATTGTGGCTTACTTTTTTAAACATAGCTGTCGGGATATTGCTTTCGTTTATTATTTTTGGAAAACGGACTAGAAAAATAGGTCACAATCTGGATGCCCATACATTTCCTGAGCTTCTGGGTCGACGGTTTAAATCTACTTTTATACAGGGCTTTGGCGGTATTATTATTTTTGTTTTCATGCCCATATATACTGCGGCTGTACTTATTGGTGCAGGTAGGTTTATTGAAACCACTTTTGCCGGACAGATAAATTATAATGTTGCGATCCTGATATATATTCTGATCGTTACCGGTTATGTATTGGCGGGAGGACTGAAAGCAGTAATGTACGCTGATGCCTTTCAGGGAGTGATCATGTTTTTAGGTATGGGAGTATTATTGGTTTTTACCTATGTAAAGTTAGGAGGCGTAGTTGCCGCGCATCAGGCGCTGACAAATATATCGCATCTTGTTCCAGATAAGCTGGTAGCTGCAGGACATATGGGGTGGACGAGCATGCCAAAATTAGGCTCTTCTTTGTGGTGGGTGCTTGTATCCACAATAGTCATGGGTGTTGGTATCGGGGTGCTTACTCAGCCGCAGCTGGCAGTAAGGTTCATGACTGTCAAAAGTAATAAAGAGCTTAACCGGGCAGTAGCTATTGGCGGTGTATTTATTCTTTGCATGACCGGCGTGGCTTTTATTGTCGGTTCGCTTTCCAATGTATATTTTGTAAACAATCCTGAATATGGGAAAATAGCGCTCTCGGCTGCAGGGGGGAATATTGACAAGATCATGCCTCTGTATATAAACAGTGCCCTGCCCTCATGGTTTGTTTATGTGTTTATGCTTACGCTTTTATCGGCGGCTATGTCTACGACAAGTTCTCAATTTCACGCTATGGGCACTTCGATCGGAAGAGACTTTTTTGAAAAGGTTTTCTTTAAAGGTAAACATTCTAAGCACACAGTGCTGATCACACGCCTAGGGATTGTGCTTGGTATCATATCCACAGTAACTCTGGGGTATAAACTTCCGGGAAGCGTTATTGCTATTGCAACGGCAATATTTTTTGGCCTATGCGCAAATACATTTCTTCCCACTTATGTGGGCGCAATGTTTTTTAAAGGCATGACCAAGGCAGGGGCAATAAGCAGTATGCTTACCGGATTTTTTGGCACAGCGTTATGGCTTTTGTTTGTTCATAAAAAAGAGGCCGCAGCATTGGGGCTTTGCAATCTTATATTTAACAAACCTACTCTAGGGACTTTTCCCTGGATTGTGGTTGATCCGATAATAGTGATATTGCCATTGGCTGCAATTGTGGCTATTGTAGTAAGTCTATTTACAAAAAAGCTGCCCAGTGCTCATGTTAAAAGTTGTTTTGAGCATATTTAAATATTAGATAAAAGGGGCGCCCCATATAAAATACTTAAGGGGCGCCCCTTTTATAGCTAAGGGGTTGTGCAGAGTGCATAATTGAGCATAAATCTATTTAGTAGACGGAGGTCTTTTTTTGTGGTAAACTAAGTCAATTGTAATAGTGGGATGATAAAGTAGCTCAGTAAAAGAGAAGGAGATAATATGTCAGATGCTGTACTCACTGCTTATTGTGTAAAATGCAAAGCTAAAAAAAATATGAGCGATGCACAAGAAATAACCATGAAAAACGGCCGCAAGGCAATGAAGGGCAAATGCCCTGATTGCGGAACCGGGATGTTTAGGATAATGGGTAAAGCATAATTAATCTGTTTTAAGATAAGACAGTAATTGTTTATCCTGAAATAAAACGTGAATTTGATTGCAAAAGGAATAACCTTTAAGGTTATTCCTTTTTTCTTTTGCCTATAATTTAAAATCATGAAGTAAGTATTTTTTATGTTATAAGTGAATTGTTTCACTAATAATCTAATATATGCAAACATCGTAACATATTGCAAACAAGTGCATTGTGATATAACGTATAATTATTTTAAAATAAATAAAAAATTATCCTTGACTTATTACTGTTATATGCTATATTAGTGAAATAATTCACCTTTAATCTGAGGAAAATATGGAGTTATCTGACAATACAATTGAGAGAATGTGCAAGGTTTTTGGACATCTTAGTTCTGAGCGTCATGGAAAGAAATTTGTTTCTTCCAAAGAGCTGGCAAAGGCCATTGGGACTACTGAATATACAATACGTAAGGATATCAGTTTCTTGGGAATATGCGGGTATACGCGTAAGGGGTATGAGGTAAATTCTCTAAAAGAGGCATTGGGCAGTAAGCTGAACCTTAATAAGAGGCGTAAGGCATGTATTGTTGGCTTGGGAAGACTGGGATCAGCCTTGCTTGATTATGAAAAATTTCAGGAAGACGGATTTGAGATTGTAGCAGGATTTGATTGCAGTATTAATAAGCTTGAGCGAATCCAGACCCAAATAGATGTATTCTCTGATAATGATATAAAGGAGATCGTAGCGCAAAGAGCAATCGAAGTAGGTATTATTGCTGTGCCGGCATCCAGGGCTCAGGAGGCAGCAGATAATCTTATCGGTGCGGGGATAAAAGGAATATTGAATTTTGCAACTTATAAGGTTATTGTTCCTGAAAATATTATTTATCTAAATCTTGATTTTACAAATGCATTAAGATTCATCGCGACTAAGGTCATGATAAATAGAAGTAAAAAGTAAAAAGTAGAAAGTCGAAAGCATGAAAAGCATGCTTAGTTCTTGGCTAATAGCTCATGGCCGATGGTCAATAGTTATAAGCAAAGAAGCCAATAAAAGATAAAAGCAATGAGTAGCGTTTAGGGTTTAGTTTTTGAATCCCCCTTTGAAAGGAGCGATAGGCTTTTCTTTGGTTTAGGAATGAAGATGTAGCCATGACGGCGGAACGCCATTGAGGCAGGACTGCCGAATTGGCGGCGAAGTCGCAGTGAATAAACCATTAGAAAATCATCGCGGTTTCTTGGGGGCGGTTTTCCTTTGCTTCGTTTCCGTTAGACGGCAAAAGGAAATGAAGGCTGGGGGATGTTTTATCCGGGGCAGGCATCGCCCCTGCTTTAAAAATGCGCTATAATAGTGAACATAACAAATTGCTTTCTCGCCTAAAAGCGACGGGACAGGCGTATAGTCTAAAAAAGGCAGCGGTGAGGGCTGAAAGTAAAAAACCGAAGGACGATCCTCCTTCGCTACCTACTTCGTCACCTCCTTCGCCAAGGCTATGGAGGTCTTGAAGGCTACGAAGGTCAAGAAAGCTATGGAGGACAGGTGGATGATCGTCCGCCAGAAAACGGCGAGACTTGGACGAGAGACGAAAAAACTAGAACAGTGTTGAGTGTCGGAACAAAACAAAAAAGTATAAATCAGATAAAGTATTTGGTGTAATCTTTTAACGCAATACTCAATACGCGATACGTAATACGAGATTAAGTTAAAAGAATAAGCTGATGGTTAATTGCTGATAGTCGATGGCAGAAGGAATAAGTAAGTATCCCGCCAAAGAGCGGACGGGATTTAATTCGTATTGTGACTTATGTTCGCTGGTGCTCCATAAGTAACGTACTCATTAAAGGAGGGGAAAATGGCAAGAGTGTATAATTTTAGTGCAGGCCCTGCAGTATTACCTGAAAGTGTTTTAAAAAAGGCTGCAGAGGAGATGTTGGATTACAAGGGCTGCGGGATGTCTGTGATGGAGCTTTCACACAGAGGCAAAGAATTTAAAGAAATATTTCAAAATGCAGAGGAAGGGTTGCGGCAGGTTTTGAATATTCCGCAGAATTATAAGGTGCTCTTTCTTCAGGGCGGAGCATCTCTTCAATTCGCCATGGTACCGTTGAATTTAGCGGGCAAAAATAAAAAGGCTGATTATGTGAATACAGGGCAATGGACCAAAAAAGCGATCAAGGAAGCAAAAAAATATATAGATCTAAATGTTGTTGCCAGTTCGCAAGAGGATAACTTTACTCTAATTCCTAAGCTGGATGCAAATAATTTCAGTAAAGACGCGGATTATTTCTATATTGCGACCAATAATACCATATATGGAACTGCTTATCAGCAGATCCCTGAGACAGGAGATATTCCGCTTGTGGCTGATATGTCATCGAATATTTTATCTGAGCCGATTGATGTTTCGAAATTCGGTCTTATTTTTGCCGGGGCGCAAAAGAATATTGGTCCAGCTGGGTTAACCATTGTAATTATACGAGAAGATCTTGTTAATGGAGTAGCTGACAATGTTGCTACGCTGCTTGACTATAAAACTTATGTTGAGGCAGGGTCGATGTATAATACACCTCCATGTTATTCGATTTATATTGCCGGATTGGTTTTTGAATGGATAAAACAAGGCGGAGGGTTAAAGGCGATGCAAAAGCATAACCAAGATAAAGCGCAGCTTATATATGACTATCTTGAGGCATCTACGCTGTTTCGCTCTCCTGTGAAAAAAGATAGTCGCTCGCTTATGAATATACCCTTTGTTACCGGCAATGATGCTCTTGATGCAAAATTTATTAAACAGGCATCTGATAAGGGTCTTAAAATGCTTAAAGGACATAGGACTGTTGGCGGGATGAGGGCAAGTGTTTATAATGCAATGCCTGTAGCAGGGGTAAAGGCATTGGTTGCTTTTATGCAGGAATTTGAAAGGCAAAACAGCTAACAGGATTGAGATGCAATCCTGAGTTATGAATTACAAGTTATGAGTTACGAGTTAGGGAATAGAAGTAAAAACGGTCAATAGCTTATGGTCGATAGTCGATGGTGAAAGAAGAAGGAAGTAAAAGAAAATAAGCTAATGGCTCATAGCTATAAAAAGTAGCGAGTAAAAAGGTGGACGGTGGCGATGCCCGTATCGTCTAAAAAAGGCAACGGTAACGGCTAGAAGCTGGAAAAAGCAAGAACCGAAGGACGAGGGACGATCGTCCGCCAAATAACGGCGAGACTGGAACGAAGGACGAAAAAGCATAAAGCAGGAAAAGTAGAAATAGCTGATAGATAAAAAAAGAAGACAGAGATGTAGTATATGCTAAAGCCGTTGCGCTGCTGCAAATTTATTCAATGGAGAATCAAAAGAAAAATAAATTTTTCTTATTGAGTTCACCTTGAATAAAACGCGAGTTTTCTTTGAAAACACGCTTAGCATATACGGTTAGACTGCATTAGTAAGAATGAACGTATTATCTGTGTTAATCAGCGTTTATCGAGAGAATATGGTTTATGAGCGGGCGGTTAATTGAATTATTTGTGTTTAAAAGTGTCAACTATTTCAGGACAAGACAGGTTAAGAATTATAAAACAGAAGTTAAATGTACTTAGTATTTATTACTTAATTTTTTCTTCTGTCTTCTGACATTTTTAACGAATTAATAAAAACAAACTAAAGGAGGGTGTATATGTATAAAATAATGAAGCTTAATAAAATTGCAGCAGAGGGCTTGGAGGCATTTCCACTGGATCAATATGAAATGGGAACAGAGATAGCTCAGCCGGATGCGATATTGCTTAGAAGTTATAATATGAAGGAAATGGATTTACCTGATTCCCTGCTTGCTGTGGGGCGGGCCGGAGCTGGGGTGAATAATATACCGGTCAGTAAATGCGCTGATAAAGGTATTGTTGTCTTTAATACGCCAGGTGCTAATGCTAATGCTGTAAAGGAGCTGACTATTGCCGGATTAATGTTGGTATCCAGAGATATCGCAGCTGGTATTGGCTTTTCAGAGACTCTCAAAGGCAAGGGTTCAGAAGTGCCTGGGCTTGTAGAAAAAAATAAAAAGGATTTTTCCGGTCAGGAAATAATGGGAAAAACTCTGGGAATAATAGGCCTAGGCAAGATAGGGGTTATGGTTGCGAATAGCGCTATTGACTTGGGAATGGAGGTTATTGGGTATGATCCTTTTATTTCTGTAAAATCAGCATGGGGGCTTTCACGGTCAGTGCAGAGGGCAGAAGGCTTTGATGCTCTTCTTGCTAAAGCAGATTATATTTCATTGCATACGCCTTTGACCGATGATACCCGAGGGATGATCAATGCTGATAAATTTGCCAGAATGAAGAAAAAAACCCGCATTTTGAATTTTTCAAGAGGAGGGATCGTTAACAATGATGATTTAGCTAAAGCTATAAAGGAAGGCATTATCGAGAGATATGTTACTGATTTTCCAGATGATGAGCTGCTGAATATGGAGAAGGTTATCAATATACCTCATTTAGGCGCCTCTACACAGGAGGCAGAAACCAACTGTGCTGTTATGATAGCACAGCAAATCCGAGATTTTATAGAAAATGGCAGGATTAAAAATTCAGTTAACTATCCTGAGTGCAAATTAGAGCCAAGTTCAGCTTTTAGGCTGGTGATCATGAATAAGAATATACCGAATATGGTAGGCCAGATATCCTCTATATTGGCAGATGCCAATATAAATATTATCGAGATGCTTAACAAAAGCAAAGGAGATTATGCCTGCAATCTTATTGATGTTGCGAATAAGCCGACAGAAAATACAATAAAAAGCCTCTATGGTATTAAGGGAGTGTTGAAAGTCAGGAGCCTGGATTTTTAGTTGAGCAATATGAAGCAGAGAATGATCAATGGAAAATATTCTCTATCCTGCTGAAAATGCTTTACATACAAGAATTTTTATTGTATACTCAATTGAGTCAGCTTAAGAGCTGGATCTTGGCATGGATTGAGGTGTAATTTGTTCTGGCTGCGGGCTTAAAATAATGATTTGAAATGATTAGGAGTGGTTTTTTGACTGCTTGATTCTGCTTTATATAAGTAAGGAAGTAGGGGCCTTATACCTAGAGGATATTAAGGATAAGATGAAAAAAATAGGCTTGAGTTAACAGGAGCCAAATCATCTATCTCCTTACATATAAATTGTTAAGCACAAAAATAAGAAAAATAATTGACAAATTTAATCTGTTTGATAAGATATATCCAAGATGAAGATTGTTAAATTGTAACCTAAAAGGACTAGGGGGTGTGTGTTAATGAAGCAATTAAGAGTATGGGTTTTTGCAGTTGTTCTTGTAGTGGCAAGTTGTTCATTTGCTTCTGCTGATATACTTGAGGCAGAGGACATATTGGGGGATGCTGACCTTAGTGTAGGGGCAGCTATGCGTATTCGCCAGGAAGACATGGTGAATTGTTTTGATTTGGATTCTTCCAATGGTGATATAAGAAGTTATTTCAGGACCAGAACAAATTTATGGGGCAACCTGCAAATTAATGAATATGATTCGATTATGTTAATGTTGACCAATGAGTTCAGAAACTATTATCAGTCTTCTGATGGAGGAGCGTCTAGCATAGGTGATTCAAGCTCAGTGGTTATTGATAACTTTTATTTAAAAATGGATGAATTCATGGAAAGCCCGGTAAGCCTGACTGTTGGACGTCAGAACCTAATTTATGGAGAAGGTTTTCTTATTTTAGAAGGTACGCCTGGGGATGGGTCCAAGACCATTTATTTTGATGCCTTAAAAGGATCTATTGATTTGACAGAGAATGAAACACTTGATTTGATTTATATCAGGAATGACAAAAAGGATGTGAAGTTCCTTAGTGATAATGCTTATTATGATGAAGCATTGGATACAAGAGATAACACTGGTATTGTGGCTTATTTAAAGAGCAAGCTGAGCGAAGAGCTCAAGGGCGAACTTTACTTTATAAATAAAATTGAAGATGTAGATGGCGGTAGCGATCTTAAACTGAATACTTTTGGTTTTAGCGCAAATTATAAGACTGAAATGGGTACTTTTAGAGGACAGTTTGCTCTGCAGGACGGTGATCAGGGAACAATAAACTCAAATGCCTTTGGCGGATATCTTTTCTATGATAAGAGTTTTGACGCTGCCAAGCAACCGATGATTTCTGTCGGAGGGCTTTGGTTGTCCGGAGATGACCCGGAATCTGATAATGAGAATGAAGGCTGGAATCCTCTTTGGTCGCGCTATCCGTATTTAAATGAGCTTTATGCATATGTGCTTGTTTCCGAGGGTTTGTCACCTTGTTACTGGACAAACACAGCAATGTATACAGCAAGATTGACAATTACTCCTATAGAGAAAATGAAAATGACTATGGCTTTAGATTATTTTATGGCTATGGAAAAAGACGCAACTTCTACAGGCTATGAAAAAGGCCTTTCTCCTCATTTAGAAGTGTCGTATGCGTTTAGTCCGACTGTAAGCTGGAAATCAGAGTTATTTTTGTTTAAACCAGGCAATGCCTATTCAACAGATGATACGGCAACTTTTATCAGGCATGAATGGAACATTAAGTTTTAACAAATTGATATAATATAAGGGGGGGGGGGTAGTTCTTACCCCCCCCCTGTTGTTTTTATATAACCACAAAATAGGAGGGTGCAATGCGCAAGGCTAAGTTGTTTCTGAGTATTGTAGCGGTAGCTGCATCAGTACTATTAGGCGGTGATGCGTTTGCTGCACAGAAGGTTTTATCAGGGGTATTTCTTGACAATCCGGATTATGCCGCAACAAGAGAAGCATTTCTTACCAATCTTGAAAAGGCAGTAATAGAATCAGGTCTTGAAATTGAAATCATTAAAATCAATACAAATGGCGACAGAGAAGCATTCATTAATAAATTAAAGGAAATGGAGCCATTGGTAGATCTTATTTTTACTACAGGGACTCCCAATGCCATAGCTGTAAAAGAATCCGGGATAAAGAAACCGGTTATTTTTTCCGCAGTAGCTAATGCGGTTGGAGCAAAGCTGATTCAGAGCAATGAAGCCCCTGGAACTAATTTCACAGGCGCTCATTGTGCAATACCTTTTGAGAGTCAGCTCAGAGCTTTGTTGCTGGTACTTCCAGATATTACCCATATCGGCATTCTTTATAATAATAGCGATCCTGCTCCTGTAGGACAGGTAAAAGGATGGAAGCAAACTGTAGCAGACCTGGGATTGCAAATCACAGAATTTAATATCCCGCCGGAAACCCAGTCAGCAGAAGATCTTGCTGCGGCGACAAAGCCTATGCTTGGCAAGGTTGATGTTATCGTAACAACAGCTGATGCTAAGGTTTCTTCTTATGGACAGGGTATGATTGATATAGCTAATGGAGCCAGTATGCCGACTTATGCTTCACTCTCACGTCTGGTGAATGCGGGGGCTCTGGTGTCTTTGGGTTTTAAATTTACAGAAGCAGCACGTATCGTTAATGTTCCTCAAGCAATAAAAATTCTGCATGGTGAAAATCCGGCAGTTATTCCTGTGGGAACTTATACAGAATTTAAGCTTGTAATTAACTTGAAAACTGCTAAAGCAATCGGTGTTTCTGTGCCGATGCGTGCATTGAAAATAGCGTCTGAAATAATAGAGTAAAAGATTAAACAGAGCTTTGATTATCTGAGCTGAATTAGCAATATTGTATTGTTTAAAGTGAGGATGGATGCGAATAAATAGGATCTTTCTAAAAATATTAATACCTTTTCTTTGCAGTATGCTGATTACGATTGTGATCCTTACTAGTTTTTTAGTGACGCAGCAGAAGAAGGCCATTTCCTTAGAGCAGAAAAAGAAAGTTAGGATTTTTTCTTCAAGTCTTGCGCATTCCTTGGTCGACCCTTTATTATTCCGTTTATTTGATAAATCACGCCAAATGGTTAATAATGCAAAGGCAATGAGTGACGATGTTGTATGGATCAGTGTTGTTGATTTGGAAGGGATTTGTCTTGTTTCGACCGATCCTAAAGATGAGAGGAAGAGTCTTACTAAAACCGGATTTGATCAGCAGCGGTTGAAATTGAGAATACTTGTCATTGAAAATGTTCCTGATAAAAAGAATGTTTTTGAAGCAACGTTTCCTCTTGTGGCGGACAAAAAAGTGCTCGGCTTTCTTAGGATGCAATTCACGCGCAGTATAATCATTAAAGATACAAATAAACTGATAGTTTTAACCATTATTATCGCATTAGTGTCCCTATTTGTCGGGACACTAATGTATTTCTTTTTTACGCAGCGTTTGATTATCAGTCCAGTTAATTCTGCCAAAAATATAGGTAATCTTATTGCATCAGGAGATCTGTCGCAGGAGGTAACTGATATTTCCAATGATGAGGTGGGAGAGGTTTTGCTGATTTTTAACAGTATCAGTAAAGGTCTAACCTCTATTGTATTTAAAATACGCAGCTCTTCGAACAATATCAATCAGCTGGCTCATGGGCTTTCGACATTTGTCCAGGAAATGACAGCCTTTGCGCAGGAAATTGCAATGAATATTGAAGCTATAGCAAAAGGGGTGGGGGCACAGGCAGAAAGCGCGGAAGAAACATCTGCTATAATGAAGAAAATGATTACATCGGTGAAGGATGTTGCTGACGATGTAAGAAATGGAGCGGACACATCGGAAGAGGCTAAAAAGCTGGCGAAAAAAGGTATGGAAGCAGCTAATCAAGCTGTAGAAAAAACTATTCGTATAGCAACTGTATCTAATGAGGTTTCTGTGGTGGTTGGTAAGCTGGGTGAGAGATCAGAGGAGATAGGACGAATCGTTGAGGTCATTACCAATATTGCTGATCAAACTAATCTTCTGGCTTTAAATGCGGCTATCGAAGCAGCCAGAGCCGGAGATGCAGGCAGAGGGTTTGCTGTTGTTGCCGAAGAAGTAAGGAAACTTGCGGAAAGCTCTTCTAAAGCAGCAGAACAGATCGCAAATCTTATTGGCGCAATACAAAGCGAGACTACCAACGCGGTAGAGTCTGTTGATACAGCGACTAAAGAAGTAGAAGAAGGAAAGTCGCTGATAGAGGAAGTTGGCGTTGCCTTAGGTAAGATTTTAAGCGCAACTGAGAATACAGCCAAGGTGGTTAATAATATTTCGATTGCTTCTAAGGATCAGCTTATTAAGGCCGAGGCAGTGCATACTTCGGTTGAAGGAGTTACTGCGGTGGCAAAGGATTATGTGGAGTCGTCAAATGAATGTAGTAATTCTGTAAAGCAGATGACCTCGGGGATGGAAGAGGTCGCCGATAGCGCTCAAAAGCTGATTAAAGTCGCCTCTGTTCTACAGGATCTGGTCAAGCAGTTTACTATAGAAGAAGACAGATAATGCTTAAATGTTTAATTAACTTCTTTATGTGTAAATGGTTAGGAACATTGTAAAGCTTTGAATAGAATAGTAATTTATAATCATAAAAGTATTCATGTTCCTTGCTTTTTTAATATTGTGAAAAGAAGTATCTTTTTTGTTGACAAGCCAACTTAAATAAGGTATACTTTTTCTGTAGTGAGTAAGCGAGTAGGAATCTTCATAGCCGTGGGGTAGAAAGACTTGCCTGACGGATTTTTTGTTTTTGCCATTGTTTAGCCCGTTAAATAAGATCAACGAGTAAGCATTGTGGTGACAATAAAGAACGAAGGTTACAAAATCGCTGTCCGCTAGAATCGAGTATTCTCTAACGGGCCAAGCTATAATAAATGAAGAATGGAGGTGTAGTGAATAATGGCAAAAGGAACAGTTAAATGGTTCAGTAACCATAAAGGTTTCGGATTTATTACCACTGAGGCCGGCTCTGATGTATTTGTACATCATAGCGCGATTCAGGGAGAAGGGTATAAGTCTTTAGAAGAAGGTCAAGCAGTTGAATTTGAAGTGCAGCAGGGTCCCAAAGGGGAACAGGCAGCATCTGTAACAAAGCTTTAAACTGCAAACTCAGTAAGGCCCGGGAGTAATTCCGGGCCTTATTTTAAAGAACATTCAAATAGATTAAAACAGCTACTTTTAAGGGAGTCCTGGAGGACTCCTGTTTGTTTTAGGAAGGCTGAATTTAATCATAGGTATTATATATATATTCATATTCTACAAATTAAAATCACCAGCGTAAAATTTACGTTTTTAAAAACGGTATTATATTATTATATTTATAATTAAAAGATAAAGGAAGGATACACAAAAGCGATGAAATCATTTGAAGAATTAGGATTATCAGAGAGAACACTAGAAGTTTTAAAACGTAAGGGGTTTGAGATGCCCACTCCTATTCAGGAAAAGGCGATTCCGGCAATGCTTGAGGGGAATAAAGATATTGTTGGTCAGGCGCAGACAGGTACAGGGAAAACCGCTGCTTTTGGTTTGCCGATTCTTGAAAGGCTGCCGGAGAACTCATCGTTTGTGCAGGCGCTTGTGCTTACACCTACAAGAGAATTAGCTATTCAGGTGGCTGAAGAAATTCATTCACTTAAGGGGAATAAAAAAATAACGGTTGTGCCGATTTACGGTGGGCAATCAATAGGATTACAGCTTAGAAGTCTGCGTAAAGGAGTAGATATAGTTGTGGGAACTCCGGGCCGGGTCCTTGACCATATTAAAAGAAAAACTCTGCGTCTTGATAAGGTTTCATATCTGGTGCTTGATGAAGCAGATGAAATGCTTAATATGGGATTTTTGGAAGATGTAAAAACGATAATGGAAAAGACGCCAACAGATAAGAAAACTCTCTTGTTTTCAGCGACCATGCCCAGTGAAATACTGCGTATTGCAAAGCAATATATGCGGGAATATGAGCTGCTAAAAGTATCTCCCGGACAGCTTACAGTCAGTAAAACTGATCAGATCTATTTTGAAGTTTCCGCAGGTGATAAGTTTGAAGCACTATGCCGGATTATTGACATAGAAGAAGAATTCTTTGGGCTTGTTTTTTGCCGGACTAAGGTTGATGTAGATAATATCGCAAAGCATCTTATTGATAGAGGATATGATGCGGATGCTTTGCATGGTGATATTTCACAAAACATGCGCGAAAAAATATTGGGTAAATTAAAAAAGAAAGAAATAAGTATTCTGGTTGCGACTGATGTCGCGGCCAGAGGTATTGATGTTCATGATTTAACGCATGTTATTAATTACGCGCTGCCGCAAGATCCGGAAGCTTATGTGCATAGGATCGGTCGTACTGGCCGTGCAGGCAAACAGGGCATTGCTATAACATTTATAACTGCATCTGAATACCGAAAGCTGCAGTATATTAAGCAAAAAGCAAAAACTGATATCAGAAAAGCAAGTCTTCCTAAGGTAAAAGATGTTATCAAAGCAAAAAGACAAAGGATCAAGTCGCAGCTTGAAGAAATAAAGACATTGCATCTTCAAAAGGAATATATAGAGATTTCTAAGGAGCTTTTGGAAGACCATTTGCCGGAGGAAATATTAGCTGCACTTTTGCAGCATACATTTTCCAAAGAGTTGAGTGAGAAGAGTTATACGGAAATAG
>CAYTGV010000001.1:137089-170396 GCA_964437495.1 uncultured Planctomycetia bacterium | reverse complement strand
GCGACAAAAGAGGCAGCAACAAAAGAGGCAGCGGAAAAAAGAGCAGTGGAAAAAGATATCATAGATAGACTCCATTATACTTAAGAGTCATTTGGTGAGATATTCGTTACACTTTTTCAACTGATAGATACTTACTATTTAATCAGACTGTCTGTAGCAAAATCCTTAGTTAAGGGGCCGGTTTTATTGCATGAGGCCTCGATTGAAAGTGTGTTATCTTTCTTGTGTTTAGGTGCCGCAAATGTAAAACTGACGATTCGCTTATTATTTTGGAAAGTGAATATTTTAGATTGTATTTCTTTCCCGTTTAAAATAACCCTTATTTGATTTATAAAATGTCCTTTTCCTGAAACTCTGTGGTTAATAGTTACTGTTAATGCCTTAGCGTCCTTTTTATATGTGATATTAAGGCTGAGGGCGGATGGGTATAAGCAGTTTAACTGAGTAGCATAAGGCCTATGAGTATCGCTAAAAATTTATACATATTTTTCTCCTTGGTATAATCCCCATACATAAGCTGGATTATCCCTATTTAAGATATTCTGCTGCTTTTTTGTTAAAGGATGTCTTTGCCCTTATGTTCCGACAACTCAATATAAGTATACTTTTTTTAGTTTTTCATTAAAGATATTTAATGCTTTATCGTAAAGACATATTAAGGTAATATTTAAAGATCTTCAATTTACATTTTCTCAGTAAAAAGGTATAATCTTATTAATGGATTACATTTAAAAATGGCCATTCTTAATGAAGTTAAATGGGTGCATATGACTTAGTAATTTGTAAGTTATTAGAATAAATTGAGAATGTCTCTTTGAAAAGGAGGGAACCTAAGTGATAAGAAGTTTAGCATTGAGCAAGGAAATTTCTGTTGTAGTTGTCAACGAGATAGGCGCATTATCTAAAATGACCTCTTTCCTGGTCAATCACGGTATTAATGTAGAAGCTATCGCCGGATATTCAAACACTATCGGAGACCAGGCCGGGATCATGTTTATAACCAATGACAATGTTGCTGCAATTGAGGCTTTAACAGTAAGTGGTTATACGGATACAAAAGAAAATGACGTAATTATAGTAGAGCTTGAAAATGCTCCCGGAGCATTGAAAAACATTTCAGAGCGGCTGGCGCAAAAAGACATAAATATCACCTATATTTACTGTACAACTTGTATGGGGGGATGTCCGGCGAAGATAATACTTTCGACCTCGGATAATATGATGGCATTCGGTATTTTAAAGCCATAGTGAAAACAAGGCGGATAAATGTAGTTATTTGGAATTGGAAAACTTTCAAAGGGAGAGTTGAACAGGCTCTCTTTTTTTACAGGTGTTTAAATTGGTTTTTGAGTGTTAACTTAGGATAAATTTATAATTGTAAAGCATGAAAATAGCATTAGTCCACTACCCATATTCGCATAAAATCTTCTCAGAAAATCTTAGTACGGTTGATGATGAATTCTCTCTAGCCCCGCCGATAATATTAGCTTATGTGGCGGCAATTCTCTTAGACCATGGACATGAAGTGCTTTTACTTGATGCGCGTACGCTTAATTTATCTAAATCAGAGGCTATAGCGCGGATAAAAGATTTTAAGGCAGATATGCTGGGTTTTAGGGCCGAGACCTATCATTTTCATGATGCCCTTGAGTGGATAGGTTATTTAAAAGAAAATCTCAATATCCCGGTTATTGCCGGCGGGGTTAACTTTTCTCTTTATCCCGAGGAAACACTAAAGCATCAGGTAATAGATTATGGAATAATTGGTCAGGCAATTTTTGCGCTGCCGGATTTTATTAGAGCGTTTGAAAACAAAACGGATTTCAAAAATATACCCGGATTGGGATATAAGCAGAAGAACGGGAAAATTATTATTAATCCGGAAAAGGCCCAAGCTATGAATTTTGATTTATATCCTGTGCCGGCACGGCATCTCTTGCCTAATGACAAATACTATTCTTTTATTTCGCAAAGAAAGAATTTTACGATAATGCTTACCAGTGTCGGGTGTCCTTTTGGATGCACCTTTTGTGCGATTCCCCCTGAGTATAGTGCCCGCTCGGCGGCAAATGTATTGAAAGAAATAGAGATTTGCTATAATGATTTCAAGGTCAGAGAAATAGATTTTTTTGACGCTTCCTTTTTTCTTTCCAGAGACAGGGATATTGAGATAATGCGGGAGTTAAAAAAACGAAAGCTTGATCTGGAATGGTCATGCCGCAGCCGCGTTGACCTGGTGGATGAAAAGATGCTGGCCTTGGCTTCAGATTCCGGTTGCAGGCAGATATATTACGGGATAGAGTCTGTAAATAGTGATGTTTTGAAACATATTAATAAGAATATCAGTAAAGAAAATATATTTAAGGCCATTATTTTAAGTAAAAAATACGGTATAAAACCGATGGGTTTTTTTATGGTCGGTAATCCGGGCGATACAGCAGAGAGCATAAGAGCGTCTATTGATTTTGCCAAGAAGCTTGATCTTGACTTTATCCAGGTTTGTCGCTCCATTGCCAAACCAGGCACGCAGCTTGACAAAGAGATGATCCAAAAAACAGGCCGTGATATATGGCGAGAACATATTGCCGGGCCGCCTTTACAAAAACGGCTTCCCGCTCCATGGTCATTGTTGACTGAGCTTGAAAAAGAGTCGCTGGCTAAAGAATTTTACTTAAAGTTTTATTTTCGGGCCGGAATTATTAAAAAAAGGATTTTTCAGCTAAAGTCTTTTTCGGAACTTAAAAGGTATGTCAAGGTAGCAGGAAAAATGATATTGCAAAAATCTGAAGTTTGTCTGCATATCCTTACTGATACTCATAAAGCCGAGCAGTTGCTTTGCAATAGTAAAGAGTATCTGTCTGATGCCAGAAAGTGCAGGACCGCCGTAGTTATCCCTACCCTTAATGAAAAAGATAATATTAGAGAAACTATTGAAGGAATCCTGAAAATCATACCGCAGGCTTATATTGTTGTTGTCGATGACAATTCTTTAGATGGAACTGACGGAATTGTGTTGCGCTTAGCAAAAGAAAACAGTAATGTCCGGCTTATTATAAGAAAAGAAAATCCGGGGTTAGGGCGGTCATATGTGGAGGGGTTTAAGTATATCTTAGATAATCTTGAAGTTGATTATGTTTTTGAGATGGATGCTGATTGTTCACATGATCCAGAGTATTTGCCGTTATTTTTACATTTTGCAAAGTCTTATCAGATGGTTACTGGCTCAAGGTTTCTAAAAAGAGTAAGTATAAAGAATAGGTCACTCTGGCGTAATATTATATCTAAAACTACCAAGTATTTTGTCAATATTCTGCTGGGGGTAAGGCTCAGTGATGTTACTACGGGATTTAAATGTTTCAGAAGATCTGTCCTTGCGGAGATTGATCTAAATAAAATTTGGTCTAAAGGGTATGCGTTTCAAATAGAAGTAGTATATATCTTAAGCAAAAAAGGGATTAGCATAAAAGAAATACCTATTTTATTTGTTGAGCGTTCTAAGGGGCGATCAAAGATGTCTGGGGGAATAATGCTGGAAGGTATTTTACTTGTTGCCAGACTGGCTGGTAAAAAAGTTAAGAATGTTTTGTTCAGGCAGAATATTCAATAATTTAGGTTCTTTAGAAAATTTAGATGTTTAAATTTATTTGTTTTTAATATACAATAAAATTAAAGAGTGGATATGAGCAGCGCACTATTTAACATAAGGGGCAGTCAGTGGATGATTTAAAGCCAAGGGAAGGATTTATGGACAGTCTTCCGAAAAAATTTATTGGCAAGACCGGGGCAGGTGAGTGCCGGGTGCAGGCGCCTGAGAGGATAAGCATTGACAGCTCTTTAGAGCAGGTCCTCAAGCGGGCGCGAGAGCTTAAAGCCTCGGATGTGCATTTTTCCGCGGGCAAGGAAATATATTTCAAGATAAACGGTATATTAAAAATGCAGAGCGATGATAAGCTTAGCCCTGAGTCGGTAGTATGTTTTGTCGAGGCTTTATTAAATAAGGAACAAAGAAATATTTTCGCAGAAAACCTTGATATTGAGCTTGTGCATGTGATTGAAGGTATGGGCAGATTTCGGGTTTCCATAATGAAAAAAACTCCCGGTATTGATATGACGATCAGGTTGATAGCGGAGCAATTGGCCGCTATTGATGATATGGGGATGCCTGAATCATGCCGCGAATTATTAAAATGGTCTCAAGGTTTGGTGCTTATTACCGGGCCTGTCGGATGCGGAAAAACAACAACGCTTGCTGTGATGTGCGAATATATTAATCAGACACGCACGGAACATATTATTAGCATCGAAAATCCTATAGAAATAGTATATACTCCAAAATTATCACAGATTACGCAAAGGGAGATCGGACTGCATACTCTGTCGCAGGATAATGCTTTGAGAGCAGCGCTGCGTCAGGATCCGGATATTCTGCTGATAAGCGATCTGAGGGATCTTTCTACAATTCAGCTGGCGGCAACTGCCGCTGAAACAGGACATCTGGTGCTGGGAACAATGAACACGAATGATGCGGCGCAGACATTGCTGCGTCTTGTAAATTCTTTTCCGCCGCAAGATCATGAGCTTGTACAAAATATGATCTCGGAATCCTTAAGAGGTATTATTTGCCAGCAATTAATCCCAACTAAGAGAAGAGACAGGCTTGTTGCTGCATATGAGGTTCTGGTAGTCAATGCTGCGATCTCTAATCTTATTCACAAGGGGAATCTCGAGCAGGTTTTTCAAGTTGTGGAAACAGGCAAGGCCGAAGGCATGACATCGTTTGACGCGTCCTTGATCGAACTTGTTAAAAATGATATTATCACCTGGGAAGAAGGAGCGGCCAGGTCAGTGAATAAGCGTGAATTTGAGAAAATAGGATATAAGAGATATTCCACCTAGTATAGCTAATATAAAGGGCAATAATGGCGCAATTAGATGTTTTATTTAATAAATTGATTGAAAGTGGCGGTTCAGATCTTCATCTTGAACAGGGGCAGAGGCCGCGCATGCGCATAAACGGGAAGCTTGCAGATTGTTCGGATTATCCGGTATTGACACAGGATTATCTATGCGGGCGCTTAAAAGAACTATGCTCCCCAGAGATCTGGCAAAGACTTGAGCTTACCGGAGATGTAGATTTTGCCTATGCGCTTGCCGGCGGAGAACGATTTCGCGCGAATTATTTTAAATTCTTTTATGGATACGGGGCTATTTTTCGCTTTATTCCTTCAAAAATATGCAGCTTTGAGGAATTAGGCGTGCCGGATGTAATGAAACAGGTCTGCGAGCTTAAAGCAGGGCTTGTTTTAGTAACCGGACCCACAGGAAGCGGAAAATCATCCACGCTTGCAGCGATCATAGATATGATAAATTCTCGCTATACTAAAAAGATATTAACGCTTGAAGAGCCGATTGAATTTTTGCATAAAAATAAGCAGGCGATCATTGTTCACAGAGAGATAGGAACAGATGCCCTTAGTTTTGCGCAAGGTTTGAGAAGTGCTTTAAAAACTGATGTTAATATAATCCTTGTGGGAGAAATGCGTGATAGAGAAACTATAGAGCTTGCGCTTACAGCTGCAGAGATGGGTATTCTGATCTTGGGCACTTTGCATACAAATTCTGCCGCGAAAACTGTAGACAGGATAATTGATGTTTTTCCAAGTAATGAGAAAAACCAGATCAGGGAAATTCTAGCTAATACCCTTCAGATTGTTTGTGCTCAGCAGCTGCTGCCGAGTATAGATGGATCAAAACGCTGGGCTGCCTTTGAAATACTTTTACGTTCAACTGCTGTACCGGCAATAATCCGCGGAGGGGATACAAAGCTTTTAAGGGCAGAAATAAATACAAATGCACTCCTGGGTATGATTTCCATGGATAATTGCCTGTTAAGATTAGTGAAGGAGAACAAGGTTTCTAAAGATCAAGCATATGTTAAAGCTATGGATAAGTCCCTGTTTCAATAAACCTGATTTTTTCGCAAATACTGCTTTTCCCTAACCTAAAAAGACTTATTTCCGGATAGTGTTTCAAGGGCGAAAGTCATTGACAAAAGCAAATTGAGTATGCTAATATAAAAGCCTCACAAAAAATACTTATAAGCTTCATAGGCAAAAGACCTTTGGAATCTGAAGTTTTTACCGGCCGGTTTAGTCTACAACTCTTTAATTAACAGTAGGTTAAGGTAGTCTTAGCTTGTGAAGAGATCATATTAGATAGTGAGAGATTTATATAAATGGATTTCTTATAAGCCTTTTAAGGCGCAAAAATTACAAATGGAGGAAACAATGGCAAGAAAGAAAATTGCAGTAGATGGAAATACTGCCGCGGCTTATGTCGGGCATGCAATGAATGAGGTCTGCGCGATTTATCCGATTACCCCATCTTCGGGTATTGGAGAGATGGCAGATGAAAAATCATCAAAAGGTCAAAAGAATATTTGGGGGCAGGTTCCTCTTGTTTCTGAATTGCAGTCCGAAGGCGGTGCATCAGGAGCTGTGCATGGGGCTTTAAGTGCGGGAGCGCTTACAACCACATTTACTGCTTCACAAGGATTGCTGCTTATGCTGCCAAATATGTATAAGATAGCGGGAGAGCTGACTCCGGCTGTTTTTTATGTTACTGCGCGTACATTGGCATCTCACGCATTATCAATTTTTTGTGATCATTCAGATATTATGGCTGCGCGTTCAACGGGGTTTGGTATTCTGCTTGCATCGAGTGTCCAGGAAGTTATGGACCTTAGCGTTGTTGCTCAGGCAGCTACCTTAGAATCACGCATTCCATTTATTATTTCGCTTGATGGGTTCAGAACATCACATGAAATCCAGAAGATCGAAGAGCTTACTTTTGATGATATGCGCGCGATGGTTAAAAATGAGTTTATTACGGCACACAGGCAGAGAGCGCTTAATCCGGATAAACCAGCGATTAAAGGAACTTCTCAGAATCCGGATGTATTTTTTCAGGAAAGAGAAACAGTAAATGCTTTTTATCAGAAAACTCCGGCGATAGTTAAGGATGTAATGGATAGATTTGCCAAAATAGTCGGCCGTCAATACAATGCCTTCGACTATGTGGGGGCAAAAGATGCTGAAAAGATCATGATTATTATGGGATCCGGAGCTGGAGCAGGGCAGGAAGCAGTGGAGAAGATGAATTCAGGTGGCGAAAAGGTTGGTATGATTATTGTGCGGCTTTACCGGCCTTTTGATGTGGACGCGTTTATGAAGGTAATTCCCCAGACCGCAAAATCGATTGCTGTTTTAGATAGAACAAAAGAGCCGGGAGCTATAGGAGAGCCTTTATATCTTGATGTTCGTTCTGCAATAGGCGAGGCAATGGAAAAGGGCACAGCGCCTTTTAAGTCCTGGCCGAAAATTGTCGGTGGACGTTACGGCCTTGGCTCAAAAGAATTTAATCCTTGTATGGTGAAAGCAGTATTTGATAATTTATCAAATGCAAAGCCAAAGAATGGATTTACCGTGGGGATTGTCGATGATGTTACTAATACCAGTCTTGAAACAGATGCTGGTTTTGAAGCAGAGAATCCGGAAAATTTTCGATGTATGTTCTGGGGCTTAGGATCTGATGGAACGGTTGGCGCAAACAAGAACTCGATCAAGATAATCGGAGAGCTGACTGATTATAATGTTCAAGGGTTCTTTGTCTATGACTCTAAAAAGGCAGGATCACGCACAATATCCCATTTGCGTTTTGGTAAAGGAAAGATTACTAGCACATATTTGATTCAAAAAGCGAATTTCATTGCCTGTCATAACTTTAGTTTTCTGGAAAAATATGACATGCTCTCTGCTGCTGAAGTTGGCTCAACATTTTTACTGGCTAGTCCCTATGGCAGTGACCAAGTATGGGATAAAATGCCAAAGGAAGTGCAGCAGGCTATTATTGATAAAAAGCTTAAGTTTTATATAATTAAAGCTTTTGATCTGGCGGATGAGATTGGGCTTGGTGCGAGGATTAACGTGATAATGCAGACTGCCTTTTTTAAGATCAGTGGTATTCTACCTTTGGAAAAGGCAGTGGAGGCGATCAAGGGAGCAATTAAAAAGACATACGGTAAAAAAGGTGAGAAGATTGTTGACATGAACAATAAGGCGGTCGATGCGGCATTGAATTCTATCGAGGAAATAAAAGTTTCTGCAAAAGCGACAAGCACCATTTCTATCCCGGATATTGTTTCTGCTGATGCGCCTGAGTTTGTGAAAAATGTTACTGCATCGATAATTGCAGGCAAAGGAGACGATCTGCCTGTATCTGCTTTTCCGAATGACGGTACTTGGCCGACGGGGACATGTCAGTATGAAAAAAGGAATATAGCTTTACAGATACCAGAATGGAACCCTGAGTTGTGTATCCAGTGCGGTCAATGCAGCATGGTATGTCCGCATGCTGTTATCCGAATGAAGATATATGATAAAGAGCTTGTTAAGGGAGCGCCGGATGGGTTTAAATCATCTGCGGCAAAAGGCAAAGGCCTTGAAGGCAAGGCATTTACTTTGCAGATTGCGCCTGAGGATTGTACCGGATGCGGTGCTTGTGTAAATAAATGCCCTGCGCTTGAAAAAGGGGCAGATAAGCAGCCTACAGGTAAGAAGGCAATAAATATGGTTTCTCAGATCGCAGTGAGAGAAAAAGAAAAACTGAACTTCGAATTTTTCCTTTCTCTCCCGGATGTAACTGTTGCGAATAATCCTTTTGGAGTTGAGACATTGCGCGGCGCGCAGCTTATGCGCCCATTGTTTGAATTCTCAGGGGCTTGTGCCGGATGCGGGGAAACCCCATATGTAAAGCTGCTTACCCAGCTCTATGGGGAACGGGCGATCATTGCTAATGCCACAGGCTGCTCGTCGATCTATGGTGGGAATTTGCCTACTACCCCTTATTGTTCAAATGCAAAAGGTAAAGGCCCGGCATGGTCAAATTCATTATTTGAAGATAATGCTGAATTTGGCTTTGGCATGCGTCTTGGGGTTGACCAGATTACAGATCAGGCAAGAACATTGTTAAAAGAAATAGCATTTGGAGATTTAAGTGCACTTCCCGATGAAATATTGAAAGCCGAGCAGAAAACACATATTCAAATTGAAGAGCAGCGGGCAAGAGTAGAGGCCTTAAAAGCAAAGTTAAAAGGCAATCCTAAAGCAGAAAAGCTTCTTTTAATTGCGGATTATCTTGTTGCTAAAAGTGTTTGGATTATTGGCGGTGATGGTTGGGCCTATGATATCGGCTACGGCGGATTAGACCATGTGCTTGCGCAGGATAAGAATATTAATGTTTTGGTGCTGGATACAGAAGTGTATTCCAATACAGGTGGGCAGATGTCAAAGGCTACTCCTATGGGGGCTATTGCGAAATTTGCCGCTGCCGGAAAGCCTTTGTTTAAAAAGGATCTTGGGCTCTTGGCTGCTACATACGGTTCTATTTATGTGGCCCGTGTGGCAATGGGGGCAAACCCGGCTCAAACCCAAAAGGCATTTATTGAAGCGGAGCAGTTTGATGGTCCTTCCATAATAATTTCCTATACGCATTGTATTGCGCATGGGATTAATATGACCAAGGGAATGGATCAGCAGAAAAAGGCGGTTGATTCTGGATACTGGACCCTGTTCAGATATAACCCTGATCTTATAAAACAGGGAAAGAATCCGATGCAGCTTGACAGCAAAGCACCGAGCATTCCTTTGGAAGATTATATCTATAATGAGACAAGGTTCAAGGCTCTGAAGAACCTGGCGCCTGAGCGTGCGGCAGAGTTTCTGAAGCTTTCTCAGGCGGAATTAAAGCGCAGATATAAGATGTATGATCATTTAACAAAGCTGGATTATAGCCAAGAATAAAATAAATTAATTGTTATATAAAAAAAGTCTCCTTGTTTTTTTTGATGCAGGGGGGCTTTTTTTTAGGCATTCTTGACTGGGCATGGTAAGGCAAGCCTTTAGTCAATGGATTGCCTTGTCAAAGAAGTCCATGCTTTCGGTTCTAAATGGAATATTTTGTGTCAGACTCATGATGGTCATTGGCAATAAAGACGTAATGCATTGCCGATAAATGAGTTAACCCTCTCTAGATTTTTCAAGAAAAGCATCCTTCCTTATTGCAGGATTTCATTGTCTATGGTATACTTTAAAACCTTTTTTATATAACAGGTTTAGGAGGAAAAAAGTGGTAAAAATAAGTGTTCCAGAATTCAGCAATGTTATCTATTATTTAGAGCAGCATGAAAAGCATAATAACTTTCCGGCATGGGTCATCAGACACCAGAAAGAGGTTTTTCTGTTGTCATATCAAATGGGTGAAAGTCTTGGACTGAAAAACGAGCAGCTGACAGATCTGGCTATTGCCGCGCGCTTTCATGATATTGGTAAAACACATATTGATGCACGCATTATTAATCATCCAGGAGTTTTGAGTGATGCCCAAAGATTTGAGGTTTTTGAGCATGTTCATCAGTTCTATGAGATCTTGAAGAAAAAAGGAGTTGATTCAAAACCGATCCTAGATGGAGTATTTTATCATCATGAAAATTATGACGGGACTGGATATCCGGATAGGTTAAGAGCAGATGAAATACCGCTTGAAGCGCAGATCCTGCGTATTGTTGATTCTTTCAGCGCTATGCTTGGCCGGCGCCCGTATCATAATAGAAGTCAAAAAGACCTAGAATGGGCACTTTTGCAGATTGAAGAAAACAGCGGGACTCTTTATAATCCAAAACTGGTGGAGGTATTTTTAAAAATAACAAAAAAGTCAAACACTGCATACCCAGCAGGAAATAATAATGCTGGGGGAGGCATGATCCCTTGCGGGAGGGTTAAAAGAATAGTCAGATAAAAGAACAAAATCAAGAAAGCTGAACACGGATGAGAAAAACAGATATTATATACAGGTTGACGGCAAGTTTTTTGATACAGGCATTTATTTTTGTAAATGCCTGTTTTGCGCTTGAGTGTCGTATTAATATGGGCGCTGATATAGAATGTCTTTCTCCGGCGCTTTCTCTGGGGCAAGAAGACATATCAAGGGTTTATTTTTCCTTAGGCTTAAGCCGAGAGAGTGAAAATGCATATTTAACAGAGCATAAGGAAAACGGGCATTATAACTCAATGTTGAAACGCTTGAGCGATCAAGTGGGCACGGCTGATGAATTGCTTGAAAATATCAAGGTCAGGTACAGGAATCAGTTTGGCCGGGCAATCGCAGTCTTAGAAGAGAGAGAAAAAAAATTTATTAAGCAGGGTGAAGACTGGGTCATAGAGCATCAAAAAGAAGTAATGCTTATGAGTTATTGTATGGGCAAGATAGTGGGGCTTACTGATCATCGATGTGCAAGGCTCGCCCTTGGAGCCAGGTTTCATGATATCGGAAAATGCGAGATTGACCCGTTGGTTATTAATGACGAACGTCTTTTTTCTGATTTTATATTTTTAAATGATGAGGCAAAAGAGAAAGTCAGGAACGAGATAGCCGAACACGCTGCTCGTTCATATGATATTATCAAAAAGGCGGGGATAAAAGATGAGATTGTTCTTTCAGTTGCTTTTTATCATCATGCCAATGCAGATGGAAGCGGTTATCCGGATCCTGTAAACAGGCAGGAAATATCACTTGAAGCTAAAATAGCCCGGGTTGCGGATTCTTTCAGCGCCATGATGGGACTGCGTCCTTATCCGCGTCCTTTTCAGCAATCATTTCAAGCGGCAGTTGAAGAAATTGAAAATAATGTATATTCTTTTTACGGACCGCGAGCCGTAAAAATATTTCAAAGCATGTTAAGAGATAAGCAGATTACAAACAGATATGATGAGCTTTATTCTATTCCTATTCGTGAGGGGGGGATTTTCAGGGCTCTCTTAAAAGAGGCAAATAAAATCGATGGTGTCTATCCTTTTGCAAAAGTGGCCTGCGGCATCTCGCATAGCTGGAACGAAAAACCATACAGCATGGCGACAAATTCAATAGGGACCCATCGTCACGCAGAGATCAATCTTGTTTTAAAAGTATTGGAAGAGCATTTGAAGGTCCAAGGCCTGAGGGAAAATTATATAGAACAGTTCAGGCGTCTTGAATTTCTAGCCTATACAACAAAGTTGGATAGCTCTGATGAGGCGATCAGTATAATCAGAGAAATTACTAAAAAAACCGGGAACCCTTTTAAAAATAAAGTGATTTACGGGACATTAAGGCCATGTGCGGTATGTCTGGAGTTTTTAGCGCGCTTAGGCATAAGGCAAATATATTTTGCTTCTGAACATTATGACCCTGTATTTGTCATACAAAGTAAACAAGCTACAGACAATATTCGCAAGCAGGGAGTGATAATTGCTCAGGCGCATTTTCCCAATGAGGGGGTTTTTGAGCCCAATGATTTGTTTTTTGCCTTTTGCAGACAGCCGGGCTATGAAAAAATTGCCGATACTATAAATAACTGGTTTGGCGAGATTATAAATCATGATGATCGACAAAAGATGCCCAGATACATGATGAATAAAAAGGCAGAGGAGTTTACAAATATGATGAATAATCTGCTTAAGAATCTTGATGCTCAAGCGGATTTAGAGCAAGTCAACCGCATGTTGATAGACTTTAAGAATAATATTGCTAAGGGACAGATCTTAGGCATATCTAATAAGTTATTAGTTGAGGAATATTATCAAATCAGCACGGCTATATAGAAGGCTGCGATATTGCAGGATTTCATTGCCTATGGTATACTTTAAAACCTTTTTTATATGAGGAGAAAAGTGGTAAAAATCAGTGTTCCAGAATTCAGCAATGCTATCTATTATTTAGAGCAGCATGAAAAGCATAATGACTTTTCGGCATTAAATTAATTTGAAAACAGTCGGTTTCAAAAAAAATAAGCTTGTTTATAGAAAACCAGCTTAGATTAAAATCACTCGTGAATTTTGTGTCGCGAGGTGTGAGGGTTGCGGAACATTCAATCTAAAAGATAAGATAATAATTATTAAAACAAAAAGGAGCTTTTATTATGCAAAAATCAGGATATTTAACAAATAAAATAATTGCCAAAGTACTCAGTTGTGTAATTATTGCTTCAATGTTAACCGGGAATGTGGCCTGGGCAGCTGAATCAGTTAAGAATTTAGATACGCTTTCTCCGGCAGTACATCTAGGAGCCGTTATTTTTCAGCAGGGGATTAAACAGTTTATGCAAGAGCTTACGCCTGCGGGTGCAGAATTAACGGATTTAGAAAGGATAAAACAAATCTTATCCAAAGATAATACACTGGGGGAAAATCCATCAATAATAAAATTACTTACCGCTTATGAGCAAGCAATTGAATTTAAAACCCAGGCCGAACAATACGTAAAAATCGCCGAACACAACCAGCAGAAATTTAACTTGCAGAAAGCCAAAAATGCCATACGACTAAATCAGCAGTTAGGTAATATTGAAAATGCATTACTCAATGCTTTAAAAGCCATGGATTTTTCCGTCAATAATATTGATTTGGAGAAAATCCGGCAAATTCTACCAAGGGAAAATAACCAGATTTTATTTGAGATCTTAAGATTTAAAGCGGAAATTTGCTTGGCTTTAGCGGATTTTTATTCTGCGGAAATGATCGAAAAATCCGTTGGGTTTTATTCCGAAGCAAAAGATGTTTTAACGCAGGCATTTTCTTTGTCAGGGGTAAAAATTGATTTTTATGCTTTTGCACAAATGGGTACGGTTTACGGCCGGTTGGGAGTAACCCCCAAACAAAGTCCGGAAGAAAGCCTGGTTTTAATCAATAAAGCTATAACTTTTTTTACCCAAGCTCAGGATCAAATAAAAAATCTTCCGGATATAAAAGAAGCTGTAGAAAACATTGAGAACATGTATTATACTTTTTTTACCATATTCCATGTTGCCGCAGTTTTTGCGCAAAGGCTTAAAGATCAAGACCAGGCTTTGCGTTATTATGAACAAGGGGAAAAATTAATATCTCATTTTTCTGAAGACAAAACCACTGTATCCCGTGTGAACAATTTTTATGAAGAGTATTTTCGCCTGCTTTGGAATTATGCTTTATTTTTTCTTGAAGGTGCGAATAAATTAGAATCAGAACAACAGAAAAAAACCAAAGCCGCAGGTATCGGATTTTTTATCATGTCTAGCCGTGTGGCGCAGGCATATTTATCCGTCATTCCTCGGGGTGAATTAACCCCACAAAAAGAGATTGAGCCGCTTTTATGTATTATCGAAGCTAATATCGAAGCGGCAAAAATTGAATTTGAGATCAATCAGGATCTTGGCCTAACAAACGCGCATCTAAAACAAGCGGCAGAGGCATTAAATAAAACTAACCGGCTAAATATTCGCGATCCTTATGTTAACCACAGTCGGGCCTCGTTAAATATGAAATTTATATACCAGAGGACGTTATTACTTAAAAACCTTATTCGTAGCGGAGAGGCTTTAAATAATAATTTTAAGATTGAAAAATATTTTGAGCCTGAATTTTTTGGTGATTTTATCGCCCGTTTTAACACGGGTAAATATAAAAAGTTATTTAAAACAATGAACAAAGCGCAGGATTATTCAGAATCTTTTCAGGAACTAGACCAGCATATTTACCGTTATTCGATGATTAACGGTTTTATGAAAAGATTACTACAAAAGGGGATAGATTCAAGTAATAAAGACTTTAGAAAACAATTCCGTTATTTACAGGCGATAACTATTGCCGGATTATATATTATCGATGGAGAATACGCTCCAGCGAAAAAGAACATTATTCTGGCGGCCGGATATGCGGAAAAATTTAAAACTACAGTTTCTTTTCGGGAAGCGATTTTACCACAGTTAATTCTAGTCGGCGAATCCGGACAGGATTTCATGGCGGAATTATTAAGTACGCATATTAAAGGGGCGTTGATTGAATATTTTATTATGAATAAAGATAAGTTTACACAGGAAATGCGTGATTTTTTTACGCAGGTTTTAAACAATCCCAAGAATATTAAATTTATCACTGATGAACGCATTGCTGGATTAGTTGAAGCCTTAGAGCTGCCGGTTCAGATTCTTGACCTGAAAGCGTTAAAAGCGCAGAAGAAATTACAAGCTGTACAGCAAGTCAAGCCGCAGACTAAACCCGGGAAATTTGAAAATGTAATTAAAACTAATGATATTTTAATCGATACTTTGGAACGGGCATTAAGAGCGATTGAACAGATGAAAGCGCCGCTTCGCCACAAACAGAAAAAGAAGAAAAAAACAAGACAGCTGACTAAAGATTCTCAGGAATTTAAAAGATTTCAAAAATCTCTGGCGGAAGTAATACAAACCTATGAAAAATTAAAAAGCGCAAATCTTTTAACCTCGATTAAGGAATTAGTGCAGCATCCGATTATCGGGCAAAATGTCTTACTGGTGCGCGAATTAACCCAGGCCTTGCTGAGCGTAGAAACAGAGGAAGGCTTAGATGTTTTGGGGTTATTGAAAGAGCAGAACGGATTCGGCGCGGTAAAGGCTTTAAAGGGAGAGCTGGAAACTCATTACCAGGCGCAGAAAGATTATTTGAAGCGCATGGATGAATTCAAATTACGCTGCCAGGAACTCAAGCAAAACTTAAAGCAGATTAATGTGCTGGATGTTTTCTTAAGTGAATCACAGGAAAAAATTCAATATTTAAAAGCCAGATTTGCCGCGTTATTAAGGGAATTCAGTGATCTTGCCTCGGGAGAAAAAGGCAAGACATTAATTGATGAAACCGCGCAGTCTTTTGAAAATGTATTTAATTCTTTAACTAAAAATTTGCAGCAGGCTCAGGAAAATAAAATTCAGGAATATGTGCAGAATGCCTGGAATTACGAGCAGGAGTTAACAGATAAATTTCGCAAAATGACTGCTCCTAAGCTATCTCAGGTCGAAATAATTATTGCTTTAAGGCAATGGCAAAAGCAGGAAGTTTTAATTTTACCGGATGCAGATATTGCTGAACAGGCAGAGGTAAAACAAGCGCAGGAAAAACTGCAAAATCAATGGCAGAACATCCAAAAACAAATTTCTGCAGCCATCGAAGTAAACTCTTATATTTGTCGTGGTTTTGTTAAGTTTGAAATTGCCGCCGATTTACATTTTCAAGGGGTAAAATTTCCCAAGTCTGAATCTTATAAATCTTTTGCGCAGGAAGCTGTAGAAGTAATGCGGGCAGTATTAAAAAACAATCCACAGTTAGATATTGAGCATCAAGTTACTGCGGCAGAATTTGAATCTGTGGAAAATTGGTTAATTCCTTTATTTGAATCAGCCAGACAGAAAGTTGTCCAGGAAAAAAGTGTTTTACAATTTGCGCATGATTGTGAAGTTAAATCTAAGCGCCAGGAGCAGGCAATCAACGTGTTGATCAATGAAAAATTACCGCAATTACAAAAAATAAAAGCGATAGAAGAGTTATTATCCGATGATTATGAAGAATTGCCGGAACCAACAGATGAAGACATGGATTCGGATCATGAGATTGTTATGCAAGTCATAAAAGATTTTGATGAAAAGATTGAATATATTCAGCATAGTGCGGAAATGCTGGCTACGGTTTGCAAAGGGTTAGTTGTCTTAAGCATTGAAGGTGATTACGAAAGTCTTTTCTTTACGCCAAAAGTAGAAAAAATAAATTTAAACTTAGCCAAACATGAATTGCACGCGCTTTGGGCGGAAGCATTAAGCTATAATTTGGATGTGCAGTTAGCTATTCCAGAAGATGTTCCGGAGAATGCAGCATGGGTGAAAGAAATTATAGAAATTTGGAGTGAAGAATTAGCTAAAGCTAAGATTCTCGCGCAAGATAAAATAGGTAAAATACAAGAATCGGTAGAAACAAAAACAGTCACGCAACAAAGTAACTTTATTCAAAGCGCGATTTAAGTTGCAGCTATAGTAGTCTATAAGCAGTAATTGTCGTGCATATCAATTATTAAGTGGATAGCATAAACCTTGATTTTCATTAGGGTTTATGCTATTTTGATAACCACGATATATATTTATCGCAAATTGGAAACGTTCTTTATATAATTTAGTTTTTTGTTATTTAGAATTTGCAAGTTTTAATTTGAGGGAGAGGTGTCCGATCCCGCCTTTGGTTTCAGAGTTGTGCTTTCAAAGAAGAGCGGGATTAAGAAGTAATTAAGCGGTTTAAGGAGCACGCTTGAGCCTGTCCCGCCGAAAGAAGAGTGCTGACGAAGAAGTGCTAGGCGGGAAAAGCGTATAATCAGTGGTATGATAAAATGTATTTTGTATATATAATAAGGAATGAAAAAGGCAAGCATTACATAGGAATTACAACCGAAGTAAAGCAACGGTTGCAACAACACAATTCGCATTCAAATCGATCTACTAAATATAAAGGTCCTTGGGAGCTTATATACCAAGAAGAATTTGGAAATAAAAAAGAAGCCTTGATCAGAGAAAAAATAATTAAAGCATACAAAGGTGGTAATGCTTTTAAGAAGTTGTTAAGGAGAGGTGTCCGAGCGGTTTAAGGAGCACGCTTGGAAAGCGTGTGTGCTTCACTGTACCCAGGGTTCGAATCCCTGCCTCTCCGCCATAAATGCTCTGAAAAGGAAAAAGCAAATAAACTTGCTTTCTCCTTTTTTATTCGCATTTCTGTGACTAATCGCTAAAAGCATACGATTAGTCGTGATTTTTTGCAAAAATCCCTGCGTAAAGGCCGGGAACCTGCGCATTGCAAAAAACGCAATGCTTGTTTGCCCTGCCTATTCTAGAAGAGAACCCAAAAGAGGATTTTAATAATGAGATAGGATTTATGGAATGAAATGTTCATAAATCCGTTATCGAATTAATCCCAAGCACCCAGGATATTTAACGTCTTTAGATAGGGGAGGGGAAAGATTGTTTCCCCTTATCGGCGTACTTGAACTTCTCTGCGGAAGGAAGGGGTTTCCAAGGGGAAACCATAAGGGTTTCACTTTGGGGAGTGAGACACCTGAGTACTGCTCTGCTTGCCAAGAGCAAACGGAAGGTGCAACACGACGGGGACGCAATCCCTGCCTCTCCGCCAAATTTTCTTCAGTTTTAAACTTTTTCATTAATTTTTTCAAGCTAACTTCCAAGCAGGATGCATTGGCAGCTCATATTAGAAATATGGTATACTTTAATACAGTATGGGGTGTTTATGATAAAAAAAAAGCAAACAGTAAAATCTTTTGTAATATTATGCATACAAACCTTACTTATCTGTGGGATTGTACAGGGATCAGTGTGTTTTGGAGAAAAAGATTGCTTATCTCCTAGGTTGCAAATAGAAAACTTGTCTATTCAAGGTTTTCAAGATTCTAATCAGGCTGAGTTATTGCAGCTGGACATACAAGATCTTGTGCAAGAGTCTGTAGATGCAAGTCCAGGAATAAGTCCGGACAGATTACTTGACTTGTCAATCTGGGAGGAAAACGATAATCTCATTTTTGGACAAGAGCTTGTGAACGTGGTTAGAGAGCAACTAAGTGCGATTAGCAGAGAAGAACAAAAAAAATATAAGGATTACGCTGGGCCAGAAGGTGATGCTTTAGTATTTTTGTCAATAGCATTGCCATCGTCATTAAATGAGATGCTACAGAATGTTTTTGGTATAGGGGAAAATTATATATTTCTCGGGGTTGGAGATAGAAAAGCTGTGGAAACTGTAGGTAATGAAGTTAGAATATTCTCTGTATCAGTGGCGAGTATCCAATATAATCAAGAAAATGAGAATTTTACAAAAGAAGTGTTGCTTACAAAAGATAAAATCCAGGTTATTAGAAATCATTTAGTGTCTAGAATTCTTGCCGAGGAGTATTTTAAAAAAACCATTTCAGAGGTGGTTGTGAGTTATTATGGACATAGTATTCCTAAGTCTGCTAGTGACCTGCTTTCACCTTTTAAAATTGATAACGAAACAGCACTTATTGAGTTAGCGATATAGCTCTATATCTATTTGAAAATGATAGAATTTTGTGCCCAAACAGTGCCTATTCAATACAGTAAACCTCGCATAATACTTCATGCAAATGTAACAATCCGCACAGCCTAAGTTCCTGCTATCTCAACCAGTTAAGTCACAATTCATTATATTTAAATAAGTTACATCAAATTACCTTATTGAATCCCTGCCTCTCCGCCATAAATGCTCTGAAAAGGAGAAAGCAAATAAACTTGCTTTCTCCTTTTTTATTCGCATTTCTGTGACTAATCGCTAAAAGCATACGATTAGTCGTGATTTTTTGCAAAAATCCCTGCGTAAAGGCCGGGAACCTGCGCATTGCAAAAAACGCAATGCTTGTTTGCCCTGCCTATTCTAGAAGAGAACCCAAAAAAAGATTTTAATAATGAGATAGGATTTATGGAATGAAATGTTCATAAATCTGTTATCGAATTAAGCCCAAGCACCTCAAAGGTTTAACGTCTTTAGATAGGGGAGGGGGGAACTGAAAGAGTGCCCCCCCCCTTGGTTGAGCTCGGCTCTGTGTTGCAAGGGTTAGCGGAGACCTAAGGCCTAAAAATTCCTTGCTATCAAAAATCATAAAACCTATAATATATAAGGCGTTAAGCTTGATTCTTTGATTATTTCTTCGCACAACTAAAGCCATCATGCACAATTCTGGCGGCTTAGGATGCTATGTTATGAAGAAAAAACCGTTTTTAGTTTCCTCAGAACATAAAGGCAACAGCCGTAATTTTAAAATAGCTATGGTGATCATGCTTTTTTCCCTTACTTATTTCCGCACAGTTATGCAGATCTATTATGCGAAAAATTTTATATTTCCCGATGAACTTTTGATGTTTGTAATGTTTTTTATTGTTGCCTATTTGTGGATACAGGAAGTAAAGGATAAAAATTATCTGCTTTTGCTGCATGAAAAACTAATGCAAAGCAATAAGACGCTTGAATCGGAGATTCAGATAAGAAAAAGAGGCGAGCGGAAATTAAGGGTCGCGCATGATGAGCTGAGTGAACGGGTGCAAAAAAGAAGAAGAGGCATCTCATGGCGGGATAATTGGCGGTAAGACTTTTATTGCTAAGCCGACGACGGTTGAAGAGCTGATTAGGGTTATTGAAAAACAGATAAAAGCTGAATAAATTTTAGTGCTTGAACGTATAATAATAAAAAAGTGAAGAAGATAAAGTTTATCAGCAATATGTATATGTTAAAATAAGCATGTAAGGAAAAAACTTGTTATGACTATTGAAAATAGAAAAGATCAATATGATCTGGCAAAGATTTTTAGCCGTATTCCTGTAGCACTGGGATTGCTGGATAAAGATTTGAAGTATGTTTATGTCAATGAACAGCTCGCCAGGATGAATAATAAGCCTGTAGAGGAGCATCCGGGAAAGAGTATTGAGGAGATAATCCCTCATATTTCTGAAAGAATCAGACCTCTTTTGCAGCAGGTTTTAAAAAACAATGAAGAAATAAATACTCAAATTAAAACCTCTTCATCTAAAGACGGCAGAGTGGGTTATTACGACATTACTTATTATCCTTATCAGGATCAAGATAAAAAAGTATGCGGGGTAGGGGTAATGGTCAAGGAGATAACAAAGGAAAAGCAGGCAATACAGTATTTGCAAGAAAAAGAAGAATTATTGAATAAAGTCGGGGGCATTGCCAAGATTGGCGGCTGGGAAGTGGACCTTGAGGCAGGTGGCAAAGCAAAATGGACAAAAACAATCCATGAAATCATTGAGATAGAAGAAGGCGAGACTATACCGGGAATAGATAAACATATTGAGGGGTATCTGCCGGAATATCGCCAGATGATAAAGCAAAAGGTTCAGGAGCTTATAGCTAATAGAAAGCCTATGTTTTTTGAAGCAATGTTTAGAACAAGTAAAGGCAATCTGAAATGGATTCAGGCTAAAGGAGAAGTCGAGGAGCATGACGGAAAGGTTGTTAAATTAAGAGGTACGTATCAAGATATAACTGAACGTAAAAAAGTAGAAAAGGAATTGGTCTTAAAAAATAATTTTTTTGAATCTTCATTGACTGCAAACAGCATCGCTGATATCAATGGGGATATTACCTATGCCAACAAGGCTTTTTTGAAAACTTGGGGATTTAAAAGAAGTGATGAGGTAGTCGGCAAGCCAATAGCGTCTTTTTTAAAATCCAGAGAAAAGACGCAAGAAATAATCAGTGTTCTTAATAAGGAGAATTTTTGGAATGGGGAATTTGAAGCAGTAAAGGGAGATGGTACAAAGTTTCATGTTAGCTCAAGTGCCACTGTTTTAACTGATATGCTGGGGCAGATCGTAGGATATCAATCAGCGGTTGTTGATATATCTGAACGTAAAAAGGCAGAGAAAGAACTTGAAAATAAAACGCATTTACTAAGTGTTGCTCAGAAAATAGGCAGAATCGGTTCATGGGAAGCTGATATGCTTCAGAATAGTCTTAAATGGTCGGCTGAAACTTACCGCATATACGGTATTGCCGAAGGAGAAACGTTGAATTATGAAAAATTTTTAAACTGCGTTCATCCGGAGGATAGAGAATATGTTAATTCTAATTGGCAGGCGGCTTTAAATAAAGAGCCTTATGAGGTCGAGATTAGGCTTTTGGTCAACGGAGAAGTAAGATGGGTTTGGCAAAAAGCAGAGCTTGAATTTAATGAGCAGGGTGAATGTCTAAAAGCCTTTGGTTTTACTCAGGACATTACTGTGCGTAAAAAAACGCAGTTACGCTTAGAAGAAGAGGAGTCAAAATTCCGCCTTATAGCTGAGAAAACCGGGCAGCTGGTTTATGACTATAATCCATTAACCGGAACAATTAAATGGACAGGAGCGATAAGCAGTATAACCGGTTATTCATTTGAAGAATTTCAGGATGTGAATATTGATAAATGGGAGATTCTTGTTCATCCGGATGACCGAAATAGGGCAGTTGTAGCACTGAAGCATGCTTTTAAAGAATGTTGTAAATATGATATTGAGTATCGTTTTAAGCATAAAGATGGAAGATATATCTTTATTGAAGAGCATGGTATATATCTTCCGGATAAAGACGGAAAAGCGTATAGAATGTTGGGCACAATGAGTGATATAACAGAACGCAAAAAATTAGAGGATGCCATAAAGGCTAATGAGCGATTTATGCATAATATTTTTTCCAGTATCCAGGACGGTATCAGTGTTTTGGATAGGGATTTCAATATTGTCCAGGTTAATCCGGCAATGGAAAAATGGTATGGCCGGTCTATGCCGCTTGTAGGTAAGAAATGTTTTGAGGCCTATTATGGTCGCGATAAACTTTGTGAAAATTGCCCGACAAAAAGGTCTTTTGAATCCGGCTGTACGGAAACTGCTTTGGTTGAAAGAAGGGATATTAAAGGAAATATATGCGCGTATATAGCTGTCTCTTCTTTTCCAATGTTTAATGAAAAAGGAGAAATCATGGGCGCGATAGAGTATGTTCGCGATATCTCTGAAAAGAAACAGGCAGAAGAGGCATTAGAAAATTTAGCAAGATTTCCGGAAGAGAATCCAAACCCTGTTATGCGGATAGGCGGTGACGGGAGAATTATTTACGCGAATAAGAGCGCAAAGATTGTGCTTGAAGCCTGGCAATGCAATGATAATATATGCACACAGACTTATATTATGGATATTGTGCGAAATGCCCTGGATTTAGATAAGCCGATGCCTGTGGAAGTATCAGCTGCGGTCAGGATATTTTCCGTGATGTTTATGCCGATAAAAAGTGCTGACTATGTCAATCTATATGCTACAGATGTGACAGAGAGGGCAAAAGCAGAAAAAGAAGGCATTATTGTTAAGACCAGATTTGAGGAGCTGTTTGACAGTATGAGCAGCTGCGCGGCTATATATGCTGCGGTTGACGATGGAGATGATTTTGTTTTTATTGATTTTAATAAAGCCGGGGAAAAAACGGAAAAAATTGATAAGAACTCCCTGATCGGCAGGCGGGTTTCAGAGATTTTCCCAGGAATTAAGGATTTTGGGCTTTTGGATGTTTTAAGGCGCGTTTGGCAAAGCCACCAGGCAGAGGATTTTCCCATAAAAGAATATAAAGATGAGCGTATCAGCGGTTGGAAAGAGAATCATGTCTATAGGCTTGACAGCGGAGAGCTGGTAGTTATTTATGATGATGTTACAGATAAGAAACATATGGAGCAAAAGGAAAAAGAGTTTATAGTAGAAAGGGCGACAAACGAAACCGCCAGGCAAAAGGCGCAGGAGTTGCTGCAGGCATATCAGGAACTAAAAGACACTCAGCTGCAGCTGATCCAGGCGGAAAAACTTGCTGGTATTGGCCAGTTGGGAGCAGGCATTGCGCATGAGCTGAACAGCCCTTTGACCGGAGTCTTAAGCCTGATCAGGTCTTATAAAAAAGAAAAGCTTCAATCCAGTCTAGAGTATGAAGATTTGCAAGCAATGGAAGGGGCATGTGTGCATATGTCAAAGATTATAAAAAGCCTCAATGCTTTTTCAAGACAGACAATAAATGAGCCTGAGCTTCTTGATTGCAATGAGGTTATTGAGTCAACGCTTAGTTTCATAGGTCATTATTTTAAAGGCTCGAATTTTTCAATTAAGAAAAATTATCAAAAGAATATTGATATTATAAAAGCTGATAAAAATCAGATACAGCAGGTTGTGGTGAATATGCTGACAAATGCCCGCGATTCAATGCGTACAAAAGGAACGCTTACGATCTCTACAAAAAATGTCGAACAAGGCAAAGATAAATGGGTGGAGATGGAGTTTGCGGATGATGGCTTTGGCATGAATGCGGAGTTAATCAAAAAAATATTTGACCCGTTTTTTACAACAAAACGCCCCGGGGGGGGAGTTGGGCTGGGGCTTTCAATTGTCTATAGGATCATAACTGATCATAAAGGAAAAATAAATGTGCAAAGTAAAAAGGGGCAGGGCACTGTATTTACAATCAGCCTGCCAGTTCTAATAGAGGGGGGGGGATGATGATCAAAGCTAGAATAATGATTGTCGATGACGAAGAGTTAATATTAAGAGCATATAAGAAAGAGCTTGTTGCAGTCGGATATGAGATTATATGTACTGTTTCGGCTAAAGAGGCTATAGAGATCATTAAGAGCCAAGTCATGGATATTCTGCTGGTTGATCTGGTTATGCCCGGGATTAATGGTGTCGAAGTGTGCAAGATTGTTAAGAAGATCAGCCCGGATACAGAAGTTGTGTTGATGAGCGGATATATAGATGAGATGAAGAAGAATTGGATAGAATTTATAAAAGCCGGAGGCCGGGATTTTTTTCTTAGAAAACCTTTGGGCGAAAGAGAGCTATTAGATACAATTAAAACAATTCTGATAGAAAGAGGGCAGGGTGAGGAAAATGTATCAGAAGATTCTGATAATAGATGATGAAAGGATTGTCGGAAGAGCCATGCGGCGGGTTTTGGAAAGCCAGGGATATGAGGTTGATATAGCATTGAACGGCGAAGAAGGAGTGCGACTTGCCGGGGAAAAAGTTTTTGGAATGGCCTTTGTTGATCTGATCCTTCCGGGTATTGACGGATTGCAGGCATGCCGGGAAATTAAGAAAAATTCGCCGCCGACAAGGCTGGTGCTTATGTCCGGGTATGTTGATAAGCTTTATGAAACAAAGAACATATTTCAAAAGATCGAAAGCAGTGCTTTGTTTGTGGAAAAACCTTTTGGAGGTGATGAGATTATTAATATAGCTAATGGTTTTTTTGAAAGAAGGGAAGGATGTTGATGGAAAAAAAAGAGTGCTCATTATAGACGATGAACCGATAATATGCCGGGGGCTAGAAAAGGAATTTATTGATGCCGGGTATGAGGCTGAATCCGCAGGGAGCTGTGATGGGGCGCTGGAAAAAATAAAGGAAAGGGAATTTGATATTGTTTTTATTGACCTTGTATTGCCGGGAAAAGACGGTGTGGAGACATGCAGGGAAATAAAGGGGGTAAGCCCCCAGTCAAAGCTGGTTTTTATGACCGGAATGATGGAAACAGATCCGATTTTTAAGGAAATGCAGTTTGTTGAGGCAGGCGGCCAGGCACACTATCTTTATAAGCCTTTTTTAGAAGGGGAAATACTGGAAGTGGCGCAAAAGGCTTTAAGAGCGTAAATAAAATGCCGCAACTAGTAAGATATATAGATATATGGGGACTGTCAGGGGAGTAATGCGGTTAAAACGATAATGAAATAGTATTTAGTAATAGTAAAAAAAATAAAAGGCCATCTGGATTTAGATGGCCTTCTTAGGTTTTTAGAAAATTTATTGCGTAAGACTTAATCTGTTCTGCGGATCTTAATGTTGGTCTGCTCAATGATCTTATCAGCAAGGCTCAGATTCGGCAGGCCTTTCTTTCTTACAGATACATCTATAACTATAGATTCTTGTGCTGATTTCTGTACCAGAATTTTGATCTTGCAATCAGACAGGGTTGCTTTTATCTGGTTGTTTACCTTATCTTCGAGTTCGATTGATGCAGAGAGATCATGCAATGACTCAATTGCCGCATTCCAGGCTGTGTCATAATCCGTGAAGCGCTCAAGGCGCATGGTATCCATACCCATGCCGATGGTTCCTGCGCCTGCTAAAAATGCAGTGCAGCCTGAGATAGTTCCTAAGAATATTATTGAAATAATACCTAAAATTAACCTTTTATTGATTTTCATATATTTACCTCCTTGATTGAAATCATTATCTTTATATTCTTTCTTTAATTTTAATACATAAGGGATTAAAGTCAATGGTTTTATTGTAAATTTGTTTTTGATTTCTTGATGTTTTTTCTCAGATTTTCCTAACTCCTTGATAAATATATCTCCTTAAGAAATAGCCGCATCCCCCATTGGTGCAAAGCCCGCGAATATGACTTGGGTGAATCCGTATTCATTAGTAAGGCCCTGGCGGTGCATAATGATTAGGAAGTATTGTGCGGCTTTTCTGTTCAGAATCCGGGAAAATATTGTGATAACTTGTATTTGAGCAAGAGGATAAAAATACTGTTTAACTAACTGCTTTAAATTCAAGATGTTATAGCAATAATAAAAACTCGGTTTTGTTGCAAAAAGGAGCTGGGTATGATATACTTTTACATCTTTTGTATAAATCAATTGTCCTGAACATGAGAAGGAATTAAAGTATATGGCAATAAAGAAGTTAAGAAACGCAATTTTTTATCTAATATGCTGTTTGCTTATACAGAGTTGCATGTTTTCAGGCAGCTTAATCGCTCTGCCTGAGAGGCCGGCAGAGTATATAAATAATGAATGCCTATCGCCTTGCTTGCAAATTGAACTTTCGTTTTTTAAAGAGGGATTTTCCTTTTTTTCTAAAGGTGATTCTTTTTATGGATTAAGTTCAGCTGATAAAAAGGGATATTCTAAAAAAGCAGGGCATCAGCAATCTGAGCTAACAATAGCAATACAACAGAAAAGCGCTCTGCTGTCAAAGGTGAAAGAGGAAAAAAATCATCCGGGTACGGTTATTTTACCAAAGATAATAGTTATGTCGGATTTTCACGGCGAAATAAAATTATTTTTGACATATGTTGCAGATGCTATATCACAGCATATAAACCAGACGGTTTCACTTGATCATACGATATTTCCCGATTTTTCCATAGAAGAACAGCTGAAACGTCAAGGAGTTGATATTAAATCGCTTAAAAATATAAGATTCAATTTGTTGGGAGATTTTTCTGACAGAGGGCGTTATGGGATGAAGTGCGCTCGGGCCGGCCAGGAATTAAAGGAGCTGGGTATTGCCGATGTGGTTACAGGGAATCATGATCTGCTGGAATTTTTGGCTTCGATTGGATATCATTTGCCGATTTATAAGGGTTTTGATTTTCATGGCAGTATCATATCTGAGAAGCTGGTGCAACAGCATTGGAATGATGAGCAGATAAGCAGGGACAGGAAAGGATGGTGGTCAGTAAAGCTTGCCGAATATGTAAAGGCTCGCCAGGCACTTCAGCAAGAAGAATTTTTGGTTAATGGGAAAGTTGATATAAAAGAAGTACGCAGGCAGTTGAAGCAGCTTTATCTTCGGATCAAAGATCAGCTTGATGAAGCGGAAGTGGCACTGTGGGAAGATTTGATTGGATTTTATTTTGGGGAAACTGATGTTTATACAGGGTTTAATGCAGTGGGAATGATGTCTGTGGAATGGTGGGCGCAGCGGGCCAAACGCGTGGATGTGTTTTTAAAAGCAGCGCGCCGCCGCGTGGAGTCTGAAAATGAGAGAAAAGAATCACAGCATCAAATTATTATATGGGAAGATCTTAAAGAGTATACCGATGCCGCTTATGAACTTGTAAAAAAACAGACCGATGAAGCTATTCGTGATGGTAAATGGTGGCATCAGGTTTTTAACGATATTAATAATAAGGCATATGAATCTGCGCAGTGGTATGCGATGGACTGGATATTCCATAAAGGCTGGGGGACAAGTGTTATCTCGGAATTAAATGAGCTTGAAAAGGATAAAAGTAAAATATGGGATTCAACGAATTTCATGAAAAATGAATATATAAAAAGCTTTGCCGCGTTTTCTCGCGAGAACTTTACGCTATATGTTCAGGATGAGTATGGCAATTATTATACGCATGGCTGGTTTCCGGTAAATGTTCTTGACGGGACAATAGGCGTCAAGTACAAGAATATTTTATATAAGGGTGAAGATCTGTGGGAAGGATTGCAGATTATACAAAATGATATTAGGAGTAAGCCTATGGAAGAACTCAGTGAGGCATTTGCCCTTGTGATGTCATGGTATGCTGATAAAACTGTAAGAATAAAACCTGAGCATATTGTGAGATATATTAAGCAGTGGGGAATAGAAAAAATACAAAAAGGCATTGGGGCGAATATTTGGTTTACATGTCATAACCCGCTGAATAAACTACAGCTCTACGGCATAGGGTTTAAAATACAAGAAGGAGAGTGTACACATATTAGCGTAGATAAGGGTATGAGCTGGAAGAAGTTTAAAGATGTGGGAGGATATGTGCAGGTGGGAGCGCAGGGAGTTAAATTGCGCGGCTTCGGCGGAGTTGATTTTAAAGAGATAATAGATCATCCCCATACCATGACGCTTGCCTTTGAGGATGAAACACAGAGATGGTATGAAAAAGAAATGTGGGAAAATGAGTCTTTATCAAGAAATGACTTTCTGGATATGGTGATAAATAAGCTGGGAAAAGAATTGCAGCGATTTAAGGGGATAGAGATGTTTTTACCAGAGGCCCAAAAACTAACCCTGATAAAAATCCCGTTTTTTTTAATAGAACAAGCGATTTGAAATATTTACCCTCCGGTATTGCATTCTGAGATATAAATCCCGTAAAGAAAAACATATTGCATAAAACATGAAAAAGAGTAAACTACAGCTTCAGGGAAAATATAACTGTTCCCTTGCTTAAATGATTTAATTTGTTATAATAAAACACTTTGGTAATAAATACTGACTATTTAAAGAGGAGATAAGAAAAATGGCACGATCAATAGATCTTAGCAAGGTGAGAAATATCGGTATCATGGCACATATTGATGCCGGGAAAACTACAGTAACAGAGCGGATTTTGTTTTATACGGGAAAATCGCATAAAATCGGCGAAGTGCATGACGGTAAAGCGAAGATGGACTGGATGAAGCAGGAGCAGGAACGCGGGATTACGATAACATCTGCCGCGACAACATGTTTCTGGAATGACCATAAAATAAATATTATTGATACTCCCGGACACGTTGATTTTACGGTTGAGGTTGAGAGAAGTCTGCGTATTCTGGATGGGGCAATCGCGGTTTTTTGCGCTGTGGGAGGGGTTGAGCCTCAGTCAGAAACAGTGTGGCGGCAGTCTGATAAGTATCAGGTGCCTAAGCTGGCCTTTGTGAATAAAATGGACCGCATCGGAGCAAACTTTTACAGTGTCATAAAAAACATAGAAGAAAATCTGGGCGCAAATGTTATTCCTCTGCAGATACCGATCGGAGCAGAAGATAATTTCAAAGGGATTATCGATTTAATTGAAATGAAAGCGGTTATTTACGAGGATGATTCTTTAGGAAAAAATTTCCATATTGAAGATATTCCGGATGAGTATAAAGAAAAAGCGATGGAATATCATCATATTATGTTGGAAAAGGCCGTAGAGCTTGAAGACTGTCTTATGGAAAAATATTTGGAAGATGAGAATTCAATTACTAAAGAAGAATTGATGAGTGCTATACGTAAAGGAACAATAGCCAATAAAATGGTCCCCGCGTTCTGTGGCTCGGCATTTAAAAATAAGGGCGTGCAGAAACTTCTTGATGCTGTGCCGATATATCTTCCGTCACCGGCTGATCTTGAGGCCATTGTTGGACATGATCCTGATGATATGGAAAAAAAGATAAATAGAAAACCAGATGATAATGAGCCGTTTTCCGCGCTTGCCTTCAAGGTACAGGCTGATCCGCATATGGGTAAGTTGATCTATTTCAGAGTTTATTCAGGCATAATAAAGGCCGGTACTTATATTTATAATTCAACAAAAGGTAAGAAACAACGCGTAGGAAGGCTTCTGCAAATGCATGCGAATGACCGGGAAATAAGAGAAGCTGTTTATGCCGGAGACATTGCTGCTGTTGTGGGACTTGATAGTACGGTTACCGGAGATACTCTGTGCGATCTGAATAACCTAGTTGTGCTTGAGGCAATAGAATTCCCGGCACCGGTTATGTCATTGAGTATTATGCCGGCAAGTCGAGCTGAGCAGGATAAGATCGGCAAAGGGCTTATGCGTCTGGCTGAAGAGGATCCGACTTTTACGGTTTCATCTGATAAGGAAACAGAAGAAACTATTTTGTCAGGAATGGGAGAATTGCATCTTGAAATTATTGTCGACAGGCTAAAACATGAGTTTAAGGTTGAAGCTATTGTTGGACAGCCTAAAGTTGCCTATAGAGAAACAATAACTAGGCATGTAAGTGAAAATTATAAGCATATCAAGCAGACCGGCGGTAAAGGCCAATATGCTCATGTAGAGCTTGAAATATATCCTGCCGAACCTGGAGATGGTTTTGAATTTAAAAACAAGATCACCGGCGGCTCTATACCCAGAGAATATATCCCGGCTGTTGAAAAAGGGGTAATCAGTGCTATGCAAAGGGGTATTTTTGCCGGATATCCTGTAGTTGATGTGCGGGTTGAACTGGTTGACGGATCATATCATGATGTTGATTCTTCGGAAATGGCATTTAAGATTTGCGCGACAGCTTGTTTTAAACGTGCTTTTTTGAAGGCCGCGCCGGTCTTACTTGAGCCGCATATGTCGCTTGAAATTAATTCACCAGAGGAACATACAGGCGATGTGGTTGGTGACATATGTTCAAGGAGGGGTAAGGTCTTGGGTATGGAAATAAAGAACAAACAGCAGTTAGTATCAGCGGAAGCACCTCTTTCTGAGATGTTTGGATATGCCAGCTCTTTGAGGTCAATAACAAGCGGAAGGGCTAATTACTCCATGCATTTTGAAAAGTATATCGAAGTTCCGTTTGCAATTGCCGAAAGGATTATCGAGGAAAAAGAAAAGGCAAAAGCGGCGAAGAAATAATCCGGCTGTTTTTAGATAAATAAGCTAAGGCACTACACAGAAACATTTTACCTGTGTAGTGCCTTTTTTGTCCAGATGGGGAGATGATCTCAAATAGCAAATTAAACAAGCTATAGATAATTTTATAGATTACTTTTGACTTCTTTGATCGAAATTTTGTATAATATTGCCTATTACTTATAGTTCTGAGATGATTGATCTTAAGCAATGTAAAAAAAAATAAGTAAAAGCGCTGCTTTAGGAGTAAGAGTTTATGTCTAGAAAAAAAACTAATTGGATAGCGGTCAAAAGAGATATGACCAAAGAGGGTATTGAGCTCTCTTTTAAAGATAAACGTCAGTATATTCTGGCTAAAGATCAGTATTCCGCTACACGCCATGATAATTTTATGGCGATGGCTATGGCCATAAGAGACAGGATTGTAGAGCGATGGATAATGACGCAGCAGTCTTATCATAAGAATAATCTTAAAAGAGTGTATTATCTGTCGCTTGAATTTCTTATCGGAAGGCTACTCGGGGATAATATTTTAAATCTTGGATTGTGGGATGAAGCTAAAGAGGCTTTAAAGGAACTGGAATTAAATGAAGACGATATTTATAATCAAGAGCCGGATGCAGGACTCGGAAATGGCGGATTAGGCCGCTTAGCTGCCTGCTTCATTGATTCTATGGCAACGCTTGGAATCCCTGCCTATGGTTATGGGATACGCTATGATTATGGGATCTTTCATCAAAAAATTGTTGATGGATATCAGATAGAACTTCCGGATGAATGGTTAAAGCTGGGAAATCCATGGGAATTTGCCAGGCCTGAGTATACGGTCAAAATTCGTTTTTACGGAAAAACCCGTACATATCGAGACCGGCATGGAAAGCTGAGGGTTGTCTGGGCAGGGACAAAAGATGTGCTTGCTGTTCCTTATGATATGCCTGTTCCTGGATATAAAAATGATGTGATTAATACATTACGGCTTTGGTCTGCGCGCAGCGCGGAAGAATTTGATTTTGAATATTTTAATGACGGTGATTATGAACGCGCTGTGTATGACCAGGTGTTTTCAGAAAATATTTCAAAGGTGCTTTATCCTAATGATATTATCATCCAGGGAAAAGAACTGCGGCTTAAACAAGAATATTTCTTCACCGCGGCAGCGATTGCTGATATTATAAGGCGTTTTAAAATAGATAACAGCGATCTTATGGTGTTTCCGGAGAAAACCGCGATACAGCTTAATGACACTCATCCGTCTCTGGCTATTGTTGAGTTGATGCGTATTCTAATCGATGAAGAAGAGCTTGAGTGGAACGCGGCATGGGATATTACAATACGTACTTTTGCGTATACCAACCACACGGTTATGCCAGAAGCACTGGAAATGTGGCCGGTTCCTCTGCTTGAAAAGCTTTTGCCGCGTCATCTGCAGCTTATTTATGAAATAAACCATTGTTTTTTAAGAGAAGTCGCGAATCGCTATCCATGGGACAGTTTTCGCTTAACCAGGATGTCGATAATCGTCGAAGGAGATCCTAAATATATTCGTATGGCAAACCTGAGCGTTGTTGGCAGTCATTCGGTAAACGGGGTTTCTTCGCTGCATTCAGAGCTTATAAAAAATTATCTTTTTAAGGATTTTCATGATATTTGGCCGGAAAAGTTTAATAATAAGACTAATGGCATAACACCCAGGAGATGGCTGAAAAAATCAAACGTTAAGCTTTCGGATTTGATCACCAGCCATATTGGTGAGGGTTGGATAACAAATCTTTATGAGCTTGATAAGCTTCTTCCGCTTAAAGAGGATGAATCTTTCCGTAATGAATGGAAGAGGGTCAAGTTAGAAAACAAAAAGTCTTTAGCTGATCATATCCTAAAGATCGCCAATGTTATTGTAAACCCGGATTCAATATTCGATGTCCAGATAAAAAGAATACATGAATATAAGCGTCAGCTTATGTTCGGATTGTATATTGTTTCCCAATATCTGAAAATCAAAGGTAATCCGAATGCCGTGATTATTCCGCGGACATTTATATTTAGCGGTAAAGCAGCGCCTGGGTATTTTAAGGCTAAGCTGATAATTAAATTTATTAACAGGATAGCGGAGATAATCAATAATGATAAGGGCGCAAAAGATATCCTGAGAGTTGTATTTTTAGAAAATTATCGAGTATCTCTTGCGGAGAGGATATTCCCGGGCAGCGATTTGTCTGAACAGATATCTACAGCAGGAACGGAAGCCTCGGGTACAGGAAATATGAAGTTTATGCTTAATGGCGCGCTGACTATAGGGACATTGGATGGAGCAAATATAGAGATGCGAGATGAGATCGGAGAAGAGAATATATTTATATTCGGGATGAATGAACATGAAGTCCAGGCACTTAAACATAACGGTTATCATCCGCAGGAATATATCAACCGCTCGCCAATGCTCAAGGAGATATTTAATTTGATCCAAAGCCACTTTTTTACGCATCTGGATCCGGAATTGTTTGATTCGATAGTTAATGATCTGATGCAAAGTGATCCGTTCATGATTTGCGCTGATTTTGATTCTTATTGCCAAATGCAGAATATCGTTTCTGCTGAATATAAAGATGAGCCGGAGAAATGGATAAAAAAATCAATAATTAATGTAGCTAAATCAGGGAAATTCTCAAGCGACAGAACAATAGCTGAATATGCGCGTGATATATGGAATGT
>CAYTGV010000001.1:110597-136989 GCA_964437495.1 uncultured Planctomycetia bacterium | reverse complement strand
GGATAGGATGGAAAAATTATATGTCAGGTCCAAAGAATCTATTTTCACGTGTTTACCGGAAAACTCCTCAGAAACAAGTACAAGTACTCGGTGTAATGACAAGTCCGCGAAAATGCGGCAATTCGGATATTTTACTTGATGCGGCTCTTGCGGCTGCCCGGGACAATGGAGCGATAACTGAGAAAGTTGTTGTAAATGATCTTGCATTTGTTCCATGTCAGGCATGTGTCCAAGTGCGGGATGACGGGCGCTGTATAATAGATGATGATTTTCAAAAAATATATTATGCTGTTTTAAAGGCGGATTCTATAATTGTAGCCGGTCCGATATATTTTGGAAGCGTAAGCGCGCAGCTTAAGATGCTGATTGACAGGTTTCAATGTTATTGGAGAGCTAAGTATGTGTTGAAAACAACAGACGAATCTATGACTAAACAGGGTGGTTTTATTTGTGTGCAGGGATCTTCAAAAAATAAATTCTTTGAAAATGCCAGCGCTATAGTTAAAAATTTTTTTGCCACTTTGAATATTGAATACAGCCGGGAGGTTTTTTGCTTTAGTTTAGAGGGAAAAGGGATTGTTAAGAAAGAAACTGATTGTATTGAAAAAGCACAAGCTATGGGGGCAGAACTCGCACAGCCTAAATTAGGACTCAAGACTTGATGAGAATGAGAAATATTTTTATGATTTTTTTGCTGGCATTAATGCAGCTGATCCAGGTTTGTAATGCCAGCGCAGCGCAAAAAATTCTAATAGCTGCTTATCAAGATAATCCTGATTATTCTGAGGTAAGAGAAGTATTTGTTTCGGGCTTAACAAAGCAAGCAGATATCTTGGGTCTTGATATTGAATTTATATATTTGATTGATATCAATAATCGTAATGAATTCATCGAGATGCTTAAGCAAAAGGCAAGGAATGCGGATATGATTTTTACAGCCGGGACTCCTAATGCGATGGCGATAAAACAAGCCCAGATCAAGATCCCGGTACTATTCTCTGCTATAGCTGATCCTAAAAAGGCAGGATTAGTAAGATTTTTTCATGATCCGAGGTCAAACTTTACCGGAGCATATTGCGTGGTAGCTGCGCATACCCAGCTGCAGACACTTTCAAGGGTTATCCCCAACGCAAAAATTCTAGGAATTCTTTATAATCCAAGAGATCCAGCTCCAGTTTCTCAGCTTTTTTCCTGGCATAAGGCGGCTGCCTATTTGCCGGGAATAAAAATATTGGATTTTCCGATCCCGGAAGGGGTTGACTCTAAGGCAGGATTGGCTGAGGTTACCGAATCTATGATTGGGATTGTAGATGTTGTTGTTACTTTGGCTGATGCGCAGGTTTCTTCTTGGGGAGAAGGAATGATCAAAACGGCTAATAAATATAATATTCCGACATATGTCAGTCTAAGCCATCTTGTGGAAAAAGGTGCTTTGGTCTCATTAGGTTTTAATTTTAAAGAGTCAGTTAGGGCAATTAATATTCCTCAAGCAATTAAAATTTTACAGGGTATTCCTCCAGAAGCAATAGCTGTGGGAACATATCCGTATTATGATATAAGTATTAATTTAAAGACAGCCAAGAAAATAGGTGTGACTTTTCCAAGCGATATAATCAATTCGGCAGCAAATAAGATAGAATAGTGTTTGATCTTATTGTTTTTTTGAAGTATCTGTTGAATTCTTAAAAGCCTTGAGTAAATAATAGGAGTATTTTTAACCAAGTAAAATATATTTAATTCTTTCGTAAATTTTATGATCCAAAATCTTCCTCTGAAAAAAATGCATACAGAAAAGGGGCAGGTAAAATTTTAAAAGCTGCTTTACTGAAATTGTAATTTGCCGCGAAAAATATTTTTATCTTTTTTATAATGCGTAACTTTACATGTAACGTTTTTATAAGGCAATGATTTGTAAGTTTATGAAACAATTAAGAATGCCGCTAATCTGGTTATTTCAACCGATCTGAATAAAAAAGAGCCAAATAATATGCAGAAAACACAAAACGACCTAACTCCAATGATGCATCAGTATCTACAGATCAAGCGTGATTATAAGGACGCGATACTGTTTTTTCGCCTGGGCGATTTTTACGAAATGTTTTTTGAAGATGCTAAAATAGCTTCTGCTATTCTGGGGCTTGCGCTTACATCCAGAGGATCTGGTAAAAACAGCCGGGTTCCCATGTGCGGAATTCCTTATCATGCGGCAGATAATTATATCGCTCGTTTGATAAAAGCGGAGCGCAAGGTAGCTGTGTGTGAACAAACCGAAGATCCCAAAAGCGTGAAGGGGATCCTCAAGAGAGAAATTGTCCGGATCATTACTCCGGGAACAGTGCTTAATCAGAATATCCTTTCCTCCCAGAATAATAATTATCTTGTAAGTATTTATAAAAAAACTCAAGGCGAATACGGGTTAGCTGCCGTAGATTTGTCAACTGGGGAGTTTAAAATAACACAGCTGCAATCAGAAGCCAAAATGTTAAGTGAGCTTGGCCGTCTGCACCCGGCAGAACTGCTGATTGGGACAAACTTAAAAGACGATGACAGTATAAGGAAAAAGATAAAGCAGAGAAATATTAGTGCTTTGATAAGCGAGGTTGAGGATTGGGTGTTTGACTTTTCTTACTGCTATGAAAAGCTTCTGGGGCACTTTAAGACGCGGGACCTCAGGGGCTTTGGTATTCAAAATATGAATTCCGGAATAACGGCTGCGGGCGCGGCATTGTTTTATTTGGAAGATACACAAAAAAAAGAGATCAGACATATTAATAAAATTACACCATATTCTTTAAACAAGGTTATGGCCCTTGACAGCATTGCCCAACGCAATCTGGAGCTTGTCCGTTCCATGAGAGGGGATAAGAAGGGAACATTGCTTAATGAGTTGAACTTTACAAGCTCGGCTATGGGAAACCGTCTTCTGGTGCAATGGCTGCAACAGCCCTTGCTTGATATTGAGGCGATCAATAAGCGGCTTGATGCAGTCCAACAGCTTAAAATCGATCAGGCCTTGAGAAATAACCTGAGAGATGAATTGAAAGGTATTTTGGATATAGAACGTTTGCTTGGGCGGATAAGCCTGGGTGTTGCTGGCGCAAGAGATGTTCTTAATCTCAATGAGTCTCTGAAGATCATACCAAAGGTAAAGTCTCTGCTTAAAGGCAGTGAAGCGGATTTGCTGGTTAGGATCCGTAATGATTTAGATGAGCAAAAGGAACTGGTGCAGTTATTGAATAAGGCGCTTTGTCCTGATGCGCCTTTTTCTGTCCGTGAGGGAAGGATGATAAAAGAAGGGTTTAATAGCGAGCTTGATGATCTCAAATATATAACCCGAGGGGGAAGAGAATGGATAGCAAAACTTCAAAGTGCGGAAATTAAGCGCACAGGGATTTCTTCGCTTAAAATAAAATACAACAGGGTCTTTGGATATTATATTGAAGTTAGCAAGGCCAACTTGCATGCGGTGCCTGAGGATTATCTGAGAAAGCAAACCTTGGTGAACGCGGAAAGGTTTATCACGCCTGCTTTAAAGGAACAGGAAGAAAAAATTATTACCGCTCAGGAAAAAATAAATGAGCTTGAATATAAGCTATTTTTGGATATTTGCCAGGCAGTTCTGAGCAGTCTTATTGAAATACAGAAAACTGCGGCGCTTATCGCAAGGCTTGATGTTTTGAACAGCCTTGGGGAGGCGGCCAGCCGCAATAATTATGTACGTCCAGTTATGGATAATGAACTTAGTATTGATATTAAGGGGGGGAGGCATCCTGTTCTGGAAAACATAATTGGGGCCAATAAGTTTATTGCTAACCCTACATATCTTGATGCCGAGGATAATCAAGTGCTTATTATTACCGGTCCGAATATGGCCGGTAAATCTACTTATATACGCCAAGTGGCATTGATCATTCTCATGGCTCAAACAGGAAGTTTTGTGCCGGCAGAATCAGCGCGAATAGGGGTTGTGGATAAAATTTTTACCCGTGTAGGCGCAGCAGATGATATTAGCGCCGGCATGAGTACCTTTATGATGGAAATGAGTGAAACAGCGAATATTCTAAATAACGCTACCGCAAGGAGCCTGATTATACTGGATGAAATAGGCAGAGGAACAAGTACTTTTGACGGGCTTAGTATTGCCTGGGCAACAGCGGAATACCTGCATGAAAACCTAGAGATGAAGCCAAAGACACTCTTTGCGACACACTATCATGAATTAACGGAAATGGAACTTTTGTTTAAGGGCGTTAAGAACTACAATGTTTCAGTTAAAGAATGGAATGAGGAAGTGATCTTTCTTTATAAATTGATTCAAGGCTCAGCGGATCATTCATATGGTATCCACGTTGCTCGTCTTGCCGGATTGCCCAATCAGGTTATCCATCGAGCGCGCGAAATATTGAGCAATCTTGAGATCAACAGCATGTCCGCAGATGGCATACCGAGCCTGGTCAGATCAGATATGAAAAAAACAAAAAAGAGTGAAGTTCAGCCGGAATTATTCCAAGGCCGGGAGAACCCCTTAATATCCCAGATAAAGGGCGTGGATATAAATAATTTAAGCCCGATAGATGCGTTAAACCTTATTAATGAATGGAAAAACAGACTTAAGGATAAAAAATAATATGAGTAGAATAAAGGTTCTCCCCAAGCACTTAGCTGATAAAATAGCTGCGGGAGAAGTTGTGGAAAGACCGGCATCAGTGGTAAAAGAGCTGCTTGAAAACTCGCTTGATGCGCAAAGCACTAATATTGAAGTAGCTATAGAGGATGCAGGACGCAGCCTGATTAGGGTAATTGATAATGGGCAGGGCATGAATGCAGATGACCTCAAGCTTTCTATCTTGCGACACGCGACCAGTAAGCTGGAAGAAAATTCGGATCTTAGTAAGATTATTACCTTGGGATTTCGCGGCGAAGCTCTTGCAAGCATCAGCGCGGTAAGTCATATGAAAATATTGTCTCGCGCGCAATCAGAGGATGCGGCAAGTGTTATCGGTTCTGTCGCAGGCACGATTGAAAGTGTAAAGGAATCTGCCCGGGAGCCAGGGACAACGGTAGAGGTTAAAAATCTTTTCTTTAATACCCCTGCGCGGTGGAAATTCTTAAAAAGCAAGGTTACGGAAACCGCGCATATTATAAGAAATATGAACGAAATAGCCCTGAGCCATCCTCAAGTTGCGCTAAGGCTGTTAAATAATAAAGACGAGATAATTAGCTGTGACGCGCATAAAAATACGCGGCAAAGAATAGAGGTTTTATTTGGAACGGATTTTGCCGAAGTGCTGTTGCCCATATCTCTTGATATCGGTGTGCTGAAAATAAGGGGTTTTATTTCTAGGCCTGGTTTTGGAAAGGCCAATCGCAAATGGCAATATGTTTTTGTGAATAAAAGACCTATAAGCGATAAACTTATAACACACGCAATTACGCAAGGATATCATACTTGTTTAATGGAAAGACAGTTTCCGAGTGTTTTTATTTTTATAGAGACTCCTTCTGAGTTAGTTGATGTTAATGTGCATCCGAGTAAAAGAGAGGTGAGATTCCGGGAAGGGGCGCTTATACATGATGTGCTGGTAAAACTTATTAAGGATGCCTTAAGAGATAAGAATAATTTGCCTCAATTTAAAGGAATTTCGGTCCCAGGAGAGAGTAATTACTCAAGCGAATATTTTTCCCAGGGGCCCCAAATGCGTATATCCTGCGAAAACAATGCGGCAAAGGCAAGTGAGCTTTTTGGGATAATATCGGATAACCCTGTTGAATTTTCTTCTCAAGCTGGAAAAGAGAGCCCGAGAGAATTTAGCTACATGAAATATCTGCATATTGATAATACATATATTGCAGCGCAGGATAAGAACGGTATGATAATTATTGATGCGCATGCTGCGCATGAGAGGATTTTGTTTGACGCGCTTAAAGAGCAGTTTAAAAATAAAAAAATTGAAAAGCAAAAAATGCTTTTCCCTTTGACACTGCATTTTAGCAAGGATGAATTTTTGCGAGTTTTGGAGATTAAGGGGCTGTTTAATGAGCTTGGTTTTGAAGTTGAGGATTTCGGTGAGCAGACTTTAGCTGTTTATGCTTATCCGGCATTATTGGGCAAGGTGGATATCGCTAGTGAGTTTAAAGGAATTGTTGTGGATATTCTAGAGGCAGGCAGTGAGATCAGTATAGATAAAAGCATAACGCCGGTTTTGGCATCTATTGCCTGTCATTGTGCAGTTCGGGCGCATCAGGCGCTAAATTCTGAGCAGATTGATTCCCTGCTAAGGGATCTTTGGCAAACAAGCTCTCCTTATACCTGTCCGCATGGACGTCCGACAATGATTTCATTGAGCTGTGATGAACTGGAAAAGCGGTTTAAAAGAAAATAATTAAATCAGGGTTTAGGGTTTAAAAAGACCAATCTTGAGGTGGTTTTTTTTGTTTATTCGGTGTTTTTTGGTGCAAGTTTGAAGAAGGGGCTGTGCCGCCCCTTAGACCCCAGCCTTCATTTCCTTTGTGCGCACAAAGGAAACGAAGCAAAGGAAAAGCGCCCCTGCAAAATGTACACTTATTTTCTAATGGTTTAGGCTCTCTGACTTTTCCGCCTTTAGCGAAATCGCCTCCGAAAATCCATCCATGGATTACGGAGCTCAGACATCATGTCTTCATCTGTTCGCCTAAACCAAAGAAAATACAGCGCTACATTTAAAAAGGGGAGTCAAAAGACATAAAATGTCGCATTATACGAAATGCGTAGAATATGCTATCATGGATATTACGAATTGTTAATATGAAGACCTTATTTGATTTAAAATGCAAAAATGAACCAAGGATTATAAAAAAAATTATGAAGAAAAAATATATTCAATATATTGTTTTTATAATCTTGGTTTGTGCTGCAGCGTATATAATTCCTGCCAAAATTTCTATGATGCTAAATAATAAAGGCTTTGTAGCCTACAATGAAACGGATTATCCTCAAGCAATAAGCCTTTATGAAAAAGCAATCAGGATCCATCCTGCAGCTAAGACATATTTCAACCTTGGATGTGCTTATGAAAAAATGGGCAGGGATGATCAGATTATAGCGGCATTTAAAAAAGCCCTTGATCTTGATCTGGGATATCAGCCTGCGTGTAAAGCCCTTGCCTCTATTTATGCCGTAAAAGGAGATTATCGGCAGGCAAAGCAATATCTTGATTCCCTTGAGTTACTGGGCGCGCAGGATACAGACAAGGCAGGAAGAGATTTGAAAAAGTTCCGGATTGTTAATCTTTATAATCAGGGGGTTAAGCTTTACGCTATGCGCCAAGGAGAAAAAGCCTTGAATAATTTTAAGCAGGTTATTGAGCTTGATGCATCAAATTTTTTGGCCTACAAAGCAGCAGCAGATATATATTCTAGGCAGGGGAAACCAAGTCTAGCATTGCGTTATTATAAACAGGCAGTTAGCTTGGGGCTTAAGGATGCGGATGCTTTTAACAGTATGGGTATGATGTGCATGAGACAAGAGGATTATATATCTGGGGTAAGATATTTTAGGAAGGCCCTTAAAATGGATAAGGGGAATTTGTATTATCTGTCTAATCTGGCCGGTACTCTAAGGGACAGCGGGCAGGCGAGGGAAGCGCTTTCTTTATACAATAAAGTAGTTGAGATATCTGCCTGTTATCCTAATGTGCATAATGATATCGCAGGGATTTACGCTAATATGGAATTGATGAGTAAAGCGCAGAGTGAATATCAAAAGGAGCGTGAGATAGTTTTTGCTCTTATGAACAGGGGGATGGCGGATGATTTGACTTTGACCCGTATGGCGATTGCTTGTAATGGCTTGAATGAAAACGCTAAAGCGGAAAAAATATTGGATGAAGTTATTGCCAGAAATTCAAATTATTATAGGGCATATTATGCCAGAGGAGATGTGTATAGTAATCAGGGAAAAAAAACTAAGTCAAATGCGGATTACTGCAAGGCTAGGGAGCTTGCTCGAAATATTGTTACAGCTAAAGAAGCGGAATATTTTCCGGAAAATGATCTAGAGCAGGAAATGCCGAAACAAAAGACACATGGAGAAACCGCGGTTGAGTTATGCAAAGATACTGATATCATTTATTTGCATAATGGACATATTCTAAGGGGCAGGATACTTAAGAAGACAGACAAAACGATTACATTGCAGATGCAAACAGGCCGGACTCTCGGTACAATAACTTTTCAAAATAGCAAAATCAAAAAGATTCAAAAGATTGACTGAAGTTTAGGTTAAAACAAGGATCGATTTATTCAGTATTGAGTGTTGAATTTAAAAATAGATCATGAGAGTATTCCAATTATTATTTTTTCTTTGACTATTAAAGACATACTGAGGTAAGATTAGAATGTAAAAGGGGGCTGAAGCAAAATGCATATCTATTGCGTTAGTTGTAAACTTACTTGTGTGGCGTATATTTAGGTACTTCTTTGCGCTTGTTCGTAAAAGTCTTGCCTGTGCCCAGAAGGGTATAGCGTTACATTTTGTCTCAACCTTTAAACATGAAGCTTAAATCATAGAAAATAGTTTTTATTGAAAGGAGAAACCATGAAACATGTTATCTGTTGGGTGATGTTTTTTTTAATGAGCGTCGTGTCAATCCCGGGATATAGTGCTGTAATTGGAATTAATGACGATGAAGTTAAAAAAGTAGCAGAGCCTATTCTCGATAATGTCATGAAAGGATTTACTTCTGATGACTATCTCCAGTATTCAAAGGATTTTGATGCTGCTCTAAAGGAAACAATAACATCTGAGCGTTTCCAGGAAATAAGGGGAGAGATAGTTGAATGGATAGGCCACTATCTCTATAGGGAGTATCTGGGTTTTATAAACAAAGGGGCGATTACGGTTGTTTTCTGGAAGGGTGTTTTTGATAAAACAGAAGAAGAAGTATTGATAAAAATGGTTGTTTCTGAAAAAAACGGTCAATATTTTATTGCAGGCCTTGTGTATCAATAGTAGGTAGCGGGTAAAAAGTAAAAAGGTAAAAGGTAAGCGGTTGCGATGCCCGTATCGTCAAAAGGAAACGGTAATGGCTAATAGCTCATAGGAAAAAGTAAAAAGTAAAAAGAACTAATAGGCAAAACAAAAGATAAAAAGATAGTTATGCGTTGGAGAGTTAACGTGTTAGCGCGTTAGGAATTAGGGGAAATATATATCAATATCGTAGGGGCGCGCCTTGTGTGCGCCCGTAATAATATAAAATAATTTTAAAACTCTTAGTCTAATTTGGCAACTGGCAACTGGTAACTCATAATTTGTAATTAGTAATTCATAACTGGTAACTGGTTTATGATAAGGGAAATAAACGGCATTACTATTGAATGCGTGCAGGGAGATATCGCTAAGCAAAGGGATTTCCTTGCGGTTGTAAATGCGGCTAATGCCCAGCTTATGCCGGGTGGAGGAGTTGCCGGAGCTTTGCATAGGGCAGCCGGCTCTGGGCTGGCTCAAGAATGCAGATCATTGGCTCCAATTAGGCCGGGAGAAGCAGTTCTCAGTTCAGGACATAATCTGCCTAATAAATTTGTTATTCATTGTCTGGGGCCGGTATACGGCAGGGATATGCCAAGTGAAGAACTGCTTGCTTCCTGTTACCGCAGAGCATTGGAACTTGCTGAATGCAATGATATAGATTCCATAGCTTTCCCGGCTATATCAGCCGGCATATTCGGATATCCTATGCAAGCTGCCGCATTAGTTGCCTTCAAAACGATAATTGAAAACATACAGCAGCTGAAAAAAGTAAAAAAAATAAGATTTGTACTTTTTCAGGGAGAATATTTAAAGATTCACGAGAGAGTGCTTTGCGAGCTAGTGCAGTAAATCATATCAAGGATTTTTTTCAGTATTAATTTTTGTTTGCTATAATATATTAAAACAAATTTCAGGGGGGGTGAAGTATTTAAATGAGGAAAATAGGAGTTTTTCTGCTTATCTTTTCGTTGGCCATGATGAACGCGAATTCCGGGTTTGCTCAGTCAGATACTTCTTTTTACAAGACAGCTAAAAATGCGGTAAAGGCAGGGGATAATGATTATGCTTTTATGTGTTTCCGTTCGATTGTTGAATCAACTAAGAAATCGAAATATTATAAAGAAGCGCTTTTTGCCACAGGAGAATATTATTATTCTTTAGGTGATTATAGAAGTGCGGAAGAAGCTTTCTCAAATTTTATTGATTCCTATGCTCAGGATCAAGCTCTGCCGTTTGCGGTCATTTATTTACTTAAGATCAGCAATCAAATGTATATAAGTAAAACACAGGAGGATTTGAGAAAACAAATTATTACTTTTAAACAATTAAGCCTTCTGTTTAGAGAATTCAAAGAATGCTCTTACATTTCTCCCATGAATCTCCATTATAAGGCGATCTATTTTATCGACTGTATAGAAATATACATCAATGAGGGATTATTTGAAAAAATCTATTTCTAAATTAATTTTATTATTTTTTATATTTTCCGCTGTTGGTTTAATCCTTTTTTTTGCTTCTGTTGGTTTCAAGGCATTACTTTTAGAAAATAAAGTTAAAATTGCAGAGCAGTTAAGCGCATATCTAAACCATGAAACTACGATAGATAGTATTATATATATTCCCCCCAATGTTTTGATCTTGAATAATATTTCTGTAAGTTATTCTGAAGATAATGAAAAGAAAGGCTCGCCGCTTTTTGTTAAAAGTATCAGGTTAAAGTTCTCATTAAGTCAATTGCTTGAGAAAAAAAATATAGTAGTTAATACAGCCGTTTTTGTTAATCCCAGGATTGATTATAATAAGCATCAAATATTTTTCAAAGAAAATATAGAAGGCATAATTAAGGCGATAAAGTTTCTTGCTCGTGGCAGGCCGTTAAAACTTGTGTTTGAGCAAGCCGAATGCATTTTCGGCAGAAAGGGCAGTTCGGGTAAGATGCTTCTGGGTGATGCTATTTTTACAATTGATCTTGAGAGTAATATTGAAAGCACGGGCCGGATCAGTTATTCTAAATTCAAGGAAACAGATCTTAAAAGAAAAGTTGAGAAAAATCTGCTTGACCCTGGATTTTTCTATGTTTTTAAAGGGGCGCTTGTCCCGGGTGGGCTTTCGATCAAAAGCGTAGAATTCAACTCCGCATATATACAGGCAGCGCTTAAAGGGGAGATAATTAAAAGTGTTTTGAAACTCAAAGGATTTTCTACGCTTAAAAATTTCTATGGCCGATCTTTAATGGGGGTTTCGAATAAAGTTAAAAGAGTATTAGAAAAAATTAAGAATTTTCTCCGATATGGCCGACTACCGCAGAAAACAGGCATTCTCGCTGGAGGGATCAATCTGCTGGATATCAATTGTTTGATAAAATTTGATTCCAAACACATCCTGGTGCAGAGCGTGGAATTTTATTTAAACAATATTCCTGTTAGATTTCAAGGGGAGGCGGCTTTTGGGGATAAAATCCTGACAAAGATAAAACTTCTAACCTTTCCTGATCAGAATGAGGAAAAGCGGGCGCTTAATCCACAGAGACTGGACATCGTTTTAAAAAGCAGTACAGCAAAAGGCAAAACAAGCGGGGAATCAGATATTGTTTTTCTTGATACGGCTCATCAAGGAACTTCATTGCTTCAAGTGAAGACGTCATTTAGTAATCTAAGCGCTGCTGTTTTCCCTGATACCCGGCTTAAAATTCTTATAGAAAAAATAGCAGTACAATATAGACGTAATTTGAAAGTTTTTAATTTTATGCTGAGCGACCTTGCTTCTATATTCAATTTTATGGATAAAGGGGTCAAGTTTGTTAAATTCGGCTCAAGGCTTTATGATGGAACTCTGAACGGGTATATTGCCGCAGATATAGAACAATTGCCGCCTAAAATAATTTGCAATTTAAAAGTGGCCAAAGTAAGCGCTTGGCAGCTTGATTCTTTGCTGCTGTCTCTTTTTGGAGTTTATCGCAGACTGCCGACAAAATTACAGGGCAGGATTGATGGTCAATTTACATGCGATTTGGACTATGTTAATCATCCTGTGCCCAGATTAAAGGGGCAGGCAACTATAGAAGACGGGTACCTGGACAATGTGAAGTTTTTTGTCTGGCTGGGAGAATTTTTTGGTTTGCCTGATCTAAGCCGAGTAAACTTTAGCGAACTCTCGGTTCAGTTTGAATTAACACCGGAAGCGTCTTTGCTGAAAAATATAAAGCTAAAGGCAGAGAAGGTAATGCTGGAGGGAAACTTTTTGCTTAACAGCAATGAATTTGTAACCAGTAACATATCCATTGTGCTTGCCCGCGAATACTTAAAAACATCAGGTAAATTTAATATGCTTTTTGCCTTAATGGATAAGAAAACGCAATATTTGAATTTTGATTTTCAGCTTTCAGGGATTTATAAGACATTGAATTTTAAATGGCAAAAGTCAGCCTTTAAGCAGAGGCTTAGAAAAATACTGCCGGGCTTTATTGAGCGGGGTCTTGAGAGAAAAGTTGAAAGAGCAATACAGTCTATATCCACCCCAAACAAATAAGAAGCCCTATTGTATTAATCCATTGCTTTTAATATCTCTAATTCCTTTGCTTCTAAGCCTTTGTTATAATGACTATTTCTGGAATTTTGATCGATGAGTATCGGTGTGTTTGTGGAAAGATGTTGAAGTGTTTTCTTCTTCTGTTGTTTTTCGGACATCAATTGCTGCTTGTCAGCGGTCTGTTGATCTATTTCTTGTATGTCGGCACTGCCTGTATTGTCTTTTGCTCCTGGTATTTTTGTAGACATCATAAGCTTGTAAGGTAATGCTTCATCAGGGGTAAGGTTGTTTATTCGGATGACATCTTTCAAAATCTGCATGTTAAGCAAAAGCAGATTCGAAGCCGTTGTGGTGGATTTTAACTGTTCTGTATCTTGTGGGTCCTTGACCGGGATAGTTGTCTGATCCTGTTCTTCTTCATTAATTTGCGTTGCTGATTCTAATGTTAATGAAAGAAAATTCACATTATAATTTACTGCAGGCGTATATCCGATATATGCATAGTATGAGGCCAGTGTCGGAGTGCTATTATATACCTTGATTGTAAGCGCCATATTTATTGCATTGAAATTTGAGAAAGTATTTATCATTTGGGTACTTGCAAGTAAATATTTCATTAGATTGACATCTTGTTCATCGACATCTCCATCTTTATCAATATCCAGGGGGTTTTCGTCTTCTTCTGCAGATGCGGTACCGGTATTCCCTTTGAACTTTTTTTCCTGCGGTCTGATTTTTTAGATACAGATAGAAAGGGTATTAAAGCCTTTAATGGTGTAGTGCTTAAGCAAACTTTAAGGTTATCATTGTCGATTGAATTATTGCGGTTAAAGTCAAAGAAAGAATTATAGCTAAGGTTGCCTAAAGTTTTCCCGTATGTGCGAGAGAAAGCACTAAGACTGATTTCTTCCTGCTGTTCTGAGTGGGCAGGATGAGTGTAAAAAAAGGAAATTAAGGCAATAGTAATGAGAAAAAAACTGATTTTACTTTTCATGGTATCAACTCCTTTGTATAAAGTATAATAAAGCAGTATAAAAATTTGAAATATATATAAAGAAATTATAATATAATAAGAAAAACCATTTAAAAATCATTTTTTAAAGTATATTATGAAATCCCAATCCAGGCAAGCGCGCCAGCTATGGTTCGGTGGGGGGTGGATAGCGCAAATATATAGAAACACTTATCTTATGGGATTAATCATCAGAAATAGCAATCCATGTTAATTGGGATTTAAATGTTAGAAAAATTAGTTTTAGGCCTGGGTCAATTAAAGAAGCGGCAGAAAGAGCATAAGAATAGTTGTCTCTTAATGCAGGTAATTTGAGCTGGGATGAATATATAGCTGTAAGTAAGCGCGATGATGGCTAAGGTATATATGACTTTAAACCAAGGTCTGAGAATATTAAAAGATAGAATAATCGATTGTTGCGATTTGGCCTTAATGCGATAACTTAAAAGAAAGTATTTGAAAAAAACAAAAAGTGCGATAGAATAAAACAAGGAGGATTTAAAATGAGATATTCGGAAAAATTCAAAGCACTGATTTTAATTGTAATTGTATTTTCATTTATTGCGCCTGCTTTTGCCATCCAAAGAGCTAAAACTACTCAGGAAATTAGAACAGTAGCTGACCCGTTGCTTGATAATATTCTCAATGGTTTTAAATTTGATAAATATACCACATACTCCCGTGATTTTGATTCAGAGCTAAAGGTTGTCGGTGCTAGAACTAAATTTTTTAAGGTAAACCGTCATATCAAAACATCTTTGGGTAACTACTTGGATCGTGAATATATGGGTAGCTTGCTTAAGGGAGATATGATATTTGTGCTTTGGAAAGCAAAATATGACAATACTAAAAATGATGTCTTGATAAAGCTTGTTATTAAAAAACATGGCTGGAATTATCTTGTTACGGGGTTATGGTTGGAGTAAAATGATTAATGGTAAAAAATAGGCCGAAGACTATTAATGCAATGGCGCAAGTTGATGTTATGAGCGAATAAATTTTTTTCGATATAAAGCGTTTATTTTTACTGATCAATATTGATACAAAAGCATACCAAATGAAATCCGCAAAAATGTGTCCCAGAAAAAAAACGCATATTGCCATAAAGCCTAGTTTTTGTGCACTTATTACAAGCCCCAGTCCGATAGTAAGCCACCATATGCTCCAGTATGGATTGGCGATGGTCATAGTAAAGCCTAAGATTACCAGATTTGCTGATTTTTTTCCAGAGTTTACCGGTTTGAGAGAATAATGGGAGATTTCTCTGAGCATTGAGATCCCCATGTAAATCATTATGCCGGACCCGGCTAAAGTAATTAGAGAAATCAGCAGGGGGTTATTAAAGAATTTGATAAACCCGAAGATAATACATGTTAGCATGATAATTTCAATTAGTATATGGCCTAAAATTATAAGTGGACCGGCCTTTGCACCTTGTTTTGTGCTTTCATGGATTACAGTGCTAAGTAATGGGCCCGGAGCCAATGCGCCGGAAAAGGCAATAAAGAAGGAAATTAAAAATATAGAGACATAATTCATAGAGCATATTATACTATAATTGATGCATAAAAGAAACTAATGAACTTGAAAACTGAAAGAGATTAATGAATAAAAAAAATAATTTTCTGATTATATCGTGGTCTATGTATGATATGGCCAACCAGTTTTTTGCTCTTAATATAGTGTCTCTTTATTTTGTCCGTTGGATTACATTAGAAAAGGGAGCTCCTGAAATCTTTTACAGTATTGCCTTTGGATTGTCTACTCTTTGTATTGCTTTGCTTGCTCCCATACTTGGAACTATAGCTGATATCAGACGTAGGCACAGGCCTTTTTTAATATTCTTTACTGTTCTTAGTGTGGTGTTTACAATATTTTTAGCGTTTACAGAAGATGTTTTTTTAGCACTGCTGTTTTTTGGTATTGCTAATATTGGATGTCAGACTGCTGTTATTTTCTATAATTCTCTAATGATGACAATAAGCCCGCAGGCGAGAACAGGACTGGTTTCTGGTCTTGGCAAGATGTTTGGCTATTTTGGGGCAATCATCGCGCTTGTTTTCACAAAACCGATTATTATAAAACAGGGATACCATGCGACTTTTTTTCTAACCGGGATTTTATTTTTTCTATTCTCACTGCCGTGTTTGATATTTGTCAAAGATAAAGCTGTTCATACGAAAAATCCTTTGCCTGTGCTTATAAATAAAAAACTGATAGTAGATCTTTTTAAGAGGCTGAGAATAACACTGTTCAGCTCTGAGCAATATTCCGGGCTTAGGGAGTTTTTGAAAGCAGCTTTTTTTGGTTTTTGTGTTGTGAATGTAACAATGCTGTTTATGTCTATTTATGTTACAAAGGTATTTGGACTTAATGATATTGAGATTATTAATTTCATAGCATTTTCTACTATATTTGCGATAATCGGCAGTATTTGTTCTGGAATACTCAGCGACCGAATAGGTTATAAATACACAATGATGGGGGTATTTTTACTCTGGATACTTTGTCTTTTCGGGGCTGCATTGGCTGTGCCTCCGTTTCATTGGATGATCGGGGCTCTGGCTGGAATCAGCTTAGGCTCTACCTGGGTTGTATCCCGGGCGCTTGTGGTAAGTATTGTTCCAAGAGAAATGACCGGCGAAGCCTTTGGCCTTTTTAATCTCATCAGTTATCTTTCAGCGGCTGTCGGACCGATTGTCTGGGGTCTGCTTTTACTTGGCCTGGGACATTTAGGGGCATTGGGATATAGGCTGGCTTTAATGTCATTTATCCCCTTTTTGATTATTGGCAGTGTTTTTTTGCTGCGCGTACCGAATATAAAGAGCAAATAATGATGTTTTTCTAATATATAATTAAGATAAAAGGAGGAGATAAAGTGGCTGTAAAAATAATTCTTTCATACCCCCAGGCTGGTCATATTTTAACTGCTAAATCAGAACCATTGCATAGTTCTGATCCGCAGTTTCAGGAAATTGTTAGAGATCTTACTGAAACACTTATAGCAACATCAAACGGGGTAGGGCTAGCTGCTCCGCAAATTGGATATTTAAAGAGGGTTTTTGTGCTTAAAAAAAGCTATATTTTAAATGATTTGGAGAGGGAATCTGTATTTAATGATGCAAAAGATGATGTTATGGTTTTTATTAATCCAAAGATTATTTCTTCAAAAGGGGAAGTTTTTGAAGAAGAAGGGTGCCTGAGTGTTCCGGGAGAATTTGTTAAAATCAAAAGAGCTAAGCAGATAAAAGTCAGAGCATATAGAGAAAATGGTACGCAGTTTTATGAAAAATTCAAGGGACTGGCATCTCGGGCCATACAACAGGAAATAGACCATCTCAACGGCTTGCTTATTCTTAACCATAAGCTAACATAGTGCTAGACTACATTTCAACTTGAAAGAGCGCCTTTAATATTATATAGCAACAGATTAAATCAATTTAAATCAACAATAAACGGATGCAAAATTTAAGGAGTTTAAATGCAGGAAAAAAGAGAATATGTTAGGCTTAATGTCAATGCCCAAGCGACATATACAATAAAAGGAAAAGATGTCTCCCCGAACGTGGTTACCTTTCAAGATGTGAGCGGTGAAGGTCTGAGGGGTTATAAGTAATATATTATTGCAGGATTCTAATGTGCTGAAATTAAAGCTGCTTATCCCAGAGGTTGACGGAGAGATAACGGCACTTGGCCGGGTTGTTTGGCAAAGGGAACTCACTATGGATCTGCTTGATACGGGTATAGAATTTACGGAAATTGATGAACAGAATAATAAAAAGCTTCTTGATTTCATTAAACATACCACAGGCAGAACTATAGAAAGAAGAGAATATGTCAGATGTGATCTGAAGACAAAAATCAAATACTCACTTATGTCCAGCCCTGAAATGGAAAGTGATTGTCAGGGGTTGATGTGTGTGTTGGGCCTGAAAATAATGGCTAATGAGAAGCTTGAAAAAGGTACGCAATTGTGCATAGCATTTAACCTTCCCGAAGTTGAGAGTGAAATTATTGTGAAATGCACGGTTGTTGCCTGGGTAAGACAGGGAGAAAAAGATCTTTTCGAGACAGGTATAGAATTTCTCGAAATAAGCAAAGAAGATAAAGATAAAATAAGCAGCTATATAAAAAACATGCTTAGTAAAAAAAAGTAAATTCTATCTCTGTTTTAAAAATCAGATTTATTTGAATAATATTTTATAAGATTAAACATTTTCTTGTTCTTGAGGGTATTAATAATGATTCAAAAAGTTGCCTTAATTGCTGCAGTTGTCTTACCGCTTTGGAATATTCCGCTTATTATCAGAATGATAAAAAGAAAATCCTCCGAAGATATAAGCCTTTATTGGGTATTCGGCGTATGGACTTGTCTTTTACTAATGTTGCCTGCTGGTATTGCTTCTGTTGATATTGTTTGGAAAACATTTAATATTGTCAATATTCTCCTGTTTTCGGCTGTGGTTTTCACAGCGTTTTTGTATAGAAAGAAGAAAAAGAACAAGGGGTGAAAAACAATGGATTTCTTTGAATGTGTGTGTAAAAGAGCAAGTGTCCGCAGTTATCGGGATCAGCCAATAGATAAAGAAATGCTGGTAAGACTTATTGATATTGCCAGAAGAGCTCCTACAGCCAGGGCCCAGGAACCATGGGAGTTCGTTATCATTACTGATAAGAGTGTGTTAAAAAAAATAGGAAGTATTGCGGAAAATGGAAAATTCATTGAAGATGCTGCGACCGGGATAGTGATTTTTTGCCGGTCCACTAAATATTATCTTGAGGATGGATGCGCGGCAACCCAAAACGTTCTTCTTGCAGCAGCGGATGCAGGGCTTGGGGCTTGCTGGATTGCCGGGGATAAAAAGGATTATGCAGCGGAGATAGGAATTCTTTTAAAAGCTCCAGCTGGTTTAAAGCTGGTTAGTATTATTTCATTAGGATGGTCGCTCAATGAAGTCTCACAGTCAAAAAAACGCCAAACAGAGCAGCTGATGCACTGGGATAGTTTTTAATCGAAAGTGATTTTACCGGAAGGGATCTGAACATGCAAAAAACACTGACAAATATCCTGCTTAGTATTATTGCGGTTGTCTTGATATTAATACTTAATATGTTGATGCAAAATCAGAATAATGACCGTTTTTCGTTTCAAACCCATGCCCAGACAAGAGAGGTGTATGTGTTTGATGGCAAGACCGGGGCATTGTTTTTGACCTCTCCTGAAGTGGTAGGTGATTATTCTGATGAGATATGGGTCGAGTTGAATCCGACGGCAAAAGGTAAAACACTTTCTTTTAGAGAGCTCTTGCAGGATACATCAAGGAGAAAAATGAGAAAAGAATTTTTAGATAAAAAAAAGAAGGAATTGCTCAATGCAGATAAGTTAAGTAAATAAACTAAAAGATAGGGCTGTGCTATCCTGAAAAAGGTTGAGGGAGAATAATATCCCAATCTATAGGGGATGGGCTTGTCCCATCCCGGGATAAAATTAAAAAAAGGTAAACGATGAGATGTACGTTGTAGTAAGGTATTCAAATGATTTTACACTTAACATGATTTTTCCCGCTAAAAATCAGCGGGATCGATAAAACAATCCCAAATTTACTGCGCTCTAAGAACTCTCGCCCAAAGGCGGCGGGATCAAACACTTATTGCGTCCTTAAGTGTCCCAATAAATTTGAGCTTGATTTATCTAAAATCATGGAATTGCTTAAAAATCCCTTGAATTCCTTAACAGATTGGTAATGAGAGGAATAAAAACTGTCCCCGCCACAAAGAGGCGGGACAGGCAACTATATTAGGACAAGACAGTCAACTTTCGAGTAAATGGTTGTCCGGACTTATGTTGAAGAGAGAGTTTAAGGAATAAGCAGTTATATCAACATATTCGGAAGCACAAATGGTTTTCCTGTTTTTATGAAAAAGAATATTGCGGTTATTGTTGATCTGCTTGAATGTATAGCAAGCCTGCTGGAGAATAAGCATAGACAAGAATAGGTATGATTAAAAAAATGGATGTAAATATTTCAAAACAGGGTTATAATATTATATAAATATATATCGGGATGGTGTTTTTAAAAAGAAAGGGTTGACAGCGGAGGAGAGGCGCAAATTTGTAAGGGTAAAAGATTTGCAGTCAGTCAAGGTCAAAGTTAAAAACAGCAATGGAATTATGGAGCTTGTTGAGATCAGGGATATGAGCCTTGCCGGAATAAATTTTTACTCTACAACTAAGCTTGAAAAAGAACACTTGCTCGATTTTAAAATTACTTTATCGGACAGTCCAGTCAGTTTATACATAAAAAGAAAAGTGCTTTGGCAGCTCTCCAGTTTGGCTAATAGATTTGCAACAGGCGTTAGATTTAACCACAGTAATGATTATACTAAAGAGCGTTTGACTAAATTCATATATGAGCATGTAAAGAGCATAAAAGAGGGAAGAGAATTTATCCGCTGCGCACTGGATGTTGCTATTGATATTGTTGATCTAAATACTCCCCACGTAAAGTTTGTCGCTAGATCAATCGATATAAGTCATGGCGGGATGAAATTGGTATTAGCTAAGAAAGTAGACATAGGCGCAAACATTAATCTGTCTTTTTCCCTGTCTCAAGACAATAAGGTTATTGAATTTAAAGCAAGGGTTGTCTGGGTGCGCAAGGAAATGAATTGGGATGGTTTTGTGGCCGGGATTATTTATACGGAAATTGCCGCTGCTGTTAAAAATAAAATAGTTGAATTTATTGATAGTTGTTGTAATGCGAACTAGGTGGGGGGGGGGTATTAATGAGACGATTGATTTTTAGCCTGTTGTTTATGGCTTTTTTTATTGTCAGTGCAAATGCACAAAATTTAGAAAAGGAGAAGATTTTGGTTATTTTAGAGACAAGTCAGGGGAATATTGAGATTCAGTTAATGCCGGAAGTCGCACCTAAGGCCTGTGAAAATTTTACAAAACTTATTGAAAAAGGTTACTATGAGGGAATAATTTTTCATAGAGTAATAAAGGATTTTATGATCCAATGTGGCGATCCTACCGGGACAGGCAGCGGCGGTGAATCTATATGGGGTAAATCTTTCGAAGATGAATTGCAAAAGGAAGTTGTTTTTGATAAAAAGGGTATGCTGGCAATGGCTAATGTCGGGCCTAATACTAACGGAAGCCAATTCTTTATTACAACTGCACAGACGCCGTGGTTAAATATGCGGCATACTATTTTCGGTGAGGTTATCTCGGGATATGACATTGTCGAGAAAATAGAAAACACAGAAACAGGCGCTATGGATAAGCCGGTCGAAGAGCAGAAGATCATAAAGGCATACCTGAAATAACAATTAGCCGATTCTTTGAAGGCTTCAGCATTATTGCTGAGGGCTGTTTTTATATTTAATAGAATCCAATTGATTAAAAATTGAAAACGTCGTGAAAGCAATCACGGCGTTTTTTTTGTCTATGCGGGATTGTTTGACAGAAATTTTAGGGCAATGTATACTGAGATAACTGTTAAAAGATGAGCATACTCATCGAGTAAGGGAGCAGTAAAATGGGTTTTGAGCTAAGTAAAAAACAATTATTCATATTTGATCTTGACGGAACACTGGTTGATGCTTATAGGGCTATTGATAAAAGCTTGAATTTTGCGCGTTTAAAACTGGGATATACCTGTGTTTCTTTTGAGGAGGTTAAAAAGAATATCGGCAACGGAGACAAGAATTTTGTGGCGGTTTTTTTTCCAAAAAAAGATCTTAATCAGGCGCTTGCGATATATAGAGTACATCATAAAAAATCGCTTAAAAAATACGCAAAGCTCAGGCCTTGCGCACGGATGCTTTTAAATAAATTAAAACGTAAAAAAAAGCTTGTGGCTCTGGCCACAAATAGACCTTCATATTATACGAACATTGTGATAACATCTTTGGGGATTAAAAAGTATTTTGATTTTGTGTTGTGTGCAGATGAAATAAAAAGCCTGAAACCGAATCCGAGAATTCTGCAGATAATTCTTGAAAAGTTTCAAATAGAAAAGCATGAGGCAGTATATTCAGGTGACATGAAAGTGGATATGGAAACAGCTAAAAAAGCTGGGGTTGACGGTGTTTTCATTAACGGCGGCTCTAGCAGTCTCAGTGAAGTAAAAGCTTATAAAAACAAAAAAATAGTGGGTTTGTTAAGAAATTTTTTTAAATAACAAATTAAGTGAGGATCATTATGCAGATAGTAAGAATCCATTATAAAGGAAAAGCATATTGGGGCGCAAAGAGGGAAGATGCTATTCATTTGATTGAGGGGATGCCTTTTGGAAGGATTAAATATAGCTCTAAGACAGTTGCCTTAAATCAGGTAAAGCTGCTGCCAGCGTCAGAACCAAGTAAAATCATCATGGTCGGGCTTAACTACCGCAAACATGCGAAAGAACTGGGATTAAAAATTCCTAAAGAGCCGGTCTTATTTTTAAAGCCGTCGACTTCCCTGCTTGCTGCGGGGGCAAAGATAATTTATCCGCAGGCAGTTAAGCGCTTGGATTATGAAGCAGAGCTTGCTTTTGTTGTGAAAAAGACGGCGCGTAATATTAGAGAAAAGAAAGCCAAAGAGTATATACTGGGTTATACCTGCTGTAATGATGTTACAGCACGGGATCTACAGAAAAAAGACGGCCAGTGGACAAGGGCAAAATCCTTTGATACTTTTTGTCCGCTTGGCCCTCATATAGAAACACAAATACAGCCTGAAAACTTAAGTGTGTGCTCTTATCTCAATGGTAAACTAAAGCAGAGCTCAACTACGGCTGATTTCATCTTTCCGGTTTGCTATCTGCTGGCTTTTGTCTCCCGGATCATGACTTTATTGCCGGGGGATGTGATCTCGACCGGAACGCCTCATGGTATTGGCCGGATGAAGAAGGGGGATAAGATAGAGGTTCAGATCAGTGGTATCGGTTGCTTAAAGAATCAGGTCGCATAAAGAAAGTATAATATTCATATTGCGGGGTCCAAGAAACTTCTTCTACAGCCTCAGCCATTATTTCTCTTGAATAATCCGGGTCATTTATCATTATAGTTGCTTTGGTCTGAGCGCTATTGTTTTCATAAGAAAAGGGGCCGGAAAGTTAATCTGTTTTGCCCAAAAATATTATCAAAGTGAAACTGCTGCGTTTTTGCATATGCTTATATGGAAATTTTGCTTAAAATATTTTTATTAAGATTTACCTTATTTATACTTAAAAAACAAGAATAGTTGCTATTAAGGCAAAAGAGAAAGTCATTGGAAGTAAAATTGAGTTAATTACTGCTGTAAAAGAAGTTGTGGTTGATTTGATATGATTTTGTGATAAAATAATATAAAGATCAAGTCTAAGGCAGTTTTATTTAAAATAGGGGATTGAGCATAATGAGTGAAATGACAATAAAGGCTTTGCTGATAGAAAATAATCCAGATCTCAGGAAATATGTAGAGGAGATATTGAAAGAAGTCTCGGATAACCCGGTTGTAATTGAATGGGCCGGGGGCTTGTCTGAGGCTGCAGAGAGTATTTCTAAACATAAGATTGATGTAATTTTGCTGGATTTATCCAGGCCGGATAATACTGTGATTGATGTAATTAATGATCTCCAGAGAAAAGATGCATTAATTCCTATTATTGTTATAGCGGATGTTGATAATAAGGATATGGCGACTAACGTGGTAAAGGCCGGAGCGCAGGATTATTTGTTTAAAGGAGACTTGAGCGGCAGTTTACTTGTGCGAGCATTGCGTTATGCTATAGAGCGAGGTCAGCTTATTCAGGATTTTAAAAAAAGCAAAGAGTATTCTAAACTTATCTTTCAGGGAACCCCCTATGCGGTATTTACTGTGGACAGGAACCGAATTATTTTTGACTGGAATGCTCAGGCAGAAAAGATAACCGGATTTAAGGCAGAGGAGGTTATCGGGAAAAAATGTTTTATATTTGCCGATGAGCCTTGTAATGAAAAGTGTGTGCTTTTTGCTGATAATGCAGAGAAACCTCCAATAATAACGGCTTGCAAAATAAGGAAAAAAGACGGCAGCTTATGTGAGGTCATCAAAAAGGCCAATTTATTGATAGATGGAAAAGGCAATATTATCGGCGGGGTTGAAAGCTTTGAAGATGTTAGCCAAAGTCAAAAAATGCAGGGGGCTTTAAGGGAGAGCGAAGAACGGTTTAAGGATATAACATTTAGCATTGCTGATTGGGTTTGGGAAGTCGACGATAATTTCATATATACTTATTGTTCAGAAAAAGTAGAAGAGGTATTGGGGTATTCCCCGAATGAAATATTAGGTAAAAGAATTTTTGACTTTATGTCAAAAGAGCAAGGGGTCAGATTAAATGAAAGGTTCGCAAAATTAGCGGGGCAGAAAAAACCGATAAAAGATATTGAAATCTATAATATCCGAAAAGATGGGCATGTTGCCTGTATGCTTATTAATGCGGTTATAGTGGTCGATGAGCAGAATAATTTTCTTGGCTATAGGGGCGTTGCAAAAAATATTACGGAACGTAAAGACACAGAGAGAAAACTTTTAAGAGCTGCGGAAGAATGGAGAGCGACCTTTGATTCCATGCAGGACTTGATATCTATACAGGATAAGGATTTTAAGATAACTAGGGTGAACATGGCCTATGCTAAGGCCGTAGGCTGCTCACCCAAGGAAACCTTAAACAAGATTTGTTATGAATTGTTTCATGGCCTAGACCATCCTTTACATAACTGTCCTCATAAAACAACTATGAAAACAAAAACTCCGACGGCAATAGAGTATTTTGACTTGACTAGAAAAATCCATTATGAAATATCAGTCACGCCGATATTTGATGAGCATGGGCAAATAATCGGTACGGTGCATACCGCCAGAGATATTACTGCTTCAAAAAAAACTCAGAGTGATCTTCAGGTCAGCTTAAATAAATTTGAAAGGCTCTTAAACGAAACGAGCAGCGCACTGGCTCAAGCGGTTGAAAAAAGAGATCCATATACCGCTGGTCATCAGGAAAGAGTAGCCCAGCTTGCCTTAGCTATAGCATTGGAAATGGAATTGCCCGATGAAAAAGTTCGAGGTGTGCATATGGCTGCGATCGTGCATGATATCGGAAAAATATATGTGCCGGCGGAATTGCTAAGCAAGCCTGGAAAACTCAGCGAAATAGAATTCGCACTAATAAAAACCCATGCGCAAGTCGGATATGATATCCTTAAGGATATTGAATTTCAATGGCCGATAGCAGAAACGGTCTATCAGCATCATGAACGAGCAAACGGTACAGGTTATCCTCGCGGTTTGAAGGATAAGGACATGCTGCTTGAGGCAAAGATTATTGTTGTTGCCGATGTGGTTGAGGCAATGGCATCGCATAGGCCTTATAGGCCGGCCTTAGGGATTGATAAAGCGCTTGAAGAAGTATTGAATAATAAAGGGATACTTTATGATCCGCATATTGTAGATGCTTGTGTTAAACTTTTTAATGAGAAAAGATTTGCCTTTAAGTGATAAATCAAACGTTTAGCTTTGAATCCAGGAAAAAGGGGGAGGATTAAATGAAAAAAATTCGTACAGTGTTAATTGTTTTACTTGTTTTTATTTTATTAATTATTGTAGGAAAAAATGTAATTGTAAAAGCAGCGGTTACCACAGGAGTTAAAGCGGTAACAGGGCTTGATCTTGAAATTAAAAAAATGAAGATAGGTCTTGTGAATAGTCTTATAGGTATTGAGGGGTTAAAGCTGTATAATCCAAATGGTTTTGAGGATCCGGTTATGGTTGATATCCCGGAAGTCTATATTAATTACCGCATGGGAGCGTTCTTAAAGAAAAAAATACATCTGGAAGAAGTGCGTTTATATCTCAGGGAAGTAGTTGTAGCTAAAAACAAAGACGGTGAGCTGAATCTTGATGCGCTGACATCTATTGGGGGGACAAAGGAAGTTAAAGAAGGGGTTGAAAAGAAAAAAGAAGCTTCCCCGGAAAAATCCCCTCCTGAGATACAGATCGACTTTTTGAAGCTGAAAATCGATAAGGTTTACTATAAGGATTACAGCAAGGGAGATACTCCTTCAATAAAGGAATTCAATGTAAATATTGATGCTAGATATGAAAACATAACCGATCCAAAATCATTGGTTAATATTATTGTGGTTAAGGCATTGGCCAATACTACAATATCGAGCTTAACGAATTTTGATTTAGGACCGCTTGCCGAAGGATTTAAGGGAAGTGTTAAAGGCGCAGGAGATGTCCTGAGCGGCCTTGCCGGTAATACCATGGATATTGGAAAAGATGTGGGAGATACGGCAGCAGATACTATAAAGGATACCGCGGATAAGCTGAAAAATCTCAATCCATTTAAGAGAAGAAAGTAAAAAGTTGGTATAATATGAAGGGATTTGTTTGGTTCAGAAAAAAGCGATCAAGCTCAAAAAAGAGACGATAAAAGAAAAAGTTGTATTGCGGCCATATGTGGATGCCCAGTTATGTATTGGTTGCGGAGTATGTCAGACAAAATGTTCAGTGAGACCTGTGAGGGCAATAAAAATCCTGCCGATAAAAGACGACCGCACATAATTCCTTTGCCTAAAAAACACTCTAAAAAAAATCTTGCCAACAAAAACGTATAGAGTATAATATCATTACCTAAAAAAGGAGGTGTTGAGTATGGGAAAATTGACGTATTTAATGATGGTCTTGATGGTGCTTATAAGTATGAGTTTTGGATGTTCAAAATCAAAAGTAGATGAGAAAGGGCAGGTTGCTTCGGAGTCATCAACTGAGAATATACAGCAAAAGGTAGCAAAAACTGCAGATGAGAAAGGGCAGGTTGCTTTGGAGT
>CAYTGV010000001.1:0-110497 GCA_964437495.1 uncultured Planctomycetia bacterium | reverse complement strand
ATACAGCAAAAGGTAGCAAAAACTGCAGATGAGAAAGGGCAGGTTGCTTTGGAGTTATCAACTGCGAATATACAGCAAAAGGTAGCAAAAACTGCAGATGAGAAAGGGCAGGTTGCTTTGGAGTCATCAACTGCGAATATACAGCAAAAGGTAGCAAAAACTGCAGATGAGGCAATAAAATTTGCTAAGACCTTGGAAGGGGTTCAGCAGAAAAAGGATTATTTATTAGCTCAGGCACAATCATTGTATAATTCAGAGGAATTAGAAGAGGTAGTTGAAATAGCCAAGTATGTATTGGAGTATGTAGATAATGATGCTCCAAAGGCAAAACAGCTATTAGAGAAAGCAACCAAGGATTTAGAGGCTATGGCTAGCGGAGGGATTGATCAGGCGGCTAAGAAAATAGAAGGCTTGAAATTATAAAGCTAAGGTTCTACAAAAGAGGAGTTTGTCATGGAGATGGAACAAATACTTGAAAAGTTGTATGGTTTTGCAATGTCTTATGGACCAAACCTAATTGGGGCAATACTAATTTTCGTAATCGGAAAGTTTGCTACAGGTATTGTTACTAGCATAATTCAGAAGATAATGACAAAATCTAAGGTTGATGCTACACTTGTCGGTTTTGTGAAAAATCTGGCTGGTATTGCTTTGATGACCTTTGTGGTTATTGCTGCGCTGGGAAAATTAGGGATTCAAACTACATCATTCATAGCGATTCTCGGTGCTGCCGGACTTGCTATTGGCTTGGCTCTGCAGGGGTCTTTATCAAATTTTGCCGCAGGAGTCATCATGATTCTTTTTAAGCCGTTTAAAGTGGGCGATTTTATTATTGCCGGAGGAGAAATGGGTACGGTTAAAGAGATTCAGATCTTTAATACAGTTTTGGCTCATCCGGATAATCGTAAAATCATTGTACCTAATGCACAGGTTACAGGATCTGTGATATCAAACTTTTCGGCTATTGAGAACAGAAGAATTGATCTGGTGTTCGGCATATCATATGCTGATGATATGAAAAAAGCTAAAGAAGTGCTGGAAAAAGTTTGCGCTGGAGATTCCCGTATTTTGAAAGACCCTAAAACGGTTGTTGCAGTTTCCGAGCTTGGCGATAGCAGTGTAAATTTGGTCTGCAGACCATGGGTGAAACCCGGAGATTATTGGGCTGTACATTTTAATATCACAGAGCAGGGAAAACTGGCTCTTGAGAAAAACGGCATGAGTATACCATTTCCGCAAACTGATGTGCATATATTTAATGAACAAAAAGCTGGCAAGCAATTAATGTCTTAAAAGGAAAAGGAGTATGAATAAATGAAGAAGGCGATTTTTATAGGGGTGGTAATTCCCATGATTTGTCTGAGCTCAGGCCTTGCGCATGCTGCAGAGAAAGATCTATGGAAACAGGAAGTGGCTTTAGGGTATACACAAAAAACCGGAAATACGCAGAGCGCTGAACTAGTATCAAATTATGAAGGTATTAGAAAAGCTGAATATTCGGAATTGACCATCAAGGCTGGGGTATTGTACTCATCTGTTAACAAAAAAATGGATGGACAGAAATATAACGGATCTGCGCGCTATGCTCCGGACCTGGGAGATACAGACTGGTTTGCTTTTGGGAAATTCGAGTTTGAACATGACCGCTTTGCAGGTATTGATTACCGATATCTGCCGTCTATCGGTGCTGGTTACTGGATGGCTAGGGAAGAAGATTGGAAGGCCTCAGGTGAAGTCGGTGTCGGTCATGAATATGTTAAATATATCGATGGCTCAGATGATGATAATGTTGTGCTTATCCCTCGCTTTTTTGCTGAAAAGGCAATCTTTGAAAAAGCAAAAGTATCTGAAGAGCTTATTTTCTATCCCAGCTTAGAAGATGCTAAAAAATATCGTCTTCGCTCAGAAACCAGATTTACAAATGCTTTAAGTGAGGCACTTTCTCTGCGAGTAAGTTTTATTGATGAGTTTAATACTAATCCATTAGGCGAGTCTAAGAAGAATGATACACAAATGGTGCTGGCGCTTGTTTACGGATTCTAAATTGTAAAATGAAAAAAAAGAACTCAGCTTTAAATATTTATACGGCCCGGTGTCCTCATGGCGTCTGGGCCGTTCTTTAGGTATAGACCCGATATCTCAAAAGACAAAACAATTCGTATTTGACTGCGTCTATTGTCAAATAGGCAGGGCGCGGTCAAGTTCTGCGCGCCGTAAAATTTTTGTGCCCATAGCAGGTATTATTGCTGAGATAAAAAAGCTTCCCATAAATGCTGGAATAGATTATCTCACATTTTCTGGAAGCGGAGAGCCAACGCTTGCAAAAAATCTCGCAGAGCTGATTGAAAAGATAAAGAAAATAAGAAAAGAGCCTGTAGCTGTAATTACGAATTCTTGCTTGCTGGGTAAAAAAGAGGTGAGAGAAGATATTTCAAAAGCTGATCTTATCATGGCAAAACTTGATGCTTCTTCAAAAGAGATGTTGAAGGCTGTGAATAATCCTCTTAAGTCTATAGTTTTTTCTGATATCCTTTTGAATCTGAAACGTCTGAGGCGTAGTTATAAAAAAATACTTACTCTGCAGATAATGTTTGCTAAAGAGAATATTAATTACGCGGGCAGTATTGCCCATATTGCCGGAGAAATAAAAGAAGATAAAATATTTATTAATACTCCTTTGCGCTCCTCACTACCAGCACTGGTAATTATAATGGCGGCTTAGAAAATTTTCCGCGTTTGCATGAAAGATGGTCTGGTGAGACACTTACGATACGAGGATCTTTTGTCGCGCTTTGGAACAGCATTGTTGCCCAAGGTAGTTGGGAGGATAGTGATTACAGCCCGCCAAAACGCAACTGGGATTATGATACAGATTATCAAATCGGGGTACTTCCGCCGATGACTCCTTCGGTTGTAGAAAATGTAAAGGGCGCTTGGTGGCAAGGTTAAATCAGAAATTTTTATAAAGCAACATTTTTTAACATGTATTGTGTTTGAATAAAAAAGAAGCCATGTTATTCCGATAAACAAGGAAGATACTCTCAGGAGAAGGGGGTGCGAATCGTTGCCTTGTGTTTTTGATCGCAATAATTACTGCAATTATGGAAGATTATAGAGAACAACAGCAAATTGTAGATGCGGTTTTGCTTGATTTAATAAAATGCCGAAAATTAATTTTAAAGTGACAAAGCGAGGTGATGTTAGATTAAAGCGCTAATAAAACTTTTTAAATGTAACTGGTTATTTATCTTCTCTTTTTTGTTGTTTGTGGTGTTTAGTTTTTTCAATATGCAGGGGTTAAAAGCAAAAAGCAATAATGGAAAAATTGTTTACAAAAATAACGGGAAAATACGTAATTTGCATATTGATGAAAGTATAGAAAAAAATTATTTTCATGACAATCAATTATTTAACGGTGACTTTTCTGAGGGCTTGATTCATTGGGCCAGCACGGTTGAGGCTACAGGCTATTATCCGCAGCAAGAAGCAGATAATATTTTTGAAATCTGCACAGAAGAATTTTTGTCTTATCCTGCCAGTCTTAAAATAACTGCTAATAAATATCCATGTCGATTGCTGTATGTAAAGGAAAAAAACAAGCAGTTTTGCTGGATAAAAGATGCGTGGTCTTATGATAAAAGCAAGGCATTTTTAGGTGTGTATCCAGGAGCAAAAATAAGTGTATCTCTTTTTTATAAGGGAAGTGCAGGGCCTACAGTCAAGCTTATGATTCTTCATGATTTCGGAGGATACTCTGAGTTGGCCAAATGTATTATGGCAAAACCTTCTTCGACATGGGAAAATATAACGCTTGATGCTGTTGTTCCTAATGAGGGCAGGGCCCTATTGTTTGAGATACAGGTAACCTCGCTCAAACCTGTACAGACAATGTATCTTGATGATATTAGATTAAGAGTAGAAGGAGTTGGCAATGGAGCAAAGGGGTTATAGACTGATAATAAAAAATAGATTTAAAGTTTTTTTTGTTTTAATGCTGCTTATTTGTTTTCATTGGCTAAATATTGCGGAAAAAGTAAATTCAGCATCAATCGCAAGTGGAAAGGCATGGTCCACGCATTATGGTCGAAACATACAATTTATTGAACGATTTGAATTGGATCCCAATATATATACATTATGCAAAAGTAATTCTGAAAACCCTCCGGTTTTTTATATAGTAAGCCTTGGGCTGTTTAAGATTTTTAATAGCTATAAAGCCATATTCTATGCTTCCGGGGTGTTTTTCATTGTTCTTATTTTAAGCGTTTATGGTATTGGGGGAAAACTTTATGATGAAGAAGCAGGTGTTTTTGCGGCTGTCTTGTGTTCTTTTTTTCCTTATATATATAAAAGCGCTACCCATTTTAATTTAGAACTTGCTACTGTAGCGATGACTGCATTGTCGATATATTTTTTATTGGATGAGAATGTGTTCCTGAAACCTGTAAAAGCAATTGTTTTAGGGGGGGGTATAGGTCTTGGAATGCTTACGCGTTCTTTTTTTCCATTTTTTATTATCGGTCCATTTATTTTTATTGTGGTGAGAAGCTATAAACATAAAACTCTAAGCCCGCATAGTAATACATTAAAAATAACCGCAATGATGTGTCTTGCGTCTTTTATAGCGTTACTCATAGGTTATTTGTTCTACTATCAACCGGCTTTTTATAATATTGCATTAGATAAATCAGGGATAATGGGGGTTGTCAGCGATCCGCGACTTATTTATAAAACTGATATTTTATATTATATAAAGGCATTGCCTTTGCAGCTAGGTTGGACCGGAACTATGGCTTTAATGCTTAGCTTAGTATTCCTTTTGCGTAAAAATAATCGTGATAAATTATTTCTATTATCTTGGATAATCATTCCGTTGGTTCCATTTTCGTTCATATTGAAAAAAGATATTGAATATACTATGGCTTACTTGCCGGCAATTGCTCTCTTAATATCAATAGGGCTTAATGAATTTGCGGATAAAAAAGTTAGAAGCCTGATTATGGTGAGCGTAGTTATTGTCTATATTTGTTTTTATTATCTTGAATTTTGGAAAGAACTTCGAATTAATTAGGCCGTTTATGTTTCATGACATAATAAGGCTGTGTTTGTTGCGGGCAGTAACTATAAATTCCAGGGCTTGAATTTTAAGTAAATTAATTTTAAATAAGAAGTATATATCAGTGAACTTAAAGATAAAAATTGTGCGGTTATAAAAATTATTTTCCCCTATTTTTGTGTTTTATTCTTTTAAAATCCTGTTTTTTGAGTTTTGCCTTTCACATTGAATAATATAATATTTAAAATACAATAGTTGATCAAATCGCTACTTATATTGAGAAAATGATTTCATATGTAGAAAATTTTTTCTAAATATTTTATAATTATAAAAAACAGCAAAATTGGCTTTTGTTAAAAACGCGTAACATGTTGTTTAATAATAAGTTATGATGTTAAGAATAATGAAAAAAATATTAATATGGCATATAAAGTGCTATTTAAATAATAGATATAGATTTTTGAAATTCTAAGCGATACTAGCAAACCCGGTGAAAGCCGGCGGCGTCCCATGGGGGATCCTGATAAAGAACGTGTGAGCGATTTTTATCATGGCAAAGCTCAAGAGCCTAAAGCTAAACTTTAAAAACTTAGCAATGGCAGTCAGTTGTCGAACATAGAGTAAGGTTGGATTATGTCCAGCTTTTTACCCCATGGCATCTGTTGCTATGGGGTTTTTTCAGTTGTAACGAGGAAAAGATATGAAAAAGAATAATCGTGGAGTAACTTTAATTGAGGTGCTAATTGCGGCTTTAGTTTTGGTAATTACAATAGGGGCGGCTTTAAAGGCCTATCAATACCATCTGCAGCTGGCTCAGCTGTCTAAAGATAAGGCAGAGGCAGTAGCGGATATGCGCGATATTATGGAGACCATAAGCGCTACTCCATATTCTCAGATTACTACGATTTTCCCTGATGGAGTTGTCGATGGCGGGGCATTCAATGATTACTCTGCGCTGGTGGGAGGGTATATTCTTGATAATCAGCGAATGACAGTAAGCTATCCGAATCCATTAAATACTCCATTGGAGATTATTGTTTCTGTTCAATGGTATGGTCCCAGAGCTAGGTTATTAAATTTAAGTTTATCGACTTTCAAAGCTGAATAGAGGAAAGAATGGGATTCAAAAAAAATAATTATAATAGAGGTTTTACTTTGGTTGAGGCCATGTTTAGCGTGACAATCTTTCTGATGCTGATGATGCTTATTGCCGGATCAATGATAAATGGCTTAGACCTGTGGCAGATTGCTGTTTGCCGCAGTGAGTTGCAGACTCAAGCGCAAAGAGCAATGAATGAGATGATAAAGGAATTACGCGGTGCAACCAGCACCGTAGGTGCATTTCCGCCTGATGCAGATGTTCTGGGTGTTCCTCCGAATAATGATGCGATTGTTTTTTATCTGCCTGTAGATATTGACGGAGATGGGACGATTATAGATGCCCTCACAGGGGATACTGAATGGGATTTGGTCAATCCGGTACAATACGGCTATGATCTTATTAAACATCAGTTAATTAAACTGCATAACGGCAACCAACGTGTGCTTGCCAATTATGTTACCCGTGTTCAGTTTGATGATCAAACTACAGAAGCTTCTTTGAATAGAGATGAAATAAAAATAACGTTTGAGCTTAAGCGCGCCACATCCAGACAGAGAACAATAACTGTTTTTTTGGTAGCAAAAGTGAAGTTGAGAAATTGAGAGGAGCGATAGCCATGAAGAGCAAGTTTAAGCCTCAGGATAATGAAAAAGGCAATGCCTTGATCTTTGCGCTTATTACTGTGATGGTATTGGCGATTCTAGGCAGTGCATTTTTACAAAACAGTTTGGTCGAATATCGCTCGGTTGAACGTCAAAAGTTTCAGACAGAGATATTCTATCTTGCAGAAGGAGCAATGGAAGATACAATAGCACAGTTTAAATTTGATATTGCGAATTTTCAAACTTCTCCCTCTGTAAGTCGTTATCCGAGTGTTGGGGTTCATACAACAGTATTTTCTCCTTCGGTCTCATTGCCAGGGGGGGCTGTTGCATCAACAGTAATTGATGAAATAGTTCCAGGAGAACAATTAGTGCCGGATCCTGACGGGATCAACGTGCGTGTTAAAAACTATCTTATTACAACTACCATACAGCATCCCGCTGATAATAATTATTCTCTGACTTTAAAGCAGTTGATAAAACGACGCTTAATATATACATTTCAGCATGCGGTCTTTTATGAAGATGATCTTGAATTGCTGCCGGGTCCGGATATGACATTCTCAGGCCGGGTTCATGCTAACAGCGATATATACATAGATGCAAATAATAACCTTAGTATTGACAGCGGATATCTGCATTCTGTTGGGAAAATTTTTAATCAGCGAAAGAATGACGGATCACAGCTGCCTGGGGAGGTTTTTGTTAAAAACCTGGTATCAGGAGCTTTTGAAGCAATGAGTAATCTTGACAGCGAAAGTGCAAACTGGAATCTTGATTCTCAGACAAGGTGGGGAGGAACAGTAAAAAGTGATGTGCATGGAGTGACAAAACTGACAGCGCCTTCTGTGGGATCAATTAATCCGGGGCAATTTTATAATAATAATGCCAATATTACTATAGTTAACGGTGTTATTACAAAAGGCGGAGTTTCTCTTGTCGAGGGAGTTGATATCCCTGCAGGCACTATACAGACAGATGGGGATTTTTATAATAATCGTGAGGGGAAATTTGTTCGAATGACCAATATAGATCTAGATAAACTGGGGGGGGGAAATTTTGCAGGCAAGAATTATCCGAACAATCTTCCGGGTAATGGGCTTTTATATGCAACCAGAAATGATGCAGGTGCAGCACAGCCGGGGATTCGCCTTATTAATGGAGCTGAAATTAAACGCAATGAAGGGCTGACAATAGTTTCTAATGATCCTGTGTATATAAAGGGTAATTTTAATACGGTTGACAAGAAGCCTACAGCAGTTATATGCGATGCAGTGAATATTCTGTCTAATAATTGGAATGACAGCAATAGTACAAATAATGTATCCGGGAGAGTTGCTAGCCAGACAACGGTGAATACTGCTTTTATTTCCGGGGTTGATCCTACTCTGGGGGGTAATTATAACGGCGGTTTGGAGAATTATCCGCGGATGCATGAAACATGGACAGGCACAGAGTTGCAGATACGCGGATCATTTGTGCAGTTGTGGGAAAGTCAAATAGCAATTGGAAGCTGGCAATATGGGAATCCGCAGTATAAGGCACCAGGGCGCAATTGGAATTATGATACTGATTTTAAAAACGGGGCAATGCCGCCGTTTACGCCGTGGGCTGTGGAAATAAATAAAGGTGCTTGGTGGCAGGGGTGAGTTAGCTGAGAATAAGAAAGAAGGTTTATTTACTTTGACCCCAGGATCTAAGTTCGTTATAATAAATATTATAATTAGTTGGCATAAGGGGTTAATATGAAAATTGATAAAAATAAAGCGTTTACTTTGCTTGAAATAATGGTCAGTGTTAGTGTTTTAGTTGTTGTATTGCTTGGGCTTTTATCCGGATATATAAACTGTCTTAATATAAATGAGATGTCACGCAGTACTACAATTGCCCAAGAAGATGCCAGAAGAATAGTTGAAGCGATGCGTGCTTTAGCAGTAAGCTCACTGACTGATATTACAGGAACTGACTGGACAGCCTGGGCGCAGAATAATGGGCTTAATAGTCTTTCTTCTGAGCAGGTTGCAGCTACCTATACTGATCTTGACGGCACAGGAGATGCCTTGGATGATGACCCTCTTTGTGTTACTGTAATCGTAAGCTGGCTGGATAAAGTCAGGCCGCGTAGTTTAATCTTCGGCACATTAATAACCGTGAGATGACAATGAAAATTTATAAAAAGACAGCATTTACACTTGTGGAATTAATGATAGTTGTCTCAATTTTTCTGGGTATTTCGGCTGCAATTTTTGCTCTTCTAAGTGGCGGCAGACGCGCCTGGATGATTAGTGAAACCCAGATAGATGTGCATTGGATGGCGCGTGAAACAATGCGTTTTATAACTAATGAGCTTTCTGAGTCAGGACCGCAGACAATAACGATTACCAATGTCAATGCAAATGAAGACAGGATAGTTTTTCAAATACCGGCTTCATATTCAGCGGGAGTTGTAACCTGGAATAACAGGATGCAATATTCACTGGGAGGAATCAATAACCAGCAGTTTGTACGTACAGACCTTGATGCCGGGACCAGTACTACAGGAGCTAATTATATAACTACGATGAGGTTTTCTCAGCCTAGCGTAGATGTTATTCTAATAGATTTAGTTGCAAGTAAGCAATCTATTGTAGGAGACGCGATATCTATTTCATTGAGTTCTCAAGTAACATTACGTAATAGGTAAATAAAGGGGCGATCATGATTAAAATGAGAAAAATTCGTAAAAAGGTTATTAGAAATAATCAAGGTGCAGTTTTGGTCATATTTCTTCTGGTGATGATGGTATTAACTATTTTATTTGTTGCTTTTATGGGACGCAGTGTTAGTAATAATCACGCAACTATAATGGGTAAGGATACTATACAGGCTTATTTTCTTGCTGAAGCCGGTATAGATCAGGCCAAGCATGAGATTTATGAATTATTTGAAACTTATTATTTAACTCAGGGGCGCAGAACAACAGCTTTTACATGGTTTGATGATCTTGATACTGATCCAACAGGAAAGTATGCAGCGATTCCTACAAATGCAGTTTTGCCTAATGTCCCGGGGGGGACATATTCTGTTCAAATAGCAGCTGTTGATACAGCAACAGTTGTTCCTAAAGATATCACTATTGTTTGTTTGGCGACAGTTAACGGTATTACTAAGCGTACTACAGCAGTAGTGCGTTATTCCATGAGTCCATCACGTGTTTTTGATTATTCTTATTTTATTAATAATTACGGTTGGTTTTGGGGAAGTAGCATCACCAGCCAGGGAGATGTACGCTCAAATGCAGATTTTAGTTTCAAATATAATCCAAGGGTTAATGGAGATGCTTATGGGTCGATAAACCCAGACCTTAGCGCTGCAGGAACAATAAGCGGAACTAATGTTAACCAGTCCATAGCTCAATATCACAGTACAGCTGATACAACCGCACGCCCGACAAACCCTACAGCCAATCCGCAGGATTTAGATGGTGACGGCATTGATGAGACTTTTGAATATGACGATGGATATGATGGGCAATCTGATAAATTTGCTTCGCAGCAATTACTGGATATGCCATATCTGGGAGATCTGAATTATTATAAAGGCCTTGCTGTAACGCATAATGCTACTATACAACAAGGGGGGGCAACCTTGGTAACCAATGTGCTTAATGCTGATATTGTTTTAATAGGAACAGCAGCTAATCCTATAGTTATTGATGGCCCTGTGGTTATTACAGGCGATGTGATAATAAAAGGAGAAGTAACTGGTCAGGGAACCATATACTCTGGAAGAAACGCTCATATTGTCGGTGATATAAAATATGTTAATTCGCCTGCATGGCCTAAACCGGATATTGATCCTATAGGAACCGATGCTGTTAATGCAACGCAGGACTTTCTGGGTTTGGCGGCAAAAGGTAATGTTGTTATTGGCGACTATACTGATAGCAGCTGGTCTTCTTGCAAAGATTATTTAAACCCATCTTTTACAGAACCCTATGAAGTAGACGCAGCAGATGCCGATATCGGTTATGTTTCATATTATAAAGATGGGAAGCCTTATTTTAATGGCGACTATACCGCTGATGACGGAGGCTCAAAGACGGATGGATCTAACCGTAAGTTTTATGAGTCTTCCTATGATAATACATATTTTCACTCAATAGCAGATCCATATACAAATATTAACCGCGTGGATGCAGTTACTTATACAAACCATGCTTTTACCGGAAGGGTAAGCTCCTTTACTATGAACGGAGCGATAATTTCACGGGATGAGGCGGTTATTTACAGTAATTACTTAAAAATGAATTATGATGTGAGAGTAAAGGACAAAGGCGAAGACTTTTATCTGCCAAGGGCCTTGGCTTTACCGCATGTACAGTATATGGTAAAAGATTAGAAATTAAAGGGGAAATGATGAAAAACAATATTTTTAAAAAAATACTGGGTCTTATTTTGATAGCATTTTCTGTTTTTGTTGCTTCTGAGGCTTATTGTTTTTTTCCGGAAACAGTTGACGCGCAAGAGGTGAAATCGGCATTGAATATGCAGAAGGGAAAAAGCAAGGTGCACTATATGCAAACGCAGGAAAACCAGATTGCACAAGAAGTAAAAAAACAACAAGCAAAAGAAGAAGCAGTTGTATCAAACGGAGGGTTTACAGCCAAATCCTCTTCTGATTCTAACTCTTCTTCTGTCGTTAATAAGATCCAGCCGGAAGTGTCAATGGTATCTAAAGGGTTCAAGCGTTTTAAAAGAGGGAGTTCCGAACAATATCAGCCGCAAAAGCAAAAAATGCCTCCTACTGTTGCCGTATCTGAAGCGGTAGAGAATCAGTCGAGTTCTGTTTGGCCGGGGATATCATTGTTGATAGTTATCATTTTCGGTGGAATGATTTGGTTTAAGAAAAAGAAGGAATAAGTTGTCTCTCTCCTGTTTTTTTATTTAAATTCCGTGAATTTATGTTATAGTATTCTATGAAAAGGATTAAAATGACATGAATTCAAAATTTTTTAACGGGATCCTGGTGTTGTTGTTCCCTGACAGAATATTTAAACAGGCAGTCAAGGATGAGGATGGGCTGAAGCCTTTAACTTCACTTTTATTTGCTTCGTTTTTGTTCTCTACAATTGGAATGTTTGTGCTTAAAAAGTTTACTTATTTTAAGCTTAGCTTGTCTGTGCCCCAGATATTTCTGGTGATTTTTATCGTGTTTTTTGTCGCTGTTTTTGTGACTGCTGCTATTAGCGGGCTTTTCAATTGGGTTTATTCTATGACCATTCTCCTTAAAAAAAAGAAAATCAAATCTGATTTTTTGGGAAATTTTTGTACTCATGCCTATACTGTTCCCTTGTGGATGTTTCTTATCTTTATGCATATTGTGCTTGAGCGGGTTGGGGGTAATATCTGGCTCATAATTGTGTCGGTATCAGTAATCATCAGGCTTCTGGATTTGGAAGCACGTTTAGTAAAGGCTGTATACAAGATGCGGCTTATTCAGGGCTATCTGTTGGTTTTCTTGCAAACCCTGCTGCTTTTTCTGGGAAGTACTTTGGGTTATGCAATAACCCGTTTAATAAGTATGAACAGATAAACTTGGTTTATAATAAGTTATAAGAAAAATGTTTTCATTTTTGCTGTAAAATAGGAATAGCTATTTATATTGGCAAATATTGAAAAAGCTTGCTATTTGACAGTGCTTTTGCTAAAATTTAAACTTACATGTATGTTTTTTCGAGAGAATAAATTTAAATAATTGGGAATATAGAATATACTACGAAAGAGGCTCATAATATGGCAAAAAACCTTAATCTTGACAATAATAAAAAAGGCACTCCAACCCAAAAGGATAAGCAAAAGAAAGTCAATAGATTTATAGCGCCCTTCTTTATTTTAATGGCTATTTTGTTTTTTATGGGCTTAATCGCCGAGCAATATGACAAAAGCTTGCAGGTTAGAACCACCTATTCGGAATTTTTCAATCTGGTGTATCAAAATCAGCAAACACATCAAATTGCAAGTGTTCAACTCGGAGAAGGGGTTGCTGATGTTATTTTGAGTGATGGGAAATCATTTTCTGTGAATGTTCCGGTTGAGGACGATGAGCTTATAAAGGCATTAAGAACCAATGTGGCTAATTTTACTATTAAGCAGTCAAGCCTAATGTGGATTAATATCGTCAGTCTTTTATGGCCCCTATTTATACTGGGGATGATAATATGGTTTGCTTATCGCGGGTCTCAAGCCGGCGGTAATAAGTTGTTTTCTTTTGGGAAAAGCAGAATACACAAAACAAATGAGAGTAATGTGAAAATTACTTTTAATGATGTCGCCGGGGTTGAAGAGGCCAAAGAGGAGTTAAGTGAAGTTATTGAATTTTTGAAGGATCCGAAAAGGTTTCAGAAACTTGGCGGGAAGATTCCTAAGGGGGTCCTGCTTATGGGTGCTCCGGGTACAGGAAAAACTCTTCTGGCTAAAGCTGTTGCTGGAGAGGCAAGTGTTCCATTTTTAAGTATTAGCGGCTCAGACTTTGTGGAGATGTTTGTAGGCGTGGGTGCTTCACGTGTACGAGACTTATTTGAACAGGCTAAAAAGGCATCGAATATCAGCGGGCATGGCAGTATAATTTTTATAGACGAGATCGATGCAGTAGGCAGACAAAGATTCGCAGGTGTCGGAGGAGGTCATGATGAGCGCGAGCAAACACTTAATGCCCTGCTTGTGGAAATGGACGGCTTTAATACTCAAGCCGGCATAATTCTCATGGCCGCAACCAATAGGCCCGATGTTCTTGATCCGGCTCTTTTACGCCCTGGAAGATTCGATCGCCAGATAGTTATCGATCGTCCTGATCTTATCGGCAGAGAGGCGATTCTTAAGGTGCATGTACGAGATATAAAACTTAATGACAATGTAAGTTTAAATGATATAGCTAGGCAAACCCCTGGATTTACCGGAGCTGATCTTGCCAATCTTGTCAATGAAGCGGCATTGCTTGCAGCACGTCGTAATAAGGATTCGGTTACTATGGAAGAGATGCAGGGTTCGATAGAAAGAGTTGTTGCTGGGCCTGAAAGGAAATCCCGGGTTATAAGTAAAGACGAAAAAATTATTGTCGCTTATCACGAATCAGGACATGCTCTTTTGTCCATGCTGGTTCCTGGAGTAGACCCCTTGCATAAGGTTTCTATTATCCCCAGAGGAACAGCAGCTTTGGGCTATACGTTGCAGCTTCCTATAGAAGATAGATTTCTTATGACAAAAAAAGAACTTACAAGTCGTTTGATTGTGTTTTTAGGCGGCCGCGCCAGCGAGGAATTAATATTTGAAGAGGTAACTACCGGGGCTTATAGTGATTTGGAAAGAGCAACGAGAAATGCCAGAAGAATGGTTTGTGAATTTGGTATGAGTGATAAACTTGGTCATTTGACATTTGGGCATAAACAGCAGCAGATATTTCTGGGACGTGATATGCTGGATGAGAGGAATTATAGTGAGCAGACTGCGGTTTTGATTGACCAGGAAGTTCGCAAGATAATAGATACTTGCTATGAACAGGCACAAAAGCTTTTATCTGATAATATCGACAAGCTTAAAAAACTGGCAGAAGCTCTTCTGGAAAAAGAGGTAATGGACGCAAGCGAGGTAAGAGAATTGCTGGGATTACCTGCTAATGCGGGTCAAAGCCAAGCTGAGTCAAAAAAACTGGAGATTGCAGTTAAAAAAGCCGAATCATCTAAAGATAAAGATTCGGCAATTAAACAGGAAGAAAATCCCGTTTAACAAAAGCTTGAGTTATTGTTTGAGGACAGATTATTGAAACCAAAAGATTTCAAGCAAAATTGTTTTAGATGCCGCGATTTTAATATGGATCTTTCTAAGACTGTGCGTATTATGGGCATTCTTAATATTACGCCTGATTCCTTTAGCGATGGAGGAGTGTATTTTGATAAAGGCAAAGCCTTGGAGCATGCATTTTTGATGCAGTCTGAGGGAGCGGATATTATTGATATAGGCGCTGAGTCAACACGGCCGGGAGCAAAGCCGATAAGTGCGTCGCAACAGTTAAAACGGATAGAATCAATTGTAAAGATCCTTGGCAAAAAGCTGAGGATCCCGATTTCTATTGATACATCAAGCGCAATAGTGGCCGAACGCTGTCTTGATCTTGGCGCGGGCATTATTAATGATATTTATGCCCTGAGAAAAGATATCAAGCTGGCAAAATTGATCGGCAGCTATAAAGCTGGGGTTGTTTTGATGCATATAAAAAAAAATCCGCGTCTCATGCAGCATAGCCCTGAATATGATAACGTAGTTTTAGAGATTATTCGTTTTTTGGATAAAGCTAGACAGAAAGCGCTTGAGGCCGGGATCTCTGAGCAGAGTATTATGATTGACCCCGGTATTGGTTTTGGAAAGACAACTGAGCATAATTTAAAGATAATTAATCATCTGGAAAAATTTAAAATACTTAAAAGCCCGATTTTGATCGGGACTTCAAAAAAATCATTTATTGGTAATGTGCTGCAGAAGCAGGTTGGCGAGCGTCAATTAGGAACGGCAGTGAGCGTGGCTATTTCTGTTTTAAAAGGCGCGAATATTGTAAGAGTCCACGATGTCTCACAGGCAAAAGAGACTTTGCGGCTTACAGAGCAAATAACTAAGCAGGGATTGTAAAAATGATAATTACATGGGATTTTTTCGGATTATTGAAAATATTGCTTGAGATATCCATAATATGGTTCTTGGTATATAAGGTCATGATTTTTATACAGGGTACAAGGGTTGTTCCTCTTTTACGCGGGGTTGTTGTTTTAATCGTGCTTTTTTCTCTTACCAATATGCTTAATCTGGTTGTTGTAAATTGGATACTAACCAAACTATTCGCTATATCTGTTATCGGGTTTTTGATAATTTTTCAGCCGGAGATCAGAAGGGGCTTAAGCAAAATAGGACAAACATATTTTGACCTGCTCTTCCCTCTTCCGGAAGAGGGAGTTGTAAATAAGGTCTGTCCTGCTTTGGTTGGAATGGCGCAAAAAAGAATAGGGGCGATTGTGGCATTTGAGCGAGGCGTGGGGCTCAAAACTTATGCTGAGACCGGAGTAAGTATTGATGCCGGAGTTAGTTTTGAATTATTAAATACTATATTTACTCCTTTGGGACCGTTGCATGATGGCGGAGTAATAATCGCTTCAGGGCGCATTGTCGCGGCCGGCTGTATTTTTCCCCTTTCCCAAAATTTAAGCTTAGATAGAGCTATGGGCACGCGGCATAGGGCGGCACTGGGTCTAAGTGAAGAAACAGACGCAGTGGTAGTTATGGTCAGTGAAGAAACAGGTAAGATATTAATTGCTCAGAGCGGTGAATTGATTGAGGATTTTGAAGGCAATGATTTTATTTTCGTCTTGAAAAACATAATGCAACAAAAAGAAACCAAGAAGCCTATTCTTTATAATTGGAGACAAAAAAATAGTGAAGCCAGAAAAGATATCGCATAAAAAATCAGGAATGATAATTGTTAGTCTTATCTTGGCCATAGTTATATGGTTTTATATTAATGCTGTGCTTAGAGGTGGTCCCCAGGCATATAAAGATTTAAAAGATGTAGAGATACAGATCATGGGTGAGCAGCTTTTCTTGGGAAAGAATGTTGTTTTAGTGGAGCTTGATAGCCGCACTATAGATGTGCGCGTGAAAGGGCCGAGTAAAGTAATTGAGCAGCTTACGCGAAGTGATGTTATTGCTTATGTGAATATAAGCGGGCTGCGTTCAGGAAGAACGTATTCTCCTGTGGTTAATTTTGTTTTGCCTCCTAATATCGAAATCATAGGCGCACCTGCTTTAGTCCGCGTCGAAATCAAGGATAAAAATTTATAATGAAAAAGAATAAATTGTTTGGTACCGATGGGATTCGGGGGGAATTCGGTCAATGGCCGCTTTGTGAGCAAGTGGTTTATAATGTTAGCATTGCTATAAGTTCCTGGATCAGGAAAAAACATAAAAATAAGCTAAAGGTGGTTATTGGTAAAGATACCCGAAGGTCATGCGCAAAGATAGAACAGATTCTGGCTAATGGATTCAAGAAGGCAGGAGTGAAGGTTTATTCAGCAGGTGTTATTCCGACGCCTGGATTGGCATATCTTGCTAATACCATGGATGTGGAACTTGGAATAATGATCTCTGCATCGCATAATCCATGGAGAGATAATGGAATAAAATTTTTCAAACATAATGGATTTAAACTATCAGAAAAAGAAGAGCGGGCTATTGAACGCATAGCCTTGCCTTTGCTTGTGCCCGAGAGCGCAAAAATAAAAATAAATAAAATAAAACTTAAGAAAATCTCCGGAGCGGCTTATCTGAGGCATTTGAAAAACTGTGTCATGGGTTTAGATTTGAAAGGGAAAAGAATTGTAGCTGATTGCGCAAATGGAGCGGTTTCTGCTTACGCGAAAAGCCTATTTGAAGCTTTAGGGGCAAAGGTATTCATTGTGAACAATAAACCTGACGGAGTGAATATTAACCGCAATTGCGGTTCTCTCTATCCTCAAGGCATGGCAGATCTAGTAAAAAAGAAAAAAGCTGATATAGGATTTTCATTTGACGGGGATGGGGACAGGGTTATTTTCAGCAATGAAAAGGGAAAAGTCCTGGATGGTGATTTCATCATGGCACTTATAGCGAGGCATTTTTTAAAAAGAAATTGCCTGCTTAATAATACTGTTGTCGCAACATCGATGAGTAACTTTGGATTGGAAAAGTTCCTGGATAACATAAAGGTACGCTTGATACGTGCAGATGTAGGCGATAAGTATGTGCTTGAGCAACTCATAAAGAATAAGGCTGGTTTTGGCGGCGAACAATCAGGGCATATTATTTTTCTTGAACATGCGACAACAGGAGATGGGATGCTAAGTGCTCTGGAAATTTTACAGGCGATGCAAAGAGAAAATAAAAAGGTCAGCCGACTTGCTTTGGGTCTAAAGAAGTATCCTCAACTTATAAAAAATGTGCGAGTGACCCAGAGGAAAGATTTTAAAAAGATGCCTGTGGTTTGGGGAAAAATTATGCAAGCCCATAAGCGGCTTGGGGATACAGGGAGGCTTGTTATGCGCTATTCCGGGACTGAACCTCTGGCAAGGATTATGGTAGAAGGTCAAAATAAAAGGGAGATCAATTTGATCGCTGATTCCATTGCTAAGGTTATAGAGAATGAGCTAGGAGTCCCAAAATGATAAAGCTTAGCGTAAACATTGACCATGTGGCTACCCTTAGACAGGCAAGGCAGACAATAGAGCCTGACCCTTTAGAGGCAGCAGCTATTGTAGAGAATGCCGGGGCAGATGGGATAACAGTTCATCTCCGGGAGGACAGGCGTCATGTTAATGATCGGGATGTTCGTTTATTGCGTAAGAGTTTGCGTACACGGCTAAATCTGGAAATGTCTATTGCTCCTGAAATTGTAACTATTGCAAGAAAAATTAAGCCTGAACAGGCAACTTTAGTCCCGGAAAAGCGGCAGGAAGTTACTACTGAAGGGGGCTTGGACGTATCAGGCAAACAGGGCAGGATAAAAAGTGTTATAGAACGCCTAAAAGAAAAAAATATTATTGTAAGCTTATTTATCGAACCTGAGAAGAAGCAGATAGAAGCTGCAAAAAATATCGGAGCGGATTTTATTGAATTGCATACAGGTGCCTTTGCCAATGCAGTGGCTTCAAAAGCGGTTAAAAAACAGTTGGACAGACTGGCCAAGGCAGCATCTTTTGCAAAAGAGATTGGGTTGGGAGTTAATGCCGGACACGGTTTAACATATTTAAATACAAGGTCTATAATCGAGGCTATTCCAGAGATAGAAGAACTTAATATTGGACATTCAATAATATCAAGAGCGGTGCTGGTGGGATTATATCAGGCGGTATCTGAAATGAAAGTAATTATAGCTAGTGCTCAAATCGGGTAAATCAAAGGAATTAAGATGTTTATAAGTTGTGGGACTGATATCATCGAAACAAAAAGAATGAAGAATGCTATTAAAAAATGGAAGGATTCATTTCTTAAAAGAATATTCACAGAGCAGGAAATAAATTATTCTATGAGCCGGAAATTCTATTGTGAGCATCTGGCTGCGAGATTTGCCGCGAAAGAAGCGGTATTAAAAGCATTTGGTGATGGTTTTTCAATTGTTAACCTTAGGGATGTAGAGATTATAAACAATAAGCATGGCCGGCCGGTTGTAACATTAAAACGGGCAATGGAGAAATTAAGAAAAAAGAAGAATATCAGTGAAATCTGTGTAAGCATGTCGCATACCCGTAATTATGCACAGGCAATGGCTATTTTAGTCGGGAAAAATGAAAAGTAAAAAGGGTCTTAATACGGAATTTTTAAAAAGAAAAAAAGATGTCCATAAAGGTAATTTTGGGCATATTTTTATTATAGCCGGATCAAAGGGATTGACCGGTGCAGCTGTCTTATGCGCAAAAGGTGCATTGCTTAGCGGGGCAGGGTTGGTGACGCTTGGCATTGCTCAAAGCCAGTATTCAATAGTAAGCCGAAAACTTACAGAAGCAATGACCTTGCCATTACCGGAAACAAGCCAAGGTAGCCTGGCCTTAAAGTCTTTTTCGCAAATAAGGAGATTTGCTAAAGATAAGGATGTATTGGCTATCGGCCCTGGCCTATCAAGGAATAAGTCAACGCAGGCTCTTATAAGAAAGATCATAAGTAGTATAAATATTCCCATGGTCATAGATGCAGACGCATTGAATGCTCTTGTGGGTTATATGGACATTTTAAAAAATCGCAGGGCCTTGACAGTGATCACCCCCCATCCAGGTGAAATGGGCCGTATTTTAGACAGAAAAACAAGCTATGTGCAGAAAAATCGAAGAATGCTTGCAAAAGAGTTTTCAGGTATGTATAATATTGTAACTGTATTAAAAGGCCACAGAACAGTAGTGGCAGATTCAAGTGGTGAAGTCTTTGAAAACAATACAGGAAATCCCGGTATGGCTAAGGGAGGCAGCGGGGATGTGCTTACAGGGATTACAGCTGCTTTTTTAGGTCAATCACCAAATGTATTTGATGCGGTAAAATTAGCTGTATATGTACATGGAATGGCTGGGGATGAGGCAGTAAAACATACAGGCCAATTAAGTTTACTGGCCACTGATATATTAAATATACTACCGTTTGTTTTAAAGAAAATAAGCGGTAATAAATAGAGATTTTGCTGGCGTGGCTCAACGGTAGAGCAGCTGATTTGTAATCAGCTGGTTGGGGGTTCGATTCCTCTCGCCAGCTCCATTTTGTAAGTAAAAAGGCAAAAGGAAAAAGGCAAAAGCGGCAAAATTGTTAACCTTTTACTTTTACCTTTTTACTTTATACTTTTATTGGGCAGGTGGCCGAGTGGAAATGGCAGCAGACTGTAAATCTGCCGGCGACGCCTACATAGGTTCAAATCCTATCCTGCCCACCATCCTTCGCTTTGGTAAACCAAAGCTATGGATGGCAGGCCATCTATAAAAATTGCTTTGTAGAAACAAAGTGGCAGATGGCAGGCTATCCTTAAGAATGAACAGTTAAATGGCGGGCGTGCCCGCCGTAGCTGAGCTCCATAAAGGTACAGAAGAAAGCGTAGGTGGGATCAAATTCGACCAGACAATTTTCGTTCGTTTCACTCCGTAAATTGTGGTCTCATTTGTCAAGCTGTGAAATATCGAATTTTTTGATATGTAAAGATTACGCGGGAGTAGTTCAGTGGTAGAACACTAGCCTTCCAAGCTGGTTACGAGGGTTCGATTCCCTTCTCCCGCTCCAAATTCAAAACCTCACAATTTTTTGTGAGGTTTTATTTATTTCAAGCGCAGCTTTTTTTATCACAATTTCTTGTATAAATAATAATATTGCCCTGAGCTTAGCAATGATTTATGTATTAAAAGAGCCTCTTCCTTTTCTCTCAAGGAAAAATCTCAGGGGATATTCATCTTCTTAAGTAAATCCTTGTCTATGCCCTGATAAACTTTTTGCGGACTAATCCAATTTTTCGAATTATCTAATGGATAAATATAGTAAAATTGGTCTTGTACATATAAGGGAGATAACTCTCTGTTAGTAAACTGCTGCAGCAATGCTAATTTGTAGGGGGAGATCTTTAATCAATTTTATGATCATAGGTATTTTTAAATAGGAATACTTTTTCTTCAAAATTGAAAAAGGGGATTGTTGATCGGAAAAAATATGCTTTTTTCAACTTAAAGCGGTCTTTTATGGTGGTCAGCCGTTTATCTTTATTTAAAAAATCCTGCAAGGTGTCTGAAGAGTAGATCAAGTAATCATATGTATCTAAATGTCTATAAAAACGATTTTTGTCTAAAGCAAAATTTATCATTTTCCAGGTATCTTGTCTGAAGAAAATATGAGATTCAAAGATTACTGCAAAAATATCGCTACTATCAGAGATAAGGCCGATCTTAATATTTTTTCCTGCGCTGCTCTTGGAAATGTATTCGGCAACATCTGTATAAGGTGATTTTTTTATAGGAGGCCGTGAAAAAGCGAAGAAGGTAGATATATCATTGAACCCATGATGCGCAAAAATCGGTCTGCCTTCAGGAATAATAAATGAAACTGCGAAGAATTGAAATACTAAAACTGTAATAGTAAATGTTAAGAGGGCCAGCCTAACTATTTTTTTCCTTATGCCTAATAAAGTCGCAGAACATAACATGGCTATTATCGGCAGAACAGGGATCAGATAGTCTAGATGATTTTGCAGGTCGCTTTTTGGAACAGACGAGATTACGAGCAGAGGAATACCTATAAGAAAAATAAAGATGTTTCTTTCCTTTTTTCTTTTTAAAAATATAACAGAAGAAACCAGGAATATGGATGTTATAATTGTTCCTAACAAGTCAAAGACCATTCCATTGAGATAAAAATAAACTCTGCTTATCTGAGTGCTTATAAAGTCAGGATGCAGGGCGCGTTTAAATAGCGATTTTATGACCATAGGGTTGCTGTAATAGAGCATACTGATAATGGTTGTAATCGTCGAGAACAATGCTAAATTTCTCGCCCAGATTTTTAAATCATATTTTTTGGAATCTTGAAGCAGTTGACGTATTGTAAGTAGTAAGTAACTTAAAATGAAAACCAGCGAGGTGTATTTGAATAGCAGGCTAATCCCAGCGAATAAGCCGGCAATAATGGAGAATTTTTTATTTGTAAATTTATTTGATTTTAATAAGCAATAGTAGCTTATAAAAATAAAAGCTGTTGAGGCTATCTCCAAATTATACTGTCTGCTTGCATAGGAGATATAAGGGATGAAGGAACAAAAGAAAGCTGAAAACAAGCCAATTTTGTGATTGTAGTTTTGCCTGCTTGTTTTGTAAGAAAATATTATTAGAAGTGCGAAGAAAAAACTAGAAGCTGCATATATCGAGGCCATTCCTACTAGAGGAAATAATAATATGTAAAACAATAATCCGCTAAAATAATAAAAAGGGGGCCATTTTTTTGTGAGGAATATTATATTATATACATAGGAATGGTTTTGACTGTAGAAATGTGGCTTCAAATCTCCCTCAAATATGCGGAGCATATTAGCTGTTTTATTTAAATGCTCAAAAGCACCTTTGCCTTGAGGCATTTTATTGCTGCTATGCCACAAGCAATTTACTGCCAAATGAAATAAAATTAAAGCAGATAAAAATATTATGACTTGTGTCCTTGTTTTGTTTTTCATTTTAAATTTTTCTGTAAAGTGTATTTTTCGGGAATGATTTTTTTGTAACAGTTGTTGATCAGGGCAGTATTTTTTTATTGAAAGTAAAATTCATCAAAAAGTCTGGATCGTTAAGTGAGCCCTGCATATATATAGTTGAACACCATCAAATTACATACTAATACACAAAAAATGAAATGTCGAGTGTAAAAGAAGCAGGCGATGATAAATTGATTGTATTTTTAGGCGTACTTAGCTATCATAGAAACTAATTATTTAGAGTTAAAATAAGAAAGAGGTAGATGATGTCAAAAAGTATTGTTTATTTTCAACCAGTTGCAAATTCCAAGGATAAAGTCCAGGTTGCGTATTTGTTTAAAAACCTGATAAAGCTGAGCGGGCTTTTAAATGGTTTTAAAAAAGGGGAGATCGTTCCTATAAAAATACATATGGGGGAAAAAGGCAATACCGGGCATGTTGGAGCAAAAACAGCTAAGGTGGCCATTGATAAGATAAAGTCAATGGCAGCAAAGCCTTTCATAGCTGAAACGAATGTTCTGTATCAGGGCAGCCGGGTTAATGCCGTGGATCATCTTATGCTTGGGGCAGTGCATGGGTTTGATCCGGTTTCTTTGGGGGCACCGGTTATTATCGCTGATGGACTTTGGGGGGAAAATGCTATGGAGGTCCAGATCAAAAAAAAACATTTTGAATCAGTGAGCATTGCAAAGCCGGTAATGTATTTTGATTCCGTAGTGAGTATAGCTCATGTTACCGGACATCTTTTAAGCGGGTTTGCGGCATCTTTGAAAAATATGGGAATGGGCTTTGCCTCCAGGTCAGGGAAATTAAGACAGCATTCAAATATAAAACCGCGGGTAAAGCCAGAAAATTGTACATTCTGTAAGCGCTGTATAAAAAATTGTCCAGCGAATGCGATAATAGAATACCAGGAAAAGGCGTTCATAAAACAGGATTTGTGTATTGGTTGCGCCGAATGTATTGCGGCCTGTAAATTTGGAGCTATTGCCGATGATTATGGAGAAGATGCAAAAGTGCTCAGTGAAAAGATAGCCGAATATGCTTACGGGGTTTTGCTTAATATAAAGAAAAAGGTTTTCTTTAATTTTGCTGTAAATGTTACGAAGAACTGCGATTGTATGGCCAAGGATGAGCCGTTTATCGTAGATGATATTGGGATCTTTGCGTCGGATGATCCCGTAGCATGTGATAAGGCAGCGGCAGATATGGTTGTAAAAAATGCCAATGAGGATATTTTTAAAAAGGGATACCCGCAGGCGGCTTTTTATATGGATCAATTGATATATGCTCAAAGCATTGGACTGGGTAAAATGGATTATGAACTTGTGAGGGCAAGATGAAGGATATAGAAGAAAAGAAGTTTGAAAAAATATTCGGAATAAGTCGTCATGATATAGGCAAAGTGCTTATAATTAGCCCTTTTTTCCATGCAAAGATCATCGCCTCTGAGCTCAAGAGGCAGAAATTCTTTAAAGGGCTTATTTTTCATGGGGTGAGCGGGGTTTATAAAAATAAACAAATAACATTTGTCAATACAGGCATGGGACAGACTATGGTAGTGGATTGTATTCTGGCCCAAGACCCGCAAAAATTAAAAGCAGTGATTTTCCTCGGAGCTATTGGAGCTGTTCAGAATTTGAAAATCTCCGATGCTGTTGTTTTAAAGGAGGCTGTTTTTGATACGCAATATCATAAGAAGTTTGGAATAAATTTTAAATCAGATAGCAAAAATGTTTTCTATCCCGATCCGCAAATGCTCAAAAATAGTTTAGCCACAGCAATTGAGAAAGGATATGATCTAAAACAAGCTAATGTTTTGAGCATTCATACGTTTTGGGATCAGGAAAAGCCAAGAGTCGAGGAATTGGCTAAAAACGGAGTACAGAGTGTAGATCTTGAGTGTGCGTTTTTTTATGCAGCGACATCCCGGCAAAAGATTAAAGCTATTGCTTTTTGCTTTGTCAGTGACAATATAATATCCAGGCCTTTTTGGGGAGAATTTTCCAAGACAGAGAGATCGGCCATGAAAGGCAAGGCTTTGGAGATTGTTCGATTAGGGCTTGATTTGGGGCTAAAACTCAAGTGATTTCAGTTGATATTGCCTAAAAATAGGCACTAGATATAGTGTTTGATTTACATCTCTTCTACAATGAATAACCGCATTTTTTTAATCTCTCAAATTTCCCAATATCTATATCTTGTATCAAGCATACCAAATTGTTCAAAATATTGTGTAAAATCCTTTAAAAAAGCTAATTTTTACTTGACTTTTCCCTTCTTTAAAGTCATAATTAGTAAATAGATAGCACTAAGCTGAAAATGTCTACTAATTAATATTTTTTTATGTTAATAGGGGTGGCGTAGTGTAGGGGGAAGTAGGGCTTATTTCTCTAAGATACCAGACTGTTTTTTATGGCAAAAAGTTCCAGGATTAAGGGGTAATATAAAATTGGCTTCAAAATCTATACTTGTAAAATTAGGAAGATTTAAAGTAAAACCGAAAGTTGTCTTTTAAACATAAAGATGACGTTCGGTTTTTTCTTTATTTGCAGGCGAATTAAATAAGGGAAAATTACGAATATGAAAAGAGATATTAAATCTGCGGATATTTTGTTAAAGATGATTCTTGCAATTATTGCGTTGATGGTTTTTATCCCTAGCTTGGCAGTTGCGACAGTCAAATCTAATGAACCGACTGTTATCTATCAATCAAATCGTGTTAATGAAAATGCTGGGGATAATAAAAGCTATTATTGGAAAAAGATACTTGATAATGAAATAGCTTTTTTGAAGGAAGAATTGAATAAGCAGAAACAGGCACAGGAAGAGGCACTCAGTAAGCAGAAAGTGAAATATGAACAGCTGCTTAAAAAGCAGCAGTTGATATTTCAAAAAGCCGTAGAAGAGTCTTCTTATCCGGTAATTGAAAGCCTTGAAAAGAAATTACTTAAGGCTGAGGATGACTTTGTTCAGCAGAAGAAAGCCAGCGAAGAAGCGTTTATCCAAAAAGAGCTTGAGTTCAACATGAAAGTGAAAAGCTTATCAGGGCAGTTTGAGAAAGTTATGGCGCAGGCAAAGCAAAAGGATAAATCCGTACTGGATAACAGGGGTGAGAAAAAGATAATTGAGCTTACAGCAAAGGTTGACAGCTTGAGCGAACAATTAAAAATAAAGGATAATTTGCATAAAGAGGTTCTAAAACGCAAGGAAAAGGAATATGATGCCCGTCTGCAGCAGATTATGGATGAATCTAAAGGCGTAGAGGGTATGGTCCGGGAACAGGAAATAGGAGACGCTGGGACTTCGATTGTTCAGAGAGACTCTCAGATAAGAGTTTTGGCGCAGCGGGTTAAAGACTTTAATGAAAAAATAGAAAAACAAAGAAGCGTATTTAATCAAGAACTGGAAATAAAAGAAGAAGAATATAAACAGAAACATCTCCAGCTTGAAGAGAGATACAGGATTAAAACAGAGCAGGAAGTAAAAGTATTAGAATATAAATTGAATCAAAAATACGAAAAACTGGATGAAATAATTCGCAGTAAAGAAAATAAGTATGCTGAGGAAATTTTTAAGAGAGAGCAAGAGATCGAAAAAACAAAGCAGCAGGCTCAGCAAAAGGAAAAGATTCTGAGGCAGTTGACAGCGGAAAAAGAGCTTGAGTATGGGCAAAGTATAGAGAAGGAAAAAAATAAATATTTAGAAGAAAATGAGGTTTTAAAAAAATCATCTGAACAGTTGAGGATGTATATTCTAAAGCTCAAAGAGGAGATAAAAACAAAGGCGATAGTCGTCTCTGAAAAAAACAATCAGATCCAAATATTGAATCAGAAATTAGCGCTTTATTCCGGAGAAGAGACAAGAGAGGCATACAAAATTTCTAAAATCGTAAAGGATGAGCTTAGAAATGTAAAGAAGGAGAATAAAAGACAAAAACGCGAGTTAGCAGAACTGCAAGATAAAATTGCCGACCAGAAGAGCACATTAGAGACAAAACTGGCTAAACAGAAAAAAACGATACTGAACCTCCAAGGAGACGCTGAAGCAGAGATTCTGCATAATTCTTTTGAATGGGAAAAGAAGCTGCGCATTGAAGAGGCTAAATATATAAAACAGATTCGCATTCTTGAAAAAGAAAATGAAAAGCTCAAAAGTTATTATGAAAGAAAGATGGAAAATGTTTCTGAGCAATTACGTGAAAAGATGGATAGAGACTAATAAATAAGAAATAACTTAAGCGTTGTTAAGGAAAATCAGATGGTGCTTTTAGCGGAAATGCTTTTAAGTAAGGCAAAGATAATGCAGAAGGTTTCAGCGGTTTTAAAAAGGAGCAGGAGGGTAAGCGGATGCTTATTTTGCTAGGGCAATGAGCGCGATATTAAAAAAGAATTATGCGCGCGCAAAGTACGAATTAGAAGAGGTTTTATTAATTGAGCCGGATAACCAAATGACAATCAATATGCTGGGGAGTTTAAATTTTTAATAAACAAAAAATGATGATCATAAATGGATGAGTTCGTTTATGAAGAAAGGGGGTAAGTAGTTATATGAAAACAACTATTAAACATGAAGAGCGGGCTTCATCGCTCAATGGGAGCAAAATGTTTTTTCCGGAAGGGATTATCGGGTTTGAAACACATAAAGAGTATAGAATTGTGAGTGAGAAATCAAAGGAGCCTTTCTTTTGGATGCAGTCGCAAAGCGACTCTGGAATAAATTTTATCATTATGGATCCTCTGGAAGTTAAACTGGATTATAAACCCGTAGTATCATTACTGGATAAAACAGCATTGCAGATCAGCGATATTGAGGAATGCATGTGTTATGTTATTGTGTGTGTGCCTCAAGGCTCAGATCAAATCAGCGCTAATTTACTGGCACCGCTGATGATTAATAAAGAGAAAAATATATGTAGACAGGTAGTCTTACAAGAACAGGATTATTCGATACAACATTTAGTTTTGGATGAAATGCTTAAAAAAATAGAGGATAAAAATGTTAGTTCTTTCGCGCAAGCCAAATGAAAGTATAATTATCGGGGACAATGTTGAAGTGAAGGTTGTGGAAGTCCGCGGTGAGCAAGTTAAGCTGGGGATAACTGCTCCGCGAGATATCCCTGTTCATAGAAAAGAAATATATGATTCTATTCATAAACAAAATCTAAGCGCAGTACAAAAAAAACATACTAATTTAGAAAAGCTTTCTAATATATTTAAGAAGAAAAAAGATCCTTCCCAATAGAGATAGTATTCTAAATGCTGCCTTTAAACGCTAATATCTGTATGGCGTGATGTCGGTTCAGTTCATTATTTTCAATATATGATTGTATAAGGTAAATTTTGGGATTTTAAAAGAGGACAAACAGTTTCTAATTAAAATAGATCTGTGATATCTTGAGTTTAATGATTTTTTCCTGAGTCTTGTTGTAGATAGAACAAGCACGGATAATGTCTTCTTCGCGCATCTTTGAGGCAATTGAATTCTCAAAGCATACCAGCTTTAATTGGGTATTATTTGCATTGAATTTTTTACTCGTAGAATTACGCAATATTTCGTTTTTCTTTGATTGGTCAGATGATTCTGGATGGCTTTTCTTGCTAGGCATCTTTTTTTACCTCCTTGTAAATGTCAGATGACTCCGTTCAATATTAAAATAATATCACAAGTGCCACTTTATGTCAAGTCTTTTATTTGTAGCGGTTAATGACTATTTTATTCTATAATGAAGGTAATTAGGTTAATTATGTTACGAAAAAAGAATATAGATACATTCAAAGATTATTTACAGGATAGTTCTGGGTTGAGTTGTGGAAATGCCCGGGAAATAGTTTTTCCTAAAACTGAATATGAGGCAATTGCTTATTTTAAAGAAGCTGCTTCTGGAAAAATGCCCCTGACTATATTCGAAGCATAAACCGGTATTGTGGGAGGTAGAATTTCCTTGAGTGGTTCAATAATTTCAACTGAAAAACTAAACAAAATAGTTGATATTAAAAAATTTCCGGACAAGCCTGGGGGATTTGCAGTTATAGAGCCTGGCGTGAGCATTGAGCAGTTATGCCTGGAGGCTGCTAAATACGGACTCACCTATTTACTTGATCCTACAGAAAAAAATGCATATCTTGGGGGGAACCGTAGCTACCAATGCCTCCGGGGCTAAAGGTTTTAAATACGGTTCAACAAGAAAGCATATCCTTGGCCTGTATATTATCCTGTCCACAGGGCAATTACTTGATATCCAAAGAGGTAATTGTTTTGTTAAAAACAGGCTCTATATTCCTATTAAAAACAAGCCATTATTCTGTGCTTTGCCCGGCTACCGCCTGCCTAAAGTTAAAAATTCTGTCGATTATTATATCTTTTCCGGTAGTGATCTGATTGACTTGTTTATTGGTTGTGAGGGTATTTTAGGTATGATAAGTAAGATCAAAGTAATCCTCTGTGAATTGCCGGAACAGGAGTTTAACGGAGTAGTCTTTTTTAAAACCAAAATGCAGGCACTGGAATTTGTTTTTAATCTAAAAAACTAACATATACCAGCCGAAAATCTGCTAAAAATAACGATATTGATGCTAGTTGTATTGAATATTTTGACGTCTTCTCTCTTGATATGCTCAGGCCGAAATACCGCTAGATTCCTATTAATGCAATGCGCTACGATTTGCCGGTTTTTATAAATGAAAGAGTTAAAGAAAACGGGTTTTCGAAGATTAATACTGATATTGCGGTTTCAGATAGGCATTTTCCGGGGATGTTTGATTTCTATGAACGCGCACTTGAAAACAGCAGTATGCAATATTGCGTATTCGACCATATCGGGGAAAATCATCTTTACGTTAATTTAATGCCGAAAACTAAAAACGATTTTCAAAGGGCTAAAAATCTTTACCTTGAGTTTGTCAAGGAAGGCCTTAGATTGGGAGGAACTGTTTCAGCAGAACATGGAATCGGTAAATTAAAACGGAAATATCTTAAAATTATGCTTGGCGTTAAAGGGTTGCGTGAAATGGCTATTATTAAAAAGACAATAGATCCTGATCTTGTTCTTAATCAAGGGACGATATTTGAGGATAAGTTTTTCAAGCAGCTTTAATAATCAATTTTTTTTTGGTATAATAAGCTCATGAAATATGCGTTGGAATTGAATGATTTATCTGTTACTTATAAAGGAAGCAATTTCCTGAAAAAGGCAATTGCTCATCTTACGCTTAAGATTGTCTCTGGAGAAGTGTTTGGCTTTCTTGGCCCTAATGGTGCTGGCAAAACTACTACCATAAAATCAATCTTTAACTTTCTTCCTGTAGCCGCGGGTCAAATAAGCATTTTTGGACAAGATTCTTCTGATTACTCTGTGCGTTCACGTATGGGCTATATGCCGGAGATTGCTAATTATTACTGGTATTTAACCCCACGGGAACTGCTTAGAATGTATGCCGGATTTTTTGGCTTTAGAAAAAAGACTGCGGATAAAAAAATTGACAACTTGCTAAGTCTTGTTGGTATGGAGGCAGAAGCAAATGTATTGATGAAAAATTTTTCTAAAGGAATGATGCAAAAGATAAGCCTGGCCCAATCCCTAATAAATGATCCTGACTTGCTAATTTTTGATGAACCTACAAGCGGACTTGATCCTCTGGCGAGAAGCAGCGTACGTGAGATAATTAAAGGGTTAAAGGCAAAAGGGAAAACAATTTTTTTCTCCTCTCATGAGCTTTCAGAAGTTGAGCTTGTCTGTGACAGGATTGGAATTATAAATAAAGGTGTCCTGGTAAAAACAGATAAGGTAGAGGATATTTTTAAGCAAAAGGGAGATGATATGAGTCTAGAAAGGTATTTTATAGACATTATAATAAAAGGTGACCTATGTTGATAGTTAAACTGATCGCAATAAATATAATGCGTGAAATATTCCGTAAAAAAGATATATATGTGTTTATTACAATGCTGCTTATTTTAATGGTCTATCTAGCAAATGCCGCTTTTTTTGAAATTAAGCATATTTATAGATATATGAATGAAATAGGACTGGGGCTTGTATTTTTATTTTCCATAATTATTGCAGTACCTAATGCGGCAAGACTTATGTTAGAAGAGATAAGCGGAAAGACAATATATCCTCTTTTGGCAAAACCGATAAAGAGAGTTCATGTGATTGCCGGTAAATTTTTGGGAAGTTTGTTTATAAGCTGGATTAGTTTCGGTTTATTTTTTTTGCTGTTTACGGTTATAAGCTTACTTAAACAAGGACAAGGAGATTGGCTGCTTTATACACAGGTATTTATGGGTGGTATTATTATGCTTGCTGTTTTGAATGCAATGACTATATGCCTTTCCGTATTTTGTACATTTTCCACTACAGTTACTTTGTCATATACTATTTTCTTTTTAATGAGTTGGTTTGGCGCTAATATGCGAGAAGCATTTTACCGCCTGCCTATTCTGGGGGAAATTGCTTATTATCTCTTGCCTCATTTTGAATTTTTTGATTTGCGCCATCGACTTATATATGAATGGAGTCCATTACCGCTGTGGGTTATGTTGTCTATATTTGGGTATGCGACTCTTTATGTGGCTTGCTTGCTTTTTTTTGTTTTTAAGAGGTTTCAAAAGAGATGGCTTTAGGCAAATTCCATTCTAGCTTAATTGTTATCATCGTGGTATTGATTTTAGTTTGTAGTTCAGCACACCTTGATGTTTTTTTTATGGCAAATAATAATTCCCTTATTTGTCAAAACGATATTTTCTATAAGATGTTTGGACAGCTGCGCAGCAGTATAGCGGCAATTTTGTATTTAAAAGCAGATAGATATTTTCACGGCGGGACTTCGCATCCAAAGCACAATGCAGGACATTCTTGTCTAGAAGGTGAAGTACCCCACGAGCATGTCTCTAAGCAGAATAATGAAATTTGGCAGCCTGTGAATGATGATCAGGATATTTTTTCACGCTTAAACAAGGCTATTTCTTACAAGCCGGTTCAACATCTTAATAATGCCAAAAGTGCCGAGATAATGCCTTGGTTTGAACTTGCTGTATTAGCGGATCCATATTATATTAAGGCATATATTGTGGGTGGTTATTGGCTGGGCATACGCCTGGGTAAGTCTGATAAGGCAATTAGATTCTTGAAGAATGGATTGAGATATAACCCCAAAGCCTGGGAAATTTATTCGCAAATAGGTGATATTTACTTTATTATGAATAATGATTATGTCAAGTCCATAGCCTATTTCAGACAGGCTTATCTTTTTCTGCCAAGGGAGGTCAATAATATCGAAAAAAGGCATGTTCTGACACTACTCGCGGCTTCTTTTGAAAGGATAAAGGATTATGAACAAAGCATTCATTATTATAAGAAAATTTTAGAACTTTATCCCAGAGACAATAAGTTAAAACGCAGGATTCAAGGGGTGAAGAAATTAGCGGGCGATGCCCAGATAGTAAACGGAGAATTTTAATCTTCTTTTGAAGGGTGGGATAAGATGACGATAAAAAAAAGTGATGAATGTGGCATATGGAAGAGGATTTTAGTTACCATAGCTGTTCTTGTGCTTGTACGTGTGCTTTATTTTTTGCCTCTGCCAGGGGTTGATTTAAGCGCATTGGCTGAGCTCTATAAGCAGCATATTAGGACGCAAGGCGGGGGCTTAATGGATTTGATGGCTCTTGTGCATATTGGAAAACTGCGTAATGTATCGGTAAGTTCCTTAGGGATAATGCCTTTTATTAATGCCTGTGTAATGCTTCAAATAATAGCTTTTCTTGTGCCTGGGTTAAATAGAAAGTTTTTTCATGAACAACATGGGCGTTCTAAAATGATGTATGGGACTGTAATTATTGCCCTGATTTTAAGTGTGTTTTCCGGATATCAGGCAAGTATGGATTTGCAGCTTTTGAATCAATTCCCGGATATTAACCTGCTGAAATTTGCCGGACTTCCTTTTCAGATAACTACCATTCTTTCTCTTTGTGTAATGACGCTTATTTTTATAATGCTTACGCAGGTTATAAATAAATATGGTTTTGGTAATGGAGTGGGTATGATTTTTGCCGTAGAAGTGATATTAAGATTTATTTTTGCCGGGGATCAATTGGTTGTATTCTGGGGCAGGAATCTGATAGGCTTGAAACATTTGTTTATTTTCAGTGTTATAACAATAGCTTTTATTTATTTTGCCAGAAAAGTTACTAGAATTGTAAATAGAATAGATATGTGTACTGAAAATAATGAGCATTTTCATATTTCAATAAGGCCGGTATGGATGGGGGTATGGCCTTTGATTATTACAGAGACAGTATTCTCTTATTTTGAGGTTTCGTTTGATCTTGCTTCTTTTGCAATGGTTTTAATTGCTATAATTTTCTTTACGCTTGTTTACGCAAAAGTAATCTATCGGCCCAGAAGATTTTATGAGCTCATTTTGGCGCATAAGTGCAAAATAAAGGAAAGCCAAAATAAAAAGATAATAGATTATTTGAATGCTTCCATTACTAAAACGATAACATTAAGCGTGATATTATTTGTAGCGATTTATTACCTTCCAGTTGCTTTACCGTTGATCCTTAAGATTTCCTTTATGAGTGCAGGTATTTTTGGTGCTTTTGGTTTGATAGTTCTGGTCGGAGTATACCATGACATAAAAAGACAACTGAAATTTTTCCGTAAAATCTGCAGCCTTCCTTCAAAACAATGGACCCTTTTAGATATTGCCATTGATGAAACTGAGGCAGAGGTGAAGAAGGCATGTCTTAGAAGCAGAAGCATTATGAATGAGATTAAACCGTCCCATTTTAGCTGGGGCTTGCCGATTCGAACCATTGCGTCCGGTTATTATCTGTATGTTCCGCTTGAAGATAAGGTGAAAGCAGAACAGCTTCTTGAGCAGACACAGCAAGAGTGGCTAAATCAGTCTATTTAGCTATTAATTGAATTCTTAAGATAGTCTATGACCTTATCGAGATCTTCCTGCGTATCTATGCTGATAGTTTCGTGTCTGGTTTCCAGCACTTTTATTTTATAGCCGTTCTCTATTGCTCTTAGCTGCTCCAGTGATTCTGCAAGCTCTAGCTTTGAGGATCTCAATCCTTTGAAAGTAAGTAAAAAGTCTTTTGTGTAAGCATAAATCCCGACATGCTTGTAAATCGGTATATCTAATCCTTCTTTTTTCCTTAATATGTTTGGCAGAGGAGACCTGGAAAAATAAATAGCAAAGTTATTTTTATCCGTGATTACCTTTACTACATTTGGATTATTAAACTCATTTATATCAGTGATAAGTTGTTTTAGGGTTGCCATGACGATATTTTGATTTTCGAGTATGGCATAAGCAACATCATTAATCATGGATGGGTGAATAAGAGGCTCATCGCCTTGGATATTAACAATAACCTTCACATCCATGTCGAAAACTACTTCAGTAAGCCGTTCTGTTCCCGATGTGTGCTCTTTAGATGTAAGTAAAGCTTTTCCTCCAAAAGAGTCTACGGCCTTTTTTATCCTTTCATCATCTGTAGCCACAATAACTTCATCTAAGACAGAAGCTTCCTTGGCTCTTTCATATATATGCTGTATCATAGGCTTGCCCAATATGTTAGCAAGTGCTTTTGCAGCAAGCCTGGTTGAACCATAACGCGCGGGTATTATACCAATAACATCCATAATAGATCCTTAAGTTAAACTCCGAAGTCAGCTTTTGTAAAAATCGATTCAAGCTTACATTTGCATTTTTCAATATTCTCTTTTGCGCCTTCGTTTCTGTCAACTACTGCGATTACGCGGACAATTTTGCATCCGATTTCCTGCACGGATTTAATAGCTTGAATCGTTGATGAACCGGTTGTAACTACATCATCGATAATTACAACTCTGCTTGATTTCTTCAGCGCCGGCCCTTCAATTTTTCTTTTCATGCCGTGTTTTTTTTCATCTTTTCTTACAATGAAACCATTAATCGGCCTGCTTTTCCCAAAACTTATGGCAACTGTTGCTCCGATTATAGGATCAGCTCCGAGTGTAAGTCCACCAATCGCGTCAATTTTATCATATTTTATCATATCCAGAAGTATCTCTGCAATAAGATAAGCGCCTGAGCTTATAAGAGAGCTTATTCTTCCGTCAAAGTAAAAATTACTGGCTTTCCCGCTGGAGAGAATGACGCGTTTGCGTTTAAATGAATTTTTTTTGAGAATGGTAAAAAGTTGCTTTTTTTGCTTAGATATTTTCTTGTTCACTTTTTTCTCCTAGTTAAGATAAATCTATGTTAAAATATTTATAAAAATTATAACTTGATAAACAATTTTCGTCAATGAATATTATTAATGACAAAACATAAAATTTCATGATCAAGTTGTTGGGGATAGAATTGTACTATGGAAATTATAACGCAGATTCTAAAGCATAAAACAAAGGGTGCCGGAGATTTAATTGATATTACCAGTGATCTTCAGGAGGCTTTGCAGCAGTCATTTCTTAGCGAAGGCTTGATGAATGTGTTTGTTGTCGGATCAACTGCGGCAATAACATCTTTTGAGTATGAATCAGGCATGATCTCAGACATGAGGGATTTGTATGAACGGATTGCGCCAAGTGAAAAACACTATTTGCATAATGAGACCTGGAATGATGCCAATGGCTTTAGCCATGTTCGGGCAGCGCTTCAGGGATCCGGGATGATTGTACCTTTTAATGACGGGAAACTGCTTTTGGGAACCTGGCAGCAGGTTGTTTTGGCAGAATTCGATACTCGAGTAAGAGACAGAAAGATTGTCCTAACTTTTTTAGGAAAATGAAATGAAATTCACTAAATATATAATATGCTTTTTAGCCGTAATTATTATGGGCCAGTTTTTTGCAAGGGTAGGGCTTTCTAAGCAAAGTGCAGGACTTACGGCAAGATCTGCTATTATTATGGATGCACATAGCGGAGCTGTTCTGTTTGAAAAAAACTCCTCTTTAAGGATGCCTGCGGCAAGTACGGTAAAAGTGCTGACTGCAGTTATGGCCGCTGATAATCTGGATTTTAAAAGGAGTTTAATTATCAGTAAAAGGGCTGCGGGGATAGCTCCGAGTAAGGTGTATTTAAGCGAAAAGAAAAAATATAAGGTTAAGGATCTGCTTCTGTGTTTTTTGATGAGTTCGGCTAATGATGCCGGGGTTGTTTTGGCTGAGGCTATGGCGGAAACTGAGTTTAAGTTCTCATTATTAATGAATAAACAGGCAAAATCATGGGGAGCGAAAAACAGCTTTTTCCTCAATGCCACAGGATTGCCTGAACATAAAAAACGACAGTATTCTACTGCTTATGACCTGGCTTTATTTATGAAGAAATGTCTTGAATATCCGGCATTGACTAAAATATTGGGGAAGAAGTATGCCAGTATATCCGGCAGTGACGGTAAAGTAATTAAATTACGCAATCATAATAAGTTTCTTTGGCGTACAACCAATAATCTTATTGGAAAGACAGGCTATACTCAAGCGGCAAAACACTGTTTTCTTGGTGCATTCAGCAAGGGGAATAAGGAATTTATCGTGGCTATCCAAGGGAGTCGTAAACCATGGGATGATTTGGAATATTTAATTGGCCTAAAATATTAGATTTAAAGAGTTATTATAAATCAAGAGATCAGGGTATTTATAAAATAGAGGGTTAAAAAAATTAACCCTCTATTTTTATTGCTTCTACAGGGCAGCTTGTGGCTGCTTCTTTTGCTGAATCCAAGAGTTCCTCTGGAATGGAATTGCCGATAACAATTGCTTTGTCGTCTTCCATCTGGTATACCTCTGCGCACATATTAGCGCATAATCCACATCCTACACAAGCTTCTGTGTCTATAATTGCTTTCATGCTATCCTCCTTAAGTTCATGATTAATTTTATTATAAGCACAAAAATAAATTAATGCAAATATTTTTTGTAAATTTTGGTACAATATCAATAATATTGAATAATTTTTAAAAAAGGTGATTCTACGTGTATCGAAGTAAAAAAGCAAAATTGATCAAAGTACTTAAAAAAAAATACCCTGAGGCTAAAATTGCTTTAAGGTTTTCAAATAATTTTGAGCTTCTTGTCGCCACGATGCTTTCTGCACAGTGTACTGACAGGCGCGTTAATATTGTCACAGACTCTTTGTTTCAAAAATATCGCTTTCTATCTGATTGGGCAAATGCTAAAGTTGAAATATTAGAACAGGATATCCGTTCTGTAGGATTCTTTCGCAATAAAGCAAAAAATATTATTGCAGTAGCTATTATGTTAAGAGACAAGTTTAAAGGACATATTCCGGAGAATATGGCTGATTTAGTTAGCCTTCCGGGTATTGCCAGAAAATCCGCAAATGTTATTTTATATAATGCTTTTTCGAAAAATGAAGGAATTGCTGTGGATACACATGTGCGGCGTCTTGCTCAAAGGCTAGGCTTAACGCAAAATAACAATCCGGTGAAGATAGAGAAAGATCTTATGGATCTTTTTGTGCGCAGGGATTGGGGGGCAATAAATCATTTACTCATTGCTCATGGCCGTGAAATTTGTATTTCGCGAAAACCCAGATGCAAAGAATGTGTTATAAATAAATACTGTGAATACTGGAAAAATTCCCGAAATGAAGAATAAGAAAAAATCAATAAAATTGCGTTTAAAAATATTGCTCATCGTTCTTGGAATCAGTATTGCGCTTCTGAGCATGGAAACGGTTCTGTCTGTGTGCAGTTATTTTATGCAGCACATTTATAGAGCAAAAGGCCAGGAAGCCCAATATCAAGCAATAAAAATTCTTTGTTTTGGCGATTCGTTTACTTACGGAATTGGAGCAAAAGCCAAATTTAGCTATCCTGTGCAGATGCAGGAGATATTAAATCAACAAAAAAATGGGAAAAAGTTCAATATTATTAATTTGGGAGTTCCCGGCAGCAATTCTACCCAGGTTCTTAAAAAGCTTAAAAAAGCGGTCTCTGATCTTAAGCCCGAGGCAGTGATTATTATGTGCGGCGGAAATGATACCTGGAATTTTGATGATAGTAATATCAGATTAGATAGAAAACTGTTTCAGTTTCTTATGGGAAGGCTTAGAATCTCTAAGTTTTTTTCTGTGATTTTGCAAAACTTAAAATTGAAGAGTGCACAAATCAATTCGAAAGAAAAATATAATCATTTCGCCCGGTTAAAGCTGGCCCAAGTCCAAACTGTTCCTATCTTAATACGTTACGCAAATATATATAGAGACTTTGGTTATTATGGATTGGCAAAACGATTTTATTATAAAGCAATAATGATCGATGGCAATGATGATCTGAGCGTACTTGAATTAATTCGTTGTTATAAGCTTAACAGAGAATATGCTAAAGCGTTAAATCGTTTAACGGTTGCTTTGAATAAGAATCCTGAGGCTCGAATCTGGCATCAAGAACTGGAGGATGTCTTTATGAGAATGGATATTATTGAAAAAACTGTTTTATTTTACGAAAAATTCTTATTAAAATTTCCAAAAAATAATATGGCTAAAAAATTTTTATCTCAGGCGTATATTCGTATGGCAGGTGACCTTTATATGGATAATTTTTTTATAGAATCCAGGGCTTATTATCTGAAGGCCTTGAAGCTGGATCCGAAAAGTAGAGATTGTATTGAGTTAGCTATAGAAATGGTAGACAAGAACGCAAAATTAAGGCGTGATTACTTTCAGGATAAACTTCGAGGCAGGAACAGTATTTTTAAAATAGCAAATTTATATTTCGCGAATGTTCTTATGAAAGAAAGCAATGTTTCTGAAATTTTGTCTGCTAATTTAAAAGAAATGGTAGAGTCTTGTGAGCGTAACAATATAAGGCTTTTCTTTTCGGGATATCCTGATGGGGTTTCATCTGAAATAATGGAAGTGGCTTTCAGGTATAAGATTGAGATTATTCGGCATGAAGAGAGATTTGTTCAGCTCTTAAGGCATCGGCCTTATAAATATTACTTTGTCTCAGAAGAAGACAGGCATTGTACAAAGCATGGATATCGGATAATAGCCGAAAATATTGCGGCAATAATAATGGAGTATTTTCACGATTATGGTGCGGGGAATGCAAACTAGACTAAGTTTCTGGCGGCAGATGTCTTGTTGTATATTATGTTAAAAACATAGTTATGGGGCTTTAATACTGATGCTTTTTGTAAATGGCCTGCATTTCTTGCCATTAATAAGGCATAGACCTTATTCTCTATATTGAGGTGATACAGTGAAGATTCTATAATATCCCATTTCCTTGGCGATTTATATTTCTGTTTTTCATTAATTTTAATGCGCGGGGAACTTTATTTATATATTGTACACTTTTGCCCATGGCTGAAAAAATTGCGGTTAGAACTCTTTTGATGCTGAATTTTTGTCCAAGCAGCTTTATGATCTCTTAATTTAAGCTTATTTTTGTGTTTTTGAATGTGGATTTTCTAAAATCAACAGTTTTAATGTCGTGATCCATAGATCTTGTAGGCATACAAGGATTTGTTTAAGAGTAAGTATTAAAAGCTCCTTTTTTTTATGTAGAAATAGAGTTTTATTAAATAAGTAAAGCCAGGGTTTAAAAATAAAGGCTTTTTTGAATTCATAACAATTTTATTATTAATAGGTTACAGCATTTTTCTATTTTGACGGGTCTTTAAAAAAACAGATTAATTATAAAAAGTTAATTGTGTTGCAGAATATCTAGCAATTTGTTAAAATATTATTCTAAGCTAAATATTAGTAAGGAGTTTCATATTGATACCTTTGCGCGATAAGGCTAAGGCAAGAAGGTTGGCGCTGGTAACTATTTTGCTGATAATCGCATATATATATATTTTTAAAGGAAATTTTGCTTGGATCGTAACTTAAAGAAGTGATTTCTAGATTTGCGGTAGTTCCTGAGGCTTTTTTAAATATGCGGGCCTGGACATTATCGCAGGCTATTGCCGGAATAATATCTTTGATAAGTTCACTTTTTCTGCATGCCGGCTGGCTTCATTGACTGAGGAATATGTGGTATTTGTGGATATTGGGAGATAATGCCGAAGATAAATTAGGGCACTTTAAATTTTTAATCTTTTATATTTTGTGTGGTCTTGTTGGAAATTTTACGCATATATTTAAATATTCATTCTAATGTGCCTGCTTTGGGGGCAAGCGGATGTATTTCTGGTGTCCCTGGAGCGTATTTGTTGTTTTTTCTGGGGCAAAAATAATAATTTTGTTTTCGGTGTTTATTTTTTGGACTGTGGCGGAGATGCCGGTATATTTCTTTTTAGGTATATGGTTTCTTATCCAGTTCTTAAATGGATTTTTTACTTTGCCGGGTTCAAGGCAAGGCCTGGTTAAGGTAGCCTGGTGGGCGTATATAGGTGGTTTCACAGGGGGATTTGTGTTTGCTTCTTTTTTACGCAATAGGAAGCGATAAATCGAATCCTGAAAAGGAGGACAGATGCAGCAGATTTCTTTAGAGAATATTTCTTTTTTAACATATTTCATTGTATTTGTATCAGGGATTGTGATTTGTTTTACCCCATGCATCTATCCGATACTGCCGGTTATTGTTGGTTATATGGGTGGTGCGGAGATAAAAACTAAAAAAGAGGGTTTTATCCGCTCTTTAAGCTATGTTTTAGGTCTTGCTCTTGTTTACTCTGTCTTGGGCGCAGTGGCTGCCCTTAGCGGCTCTTTGTTTGGTGCCTTTCAGAATAATTTTTGGCTTAGTGTATTTGTGGGAAATGTATTTATTTTTATGGGGCTGTTCATGCTTGATGTTTTTCATTTCCCTCAGATCACTTTCTTTAAGCCAAATAAAGCGAAAGCTACAACAAGTATAGGAGGTGCCTTTTTATTAGGTGCAGTTTCCGGTTTAGTTCTCGGGCCATGTACAACACCGGTTTTAGGCGGAATACTTACTTATGTAGCTTCGCAGGGGGATTTGTTTTTAGGAACAACATTGTTGTTTACATATGCACTGGGATTAGGTCTGCCTTTATTAATACTCGGTGCATTTGTCGGATTGCTTAAAAAGATGCCAAAATCAGGCATGTGGATGATTCGCATAAAGAAAATATTCGGCCTTTTATTAATCGGGGCAGGAGAGTATTTCTTGCTCGGATTGAGGTAATATGAGAAAAACTGCCCTAATCCTGGATTTTTATGCTCTGACAATGGCTAATGGATATAAGCGGTTCTTGCCGCAGGCAGAGGCAACATTTGATTTGTTTATCCGTAATCTTCCGAAAGACAGGTCTTTTTTGGTTGCTTGCGGAATTAATGATGCTCTTTTATATTTGAAAAATTTCCAGTTCACAAAAGATGATATTGCTTATTTAAAACAATACAATTTTGAAAGTGATTTCTTTAGATTTTTAAGCCGGCTTAAATTTAGCGGGGATGTTTGGGCTCTCAGAGAGGGGACTTTGATTTTTCCGCAAGAGCCTATAATGAGAATCACTGCTCCTTTAGCTCAGGCACAGCTCGTTGAAGCGTATCTTCTCAACACAATTAATATTCAGACTGCAATTGCTTCTAAAGCGGCAAGGGTTGTTATTGCAGCAGGAGGGCGGCCTGTTTTTGATTTTTCGCTGCGAAGAATTCAGGGGCCGGCTGCAAGTCTGCAGGTCGCCAAAGCCAGTTATATCGCAGGTTGTAGCGGAACCTCAAATGTTTTGGCTGGAAAGATTTTGGGCATTAAGTTAGCAGGAACAATGGCGCATTCTTTTGTAATGTCTTTTGACAGTGAACTTGAGAGTTTTCGTGCATATACAGAGACTTTTCCTAAAGAGTCAGTGCTGTTGCTGGATACATATAGTTATCGCCAGGGGATAAATAATGCATTAATAGTTGCGAGAGAACTTGAAAAAAAAGGGTTTCAATTGCTTGGAGTACGTTTAGATAGCGGAGATCTGGTAAAAGAGAGTAAAAAGATCAGGGCATTGCTGAATAAGCATGGTTTTGCCTATGTAAAGATACTGGCAAGCGGTAATTTAGATGAGCATAAGATTGAAAAACTAGTAAGGGCTAAAGCTTCGATTGACAGTTTTGGTGTAGGAACAAATATGGGGGTTTCATCAGATGCGCCATATTGTGATATTGTCTATAAGCTAAGCGAGATTAATAATGGGAAAGCTAAATTTTGCCCAACAATGAAATTAAGTTCAAATAAGGCTACTTATCCGGGTAGAAAAAAGATCTATCGCCTAAGGGATAGGAAGGGTAATTTCATGAAAGATATTCTGGCTTTAGAAACTGAGCGGCAAAAAGGTGAACCGCTTTTGTTGAAAATGATTGAAAAGGGCAGATTATTAAGGCCGCAGCCGAAGATGGCACAGGTCAGAAGCTTTGTAAAAAGACAGATCGACGATCTGCCTGCAGCTTATAAGAAATTAAAGGCAGAAAAAGTTTACCCGGTAATTCGAAGCCCCGGTCTAAAAAAACTGACAAGAGAACTGAGTAGAAAACTTAAAGTTAAAGAAACGGATTTTTAAGGGAGCAAGAAATTGAAGAAAAATAGCGAAAGCGATAAAAATATAATGGATTTTGAAATAGAATTTTTCGAAAAGCTTATCAAAGAAAATGTTGATTTTGTAGATGTGCTTATTCCTCTGGCTGAGGCCTATACGAAAGCCGGAGATTACGATAGAGGACTGGTTATTGATAAGCGTCTTAGCACGCTTAGGCCGGATGATGCTATTGTATATTATAACCTTGCTTGCAGTTATTCTTTAACGGCAAATATAAACGAAGCGATTGAGGCGCTTAAAAAAGCGGTTAATCTAGGGTATGATGATTTTGATTATATGAACATTGATCAGGATCTTCTGAATGTAAGAAATGATATTAGATCTAAGGGGATGTTTACCAGATGGATGAAGAGAAAAAGGGGTTAGATGAAATGGAGTGTGTTAGCCAGTTTGATGAATTAAAGAGCTCTGCGCTGAAGGAACTTGCCAATATCGGCATTAGTCATGTAGCAAAAGCTATCGGAGAAATATCCGGAGAAAAAATTGATATTTCTTTGCCTGATATGAGTGATTTTTATAAATCACGTCTAGTCTCAAATGACACAAGTATGATGGTAGTAGCATATCTTACTGTTGAGGGGATATCTGATTTCACGGAAACTTTGATCATATTCTCAAAAAATGATGCCTTGGATCTGATGAATAAATTTGTTAATGGTGAGGGACTAGACTCTACTGATGTTAACTGTCTGTCCATGGAGGACCAAAAGTGTATTTTCGGTGAGATTGTAAGTATTATTGCAAATACTTATTTTTCTGCGGTTGATTCTATGTTTAATTTGCAGACTAATTGCGGTATTCCCGCGGTAAGTTTTGGGGATGATGAGTTTGCTGATTTTATTAAGAATACCATGAAATCAAATGAGGGCATAAGCATTAATACTTCTTTTGCTACAGATAATCAGCAGCTTAACGGAAATTTTATGCTTATACCTGATCCGAATAGTGTGGATATATTTTTCCGGGCAATTGGCCTGGTGACTTGATGTTTGAGGCTAGAGTGTTTTATGTTGAAAAATAGAAATCCATTGCCGACTGTAGATATTATTATTGAATGCGGAAACGGAGTTATTCTTGTTGAAAGAAAGAATTCTCCCTATGGATGGGCGATCCCCGGAGGATTTGTCGATTATAAGGAAAGTCTGGAAACAGCAGCAATCCGAGAAGCAAAGGAAGAAACTAATTTGGCTGTTTACGATCTGAAGCAATTTCATGCTTATTCTGATCCAGAGCGTGACCCGAGAGGGCATACAATATCAGTTGTTTTCACTGCTGTTGGCAGGGGGGATCTGTGTGCTGGTAGTGACGCAAAAAATGCCGTAGTTTTCAGTCTGGAAAATCTGCCGGTGGATATAGCTTTTGATCACAAAAAAATACTTAAAGACTATTTTTGTTCTAAAATCGGGAAGGAGCCCCAATGGTAAGCGTAAGCCTTTATAAAATTATTATGCATGAGAATAAGCATGATCAAATAATTATTCTAAAAGAGAAGGATGGCCAGAGGCAGATACCGATAATTATTGGAGTGGCAGAGGCGGCGGCAATTAAAATGAAAGTAAGTAATATTAGGCCGCCTCGTCCGCTAACGCATGATTTACTAAAAAATATTCTTGATCAGATGGGAGCACAGATTCAAAGTGTTATTATAAATAAACTGGAGGGAAACACTTTTTATGCACAGCTATTTTTGCGCACTGCTGATAAAAGGGTTATAAATATCGATGCGCGTCCAAGTGATAGTATTGCGCTTGCTTTGCGTACACAAGCGCCGATTTTTGTTGAAGAAGAAGTGTTTAAAAAACTACAATTCTTAAATGGCTAAAACTACAAGGATCACAGCATCTAGATTAAAAGCGTTAAAGCAAAACATGATACTGAAGCTCATAGAGTCTATTGCTTTAGAGCTTAATGTAAATGTTTATCTTGTCGGCGGGGCTTTACGCAATCTGTTTTTAAGCAAAAGATTATATAAAAAATTTGATTGGGATTTTGCTGTAAGTCACAAAGCTTTGTTACTTGGCAAACGGGTAGCAAAAAAGCTGGGAGCTTCATTCTTTATTTTTGATCGCTCTGGTTCAACGGCGAGAGTGATTTGTAAAAGCAAAGGCAATCCCTGTGAACTTGACTTTAGTAATTTTAAAGGAATAAATATTAAAGAAGACCTTAGGCGGCGAGATTTTACTATAAATACACTTTGCCTTGATCTTCATGCGCTGATGAGAAATCCTGTGAAAAAGGCTTTTTTAGATCATTTTTCGGCATTACGGGATATTAAAAATAAATGTGTTCGATTGACATATGAGCGTAACTTTATCAGTGATCCTTTGCGAATATTAAGAGGATTCACTTTCTGTGCTACGTTTGGTTTCGATTTTGATGAAAGATCAAAGGAGCTTGCTAAAAAGAGTGTTTACCGGTTAAAAATGACTTCACCAGAACGGATTTGTGAAGAGCTGGTGAAAATTTTTTCCAGTGAGAACTCTTTTAAATATATTGTTGAGATGAACAGGCTTGGGGTTTTAGCGGTGATTCTCCCCGAGACAATAAGTCTGATCGGGCTTGACCAGGGCGGCTTTCACCATTTGGATGCATGGGATCATTCACTTCAGACCTTGGCTGAGCTGGAGAAACTTTTAAGGATATTGGATAAGAAGATCTATAAAAAATATTCGCGTCTTACACATATTTACTTAAATGAAAAGATATCCGGGGCACATTCGCGTTTATGGCTGTTGAAACTAGCTTGTATTTTACATGATATTGGAAAACCGGCAACAAGATTTACGGGGGTTGATGGGAAAATACATTTTTATGGACATGAAAAAGAGGGTGCGAATATAGTCAAGGATATTGGCCAAAGACTGAAACTTTCAGCTAAAGAGGTTGGTGTACTTAAAAGTCTTGTGCGGTATCATTTACGTGCAGGGCAGATTGTAAACTATGTTCCCAGCAATAAAGCGAAATTTAGATTTTTCCGGGATACGGCTGATAATGCTATAATGATCTTGCTCTTGACTATTGCCGACCGCAATGCGATGCAGGGTGTTTTGAGCCGTAAAAAGAGTTTTATTTTTTTAGAAGATGAACTAGTTAACATGATAATTGCATTATTTAAAAATGCGGCTAAGAATCAAGCAAGGCCACGATTGCTAGATGGAAATGAAATAATAAAATTACTGGACTTAAAGCCTTCACCTTTAATCGGGAAGCTCCTGAAAGAAGTAGAAGAGGCGCAGGCGCTTAAGATAATTCAAAATAAGAAAGAAGCGAAACAACTGGTTAAGGATATATGCGGAGCTCAAAAAAAGAATTAAATATGGGCATTCAGGCAAGTTATATAGGTCTTGATAAGAATGTTTTTTTGCAAAAGATAGAACAGGCGAAGACGGTACTCAATGATTGTTGCTTATGTGAACATATATGTTCGGTTAACAGAAGCATAGCAGAACTGGGTTTTTGCCAGGCAGGGGAAAATGTCGAAGTGGCTTATTGGGGGATTCATAAAGGTGAAGAACCTCCGTTTGCTGATAAAGGCGGGGCTGGTGCTATTTTTTTTAGCCATTGCAACTTTAAATGCGTTTATTGCCAGAATTTTCAGATCTCCAGGCAAAAGCAGATAAAAGATGAATTTAGTCCTGGGCAGTTAGCCTCGATAATGCTAAAATTGCAGAAACAGGGAGCGCAGAATATTGATCTGGTGTCGCCGACACACTTTCTGCCGCAGATTATCGAGGCGATTTATTTGGCTAAGCAGCAGGGACTTTGCCTGCCGATTTTATATAATACAAATGCTTATGAGAGCAAAACAGCCTTGGAATTATTGGATGGAATCGTTGATATCTATATGCCTGATTTGAAATATTTTGATGATTCTATAGCTTTGCGATATTCGGGTATCACGAATTATGTGAGTACGGCAAAGCGGACAATTAAGATCATGTATAATCAGGTGGGTGATTTTGCTCAAGATTCTGATGGTTGTGCTTATAGAGGGCTGCTTATAAGACATTTAGTATTGCCGGGGAATTTGTCCGGCAGTTTTGAAGTGCTTGATTTTTTAAAGAATGATATTGGAAGCAATATTGGTCTTAGCCTGATGAGTCAGTATGCTCCCTGTTATCAGGCGAGTGAAATAGATGAGTTAAATAAGAGAATTGATAGTGTTTTTTATAATGAGTTAGTTGAGTATGTAGAAAAAATCGGTTTTGAACAGTGCTGGATACAAGCGTTAAAAAGCAGTGATGCCTATATGCCTGATTTTCAATCAAAGAAGGTTTTTGTTAAGTAGTAAACTTTAAGGAGAAAAAAGTGGTTAAGATTAGAAGGGCTTTAATTAGCGTATCAGATAAGAGCGGTTTGGAGAAAATTGTAAAATTTTTACATGAGTATGGGATTGAGATTGTTTCAACTGGCGGCACGGCGAAATTTATTCGTGAGCTTGGAGTGCCGGTTAGACTGGTCAGTGAGTTAACCAATAGCGATGAAATGCTTAATGGTCGAGTGAAAACATTACATCCCAAAATTCATGGTGCATTGTTGGCATTGCGTGATAATAAAGAGCATTGTGAGCAGGTTAAAACGTTTGGGCTAGAGCTTATTGATTTGGTGATCGTAAATCTGTATCCATTTGAAAAGACGATTGCTGATCCTAAGACAACTGTTGATGAGGCAATAGAAAATATTGATATAGGCGGTCCCTCAATGCTGCGCTCTGCTGCTAAAAATTCCAGAAGCGTTGCTGTTATATGTAATCCGCAGCGTTATGATCAGGTAATGAATGAAATGAAGGAGAATAAGGGAGAGATTTCAAAATCAACCTGCTTGGAACTTGCAGTTGAGGTTTTTGATCGAACCTGCGCATATGATAGAAGCATTGCAGCTTATCTCAGTAGCCGAAGATCACCGGGGCAGCAAAAACAGGCCTTAGCGCAAAATCTAAGCCTTGATTTTGAAAAAGTGCAGGAATTGCGTTATGGTGAAAATCCGCATCAAAAGGCTGCTTTTTATAAAGAAAAAGCAGTAGCCTTACAGGGGATTGTTAAAGCCCGTCAGCTGCATGGCAAGGAATTGTCATTTAATAATATCATGGATCTGGATGCGGCCTTAAATATTGTTAAAGATTTCAATATGCCGGCTGTAAGCATAATCAAACATAATAATCCCTGCGGGGTTTCTGCGGGAGAAAATTTATCTTTGGCCTATAAGGATGCCCTCGCCTGTGATGCCCTTTCTGCATTCGGGAGTATTGTCGGGTTAAACCGGCAGGTCGATCAGATGACAGCTGAGGCGATTTTTTCCGGCGGTTTTGTGGAATGCGTTATTGCCCCGGGTTTTTCCGCTGCGGCGCTTGAGATACTCAGAAAAAAGAAAAACCTGCGGATCATGGAAACGGATGAAATTATCAAGCCAAACGAGTTCAGCAGAGAATTGGATTTTAAACGTGTAGCCGGAGGTTTACTTGTTGAGACTAAAGACAATGTGAGTATCTATGATGAAAGCCTGAAGGTTGTGACCAGCAACCAACCAACAAAGGAGCAGATTAAGTCGCTTTTATTTGCGCAGACAGTGGCAAAACACGTTAGGTCAAATGCTATTGTCTTAGCATCTGATACAAAGACAGTTGGTATAGGCGCAGGGCAGATGAGTCGAGTGGATAGTGTGATAATTGCTATAAGAAAAGCACAGGGCAAGACACAAGGGACGGTATTGGCAAGTGATGCCTTTTTTCCAAAAGCAGATTCAATAGAAGTCGCGGCAAAGGTCGGAATTTGTGCTATTATTCAACCCGGCGGGTCTATAAGGGATGGGGAGGTTGTTCAGGCCGCAGAAGAAGCCGGTATTGCAATGGTTGTAACCGGAGTTAGACATTTTAAGCATTAAAAAGAGGAAGCTTTATGAATTACCAGGAGGCAATAAACTATTTAAACTCATTTACTGATTATGAAAAAATCACTGATTATGAATATAAGAATATTACTCTGGAAAGGGTCAAGGCTTTATTAAAGAAGCTGGATAATCCGCATGAACAATTCAGATCAGTTCAGATAGCCGGCACTAAGGGCAAGGGGTCTACCTGTGCGTTTATTTTTTCTATTTTAATGGAGGCTGGGTATAAAGTGGGCTTATATACTTCGCCGCATCTGATTGATTTCAAAGAGCGGATAAAGATAAGCTACGAAGATGATATGGCTGAGATTAGAGAGCGGCTTATTGAAGAAAATGAGGTTATTGCTCTGGTCGAGGAAATTAAGCCCTATGCAGATGAAATCAAGGGATTGACCTTCTTCGAAGTATATACGGTATTAGCTTTTTTGTTTTTTGCCCATCAAAAAATTGAATTTGCTGTTATTGAGACTGGAATGGGGGGTAGGCTTGATGCGACTAATGTTGTTGATTCTCTTGTCTGCGCACTTTCGAGCATAAGTTTTGATCATATGGCAATACTCGGAAATTCTCTGGAAAAGATCGCATGTGAAAAAGCGGGAATTATAAAGGAAAATAGTTTGGTTGTGAGCGTTGCGCAGCCTCTGCAGGCTTGGCGTGAAATTGAAAAGATCTGCAAAGAAAAAAATGTTCGATATTATAGAATAGGAAAAGATTTTATCTATGATGTTATTGGCCAAAATCTGGATGGAAGTATCCTTGATTTTAAAGGGATTATGGATTCATATCAGAATCTGCATATAAGACTTGTCGGTCATTTCCAAACCCTTAATGCCGCATTAGCTCTGAGTGTAATTCAATTATTAAGTCAGCATGAAGTCGTTATTTCCTCACTGGCGGTTAAAAAGGGTTTAGAAAACGCGCAATGGCCTGGCCGGATGCATATTGTTCACCGTAATCCGTTTCTTGTTTTTGACGGCGCGCAGAATCCTGCATCTGCGCATGCCCTAAGGGCAGCGATAAATATGCTGTTTATTCCTAAGAAATCTATTTTGATATTCGGTGTTTCTAAGGATAAGGATGTCCGGGGAATGATCCCCCATATTGCCCGCAGTCAAAATCTTATTATACTTACTCAGGCTGATAATCCCAGAGCAATGGATGTTGATACGCTTGAGCAAAAAATGTTTCAGTTTAAGCGGATAATAAAAAAAACTAAAACAGTACAGGAGGCATTGTGCCTGGCTGTTAAAAATACTTCTAATAAAGATGACCTTATTTTGGTTGCTGGCAGTTTGTATCTTATTGGAGAAGCTTATATTGCTTTAAAAGAGTTAAAAATTCCGAATTACTAGAAAGTTTATAGATGCAGATAAATCCAGATGATACAATAGCGGCTATCTCGACCCCTCCTGGAGTAGGAGGTATTGGGATAGTTCGCCTTAGCGGTAAAAAGGCTTTAAAAATCGGCGATAAAATTTGCCGCTCAAAAAACGGCAAAAAGCTTTCAAAGGCCTTGGGTTTTACGGTACACTATGGACATATTATTGAGGGAAATAATAAATCAATAACCAAGCTACGAATACTTGATGAGGCGCTTTTTACTGTAATGCGTGCGCCTCATACATATACCAGAGAAGATGTTTTGGAAATAAATTGTCATGGCGGCATTGTTACTTCAAGGAAAGTGTTGGAATTGGTAATAGGTAATGGGGCACGCCTTGCAGCTCCGGGTGAATTTACCCAAAGGGCTTTTTTAAATGGACGCATTGATCTGTTACAGGCAGAGGCAGTATTAAATATTATTAATGCTAAAACAGAAGCAGCGCTCAAGCCAGCGGTTTATCAGCTTGAAGGCAGGCTTTCGTCTATTATTAATAAAATACGCTCAGGGCTTATTGAATTTATTTCTTCGCTTGAAGCAGCAATTGATTTTCCGGAGGAGTCAATATCTTCGGCGTCAGGGGCAAGGCTGAACAAAGTTCTGAGAAAAACAGTAAATGATCTTCAGCAATTTATTGCTAGCGCCGATAAGGGGATTATGCTGCAGAATGGAATAAGTATTGCGCTGGCCGGTGCTGCCAATGTAGGTAAATCAAGCATCATGAATGCATTAGTTGAGTATGAAAGAGTTATTGTTACAAATATATCAGGCACTACACGCGACGTTGTCCAGGAGCTTATCAATATTAACGGGATCCCTGTGAGGATTGCGGATACTGCTGGGATAATGGACAGCTCTTGTGTTATAACACGAAAGAGTGTTGCGCGAAGTCTGGCTTTTTTTCAAAAAGCAGATCTTGTTCTTTTTGTTTTGGACTCATCGCGGGCGATCAATAAAACAGACATTGAAGTGGCGGGAAAACTAAAGGATAAAAGGGTTGTTATTGTTATCAATAAAATTGATTTAAAAAACAGAATCAACCCTGCAGATATTGCAAAAATATTTCCCGGCGCGTCAAAGGTTAAAATTTCTGCACTGCGCAAGCAGGGGATGGCGCAGCTTGAGAAGCAGATAATTGCGCAATTTTTTAAGGAGGGGGCTACTGCGCCGGAGGAATTAGCCATTAGTAATTTGCGCCAGAAAAAATCACTTGTTGAATGTCTGTCGTTCATCAATAATGCGATTTTGCTGATTAAAAATAAAGGATTCGACGAATGCCTTGTTTTTGAAATAAGACAGGCCTTAAATGCACTTGGGTCATTAGTAGGCGATAATATTAATGAAGATATCCTGGATAATATCTTCAACCGTTTTTGTATTGGAAAATAGTAAGGCAGAGAAAATGAAAAATATTGCGCTAGTCGGGTTTATGGGTACAGGCAAAACAACCATAGCTGAACTTTTAGCAAGTAAACTGCATGGGATTTATGTCGATCTTGATGAAAAAATTGAAGCAAAAGAAGGCATGGTGATCGTGGATATCTTTTTGCATAAAGGTGAATCGTATTTCCGCAAAGTGGAAAAAGATATTGTTGCGGAAATCGCATCGGGGACTGGGTTGATCATTGCTTGCGGAGGAGGAGTGGTTCTGGATGAGGAAAATATAAAGAATCTTAAAAAAAACGGATTTATAATCGGCCTTGAGGCGACGCCGGAAGTTATTTTAAACAGAACGAAAAATTATATGCATAGACCTTTGCTTAATATAGCAGATCCCAAGTCAAAGATAAAGGACCTTTTAGAAAAACGCAAGCTCTATTACGCAAAAGCAGATTATAGTATAGATACGTCTGAGTTGAGCACTCAGGAGGTTATAGTCCAGATATTGAACTGGGTAGAAGGGCAGATGTCAAATGAATCAGGAACAAAATAAATATTATATTGCTCTTAATATGGTAAATCGTTTAGGCCCGCTGTTAACAAAACGATTGTTGGATGGATTTGGCAGTGTAAAAGCAATATTTGAAGCCTCAGCAGAGAATTTGATAAAGGTGCAGGGTATAAACGAGCGAATTGCTGGGGATATTAAAAATATACTGACTTCGGATATCTTTAATAATGAAATCCGGCAGATCAATGATGGTCGGGTTCAGGTTTTATGCCCAGAGGATGCTTCATACCCGGCACTATTAAAGGAGATATATGACCCTCCGATCTGCCTGTATGTCAAAGGCGATATGTCTTTATTGGATAAAGCAACTGTATCTGTCGTAGGATGTCGCAGAGCGAGCTTTAACGGTGTATGCCTATCAGCCAGTATTGCAGAAGCTCTTTCAAAACTGGATATCTGTGTTGTTTCTGGCCTTGCGCGTGGAATAGATACTGCTGCGCATAGGGGTGCACTAAAGCAGTCCGGTAGTACAATCGCGGTGTTGGGTAGCGGACTGAAATGTATATACCCGCAGGAAAATAAAGATCTATTTGATTCAATCAGCAGCAAAGGCATTGTGATGTCTGAATTTCCCTTGAATACTGCTCCGCATAGAGGAAATTTTCCCAGACGCAATCGAATTATAAGCGGCCTGAGCCTTGGAGTTGTTGTTGTCGAAGCGGCGCAAAGAAGCGGGTCATTGATCACCGCGAATCTGGCATTATCACAAAACAGAGAAGTTTTTGCTATGCCGGGAGCGGCGAATTCAGTGAATGCTAAAGGGACAAATAAGCTGATCAAAGAAGGGGCGAAACTTGTGGAAAATGTAGAGGATATTATATCAGAACTCAATATCAGCGCTTATATTTACGGGGGAAAGTCTCAGGCGAATGAACAGCTGTCTGCCTTGAGGGAGGATCTAAATCCAGAAGAAATAAAGCTGCTTCAATTTCTAAGCAGTGAGCCAATGCATATTGATCTGCTTATAAAAACTAGTTTTTTGAGCGCTGCTTGTGTTTATAAAAACTTGCTTGATCTTCAGCTAAAAGGAATGGTCAGAGAAGTTGATGGAAAAAGATTTATAAAAAAGGAGGGATAGAAATGGAAATTACAAATTATATGGAAGTTGTAGTAAAAGATGTTGTAGAGCTGGAATTGAAAAAAATCGATAAAAAATGGATAAATGACGCAAGGCGTAAGCTTGATATCATGGCGCTTATACTTAATCGTCTGCCAGCCAGATATGTGGTAACCGAGAAAGGCTGGATCATGACCAAGATTAAGGAGACAGAGGTTCAGTTTCAGGCGGATATATTGCGGGAAATGGTAAGAGCAATTAAAATTGTTGAGGATAATCCTCGTTAACGATAATTCGGAAGAATTATTATTGCCAGAAAAGATGAATAATTATGAGTTCTGATAATTTTATAGATTTTAAGGATATGCGCCCGGAGGAATTGCGTGCTTTTAATATGATTTTGCAGAATATTTATCAAAAAAGAGGCATTGACTTTCGTCAATACCGGCCAAAATGTCTCAGAAGGCGGATTGTGGTAGGAATGCATGATGCGGAGGTTGAGAGTTTCTGCGCTTTCTTGGATTTTTTGAACAAGAATCCGCAGCAATACGATAGATTGCTGGATAAAATAACGATTAATGTTTCTGAGTTTTTTCGCAATCCCAAGGCATTTAAGGCAATACGCGAAAAAGTTATTCCGGTGCTTATTGAGCGTAAGGAGCAAATGGGAAGTTATAATATAAGGATATGGAGCTCTGGCTGTGCAACGGGAGAAGAGCCTTATTCGCTGGCTATTTTATTCCAAGAAGCTCTACAAGAGCTTAATAAAAAGTTTAAAATTAATATTATTGCCACAGATATTGATAGGGAAGCATTAAGAAAAGCAAAACTAGGTGTTTTTGAGAAAAAGTCCTTAAGAGAACTCACGAGTTCTCAAATAGATGATTATTTTGATAAAGAAAAAGATAAAGATAAGTATTCTATTAAGACCAAGATAAAAGCGAGGGTTAAATTTATGATTCATAATATGATCAGTGATGAGCCGCCTTCAGTTATAGATTTAATATTATGTCGTAATGTTCTTATTTATTTTAATAAAGCGTTACAGGAAAAAGTTTTTGCCAATTTTTATAAATCTCTTGTTGCCTTGGGATTTATCGTTGTCGGAAAAACAGAAAGCTTAATGGAGGTTAAAGAGGAGTTTTTTAATAAAGTAGATTTAGGCGAAAGGATTATTCAGAAGAAAGCCAATAAAAGCAGCAGGGATGATAATGTTTAAAAAAATTGGTTCTTTGAGAATAACTTTAATTTTATTGTTTATTCTTGCCCTTAGTTCAATGTTTGGGACAGTGATTGCGCAGCATGAGGCGGATGATTTTTTTAACAGCTCTTATTATAATTTGCTTCTTTTTTGTCTGGGTTTAAATCTTCTTGTATGTACTGTGAATAGTTTTAAATTTGTTCTTTTAAAAGATTGGCGAAAAATGGCAATTTTCCTTTTGCATTGCGGCGTTTTGGTCGTTTTTGCGGGAGCTTTGATTAGTCGATATACAAAACAAGAGCAGCGATATACTTTACTGCCTAATGAGAAGATAGTTCTGCTTGATCAGGGAGTAGAAATTGTTTTTAAAAAGTTAAGTATTGAATATTATCCGGGAGGCCAAATAGCTAAAGAATACAGAAGTCAGATTGATTTATTCGATGGGGGAGATTTTAAAAAAGAGTATTCTCTGCGGGTAAATCATCCGCTTAAATATAAAGGATTTAGTTTTTATCAATCGAGCTTTAATGTTCTGGCTGATGTTGAAATTGAAATATTCCATCACAATAAGCTGTTGTGGAAAGGATTGTGGGCGCATGCAAAGCCTTTGCAATTAAAAGGCGAAAATGCTTTAAATATAAAAATGACTCATTTCCTGCCTGATGTGTCAGTGAATAAGCAGGGAATCATAGAACTGCGCTCATATAAACTGGGTAATGTGGCAATGCTGATAAGTGTATATAGAAAAGAAGTAATGGTTCATGAGCAATGGGTGTTTCCGTTTAATACAGATATGACGCAAACGGAGGGCCAAACAGGGATTTTTGATTTTAAGGTAAAAAAAATTACGCCTGTTTATGAGACAGTAATTCAGTCGATCAGGGACCCGGGATTAGGTTTTGTGATGAGCGGGTTTGCCTTGATGTTTTGGGGATTGATAATGCTGGGGGTAAAGAAAAAGGCTTAATTTGATCATGTCAGATATGATTTTTAAAAAAACACAGGGAGAAAAATATGTTGCGTTTGAGTTCTGCTTTATTGATTGTGGCGCTTTGTTGCGCATTAACACTGGCAGTTATTTATTATAATACAGCCCCCAGGATTGAAGAGCAGAAAAAGATGCTACTTGTTCGTTCCCTGAATTCAGTTTTAAGTGCCCATAGATATGAAAGGTATGAGAATGGGATGGTTTATTTTGAGGCATATGACAAGGAGGGAATAGTTGTTGGCTGGTGTCTTTCTCTAAAAGGCAAAGGATACGGAGGAGATATCAATCTTCTGGTCGGATTAGACAGCAGTAAAAATATAACCGGAGTAAAGGTGCTTGAACATATGGAAACTCCTGGCCTTGGTTCTCAGATAAATGAGGTGAAATATGGGCAGGAGGAGGCAGCTTTTTTGAGCCAGTTCAAGGGTAAGGTTTTCAAGGACATTGTATTGGTAAAAGGTGAAACTAAAGGTAATATCCAGGCGATTACCGGTGCTACGGTTTCATCGCGTGCAGTTGTTGACGAAGTGCACAGGGGTATTGAGGAATTTTTTAAAGTAAAAAAAATAGAGCCATGATGAGACTTTATCCGATATTTATAAAGCTTGAAAACCTGCCTTGCTGCGTAATAGGAGGAGGGGCGGTAGCCTTGCGAAAAGTAAGATCCTTGCTTAAAAGCAATGCTCTAGTAACTGTTGTGAGTCCTGCATTATGCTTAGGACTTAAGCGGATGGAGAAGAAAAAACTTTTTCAATATAAGGAAAATAAATATAAAAAAACTTTTCTTAAAGAGCAGATGCTTGTTATTGCGGCAACAAATGATGAGTGGGTAAATAAAATAATATCAGCGGATGCTAATGATTTAAGGATATTGGTCAATGTTGTGGATAGTCCTCTGGAGTGCAGCTTTTATGTCCCGTCTTTATTGTCCAGAAAGGGGTTATCAATGGCAATTTCAACTCAAGGGAAGTTTCCGGGAATGTCTAAAAGGATTAAAGAAGACTGCAGCCCTATTTTTAAAAAATACGCAAAGTATTTTAAAAAGCTTACAGGATTAAGAAAAGATATCTATAGCGGGCAAGGCACATATAAGCATAAGGTGATGCTTGCAAAAAGATTGATGCGGCCTGATATTTTGGAAATGATCGAAAATAAAAAAATTTGTAATGTTGATGGCCTTAAAGCATATTTAAAATTATACTGACTTATTGGAGAATTTGTATGTACACACTATTATTTGTCGGGGTGCTTATTGCATATTTAATTAGCGCTGTTGTGTTTATTGCTTATGCTATTAGTAAAAAAGGTTTTCTTGCCAAGATTGCTTTATGGGCGGCAATTTTGGGCTTTCTAACGCAATGCCTGGCATTGATCGTCCGATGGCAGATTTCCGGGTTCCCGCCTATGTCTAACCTGTATGAATCCATGGCATTGTTTGCCTGGTGTGTTGTCTTGGTTTTTCTGATTATTGAATATAGATTCCGGGTTAGCATAATAGGGGCTTTTATTATGCCGCTTGCTTTTTTGATTACAGGATATTCCGCTTTGCTTGATGATACAGTTACTCCGCTTATGCCTGCTTTACAGAGCTATTGGCTGAGTATCCATGTTGTGAGTTGTTTTTTGAGTTATGCCTGTTTTGCCTGTGCCTTCTGTTTAGGGGTTATGTATCTTATGCGGGGGAGGCAGTTAAAGCTTAAACATACAGGAAAATTGCTGGAGATGCTGCCTTTGCTGGAAGTTATGGATTCGATAAATTACAATATGGTACTTTTTGGATTTATTTTATTAAGCGTGGGAATTATTACCGGGTCAATCTGGGCTCAACAGGCATGGGGGAGCTGGTGGAGTTGGGACCCAAAGGAAACATGGTCATTTATTACATGGTTGATATATGCAGGGTATCTTCATGCACGTTTGATGTACGGTTCAAGAGGTAAAAGAGCGGCAATATTGTCAATAATCGGATTTGTCTGTGTAATGTTTACTTACTTGGGAGTAAGTTATCTGCTTCCGGGATTACATTCTTATCTATAAATTAAATTATGAATATTACAATAGTAGGACTTAATCATCGTACCGCGCCTATTGAGGCAAGAGAGAAGTTTGCTTTTGGCAAGGCCTCTTTATCTGAGGCTTTAACGCGGTTAAAAACTAATAGGCAGATACAAGAGGCAGTAATCCTTTCTACCTGTAATAGGGTGGAGATTTATGCGCTTGGACTTCCCGGTAAAAAATTAAATGGCGCAGTAACTGAATTTCTAAATTCATTTCATAAAATAACAAACAAAACCTATGCAAAATATCTGTATTATTTTAATGGCATAGATGCTGTAAAACATTTGTTTAGGGTAAGCAGTTCCCTTGATTCGCAAATTTTAGGAGAAACCCAGATACTGGGGCAGGTAAAGGATGCTTATTTTAAGGCCAGGCAAACCGGCACGGCAACACGTGTATTTCCCTTTGTTTTTGAGCAGGCTATAAAGATAGGAAAACGCGCGCGCTCTCAAACTCAGATAGGCTATGGAGCGGTTTCTATAAGTACGGCTGCCGTAGAAATGGCCCGTAAGATATTTGGGGGGTTATCCCAAAAGAAGATATTGATAATAGGAGCCGGTAAAATAGGAGAACTAACAGCAGAATACCTTTATTCAAGAGGCGCAAAGATGGTATTGGTTGCCAATAGAACTTTTTTACGGGCGCAGCATCTGGCAAAAAAGTTTAAAGGCCAGGCAATAGCTTTTGATGAATTCCCGCAGGCTATAATTAAGGCGGATATTATTATCAGTTCGGTAAATTCGCCGCATATCTTGCTTGACAAGGATATGTTGAGGAAGGTTATCTCAGGTCGTAATGGCCGTCCGGTGTTTATCATTGACTTGGGTCTGCCGCGAAATATCGCTCCGGATGTAAATACGCTTGATAATGTTTATGTATATAACCTTGATGATTTAAAAAAAATTAAGGATGCAAATCTGGAAGATAGGCTGAAAGAAGCCCATAAGATTGAAGGTATTATTGATATTCATTTAAAGAAAATTGCATCTAAACTTCAGGGGTTGGTTAATGATTAATGAGAGAGAAAAAATAATTGTCGGAAGCCGCAAAAGTCTTTTGGCTATGAAACAGTCAAAATTAGTGGTAGAAAAGCTTGAGGCATTATTTCCGTATAATGATTTTGCAATCAAAGGGATCGTGACCAGCGGAGACCATCTTGAAACCTGGGCGGGGGATCAGGCGAAGGGAATGTTTGTTAAGGAAATTGAAGAGGCGCTTATGTGTGGGGGAATTGATTTTGCCGTGCATAGCATGAAGGATATGCCGGTTGACATGCCTCCAGGGCTTGAGATCGCTGCGATTACAAAAAGAGAAAAATACAGCGATGTTTTGATTTCCCGACATGCTAAAAAGTTGTCTGATTTGGAAATTGGCAGCTGTGTGGGTACATCCAGCCCCAGAAGGAAAATGCAGCTTTTGCTTTTTAGGCCGGATCTGAAAATAATAGATATAAAGGGAAATTTGGACACGCGTCTTAAAAAGCTTGAAACAGGGGATTATGATGCCATAATTGTTGCTGCGGCAGGAATTATAAGGCTTGGATGTTCAGAGCGCATCACAGAATATTTAAGTGATGATATAATGCTGCCTGCGCCTGCTCAGGGAGCATTGGGTATACAGATCAGAAAGGGCGATAAAAAAATTAAGCCTCTAATAAAGAAGTTAAATTTTAAAAAAACGGAAATAGAGGTTATTGCTGAACGTGAATTCCTTCGGGCTATGGGGGGAGGCTGTAGAGTGCCGATAGGGGCTCTGGCCAGGGTAAAAGCAGATGGTTTGTATCTCGAAGCGATTGTGATAAGAAATAAAAATAATTTTTATAGAGCTCAAGTTAAGGGCAGTAAAGGCTTTCCTCAAATAGCCGCTCAAAGGCTGGCTAAAAAGATAAAATTTGGTTTAGCGAAAAAAAACTCAGAGAAAAGGGGATTAAAATAATGCGGGACAATAAGATATCGGTTCTTATTATTGATGATGAACAGCTTTTAACAAAAAGCCTTTCGGCAATATTGCAGCAGCAGGGATATGATGTTAAAACTACTGCTTTTGGTAAGCAGGGAATTGAGTGGCTTGCGGAGGGTTTTGACGTTGTTCTTTTGGACCTGAAATTGCCGGACATGGACGGTGCGCAGATTTTGAAAAAAATAAAAATAACCTATCCAAATACTGTTGTTATTATAATTACTGCATTTGCTTCTGTTGAAACAGCTGTAAATCTAATGAATCAAGGGGCGTATTCTTATATGAGCAAGCCTTTTGAAGTCCAGGAGCTCAGCGATCTTATAGAGCGGGGGTTAAAGGTCCAGGCGGAGGAAAGCAATAAGCATAGACTTTTAAATAATCTTTCTTTGCTGCATCAGGTGAACAGGGAAATGGAGGGGATGGTTGAGCTTCAAAGTATTGCCAGTTTAACAGCGCGTTATTTGATTGAGATAACAAAAATTGAGATCTGTGCTTTACTGCTTTTTGAAGAACAGTCAAAGGAATTTTTCTTTGGTGCCCTGAGCGGTGTTGAATATAACATAGAGGAAATAGCCCAAAGGCGGTTTAGGCTGGATAAAAAGATGTACCAGAGGTTAATGGAGGAACACTTAGCAGTATTAATCCCAGAACTTAAGACAAGGCCGGATATCTTGAAATATATACCGGCAAATAATCCGAAAGCATTATTTATTTTTCCTCTGATTGCTCGAGACAAGTCTATGGGGCTTGCTTTGTTTGTCGGCAGCAGTTTGGTAACAATGCAACAAGATACTCTGGAAACAGTCAAGACTGTAACTACTCAAGCTGCAATATGCATAGAAAATGCTAACCGGTATTTAAAACTTAAGCACGATTATCTAGGGTCAATTACGGCATTGGTCGGCGCGGTAGAGGATAAGGATGAATATCATAAGGGGTATTCAGCGGCAGTTGCTCAACTTGCAGTAAAAGTTGCCAAGAAAATGAATCTACCATCTGAGCAGATAGAGCTTCTTCGGATTGCGGGGCTGATGCATGATATAGGAAAGATATCCATTAGCGAAAACATTTTCTTAAAAAAGCAGGAATTGACGGTTGATGAATTAGTGAAGCTTAAAATGCATAGTATAGCGTCTACAACTATACTGCGCAAAATGGATATAAATAAGCAAATATTGCCTATGGTGCTCTATCATCATGAACGTTATGACGGCACTGGTTACCCCGAAGGTCTGCGTGCATACGCTATTCCTTTGGGAGCGCGTATTTTGGCTGTATGCGACGCGTATAAAGCAATGGTATCAGTTCGGCCATATCGTAAAAGCCTAAAACAAAAAGATGCAGTTGAAGAGTTAAAAAGATGTGCCGGAAGTCAGTTTGATCCTGAGATAGTGGATGTGTTTGTTAATATTGTTGCTGATAATATTATTTGATTGATAATTTATGAAAAGAAAAATTAAAGGCAAGGTGTTTCTGGTTGGGGTAGGCCCTGGTAATGAGGGCTTGATAACACTTGCGGCGCTTGAGTGTATAAAGTCCGCGGATGTGATAATTTATGATTATTTAATGTCTCCAGAGTTTTTAGTTAATGCGCCAAATCATGCAAAGCTGATCTATGCTGGAAAAAAGCCAGGCAGACATAGTTTGAAACAGGAAGAAATAAACAGGATTCTTATAAAGGAAGCAAAAAAATATCAGATTGTAGTCCGCCTTAAAGGAGGGGATCCTTTTTTATTCGGACGCGGTGGTGAAGAAGCGCTTGCACTTAAAAAAGCAAAGTTGGCATTTGAAATCATCCCAGGGATTAGTTCTGGTATAGCTGTGGCCTCTTATTCGGGTATTCCTTTAACTCAAAGGGGCCTATCTTCGCAGGTAACCTTTGTCACCGGACATGAGGATCCTGGTAAGCTGGATAGCGGTATCGATTGGGCTGCACTGGCTCAGATTAAAGGGACGCTTGTGGTTTTTATGGGCATGGCCAGATTGAAAAAGATCATAAGCCAGCTAATGCATTTTGGCATGAAAAAAGACATGCCTGTGTGTGTAAGTCAATGGGGAACACTGCCCAAACAAAGATCCCTGACAGGTACGCTCTGTAATATTACAAATATTATTAAAAGGCATAAATTAGATAATCCGGCGATAGTGATTATTGGTAAAGTGGTTAATTTAAGAAAAAAACTTAACTGGTATGAATCAAAGCCGCTGTTTGCTAAGAAAATATTAATAACCCGGCCTAAAGCAATGGCCGGAATTTTTAGTTCGAAACTGCAATCTTTTGGTGCGCAAACCTATATTTATCCTATGATTGAGGTTGTAAAAACAAACAAGTTTAATACCAAGCACTTGATAGATGCCATAAAACAGAGTGATTGGGTAATATTTACAAGCAGGAGTGTTGTGGATATTTGTTTTTGTGAGCTAGCTAACAATAATCTTGATGCCAGATTGTTTGCTCATACAAAAGTTGCGGTGCTTGGCATAGAAACCCAAAGAGAGCTTAAGGGCAAGGGGATAAGCGCGGATATTATGCCTGAAAAATTTTTTATGGAAAGCCTGGTGGCGGAATTTAAAAAAATTGATATTTGCCAAAAGCAGATATTTATTCCTCATTCAAGACAGGGCAGAAAGCTACTGGTAGATGAATTGTCTAAGCAGGGTGCGATTATCAAAGAAATGTTTATTTACAGTATTTGTCGTCCAAAGCAAGCCAATGCCCTCACATTGAGAAAGATTGTTAAGGCTGAACAATTTGATTTTATTACCTTTACCAGCTCAAGCTGTGTGCATCAGTTTGTGAAATTTTTACAAAAAGATAAGGAATTATTAAGCAGGCAGAGATTTGCCTGTATTGGGCCGGTTACTGCCAATACACTGCAAAGTTATGGATTAAAAGCTGCTGCGGTAGCAAAGGTGTTTACGATTGAAGGTCTGATTAAGGCAATATTAAATAAAAGGACAAAAAATGATTAATTTCACAAAACTTCTAGGCGGCAAACCGACAATATCCGATGCCTTAAGGGCTGTGAGTAAAAAAAGGAAAGATCCTTTATTTATAAGCTGTAATACATCAAGTCCTTTGGTGGTTTTTAACTTAACGCGACGTTGTAATCTGGATTGCCAGCATTGTTATCTTGAATCAAAGAATATAAATTATAAAAATGAGCTTACCACGTTGCAAATCAAGAATGTTATAGATTCTTTAGCTAGAATAGATATTCCTATCTTGCTTTTTTCCGGAGGAGAACCCTTGATGCATAAGGATATTCTGCCGTTGATCGAGTATGCCAAAGGAAAAAAAATCAGGGTGGGGTTGTCTACTAATGGTACACTGCTAACAAAGGGGCTTGCTAAAAAACTAGCAAAATCAGGTCTGGACTATGTCGGGGTCAGCATTGACGGGCGAAAAGATCTGCATGATAAATTTCGCAAAGTAAAAGGTGCATATGACATGGCAATGAAGGGCATTATTAATGCTCAGGAGGCTGGACTCAAGACGGGATTAAGGTTTACCATAAGCAAGGCTAATGCAGCGGATTTGCCGTTTGTGCTGGATTTATGTATAAAAGAAAAAATTCCGCGTTTTTGTATGTATCATTTAGTCTATTCAGGACGCGGCAAGAATATAGCAAATATTGATATTGATAATAAGGGCCGACGTAAAGTTGTTGATTTTTTAGTACATCGTGCCTTAGAATATAATAAGCAGAAGTTTGATTTTGAGATACTTACTGTAGATAATCATGCTGACGGTGTGTATATATATAATTATCTGAAAAAAATAAAGCCGCAGATTGCCGCGGAGGTTTTGAAATTATTAGAGTTTCACGGAGGTTGTTCTGCGGGCAGTAAAATTGTGGATGTGTCACCAACCGGTGATGTTTTTGCCTGTCAATTTTGGCAGCAGGAGTCGATGGGAAATATAAAAAAGACTGAGTTTAGCAAGATATGGCTTAATAAAAGCGATGAGTCTCTTTGTCAGCTGCGCTCTAAAGCAAGTCATTTGAAGGGTAAATGTGGTCGCTGCCAGTATAAGTCATATTGCGGCGGATGCCGAATCAGAGCGCTTGTTGTTCATAATGATCTATGGGAGGAAGATCCCTGCTGTTATTTAACGGAAAATGAGATTACTTAGACTAACTGTAGCTTTATCTTAGGAGGAAAAAGATGCGTCAAATTGCTGTTTTTGGATTAGGTAGCTTTGGGTCAACAGTAGCTAAGACTTTAACTGATCAGGGCGTAGAGGTTATTGCTGTTGATTCTGATAAAGAAAAAGTTGAGGATATTAAGGATTATGTGGCTGTGGCTGTTGCTTTGAATGCTACGGATGAAAAGGCATTGCGCTCTATTGGGCTCGAGCAGGTAGATGCGGCAATTGTTTGTATTGGGGAAAATGTTGAGGCTAATCTTCTGACAACTACTTTGCTGAAGAAAATGGGCATAAAAAATATTTATGGACGCTCGGTTAATCCTCTGCAGGAAGAGATCCTTAAAGCGCTTGATATTACAAAGATCCTGAATTTGGAAAAGGAAATGGGGGAATCGGTGGGTAAAAGTCTTACCAGCCCCAATATACAGGTAAGCATGAAGCTGTCTTCCGGACATACTATGGCTGAGATAAGAATTCCTGCGGATTTTTATGGACGTTCCCTTAAAGAGCTTAATCTTAGAAAACGCTATGATGTTAATGTTGTGGCGATAAAAAAACAGATTGCGGCTATAGATGAAAGAGGACAGCGAATATTAAACGAAGAGATCAATGATCTGCCGCAAGCTGAGGATATGCTTGAAGAAGGTGATTGTCTGATTGTGGTTGGTAAGCAGGAAAGCATAAATTTATTAATCAAACATAATTAAGGGAATAAAAATGAAAAGAGAGATAAATATACTGTTTGGAATTTTGATCGTGATATTTTTGTCTATATGGTTTGTAGGTAATGAACATCTGCCGAATTTTTATAAGGATAGCCTTGTGTTTTTAGTTGGCATTGGTGTAGTTATAACTCTTGTTATCTTAGACCGGTTTATAATTTTCAGAAAGAAATTTGAACTTGCCTTGAAACATATAATGGAGAATAACTTTCAAACAGGTATTTCTATGCATGGTAAAGATGAGTTCTCGAATATGGCGGAAAAATTCAATAAGGTTATAGACCGAATCAATGAATTCGATGTTTTAAGGGAAAATAGGGTAGATATGATAAACCGGCTGCTTTTAACGATAAGCCGTAATATTCAAAACGGTATAATGCTTTTGGATATTACATCTTCACGTATTAAGATAAATAAGGCAGCTCAGGATATTTTTAGTATTTCTCAAGATGAACTCAGCGTTGATTCGGTGATAAAACTGGAATCAAATGTGGAATTCAGGAAGATGTATTATGACATTGTTGAAAGACGCGCGAATACTATTTCTGCTGACTTGGAGTTATTCCTGCCTATATTGAAAGCAAAAGCGATTGTGAGCCTGAAAATGTTTGCGATAAAAAACAAAGATGAAAAACTGAATTCAATCCTGTGTATTTTCCGCAATGCATGATTTTTTTAATTTAGCGGGTGTTTTGCGTAAAACAGGAGTTAAACTTCTCTTTTTCGTGCTGTTCAATCCAATTATTGGCCAATTAAAATGATAAAATTAAATAAAAAACAAATAATCGCCGGTTTTATTTTCTTATGTTTTACTTGTTTGCTGTCTTCTAAGAGTGGGGCTCAAGAAGCAGATATTTTTCATAATTACTTATACAGAGCAAGGGTCTTCTTCAACCTGGGTGAGTATGAACAAGCGCTGTCTGAATATGATAAAGCCGCGAAAATAAAACCCGAGACAAAGATTGTTCAATTGAATAAGGCTTTTGTTTATAAAAATATGCGCCTTTATAAAAAGGCAGCGGGAATTTACAAAAAACTGCTTAAATATGGGCAAAGTGCAATTCTATTAAAAAATCTTGGAGAGGTTTACTATCTTGATTCTATGGCGGATAAAGCGATTGAATCATTTAATAAAGCCCTGGAAATGGGATTCTCAGATGCGGGTATTTATTTTTGGCTGGGGCGTTGTTTTGAGGAAAAAGCTCAGATGCAGAAAGCAGTTGATGCTTACCGTCAGGCAATAAGGCAAGACGCAGAATTTGCCATAGCTCATCTTGCTGTTTCCAATATTTATATAAGAAATAAAATGTGGAAACAGGCGCAGCAGGAACTTGAAAAAACCCAGGCGCTTGACCCAAGCATAAAAGAGGTGTATCCATCATTAATGAGCGTATATTTTAATCAAAGCCGTTATGAAGAGTCTTTGAAGGCGGCAAGAAAGGTTCAGGCGGTGGATTCTGATAATATCTTAGCAAAGGAATATATCAGTCAAATTCATGAGATATTAGGAAAAGAATTGGGCAAAAAATTAGAGCAAAGAGAATATTCCAGGATGAAGGACTCTTTTGCTAAAAAAGTATCCTTGAAAAAAGTACCCAATGCTCCGGTTGTGGGGGTGCATATAGGTGATGTTAAAAGGCTTCGTTTTAAAACAGGCGCAGATTTTTTTATTAAGGATATCGACTCAGAGGCTGTTCTATATGAGGGGAAAAAGAATAAGCTTTATGCTCTTTTGCAGCAAAAAGAGGGGATTGCTTTAGCCGAAGAAGACAATGAGATTCTGTATTTCAAAAAAGGTGTTTTCATAGATCAACATGATGATAGTTCTACAATATTAATTTTTGATATTGAAGCAGGCAAGGGGCAATACTGGGCAAGCAAAAGTGACAGGTTATATAGAGGAAAGCTTAAGATCGAAATAAGTGATGGGGGGTATATCCGCATTGTGAATGTTCTTAATATGGAGGAATATCTTTACGGAGTCCTTCCTAGTGAGATGCCGAGTTCCTGGCCGCAGGAAGCTTTGAAGGCCCAGGCAGTTGCTGCGCGTTCTGAGGCATACAGAAAAATAAACAGGCATAAAGCGGATGGATATAATTTTTGTTCTGGTGTCCATTGCCAGGCATATAATGGCGCTAAAGTAGAAACAGCGGTAACTAATGCTGCTATAGATTCTACCTCTGGTTTGGTTGCTGTGCATAATGGACAGCCTATTGATGCTGTATACAGCAATAGCTGCGGAGGACATACGCAGGGAAATATATTTTCTCAGCGGGAGGATGTGCCTTATCTACAGCATAAACAGGATTCATTAATGCCGTTAGGGTTTTTTTTCCCCTTATCGGCTCTGGAGCTTGAAGATTGGCTGGGATCGGATAAGATTGATGTATTTTGTAATAATGCGGCATTTTCGCGTAAAAGTAATTTTCGCTGGCAAAGATTATATACGCGTGTTCAGTTAGAGGACTTAATAAACAAAAAAAAGGATATTGGAAGGCTCTATTCAATTGATATTAAGGAACGCCATCCCTCTTCACATGTGCATAGCATTAAGATAAAAGGTAGTAAAGGGGAGTTTATTATTGAAAAAGAGCTTAATATCAGGCGATTGCTGGGAGATCTGCGTAGCTCGATGTTTAATATAGATGTGAAACTTGATAAACAGGGAAAAGCTGAATCCTTTTTATTCTATGGAGGCGGTTGGGGGCATGGCGTGGGCATGTGCCAGGTAGGCGCGGCGACAATGGCTGAGAGGGGATTTAATTTCGAAGAGATCCTCAAATTTTATTATACAGATATCTCAATAGAGAAAATATACTGAATCTAAGAGTAGGTTGATTTTATTGCAATGGAAGAGGCAATACAATATAATAGGTGCACTATGAAAAAGACAAGTCTAATTAAGATGAAAGCCAGGGAAACAGGAACTATTTTTGAGATTGAAGGCGGCAGTATGTTTGAAAAGCGCCTGGGTGCGATGGGGATCAATGTCGGTAAGCATATTACTAAGCTGAGCGCTTTTGTTATGCGCGGACCGGTGGCGATCAAAGTAGGGCGAACTGTGGTAGCCCTCGGATATGGAATGGCTTCAAAAATATGGATAACCATAAACAAAAAATAAAAAAAATAGCTCTTATTGGAAATCCGAATGTAGGTAAAAGTGTTTTATTCTCACGACTTACAGGAGTGCGGGTTCTTGTCTCCAATTACCCGGGCACAACAGTTGAGTTTTTAAAGAGTAAAATTACTCTAGAGGGCGATGAAGTAGAGATAGTTGATCTTCCCGGCACATATAGTCTTGAGCCAAGTGCTCCGGCTGAAGAGGTCGCGGTGAAAATGCTTAATGATGTTGATCTGATCATCAATGTTCTTGATGCGACAAATCTTGAACGCAATCTTTATCTGACAATGGAACTCTTAGAAACAAATCATCCGATGATTATTGCTTTGAATATGTCAGACGAACTCAAACACCGGGGAATATCGATAAAAGACAGGGAACTTGAAAAGCTGCTGGGTGTCAAAGTTACGCTTACCAGCGGTATAACCGGTGTGGGAATTAAACAATTAAAAGAAAATATTGTTCAGGCAAAGCCGTCTAATATTAAAACTCGTACACATCAGCAGCGCTGGGTGGAAATTGGAAAAATAATTGCTGAAATTCAACATCTTAGTTACAGACATCATACTTTTTTGGAAATTCTTGAAGACGCATCTGTTAATCACTGGTGGGGAGCTGTTATAGCGGTTGGCGCTGTCTTTGTGAGTTTTCAAGTAGTGCGTTTTATCGGTGAAGGATTGATTAATTATGTATTGGGTCCTTTTTTCAATTCTGTATATTTGCCGGTTCTTGAGCGTTTAAGCGGATTTCTTTCGCCGGGAAGTTTTTTACATAATATCTTGATTGGACATTTAATAGAGGGCAAAATTGATTTTCAACAGTCAATGGGCGTATTGACAACAGCGCCTTATGTGGAAATTGTAATGGTGCTGCCGTATTTGCTAGCATTTTATCTGCTTTTGAGCTTTCTTGAAGATAGCGGCTATATCCCAAGGCTTGCGCTTTTACTTGATAATATTATGCATAAATTAGGTCTGCACGGATTTGCGATTATTCCAATACTGCTTGGGTTCGGCTGCAATGTGCCCGGTATTCTGGGGACAAGAATTCTTGAGAGCGAAAGAGAACGGTTCATTGCTTCCACCCTTATATCAATAGGCGTCCCATGTGCAGCATTGCAGGCAATGATTGTGGGTATTCTAGGCGCTTTTGGCGGGGGATATGTAGCACTTGTATATGCTGTGCTTTTTATTGTTTGGCTTTTTCTGGGGGCAATAATGAATTATTTTTTAAAAGGGTACAGCCCTGAATTATTTCTGGAAATCCCGCCGTATCGAATGCCTTCGTTAAGATTACTGTTAAAGAAGGTTTTTTTCCGGATAAAAGGCTTTATCATAGAAGCAATGCCTGTGGTCTTAGCCAGTGTTTTAATTATTAATGTACTTCAGTTGCTGCATATATTTGAAGCTATCTCCGGTATATTTGGCCCGGTTTTAAGTTTTGTTTTCGGTCTACCCAAAGAAGCAATCTGGGTGCTGATCGTAGGAATACTGCGAAAGGATATTGCCGCTGGGATGCTGATACCTCTGGATTTAACTGTTAAGCAGTTGGTTATTGCATGTGTGGTTCTTTCCATGTCCTTCCCGTGTATTGCTACTTTTGTGATTTTTCTAAAAGAGCTTGGGATGAAACGTTTGATTCAGGCAACAATTATCATGTTGACAATCACAACGCTTGTCGGCGGCGTACTGAATATGATTCTGTAAAAAAAGGTAAAGGCATGAAAAAAGGGATATTAAAAATTTTTACACCTAGATTCTCTATAAATTTATTATTATTATTGTTTTTATTTTTAATTGGAAGTTTTTTGCTTATAGGCAGATTTTATTTATCTTCTTACAAATTTTTTAGTGAGCGGCGTTTGGTTGCTGTTGTTGAATGTAAGTCTTCTGAAAACCTGTCCAGCCCTGTTCTTGATATCGAGTTTTTCCCGGGTACGGAAGAATCCAAAGTAAGAACATTTTTGTTTAATGCGGATGAATGGGTTATCGAAAGCAGAATCGTGCAGTGGAAATCCTTTTTGGGCATTACCGGTGCCAGGAGTTATTTTCGACTTGAGCGTCTAAGCGGGCGATACCTGGACATTGAAAAGGAAAAGGCAAAGCCCCGGATTGTTTACAGCTTATACAGTTCTGGGGATAAAATATGGGAATTTCTTTATAAATATCAAAGAGCAATCCCTTTCATAGAAGCGGTTTATGGTAATAGCGCATTTGTCCGCTATGAGCGCGGGAAAAAATTTTATGTTTATGTTACAAATACCGGTTTAATGATCAAAGATATGACTCAGCAAAAAAGAAGAAGTTTCTGGTTTGTCGGTTAAAGACATCCTGTAATGATAAAATGAGAGGATGTCTTGATTGCATAGATAAAAAAGAGATTACAGTGATTAAGGATAATGATTTTTAAATTGAGAAAATAATGCAGCATTTTTTTTAAGAATGAAAAAATTTTGTAAGATAATAAAAGCTGTCAATTTGGAAGATTAATAGTTTAATCTTCCAAATCTATCGTTAATCGTTTTAATAGGGTATAATTCAGTCTAGGGCTGAGGGTTATACCAGGATGCCTATTATGAAAGAGTTTCTAATAAGGGTTTGGCAAAAGCTTGAAAATGAGGAAGTTAAGAAGCATTTACTTTTAGCTGGTGAACTTACGGCTAACTGTGAAAACTGTCAGCATCTGGGCATTGATTTTTTCAAAGAGGCGCAATGTCCGGGATGCGGCACAACTTTTAAATATATAGGTTTTCGCAAGAAGAACAATAAGGCTGAAGAGCTTTTTGCGATCAATAGGATCAAAGAAAAGAGACCTGATTTGATTGTTGTGGACTGTGAACATATAAAACGCGCCTTCGGAAAGTCAAAGGCGCGAGATTTACTCGGATTGTGATTTTTTAGCGGCAGATGCTTTTACGATTTTTCCGGATCTTATACATGCAGTGCAGACCTTGGTTGTTTTGTTTGAACCGTTAATATATATTTTTATGTTCTGAAGATTCGGTTTAAATGTTCGTTTTGTTATGCCGGTTGTTTTTAATCCAACTCCACCATGTTTTATAGCCTTACCGCGTTCGCTGATAGATCGCCCGGCTACCGGGCCCTTGCCACAGATTGCACATACTTTAGACACTTTTTATTCCTCCAGTAATCAATATTTAAATATCTTCTAATAATAGGTAAAAACTATAACATAAAAAAAAATTATTGTCAATGGTTTATTGAAAGCATGGGTTGAGAAACAATATAAAACTATCTAAATTGAAGTCGATACTTGACTTGTGGAATTTACCATGGGTGATTTTCTTTTTACAATAGTATTTGTTGTGATACTTATACTGCGTGCGCTTTTCCATAATCCGGAAGTTATTTCGATAATTCCATTAAAAGGCAGAGGCAGGTTTTTAGGTAAAAAAGCATTAAAGGTTACAGTTATTTCGGCTACTTTTTTGATGCTTAAAGGTACTCTGAGTCCATAGTCATTTACAAGCTGAGCGCTAACCAAGTCAAAGGAGACAAGATGTTTTTGCCCATAATGCAGAGAATCAAAAGCCTGGCGGTCTATAGTAACGGTAAATTCCAATTCGTCACCTTTTTGGGGAGAATAATCCAAGCTGAAGTTGTTTACTTGCCGTAAAATCGAGGCTGATTTTGAGTTGCTATGGCAAATAAGGGATAAATCAAGGATGTTGACTTCTCCGGCAACGCGTGGTTTCGGAGCTGGCATTTTATTTTTTTGCTCCCAGAAGGCATTATTCCAGAAGCGTAAGTATTCGGCAGCTGTCAAAGAGGCCTCCAGAACTCTGCTTAATTCGATAGAAGAGGCCTGATAAACGCTAAGTTCATTGTTTGGAGCTAGGAATTTCTTATGTGCCCAGTTAAAAGAGTTTAAAAAAGAGCTACTGTTTGTATCGGCCGGTACAAGGGTATTGCCGGTCATTGTTTTTGAATTTATCACAGCACCTTGTTTTTGAATTATTCCTTCCCAGAATGGAGCGCCCATTTGAATTCCGCCGTTAGCGGTAACATCTGCTTCAGTATATTCGGCAGCTCCGGTATAACGGTCAGAATCCTGGATCTGAATATCTGTAGCAGCTAAAAGCTGTCTTTGTTCATCAATATTGAATTTTGGCTTAAAAATAAGCCTGCCTTTATATCCGGAGTTTGATAAGCGTTCCTGTAGTCTTTCAAGAGATTCTTTGATAGCAATGCTTTCTTCATAAGGCTGCACATTGCCGTAGATAAGTACCTGTATTCCTTCTTTTACAAGAGCTTCGATGTTTTCATCTGTCAAAGCACGGTTTCGGCCTGCCTTTTCCTGCACCAGCCTGCCGGAATAGGAGATGACCATTTGATTAGGGTCAAGCCCGATATTTTTTTTGCAGATAGCTTTTGCTTTTGCAACCTGCTGTGCAGTGGGATGTTCAAAGTCGGATACTCCCAGAATTTTTAGTGCCTCTCTGAAATAAGCGGAAGAATACACGCGGTCATCGCCGTTGGTAATGCCGATAAGTTTTATCATCGGATCAAGGGCATTCATTTCATGGGCATGAATTGCGGAAACAGCTTTGCTTGTATCAGAACTTCTAAGCCCGCCGCTAGTCATATCCCAAAGAAGGGTTCCATCGATTTCTTTGCGAAGAAACAGCCATAGATATTCTTCTGGGATCCCTGCATTACTTAAAAAATGACGGCCGTAATTAAAGTCATTGATGATACCGCGGTTTCGGTAAGTATGAGTTGTACCGTTAAAAATTGCCTGAGTTAACACCTCATGTGCTAAATCTATATCTCTTTTGTTTGTGCCTTCTGTGATTATTTTTTCCTTATCTAAATAAAAAATTCTTCTAAAAGCATTTAAGGGCAGAGCCTGTCCGTCGTTTGCATCTACAAGCGGAGGTTTATATCTGTTGCCTAATTTTTTTCGTTCTTTTACTTCCAAATATTTAATAAGTTCCAGAGTTGCTTTGGTGAAAAACTCGGTAAATTCATAATTTGAGGCAGGAGATTCCTGAGTGCCGTATTCATACAGGATATTAACATATTCGGATTTTTTATCTCTGATCAGATAAACGGTTATGCCGAGTGTGTTTTTCCCGACAAAGACTTCAAAAGAAATATTTCCATTTTGAACTATTGTGGTAAAATCGTAGTCGATTTTTTTCAAATCTTTAACGGGTATAGCCAAGCCTGAGTAGTCCAAAGGCTGTACGGATCCAGTTTTATCTCTGGTTAGGGGATAATACGGTTCTACATAAAGCACATTGGCTCCGAGTTTATGCATATTTGTTCCGTGATACTGCATCACTCTTCCTAAGCCGCCGGCAAGTAATGATATTTCCGCGGCAATAAGATAAAGGTTTCGATTTACTAATTGAGGAGCATATTTTTGCAGCCACTCTTTTTTTCCTTCCTCGAAGTCCAGCATGAGTATTGTGGAATCTATGAGCGGATAGGTTCTTAGCCGTTCATTATTTAGTAATATAGCTATGAGTTTCTTTTGTTCCTCTGCTGTTAAACTGGCAATGGCTCTTAGTACCGGATACCGGGATTCAATTGGATGAGCAGGCCACAATTCACTAGTGAGGGCATATTCCTCAATTATGGTAAGGAAATCATAGTGGCTAGAAGCAAGAGCGTTTTTAATATCACTGCGGATAAAATTAAAGGCATCAGACCAGACGGCCAAAGTTCTTAAAGGAACATTAATCTGAATAATCTGCTGGTGGTTATAGCTGAAATCAAGACCGTCAGCATTTGAGATTAAAGCTCTTTTTTGTAATCCATTAATAAGCTTGATTATTTTTTTTATATTTGCTTTTAGCCCGTAATTTTCGAAAACTTCCGGGGCAATTTCTAAGGCTGCTTTTAAAGGTATCAAGTTGTTGTGCTTGAAACTTAGCTCTAGAAGTACTCTTGACATAATATATGACTCAAGCCATTCCGGAGTTGATTGTCCTCGATCAAATTGTGCGGAAGGGAATGGGAACGGGATTGGAAAAAGGTTTTTATTGGCCAGTTTTAAATCAGCTAATTTTCTTGGCTTTTTATTTGACAGTCTTGAACCGGTAAACTCAGAAGTGAGGCTTTTTTCGAAAAAGCTGCCTGCCCTTAACTTTTCAATATTGCTTTGGGGGGAAAGAAGGTCATTACTATCTATCCTAGTGTATTTTTTTATATAAGTGTCGGAGGCCTGCTCAGCCAAAACTTGCCCAATAAAATAATGAGAAAAAATCAAAGAGTTGACTAGTATAATTAGAAGCAGTTTTTTGTATGTGTTTTTTTTGTATTTCATATGTCCCCGTTTTTAATGTTTAATTTTGCCCTTTAATCCCCTGAGAAAAGGATATGAAAAATGAGTAATAAAGTATACCATACGTTAAAGAGAATATCAATGAACAAGCAAAATAAATATTTATTTAAATTGAAATAAAATCTTAAATACATAACTTCTTTTTTTTCAGATCGTTATGTCTAGGGGGCAAGCTACATGGAAGTTCTTCTTATAATAATGATTATTATATAAAAATAATTATTGACAAGCCCTAAGCAATATATTACATTATATTTCTATGAAAGATAAAATCGCAATACTTAAAGAAAAAGGCATTCGTATTACTCCTCAAAGGCTGGGAGTTTATGATCTATTGTGCAATACAAATAAGCACTTGACTGTTGATGAGATTTACAGGAAAATGAAAGATAAATTTCCGGCTATTTCTTTGGCTACAATTTATACTATTTTAGAGCTTTACGGTAAGAAAAATTTGGCGAGAGAGATAAGAATTAATTTTGATAAATCATGCTATGATAGCAGAATGGATGCTCACCATCATTTCTATTGTAAAAAATGCAAAAAAGTTTTTGATGTTGATATACCTCTCTGTCTGACTCTGCAGAGATCCGAGGTAGACGGGCATGTGATCCAGGAACTTCAGGGATATTTTTACGGTATTTGCCGTGAGTGCCGGGTTGGGGCTGTTAATAGTGAAAATAAAGGAAGAGCTGAGAGTTGAATACATTTTCCGCAGAACTAATTCAAAGGATTAAAAGGACTCCGAGCGTGGAGAGTTTTTGTTTTAAAACCAGTGAAAAGATTACTTTTGCGCCCGGGCAGTTTGTGAAAGTTGTTTTTGATGATAAAGCTCTGCAGAATAAAGATCTTAATAAATATCTTTCTTTTTCAGTCTCACCTGAGAAGGACTATGTTGAGGTTACAAAGCGCTTGAGCGAGAGTTCTTTTTCGGCAAGACTGAAAGGATTAAAGCTAGGAGATAGTCTTTTAATGCAGGGGCCGATGGGAAACTGTATATTTAAAGAAGATTATAAAAAGATAGGATTTCTTATCGGAGGCATTGGCATTACCCCGGTTATTTCTATTCTGGAATATATTATGGAAAAAAAACTGGGTATAGACATAATTCTTTTTTATTCGAATCGAAATAAGGAGGAGATTGCCTTTAGGCGGGAACTTGATTCCTGGAACAGGCTTAATGAAAATATGCAGGTTGTATATACGGTTACTGATTGCGAGCCTAAAGATGATATATGCGTGCATGGGCATATATCTGGCGAATTGTTAAGCGGCCGGTTGCAGGATTTAACGGCAAGGCGATTTTTTATTTACGGTCCACCGGTTATGGTCAAGGCCATGAAAGACTTATGTGTTGAATCAGGCTGTGATAAAAATTGGATAATGGCGGAAAATTTCATAGGTTATTAGAATGTAGTGATAATATCTGCCTGTTTTGCAAGGGCAAAACAGGCGGGGGGATCAACCCCGCCATGGCGGGGTTAATTCGCATATATCGCTTAAGTTACTTTGTTCCTTAAGTGATATGCTCATTGAAGGGAGAAAATTATGCATGAAATGACGAAACAAAATTTGCAAAATGCTTTTTCTGGAGAATCGCAGGCGCATATGAAATATCTTATATTCGCTGATATAGCAGAAAAAGAAGGTAAACTGAATGTGGCCAGGCTTTTCCGGGCCATAGCCTATGCAGAGCGAGTTCACGCTGGCAATCATCTAAAAGTTTTTGGCGGCATTGGAACAAGTGTGGATAATCTGCCGGTGGCTATAAGCGGAGAACATTTTGAGGTAGAGGAAATGTATCCTGCCTATTTGGCTGAGGCTGAAAAGCAGGGGGAAAAAAATGCAGCAAGGTCAGCTCATTATGCGCTTGAGGCTGAAAAAATCCATGAGACTATGTATAAGAAAACAAAAGTTGCTGTAGATGCGAATAAGGATATCGATTCAGTAGATTTCTATGTGTGTCCTGTTTGCGGATTTACAGCAGAAAACGAATATCCGGATTTTTGCCCTATTTGCGGCGTTAAAAAGGAAATGTTCAAAAAGTTCTAACAAAAGGAGGTATTAAATGACCATTGCAAAAGATCTGGTTCAAAGTGCAGATTGGAAAACAGAAAAGCATGTGCCGGCAATAGAATCAGCAGATAATATCAAAAAGGGAGATGCTTTGGATTTTAATATAACGGTTGGTAAAGAAATAGCGCATCCCAATACTTCAGAGCATCATATCGCTTGGATTTCAGTATATTTTCTGGCAGATGGAGAGAAATTTCCATATCAAATCGCGCGTACAGAGCTAGCTTCACATGGGGCATCGGCGCAGGGAGCTAATACAAGCGGTATATATACACAGCCATCAGTAAATTTGACTATAAAAACAGAAAAATCAGGTAGCTTGATTGCAATCAGTTATTGTAATATACACGGTTTGTGGGAAAGCACAAAAAAAATAACAGTTGTATAAATAAGGCTATTCTCATAAGGATAGGCAGGCGCATGATCTTTATCAGCGCCTGGATTAGGAACAGCTTGTTGCGCGTGAAATGTTTTTAAATTTGCTGATTGAAGAAGAAAAAGATGCTGAATTAATAGAAGATAAAATATATGAGCTGGCAAAATAGGATATTAATTTGTTCTAAAATCTTAAAAATAAGGAGGAAGCAAAAGAATGGCTTTAGCGCTAAGTACAGAAAATTTTGAACAAGAAGTTATTAAATCAGACATTCCGGTGCTTATAGATTTTTGGGCCCAATGGTGCAGTCCCTGTCGTATATTAACACCGCTTATAGATGAAATGGCTAATGAATATAATGGAAAAGTAAAGATCTGTAAATTGAATGTTGATGATGCTCCTGATGTAGCAACTCGATATGGAGTGATGAGTATTCCCACGGTTTTGATTTTTAATAAGGGACAGGTTTGCGGAGAGTCAGTGGGGGTGGTCCCAAAGGAAAAGCTGGTGAGCATGTTAAGCGGTTTGATAAAATAATTAAAGGAGGAAATATGAAAAAATTTGAATGTATAGTTTGCGGATATATTTATGACCCGGCAGAGAATAATAATGTGGCTTTTGAGGCGCTTGCGGACGACTGGGTTTGTCCTGATTGCGGGGTAGGCAAAGATCAGTTTAAGGAAGTAAAATAAACCAAAGAAACTTTTAAGAGGAATTCAAATGACAGAGATAAAAAAAGATATCTATTGGGTTGGGGATATTGATTGGGAACTGCGTAATTTTCACGGGTATTCCACTCCTACTGGATCCACTTATAATGCCTATCTTATTGTTGATGAAAAGCCGACATTGATAGATACTGTAAAGCATTATGGTTTTGATGAGATGGCCTCTAGGATCAAAGCGGTTATTGATCCCTCGAAGATAGAGTATATAATCTCAAATCATACTGAAATGGACCATTCTGGATGCATTGAAAAGATGCTTGAGCTTTGTCCTAAGGCAGAGGTCGTGTGTTCTCTGGCTGGGGAAAAGGGGCTAAAGAGGCATTTTAAGAAAGATTGGAAGTTTAAAGTTGTCAATACTGGCGATGAGCTAAAAATAGGCAGAAGGATATTGAAGTTTTTTCTGATGCCCATGGTGCATTGGCCTGATTCAATGGCAACCTATTCGCCGGATGATTCGATCTTGTTCCCTAACGATGCTTTCGGTCAGCATCATGCAAGCTCTGAGCGTTATGTCCATGAGGTTGGAGCGGATATAGTTTTTGAGGCAGCAGCAAAGTATTATGCTAATATTGTGATGCCTTACGGAGCGCAGGTTCTTAAGGTGCTTGAGGCTTTAAAATCCCTGGATATTAAAATGATATGTCCGTCTCACGGACTGATTTGGAAAAAACAAGAAAATATAAAAAAAATATTACAACTTTACAAAAAATGGGCAAACTACGAGTCTGATAACAGAGCGGTCATTATTTATGATACTATGTGGCATTCTACGGAAAAGATTGCTTTTGAATTAGGTGATTTGCTTGACAGGGAAGGTATTCCTGTTGTAAAGCTTAGTTTAAAAACATCGGATTTCTCAGATGCGATAACAGAAGTTATGAGATCAAAGGTTGTCCTTTTGGGAAGTGCTATCCTTAATAATCAGATATTGCCGAGCATGGGTGGATTCCTGACTTACTTAAAGGGATTAAAGCCTAAAAACAGGTTTGCGCTTAGCTTTGGTTCATATGGCTGGGCAAAGATAGGATTTAAAGAGCTTGAAGAGGGATTAAAAGAGGCAGGTATGCAGATTATAGAAGATGGGATTTATATGCAGTTTGTTCCGGATGAGAGTGATCTTGAGGGCCTAAAGGGTGTGGTCAGTAAAATAAAACAGTTAATATCCGGATAAAGGAGCAAAGATGAATAATAATTGGAGTCCGCAGGAAATTCTTGATATTGCTTTGAAGGTAGAGGAAAATGGCGAGTAGCTTTACGCTAAGCTTGAAGAAAAGGCAGAGGACAAAAAAATAAAGTCTGTTTGGAAGTTTTTAAAAGAGCAGGAAATAGGCCATCAAAGCAGATTTAAAAAGATGCTTGAGAGCTCTGGAGATTATTTCATTAAAGAATTTGGTGTGGGAGATTATGATGCTTATTTAGAAGCAATAGCTGTGACTTATATATTCACCCCTGAGTTAATAAAGAGAAAAACAGAGGAATTGTTTGCGAGTACTCTGGAGGCTTTGGATTTTGGATTACAGATAGAAAAAGAATCAATACTTGTCTACACAGCATTAAAGGAATATGTGTTAGATGATAAGAAAGAGTTGCTGGATAGTATTATAAGAGAAGAAAAAAGGCATGTCATAGTATTGACAGAGTTTAGAAAAAAAATAACAAATTAATATTCGTTTTATGTCTTTTAGAAGAGGAGTGATATATGGAGGTGAAAATTTATTCAATGCCAACTTGTCTTTACTGTACAATGGCTAAAAAGTATTTTTCTTCAAAAGGCATAGCATATTAATCAATTGATGTTTCCATCGATAAAACTAAAGCAGAGGAAATGATTAAACTTTCTGGTCAGATGGGGGTGTCTGTAATTGATATAGATGGTACTGTTATTATTGGATTTGATCAGCCGAAGATTGATAGCTGTTTAATCGCGGTATGATCAAGATAATATTGTATTGACAATAAGAAGCGCAATAATATAATAATAAACAATATTTTAATGTTAAAGCGGTATGTTTACTTTAAAAACAAATCATTAATATAAATATATATTTGTATGTTTAAAAGCAGTGCATTTTTTTAAATTCATCTAATCCTTTAAGGGGGGGGGTAGGAATGTTCAAGAATATAATTAAGTTTTCTTTTAACCGTCCGAAGACTATCATGGCGATTACTATATTTCTAATTGGTATTGCTTTGTTCCAGTTTTCGAAGATAAAAGTCGATACTGACCCGGAAAACATGCTTTCTGAAACTGAATTTGCCAGGGTTTTTCATCACAAAGTAAAAAAAGAATTTGCTATTTATGATTTTATTGTTGTTGGGATAGTTAATGAGCATGACGATAACGGGGTCTTTAATGTTGAGACATTAAATAAAATATATGAACTTACCGAAGCCATAAAGAGTATTGATGGTGTGATTGCGCGGGAAATAATTGCTCCGTCGACAAAGGATAATATTCGCCAGGGAATGGTCGGTTCGGTAGTCTTTGAATGGCTAATGAAAGGGCCATTGAGCACACAAAAAGAAGCCTTTCTTCTTAGGGATGAGGCTCTGGATAATCCTATGTTCAACGGAACGATGGTGTCAGAAGATGGAAAGGCCTTATGTGTTTATGTGCCTATAGAGCGAAAAAATATAAGCTACAGGGTTTCGCAGAATATCTATAATATTGTAAAACAGTTCAAGGGGGAAGAAAAGTATTATATTACGGGTTTACCGGTGGCTGAGGATACATTTGGGGTTGAAATGTTTAAACAGATGGCCATGTCCGCTCCCCTAGCTGGTTTGATAATTTTTCTGCTTATGTTTCTTTTCTTTCGGAGTATTACCTTAATAATCTCTCCCATGCTTCTTGCTATTTCAACAGTTGTTATGACAATGGGACTATTGATAGGCCTGGGGTTTCCTGTGCATATCATGAGTTCGATGATCCCTATTTTCTTAATGCCCATAGCCGTACTTAATTCTGTCCATATTTTAAGCGAGTTTTCGGATAAATACAGGGTTACGGGAGAAAAGGGCAGCACTATTTTCGCTGTTATGAATGAACTGTTTACGCCCATGCTTTATACCTCATTGACGACAGCAGTGGGATTTTTTTCCTTGTCTTTTTCACCTATTCCTCCGGTGCAGACATTTGGAGTATTTGTTTCTATTGGGGTGATGATTGCCTGGTTTCTGACTTTAACATTCATTCCGGCTTATATCGCGCTGATGAGAGAAAGATCATTTAAAAATTGCAAGATTGAAAATAAAGATGGTGTCACGCAGCAGGGTTTAATGAATAAGGTTCTTGAAAATATACATAGATTTGTTCTGAAAAGGTATAAAGGCATAATTATAAGCAGTATTTTATTGGCAATAATCTCATTCTACGGAATTTCTAAAATTAATGTTAACGATAATCCGGTGCGCTGGTTCAAAAAAAATCATCCAATCAGGATAGCGGACAGGATATTAAATAAACATTTTGCTGGTACGTATATGGCTTATCTTGTTCTGGAGGCTAAAGATAAAAAGGCTGAGGTTTTTCTTGAACCCAAAATGCTTAAGTATGTTGAAAAATTACAGGCTAGTCTTCTTGCGAAAGGCGATGTAGGGAAAACAACAGCGCTGACAGATATTGTAAAGAAGGTCTATTATGAGCTGCTGGGAGGAGACAAAACCAATAATGTTATGCCTAAGACAAAGCGTGCTATTGCGCAATGTCTTATATCTTATGAAAATTCTCATAAACCGGATGATCTTTGGCATATGGCTACTCCGGATTATGGAAAGATTAATATCTGGGTTCAGCTTAAAAGCGGCGATAATAAGGATATGGGCAGGGTTATTAAACAGGTAGATGATTTTATAAAGGCAAATAAGCCGCCTTTTGAGCTTAGTTATAACTGGGCCGGGCTGACTTTTATAAATGTGGTTTGGCAGAACAAGATGGTTTTTGGTATGCTTATGAATTTTATCGGCAGTTTTATTATCGTGTTTTTTATGATGACTTTCTTGTTCCGTTCTCCTTTGCGGGGACTGATCTCAATGATCCCCTTGACTTTGACTATAGTTTTTATTTACAGTTTACTGGGATTTATAGGCAAGGATTATGATATGCCGGTTGTTGTTCTTTCCGCGTTGACCTTAGGGCTGTCTATAGATTTTGCTATCCATTTTATTGAACGGGCAAGGGTGCTTTACGGAAAGAATAATAACTTGCAAGAGACTGTGCAGAAGATGTTTAAAGGTCCTGCGCGGGCAATTAGCAGGAATGCTTTTGTTATTGCTATTGGATTTCTGCCGCTTTTGCTGGCACCGCTTATTCCTTACCGAACAGTAGGTTTTTTTATGTTTACGATCATGTTTGTTTCAAGTATTGCCACATTATTTATTCTGCCGGCACTCATGATTATGCTGCCTGAGGTTATCTTAAAAAAAGAAGGGGTAAAGATGCTTTGCAATTGTCAATATTGTCAGGTTATTGCTGTTGCTGTATCAGTGGCTCTTATATATATACTACGTGGCTATACAAACATCTCATGGAGTATAACGTTGATAGCAAGTATTGTAGTTGTAGGTATAATGGCTGGTGTTTGTTCTAAAGCTTCGGAATACCCAGGCTGTTTCATAGAAAATAAAAAGGAGGAGTAAATGAAAAAAAATATTTTTTTAGGAATGCTGATTTGTTTTAGCTTGATTATTTTTCTTGGGTTGACGAGGACAGTATCTGCGGAGGAATCCCTTGAAGAGATAATAACTAAGGCTAATAATACTGCTTATTATGGAGGTAATGACGGACGGGCAAAAGTTAAGATGACGATTACAGATAATCAGGGTAGAAAGAGGGTTCGAGAGTTTACAATATTACGTTTTGATATTGAAGACGGCAAGGAACAGAAATATTATGTTTATTTTAATAAACCGGTGGATGTGCAAGATATGGTGTACATGGTTTGGAAGTATATAGATAAAGACGATGATCGATGGATGTATTTGCCGGCGCTTGATCTTGTAAGGAGAATTGCCGCAAGTGATAAGCGGTCAAGTTTTGTAGGAAGCAATTTTGTTTATGAGGATATCTCAGGCAGAGGCCTGACATTGGATACTCATGAGCTTGTTTCAAGCGAAGGGGATATGTATAAGATAAAGAATACTCCGAAGAAAGCAGATGAGGTAGAATTTTCTTATTTTGAAATTTATATTAATAAAGAAAGTTATCTGCCGGTCAAGGCGGAGTACTATGATAAAAAAGGCAAACTATATAAGGTTATAACGGCTTTAGAGGTAAAAGATATACAGGGGCATCCTACAGTAGTAAAATCTCAGGCAAAAGATTTGTTGACGAACTCAAAAACCGTAATAGATTTTTCAAATATAGAGTATGACCTGGGTATTGATGATGGGGTGTTTACGGAGCGTTACTTAAGGAGGCCGCCGAGAAAATGGTTAGATTAAAGACACTGTTGCAAAACGCACATCTGTGGCGTTATTCATTCACTCACTTGTGCGGCGTACAGCAAGTACGCCTTCGCACTTGTTTGCGAATGCCTTACATTTGTACATTTTTCGACAGAGTCTTCTCCTGGAGTGTCTTGATAGGGATTGCTATTTTATGTACTGCGCAGACTCCTGTTTATGCTGGTTTTAAGTTGGGGGAAAACGGACCGCGTATAAACGGGTTTGTTGAAAATGATTTTGGCATTAAACTTGGATATGACAGTACGAAACGGGATGAATTTAATTTGTTTGAACAGAGACTGCAGCTTAAAACTAAACTTTATCCATCCTGGAATTCTATTTTTGAAGACTGGGGGACGGCAATAGATGCTAAGGCCGACTTTACCGTTGATGAATATTTTAACGGAAGAACCAATGCCCAATGGCGTTTATTGAATTTGTCTTTAGCTCCGGTCAGCTGGTTGGATTTAAGGGCAGGGAGGCAGGTTTTTACTTGGGGAACAGGAGATTATTTGTTTATTAATGATCTTTTTCCCAAAGATTATGTGTCTTTTTATATTGGACGTAATGATGAATATTTGAAAAAGCCAAGTGATGGGGTTAAGGCATCGCTTTATTCTGAAATCAGTAATGTGGATATTATAATTATTCCTGAATTCGAGCCCAATACTCTGTTTAACGGACAAAGAGTGTCTTTTTTTGACTCATTTCAGGGGGGTATTGCCGGGGTTAATTCACAGAGGACTTTATCCGTTCCTTCTCAAAATCCGGAAAATGCTGAATACGCATTGCGGCTTTACCGCAGTTATGACAGCTATGAGGCAGCAGCCTATTTTTTTAGAGGATTTTGGAAGTCGCCCCGAGGTTATCTTGATGAGATGAACAGGATATTGTTTTATCCCAGGCTTGATGCCTATGGTCTGAGTCTGCGCGGCCCAGGTCTCGGAGGCATAGTCAATGCTGAGATGGGGTATTATAATTCAAGACAGGATGATAATGGAGATAACCGCCGGATCCAAAACTCTATGATCAAGTTTATGCTTGGGATTTCTAAAGATCTGGGAAATGACCTGAGTGTTGGTGTGCAGTATTTATTTGAGCAGACGCTTGATTATGCTAATTATCAAAACGCGCTTATGAGCGCTGATTATGTATGGGATGAATATCGTCACTTGAATACACTGAGGATAACAAAGTTGTATAAAAATCAGACTGTAATGATCGGCCTTTTTGTTTTCTTTTCTCCCTCTGACCTTGATGGCTATATAAGGCCGACAATGGACTATGATATTAATGACGCGTGGAAGCTTACGCTTGGGGCAAATCTGTCCTGGGGAGAAGATGTGCATACAGAATTCGGACAGACAGAATATAATAAAAATATTTATTCAAGGATAAAATATAGTTTTTGAAAAAAAGAGAAAGGTTATGCAAGATTTAAAAATAGAAAAAGCTATCCGATTAATGGTAGGGATCATGATCCTCGCCTCTTTAATTCTGGCTTTTTTTGTTAGTAAATGGTGGCTGGGTATTGCTGCCTTTATCGGGATTAATTTGTTCCAATCAGGCATAACCGGATTTTGCCTGCTGGCAATTGTTTTCAATAAGTTAGGTATGAAGCATAAATAATAAACCAGAGGCTAATGCTTGGAGCCTGCAGGGATCAATGTTTGAAAACATCATCTTCTAGCAAGCTGCTTATTTTAAATGCCAGCTGTTTGTTGAATTCAGAATTTGGATGATGGTCATTCTTTGAAATTCGGCTCATTAAATATTTATTTTCCAGAATATCTTCTATTCGGTAAAAATATATATCGTTACGGGAGCAATATTTTTTTAATTTTTCTTCGTAGTTTCTGTTGTGTTCTGCAAATCCAAAGGTGATTATCACTATTTTATTTTTTGTTTGGGCAAGACGACTTAAAGGATTTATGAAATATTTTAAGAATCGATCTTCGGTTAAATTTTGGTTTATTTTTGCATAGATTTGAGAAAGATAATAGCGGAGAAGGATTTTCTTTGTAAAAATATTGCAAAAAGGGGGAAGCAAGTATTTATAATCTTTCGCTATAATTCTTTCGACTTTTTCTTGTATAAATGATGAGGCGCAGATATCATTTCCCCATAAGATCTGAAAGACTATAGCCTTAGGATTAGCCATGCCTTCCCATTTTACAAAATAGTAAGCGACAGAATCATTGATATTTGCACCCACTAATGCTAAATTGATGTATTTATTTTTGTTATCGATTTTATTTAAAAAATAAGAAATCGTTTCATTGTCATTCAATCCTGCTCCATTAAAGTAAGAATCCCCCAACAATACTATGCGCTCATCTTCTTCTGTATCTTCTACTTCAAATAAGTTACGCGAACCAAAATTATTGTAAGTTGTATAGTATTTTCTAGTAAATAGGGACTGATGTTTACCGGTATAGTGGCGGGCCATGAGCAGGGTTGGATTTGCAATATACTTTTTGGGCTCAATAGATGTCATATCTATAGTGCTGTATTTTGTGAATGTGTAAATAAATGCTAAAGAGCTGATAAATGTATATATAACAAAAGTGGAAAATAAAAATTTTATTAAAGATTTTTTTTTAATCCTGATTTTCTTCATTTTCTATGCATTTTGGTAAAGTTTGATTGGGTTGTCTCGAGCATGTATACAGAATGCTATTTTATCTTATGCGTTTTGGGTATATCATTTTTGCTTGTAATACAGACATTCAGATCTTTTAATATCCCGTCTTCAATGCTGTAAATCCAGCCATGCACAGTGAGTTTCTGCCCTGATTTCCACGCGCTTTGAACAATTGTTGTGTGGCAGATATTTGCTACTTGTTCAATGACATTCAATTCACATAACAAGTTTATCTTGTCTTCTTTTTTATCAAGAGCATCAATCTTGCTCTCATAAAAACGGTGTATATCTTTAATGTTTCGCAGCCAGTTATCAATCAGGCCATGCTCATTTGCGTTAAAGGCGGCTTTTATGCCTCCGCAGTCATAATGGCCGCAGACAATTATATGTTTTACTTTTAATACTTCCACTGCGTATTGGATAACCGACAGGCAGTTAAGATCAGTGTGAATCACTAAGTTCGCGATATTCCGGTGTACAAATATTTCTCCAGGTAGTAAACCCATTATTTCATTTGCCGGCACGCGGCTGTCAGAACACCCGATCCATAAATATTGCGGATTTTGTTGCTTGGAGAGTTTTTTGAAAAAATCCGGATCAGCTTCTTTTATCTTTTGTGCCCATTTTTTGTTTTTGTCAAAAATATCTTTTAAGACCTGCATAGGTGTTCCTTGGTTTTTTCTTATGAAAGTTTTTTTGCGCCGGAGTAGATCTCTTCTGCTTTTAAAACTGCTGCGGCGTGGCCCGGATGTTTTGAGGGGTTCCATTTTTTCATATCATCAAAAGCCTCTCCATGAGTGTGGTATTCAATGGCCCCTTTGATCTGATATGACTTGTCGTCTTCTGTTATGAAAAGAATAGAACCTTTGCTGTTTTTCAATATGTTGGCCTTTGTTTTGGAGAAATAATTGTCTGCGATAACAAGAGTTTCTTCGTTGAATTTTGATACACAGGTTGCGTATATAGCGTTTGGAGTGCCGGTTTGATCTGTGGTTGAAAAAATTACCGGTCCTTTTCGGTTTTCCCAGGCTTTGCTTACTTCATCAGGTAATGTCGCCATGATATATTCCTCCTTATATGATTAAAATTTTTCGTTAAAAATCAACTGAAATATATTTTAATATTTTTATGTTCATTTGTCGAGAGAAAAGAAAAAGGGGGCAAAGGCTAAGTTCAAGGGGCAGACATCGCCCCTACTTCAAAAATGAACCTAAAAGTGCTTTAAAAGTCAATCTCCGAGGGCGTAAAAACCACTTTTTTAAAGCCCTTGATTTTAGGGCTGAACAGGTTTATCATATATATATCTAATCTTAAAGGAATCCCAAATGAGTTTCAAAATCTACGATCTTATTATCATTGGTGCAGGCCCTTCCGGTATGACAGCGGCTGTTTATGCTGCGCGTAAGAAAATGGATTTTATTATTATTTCCCAAGATATAGGCGGACAGGCGGCATGGAGCGGTGATGTGGAAAATTATACTGGCTATCAGCTTATCAGCGGTCCGGAACTAGCATTGAAATTTCAGGAGCATATAAAATCATTCGCCGTTGAGGTGCTTATGCCGGAAAATGTTATCAGAATTAAAAAGCAGGACGATATTATAAAGGTAGTAACTAAAAGACAAGAGCATCAAAGTCGCAGTATCATTGTGGCTACAGGTAAAAGATCGCGTCAGCTGAATGTTGAAGGAGAACTTGAGTTTAAAAATAAAGGGCTGACTTACTGCGCTACATGCGACGGGCCTTTATTCTCCGATAAACATGTTGCGGTAATCGGCGGGGGTAATTCCGCGCTTGACGCTGTTCTTCAGTTAATGAAGATTTCTCCCCAAGTTTATTTGATAACCCGTGATATGCACTTAAACGCAGATGCAGTAATGATTGAAAAAGTTAAGGCTGTTGCTAATGTTGAGATAGTTTACGGGGCAGAAGTAGTAAAAATAGAGGGCGATGTTTTTGTTAAAAACATAGAAATAAGAAGCAAAGGCAAGCAAACTGTTTTGAGCGTTGAGGGGATTTTTGTTGAGATTGGGCTTATGCCTAATTCTGAGTTTGCCGAAGTTTTGTCGCAAAACCAGAAAAAAGAGATAGTTGTTGATGCTCATAACAGAACAAGTGTTCCCGGTATTTTTTCCGCCGGGGATGTTACGAATATTCCAGAAAAGCAGATAATCATTGCCTGCGGGGAAGGCGCCAAGGCCTGTCTGTCTGCATTTCGCTATTTATCAATGCATAAATTTAGAACTTGACATAATGACACTAAAATAGCATCATTATAATTGGAAACAGTTGTAGTGTTAACAAAAGAGGAGATTGTAAATAAAGGAGGTATTTATGTGGGTTGCTAGATATATGCTGCGTCCTGCTACGCATTTTAAAGAAGGATGTAGTACTGTGTCCCGGGTACGATTCTAAGCTGTCTTTTTTTGCCTGCATTTTTACTCTTTTTAAAAGTCTCTCATGAAAGGGGAACATCTATGGACATTATATTGAATAAGGATATTAATATTACGGAAAACGCAAAAAAGGTTTTAGAAAAACGCTATTTAAGAAAAGATAATGATGGTAATGCCATAGAAACTTTTTCTGATCTGGTCAAAAGAGTATCTTTTACTTTAGCACAAGCAGATAAGATTTACGACAAAAAGGCGAATGTAGATAAAACAGCAAATGATTTTTTTAATATAATGCATAATTTGGAATTCCTGCCGAATTCTCCAACGCTTATGAATGCCGGAAATGAGCTTGGACAGCTTTCCGCTTGTTTTGTCCTTCCGATAGAAGACTCAATGGAATCGATTTTTGAGACTATAAAAGACGCGGCATTAATACATAAAAGCGGTGGTGGAACGGGGTTTAGTTTTTCACGTATTCGCTCTAAAAACAGTGCGGTAAAAAGTACGGGAGGAGTTGCCAGCGGTCCAATATCCTTCATGAAGGTTTATGATGCTGCTACTCAGGCAGTTAAACAAGGCGGGACACGGCGCGGTGCAAATATGGGAATATTGCGGGTTGATCATCCGGATATCATGGAGTTTATAAGTTGTAAAGCAGAAGATAGTGTTATTTCAAATTTTAATATTTCTGTAGGTGTTACAGAAGATTTCATGGAGAAGGTTGAAAATAACGAGGAGTATTGGACAATTGATCCTTGCACAGGAGAGAAAATAGATAAAATAAGGGCTTTGGAGGTTTTTAATAAAATTACAGAGATGGCATATAAAAATGGTGAACCGGGGATTGTTTTTCTTGACCGTATGAATCAGGATAATCCAACGCCTTTGCAGGGTGAGATAGAGTCCACCAATCCTTGTGGTGAACAGCCGCTTTTGCCGTATGAGAGTTGTAATTTGGGGTCAGTTAATCTTGCTAATATGTTAATAAAAAATAAGATTGATTGGGATAAGATGAGTCGGGTTGTCCGCCTTGGCGTGCATTTGCTGGACAATGTTATTGATACGAATAAATTTCCTCTTGAAAAAATAAAAAAGAAAACTCGTGAAAATCGTAAGATAGGACTTGGCGTCATGGGGTTTGCAGATATGCTTATTCAGCTTGGAATTGCTTATGATTCACAAAAGGGGTTGCAGACAGCTGAGGATGTGATGAAATTTATTCTGGAGGAAGCCACAAAAGAATCCCAGAGGCTGGCTAAAGAGCGGGGAGCAGCGCCTGCCTATGATGATAGTATTTATAATAAGCCTGGAAAGGATAAGCTTAGAAACCTTACGCTTACGACAATTGCTCCGACAGGAACGCTGAGTATTATCGCTGATGCCTCAAGCGGTGTTGAACCTTTATTTGCTCTTGCGTATTACCGTAAGGTTATGGATAATGAAAAGCTTCCTGAGTTTAACAGTTATCTTGAGCAGATTGCTAAGGAGCGGGGTTTTTATTCTGATAAACTTGTAAAGGAGCTTGCGGAAAAGGGAACGCTAAGAGACATTGCAAATGTCCCAGCTGATATTAAAAAAATATTTGTTACTTCCCATGATATATCTCCTATTTGGCATATTAAAATGCAGGCGGCTTTTCAGAAATATACAGATAATGCGGTTTCCAAAACTATAAATTTCTCTGAGACAGCTAAGGTGGAGGATATAAAGGAAGCATATAACCTGGCATATAAACTGGGTTGCAAAGGACTTACTATATATCGCAATAACAGCCGAAAAGAACAGGTGCTAAATCTGGAATCGAATAAGACTCCTGGTATTAAAATTATGCCGGTAAATATAGGACCTCGTCCAAGGCCCAAGGTAGTTGTAGGGACTACTGCTAAACAGAATACCGGATGTGGGAATCTATATGTGACCATAAACGAAGATGAAAATGGACGTCCTTTTGAGGTTTTTATGCAAATGGGTAAAGCCGGTGGCTGTGCTATGAGTCAGCTTGAGGCGATCGGAAGACTTGTAAGCCTTGCTTTACGCAGCGAAGTTGATGTTAAATTGATAATAGAGCAGTTAAGAGGGATTCGATGTCCTTCTCCATCCTGGGGTCAGGGTGGACGGATATTGTCTTGTTCAGACGCTGTGGCAAGGGCATTAGAACAGAAAATGGCTCTTACTAAAACTGAGAAAAAAACCATTGATAACAAAGATGTTTTTGTTGAGATGAAAGCTGAGCTCAAAAAGAAACCTCTGAAGATATCTAATATCGTAGGTGTTTGTCCTGACTGCGGCGGCGCATTGCATCATGTTGAAGGGTGTAATGTATGTCGCGGCTGCGGGTATTCAAAATGCGGTTAAAAGGAGCTGGAGATTGAAGCTGATAAACAGAGATACAGATTATGCTATCAGAGCATTGCAGAGCATTGCTGTAAATAAGAATAAAAATGTGACAGTCTGCGGCTTATCTGAAAACCTCAATATGCCTCGTTAATTTCTGCGAAAAATATTACAGATACTCAACAAAAAAGGTATACTTAAATCCTTTAAGGGGAAAGGCGGAGGTTTTTGTCTTAATATTCTGCCAAGTAAGATCAGTGTTCTTAGGCTGTTGGAAATTTTTCAAGGTCCTTTTCATTTATGCGAGCATGTGGTTAAAGGCCGAAATTGTCCGGAGAGTAGATGTTGCTATTTTAAAAAACGATTCGATAGTCTTCAGGAAAAAACTGCCAAAGAATTGAGCACTATAACTATTGGTAAAATAATTAAAAATAGAGGAAATGAGTCCTGAGGTGGCAGATACAAAAGAATTAAATCAGAATATAATAAATCTTTTGACAAAACAGGGTTTTGTTATTGTGTCTTCTATAAATGAAGATGGGGCTATCCATTCATCGGCAAAGGGAGTCGTGGGGATTGAGGAAAGCGGCAGAATATTTATTATAGACCTTTATCGCGCACGTACTTACAATAATCTTAAAGTCAATCCCAGGGTTACAGTTACTTTTGTTGATGAACATAAATTTGAGGGCTATGCTCTTCAAGGGCAGGCAAAAATTGTTGAAAAAAAAGATATTGCCGGAAGTATTATCGCTGAATGGGAGGACAGGGTTATTCAGAGAATATCAAAAAGGATGATCCGAAATCTGCACAACGGTAGTTCTTCGTCTCACCATCCTGAGGCGTCTTTTCCTCATCCTGAACAGCTTATTGAAATTAACGTGGAGGAAATTATTGATCTTGCGCCGTCTCAATAAAAAGAATTGATAAAGCCTGATTTGTAAAAAGAAGTGTAGTTCTGTCTGAGGGGTTAAGATATGACTCTAATTTATAATTTTACTAAAGAATGCATTGCTTTATGGCTGGAGATGGCTCCGTATCTGCTTTTTGGCATGACGGTAGCTGGGTTACTACATATATTTTTAGGCAAAGAGATTGTTTCCCGGCATTTGGGCGCTGGCGGGATAAAATCTGTTATAAAAGCTACTTTGCTGGGAGTGCCTTTGCCTATCTGTAGCTGTGGGGTTATCCCTGTTGCAAACTCTCGCGCATAAGTCAAGTATTCTGGCCTTTCTTGTGGCCACTCCGACTACGGGTGTGGACTCTATTCTTGCTACATACTCCTTGCTGGGGCCTTTATTTGCAATTTTTAGGCCGCTCGCGGCAATGACCTGTGGAATTACTTTGGGAATTGCGGATTACTTTGTTGAAGGAAAGAATAATAAGAAAAAAGAATATAAGCCCCATAATCATGCTAAGATCAAGGTATCGTTTCAATGGAGAGAATTTCTTAGATATTCTTTTGTTGAGGTGCCTCAGGATATCGGCAAAGCGCTTATACTGGGAATTATGATTGCAGGTGCAATCGCGGCATTTGTACCTCCTTCTGTTTTTGAAAAATATTTCTTTTTCCCTTTTGATTTTATTGTTGCATTACTTATGGGGATACCTCTCTATGTTTGCTCAACAGGTTCAATTCCCGTTGCTGTGTCTTTAATTATGAAAGGATTTTCTCCTGGGGCCGGGCTTGTTTTCCTGATAGCCGGGCCTGCGACCAATTCCGTGACATTGGCTTTTGTCCTCTCAAAGCTGGGGAAAAAGTCTTTTTATCTTTATCTTATTAATATTATAGTAGTTGCTGTTTTAATGGGCCTGTTGTTCAACTATGTTTGGTTTGCTCTGGGTGGAAAGTTTTTGCTGCTTAGCGGGGCAGGGAAAATGCTTGATCAAAGAATAAAGATAATTTCAGGTATTATATTGCTTGGATTGATATTGAATACATTCTTAAGCGGTAAATCCTACAAGTTGGATGTTAGGGCTGATATGGAAATACTTGTGCTTGATATTGATTGTAAGCATTGTAAGATGACAATTGAAGGTGCCCTGCATGATATTAAGGGTATAAACAGAGCTGTGGTTGACATAGATAAAAAAGTTGTTAATATTTTCGGCACGCCTGATCTTGAGGAGGTGCTGGAGGCAATCCGCCATTCTGGATATGAGCCCAAGGTATAGTTTAACTGCATGAAACCGTTCTTCCTGTGTCGATAAATAAATTTTTTTATTAAAGGGGGCTTGACAAAGTCTTAAACTTATACTAAACTAGTATTAGATAGGAGATGATACAAGGATGAAGATAATCACCAAGGATTCAGATTATGCGGTTAGGGCAATAATATATCTTGCAAAGAACAGAGGCAGATTTGTGCCGTCTAGTGAAATATCCAAGAAGGAAAATATTCCCCTTATTTTTTTAAGGCGGATTTTGCTAAAATTGATAAAGGGAAAAATTGCTGAGTCAAGAGAAGGGGTTAGTGGAGGAGTAAAATTAATTGTAAGTGCAAAAAAGATTAGTATAGGGGCTATTATAAATATTATTCAAGGAAAGATACAGCTGATTGAGTGTATGTTTCGGGGGCAGATATGTGAGAATAGGCCTAAATGCATATTTAGAAAAAAAATACTTGTTATGGAAAAAAATATTATTAATGAGTTCAGGCAGTTAAAAATTCAGGATCTTGTTGATGCGGAGAAAAAATAATTTATGAAAAGAAAGATAATAGAAATAAATCAAGACAAATGCGATGGCTGCGGCTTATGTATACCCAATTGCCCGGAAGGTGCGATGCAAATCATTGATGGTAAAGCACATCTGATCAGTGATTTGTTTTGTGACGGATTAGGGACATGTATAGGGCATTACCCAGAGGGGGCGATTACAATAATTGATAGAGAGGCCGGAGAATATGATGAGAAGAAGGTGATGAAAAATGTTATTAAAGGCGGAGAGAATGTAACAAAAGCTCATTTGGAGCATCTTGAATCTCATGGGCAAGGAGAATTTTTGAAACAGGCTAGGGAATACTTAAAAGAAAAAAACATTGAAATAACAAAGGAAAAACAGGAGAATGTAGCTGTTTATGCACAAGGCGGTGGATGCCCCAGCATGAAGGTCATGGATTTTGAGACTAAAGATATTCCAACTTCTGAGACTAATAATTCCACACCCTCTGAACTTACTCAGTGGCCTATACAACTGAAACTGCTTAATCATCAAACGCCGTATTTTTATAATGCTGATCTGGTTATTGTAGCTGACTGTGTATCTTTCTCCTATGCTAATTTTCATCAAAAATTCCTGAAAAACAAAAAGTTGATCATCTTTTGTCCGAAACTCGATAATGCCTATAAAGAATATGTTGATAAACTTACGGCTATATTTAAAAACAACAATATTAAATCAATAACTGTTGTCCATATGGAAGTGCCGTGTTGTACAGGTACTGTTCATGTTGTTGCAGAGGCTTTGAAACAATCAGGAAAGAATATCGTGGTAAAAGATTATACAATCTCCTTAACTGGAGATCTTGTCTAGTAAAAAATGAGAGGAGACATTTTAATATGCCAAAAACAGATGATTTTAGAATAGAACATAATGAAATTTTGAGGCAGTACAAAAAATAGCTGGATGATTTAATAATAAGGTTCAGCTGTTATTGGATAGTATTTAAGCAATATAAGCGTTTATTAATAACTCAGAATATGAATGAATAAGCGAAAAAGGAGAGCAAATAAAATGAGCATGTATTGTAGACAATGTGAGCAAACTGCCAGAGGTACTGGGTGTACAATCGTAGGTGTGTGCGGTAAAAATGAAGAGGTTGCTATATTGCAGGATGTATTAACTTATAGCTTAATGGGTATTTCTGTTTATGCGGATAAAGCAAGAGAGCTGGGGGTGAAAGACAGAAAAACCGATCTGTTTGTTATTGAAGGGCTGTTTACCTGTGTTACAAATGTTGATTTTGATCCAGAGCGTATCAGAGCGCTTATTGATACATCTACGGTTGTTAAAGAAAAAATAAAGACATTATTTTTGGATGCCTATAAAAAGAAAAATAATAAGGATTTTCAGCAGGAGTTAGCAGCGGCAGCTACTTGGAAGGCAGGCTCAACCATGGAAGAGTTGCTTTTACAAGGGTTAAAGCTGGGTATTAATTCATTCTCGGATAATGAAGACATTAAAAGTCTTAAAGAGCTTCTTCTTTATGGGCTTCGGGGTATGGCTTCCTATGCGGATCATGCTAATATATTAGGAGAAACGAATGAGTTGGTTAATGCTTTTTTTCATAAAGCGCTTAATGCTATTTTGCGTAATGATATAAGTGTGGATGAGCTGGTTGCGCTTAATATGGAGCTCGGACAGGTAAATATTAAATGTATGGAAATACTGGATAAGGGGCATACTGATCATTATCAGCATCCTGTGCCGACAAGTGTTTCTTTGGGTATTAAAAAAGGGCCGGCAATAATAGTTTCCGGACATGATTTGTTTGACTTGGAACAGCTTCTGGAACAAACACAGGCAAGAGGTGTTAATGTGTATACACACGGGGAAATGCTTCCGGCTCATGGTTATCCGGGGTTAAAGAAATACGCAAATTTGGCCGGACATTTTGGCAGCGCCTGGCAGAACCAGCAGAAGGAGTTTGACAATATTCCCGCGGTAATATTGATGACAACAAATTGTATTCAAAAACCGAAAGAATCTTACAAAAGAAGAATTTTTACTACAGGGTTGGTAGGCTGGCCGGATGTTGCGCATATTGAAGCAAAAGACGGGAAAAAAGACTTCTCTAAAGCAATCAATAAGGCCCTTGAATTGGGTGGATTTGTGGAAGATAGGCCGGGTAAAGATATTCTGGTCGGGTTTGCGCATAATGCAGTATTAGGTGTTGCCGACAAAGTAATTGAAGCGGTTAAAGCTAAGCAGATCAGGCATTTCTTTTTGATCGGCGGATGCGACGGGGCAAAACCGGGGCGTAACTATTATACGGAATTTGCACAAAAGGTGCCTGCTGATTGTGTTATCCTGACGCTTGCCTGCGGTAAGTTTCGATTTAATACGCTTGAATTCGGTGATATCGGGGGGATACCAAGGCTTCTTGATTGCGGACAGTGCAATGATGCTTATTCTGCGATTCAGATAGCATCTGCTCTGGCTAAGGCCTTTGACTGCTCGGTTAATGATCTGCCGCTTTCGTTCATATTGTCATGGTATGAGCAAAAAGCTGTGTGTATATTACTAAGTCTTTTATCTCTTGGGATACAGAAGATAAAGCTCGGGCCGAGCCTGCCGGCATTTGTAAGTCAAAACGTACTCAAGGTATTAATTGAAAAATTTAATATAGCTCCAGTGGGAAATCCGGAAGAGGATCTCAGGGCTATATTAGGGGATGAAGTGATTAAGTCTGCTTAAAGCTAGTTTTAAAGGGAGGGTATGAATAGGGTACCCTCCCTTTGATTTCAATTGTAATAAAAAGTTGACAAAGTATTTTTTTTTATTATAATTACTAGTAAGACTATAGAAATAGTAGTGAATGGAGAATTAAATGAGAATTTCGACAAAGGCAAGATATGGAACAAGATTGATGCTGGAGTTGGGCCTGCATTATGATCAAGGCCCGCTTCTGCTTAAAGATATAGCAATGGCAGAGAATATTTCGGAAAAATATCTGAGCCAGATTGTTATTTCTTTGAAAAATTCAGGTTTGGTGAATTCGTTTCGCGGAGCTCGCGGCGGCTATGTTTTAGCAAGGCATCCTGCGCAGATCAGGATGAGAGAGGTTGTTGAGGCCCTTGAAGGGGGAATAGGGCTTGTGGGCTGTGTAAAAAATCCAGAGGCTTGTGTCCGTACTGCAGAGTGCGTGACGAGATCTCTATGGGAGGAGATGGGTCAAAAAATGATCCAGGTTCTGGAAGAATATACACTTGCTGATTTAGTAGAGAGGTGTAAAAATAAAAATTCTAAAAATATTGTTTACAGTATTTAGATTAAAAATTAAAACGATTTAAATAAAGGAGAATTAAAATGTCGAAATTAGATAGTAAGTTGAAAGTTGAAACGCTTGCTTTGCATGGCGGACAGGAAGCAGATTCAAGCACAGGCGCGCGAGCTGTACCTATCTATCAAACAACATCCTTTGCTTTTAAAGACACTGATCATGCGGCTAATTTATTTGCTTTAAAAGAATTCGGAAATATTTACACAAGGCTGATGAATCCAACAACCGATGTTCTGGAGAAAAGAATCGCTGCACTTGAAGGAGGGGTAGGCGCTTTGGCAACAGCTAGTGGTCAGGCAGCAATCACACTTGCCCTGCTTAATATTGCCCAGGCTGGAGATGAGATAGTAACTGCTGATAACTTGTATGGAGGAACATATACGCTTTTTTATTACACCTTTAAACGCCTTGGCATAAAGGTTAATTTTGTTAAATCAGGTGATATTGATGGTTTTAAAAAAGCAATTACGCCTAAGACAAAGGCGATTTATGCTGAATCCATTGGTAATCCGAAACTAAATGTTACTGATCTTGAAACATTATCCGAAATTGCGCATGACAATGGCATTCCGTTTGTGCTTGATAATACAGTTTCACCTTATCTGCTTAGGCCTTTTGAGCATGGGGTGGATATTATTGTGTATTCTGCGACAAAGTTTATTGGCGGACATGGGACGTCGATCGGCGGACTAATAGTTGATTCAGGTAAGTTTGACTGGACTAACGGAAAATTCTCCTTGATCTCCGAGCCTGATTTGAGCTATCATGGCATGAACTTTGTAGAAGCGCTAAAGCCGATGGGGAATATTGCCTATATTATTAAAGCAAGGGTAACATTATTGCGGGATATGGGGCCGGCGATGTCGCCGTTTAATGCTTTTTTGTTTTTACAAGGTCTTGAAACCCTGCACCTGAGAATGCCGGCGCATACACAAAATGCGCTTAAGGTAGCAAAGTATTTGAAAGGGCATGCAAATGTTTCCTGGGTTAATTATCCAGGCCTTGATTCCAGCCCGGAAAAAAACAAGGCAGATAAATATTTATCAAAAGGAGCGGGTGCTATTATTGGGTTTGGGATTAAGGGAGGAGCCCAGGCTGGCAAGAAATTTATTAATTCACTTGAGCTAATTTCGCATCTTGCTAATATAGGAGATGCAAAAACTCTGGCTATCCATCCAGCAAGCACAACGCATCAGCAATTATCTGATATTGAGCAGGCAGCAGCAGGGGTAACACCGGATTATATACGTCTTTCAATTGGCATTGAGCATATTGATGACATTATCGCGGATATTGAACAGGCGCTTAAAAAGACTAAGTAAATAAAGAGAAGGTGAAGATCATGTCAAGAATATATGATGATATTACTAAAACCGTAGGGAACACACCTCTGGTAAGAATAAATAAGTTGACTGCTGGAATGGATGTCAATGTTCTGGCAAAACTTGAATTTTTTAATCCCCTGGCTAGCGTAAAAGACAGAATTGCTGTTGCAATGATTGAGACCGCGGAAAAAGACGGTAAATTAAACAAAGATTCTGTTATTATTGAACCGACAAGCGGTAATACTGGAGTAGGGCTTGCATTTGTGGCTGCGGCCAAAGGATATAGCTTGATATTGACTATGCCTGATTCAATGAGCTTGGAAAGAAGGATGTTGCTTAATGCTCTTGGCGCTGAAGTTGTTTTAACTCCTGGGGAAAAAGGTATGAAGGGAGCAATTGATAAAGCAGAAGAATTGGCTAAGGATATGCAAAATAGTTTTATGCCGCAACAGTTTAATAATCCTGCTAATCCACAGGTGCATCGGGAGAATACGGCTGAAGAAATATGGCGAGATACAGAAGGCAAAGTCGATATTTTTATTGCCGGGGTAGGAACAGGTGGAACAGTAACCGGAGTAGGAGAGGTATTAAAAGAAAAAAATCCGGAAATTAAGATCATTGCCATTGAACCAATCGATTCTGCTGTTTTATCCGGGCAGAGTCCAGGTTCTCATAAAATCCAGGGGATAGGTGCTGGGTTTATTCCTGAGATTCTCAACAGAGAGATTATTGATGAGATAATTGCCGTAAGACATGTTGATGCTGGGTTGTTTGCCCGTAGATTAGCCCTGGAAGAGGGTATCTTAGTAGGTATTTCCAGCGGAGCATTAATGTGGGCAGCAATAGAAGTGGCTAAAAGGCCTGAATCTCGAGGCAAAACAATTGTAGTTATACAATGTGATTCAGGAGAAAGATACTTATCAACATGGTTGTTTGATGCGGGCATGATGTAACTTTAAGTAAAAAGTAAAAAGTAAAAAGGAAAAATGTGAATGTTAGTGCTGATTAAAAAAAACGAGATAAAATGGAGATCAAATGGCTAAAGATAATAGCGTAGGTATAGTTAAACTAAAATATTATACTTTTGCGCAAGGTGCGGATGCGCTTGGGCTTGATTCCGGCCAGAAGCTTGGGTCGATTAAGGTTGCCTATGAAACATACGGCAGTCTTAATGCTGATAAGAGCAATGCTATTTTGATTACGCATGCTTTTTCTGGTGACGCGCATGCGGCGGGATATTATGCCGGGGAGAAAAGGCCTGGCTGGTGGGATGATATGATCGGACCTGCTAAAGCTATTGACACTGTAAAATATTTTGTTATATGTTCTAATGTCATCGGAGGATGTGCCGGGAGTACAGGCCCGGCGTCTATCAACCCAAAAACAGATAGACCATACGGCCTTGAGTTTCCGTTAATAACTATTGCGGATATGGTCAGGGTAGAGAAAAGTCTTATAGAAAGCCTGGGTATAAAAAAGCTATTGAGTGTTTGTGGCGGTTCAATGGGCGGCATGCAGGTATTGCAGTGGGTTGCATCTTATTCTGAGATGGTTGCATCAGCTATTCCGATTGCAACAACTCTAAAACATTCGCCACAGCAGATAGCCTTTGATGAAGTCGGCCGGCAGGCGGTTATGGCTGATTCTGATTGGAAAAAGGGAGATTATTATGAGCATACACAGCCGGAGCGCGGATTGGCTATCGCCCGGATGATAGGTCATATTACTTATATGAGTGATGAGTCCATGGAAAAGAAATTTTCCAGAAGGTTAAAGGATGCTGAATATAGCTTCAGCTTTGCCTCAGACTTTGAAGTTGAAGGGTATCTGCGCTATCGGGGAGACAGCTTTGTGAAAAGATTTGATGCTAATTCATACCTTTATATTACCAGGGCCATGGATTATTTTGATCTATCTGAGGTAAATATTTTTCCGGGAGATCGTATGATGAATATAAAATTCCTGGTTATTGCTTTTGCTTCAGATTGGCTGTATCCTGTTTATCAATCAAAGAATATTATTAGGACTTTAAAACATAATAATATTGATGTTACGTCGTGTGAAATTAAATCTACTTATGGGCATGATGCTTTTTTACTTGAAGTAAGAGAGCAAAGCAGGCTTATTTCGCATTTTTTAAAGGGTGTTTATGAAAACAGAAAATAAAATACGTCAAAGATTGGATTATAAGGTTATTTGTGATTTGGTTGCGCCAAAGAGTTCTGTTTTGGACTTAGGCTGCGGTGACGGGGAGCTTTTGCATCTATTATCTAAAGAAAAGCATGTCAGAGGCCAAGGCATAGAGATAAATGAAAAGGAAATTTATAAATGCGTTGAAAAAGGACTAAATGTTTTGCATGGAGATATCGATACTGAGCTTGCTGAATATAAAGACAAGGCTTTTGACTATGTGATCTTAAATCAAAGTCTTCAGCAGGTAATTTACTTAGAACAAGTACTACTGAATGCTTTAAGGGTGGGTAAGAAGGTTATTGTTGGATTTCCCAATTTTACTTATTATAAATCAAGATTACAGTTGTTCTTTTTAGGCAGAACTCCTGTGACAGAAGCGCTGCCTTATAAATGGTATCAGACGCCAAATTTGCATTTTTTGAGCTTGACTGATTTTATTGTTTTTTGCAAAGAAGAAAAAGTAGAAATTATTGACCGGCTTTTTCTCAAAGATGATAAAATAATTAAAATTTTACCTAATCTGTTCGCTTTAAACGGAATATTTCTGATTGAAAGAAGAATATAGTGACTTTAATTTTATATAATGGGAATATCATTTTGATAATACCTATAAAAGACAAAACTCATTTACCTAAAACATGTTTCAATGTATAATAAAAGCTTGAAAATAGTATGGTTTTTAAGGGGATAACTGTAAAATTGAATTATGCTTTAAGGGTGGGATTTATCCTGCCAAAGGGCGTCAATGCTGAAAAACGGCCGGATTGACGGGATAATTTTACGCAATTGAAGAACAGTGGCGAGACCTCGCCATATTGAATTTGGCGGGCGCATAGCAATTTATGTTCACGATATTCCATAAGTTACGTGTTCATTTAGGAGATTGAAAATGTTAAAAAAACGAGTGTATTTAGATCACAATGCTACAACGCCTTTGCATCCTGAAGTTAAAAAAGCAATGACCCAGATGATGGAAATATTCGGCAACCCATCTAGCATACATAATTTCGGCCGCGATGCTAAACAAATGATGGAGGTCTCAAGGACCTCTATTGCCGAATTTATAAATGCTTCTCCTGAAGAAATTATCTTTGTCGGTAGCGGTTCTGAGGCTAATAATACAGTGCTTAACCTCACGGCTTGTTGTTCTTCTTTGGAATGCTCGATAGCCTACAAACACGGAAAAGGTCTTCTAACTTCAAGGATAGAACATCCTTGCATATTGGAATCCTCTAAATGTCTTGAAGAAAGAGGCATGAAAATAGATTATTTAGAAGTTGATAGCCGGGGAAAGATAAACATGGAACAATTAAAGGCTAAACTTTCTAACCATCCAATATTGGTTTCTATTATGAGTGCTAATAATGAAATTGGGACAATTCAGGATATACCTGAAATTGTTAAATTAGTGCATGATAATGGTGTTTTATTCCATACCGATGCTGTTCAGTCAATAGGGAAAATTTCGGTTGATGTTAAAAAGCTGGAGGTGGATTTTCTTTCTTTTTCAGCACATAAAATATATGGACCTAAAGGTGTGGGTGCTTTATATGTTAAAAAAGGAGTACCCTTTTGTCCGTTTATTCGAGGCGGTCATCAGGAACAGGGAAGGCGCGCGGGCACAGAAAATACATTAGGGATTGTCGGCATGGCCAAGGCAATTGAAATGAGAAAGCTGGAAATGGCGGATGAGAACAAAAGGCTTTTAGGATTAAAAACAAGACTAAAAGACGGGCTTATTAAGAATATTGCTGATATTAAGGTTAATGGACATCCTAATGACTGTCTGGTGAGTACTTTGAATATATCATTTAGCGGAGTTGAAGGTGAGTCAATATTGCTTTATCTTGATCTTGAAGGTATTGCTGTTTCAACCGGATCTGCATGCTCTTCCGGGTCACTTGACCCATCGCATGTGATATTGGCTATAGGCGCAACGCCTGAACTGGCGCATGGCTCTATCCGCTTTAGCTTAGGCCGCAGTACAACAGCAGAAGAAATAGATTATGTAATTGAGAAAACAACAGCTATAATTAAAAAATTAAGAGCAATGTCTACAGTATATATAAAGTAAAAAGTGAAAAGCTAAAAGTTAAAAGCGCAAAGCGCTTTGCTCATGGCTGATAGCTTATAGAAAATACCAAAAAAGATTAAATCTTTAAAGTTAAATAGTATATGTTTGACCATTAGCCATAGGCTATAAGCTATCGATTTATTAGATGGGAGAGTATTATGAGTGACTGGGTATATTCTGATATAGTTAAAGAACATTTCATGAACCCGAAAAATATTCTTGATGATAAAGAGGATTTTGTTGAAGATGGCAGGGGAACTGTTGGCAATGTCAAATGCGGGGATGAGATGATGTTTGTCATCAAGGTTGATAAGGAAAAGGGGATTTTAAGCGATTGCCGCTGGAAAACTTATGGGTGTGCAAGTGCTATTGCTAGTACCTCTATTTTATCTGAGGCGGTCAAAGGAATAAAGCTTGAAGAGGCTTTTAATATATCTCCAAAAGATATTGCCATAAAGCTGGGAGGGCTTCCTGAGAATAAGATACATTGTTCTGTATTGGGAGATAAAGCGCTGCGTGCGGCTATAAACGATTATTATGCCCGCAATAATATGCATGATAAAATAAAAGAAGATAAAGCCAAAATAATCTGCCAGTGCATGAATGTTACTGACCATGAAATAGAGGACGCGGCACTGGAGGGAGTACGTACTTATCTTGAGTTGCAGGAGCATACAAAGCTGGGTACTGTTTGCGGCCAGTGTAAGGATGAGGCTACGAGGCTTTTAGGCGATTATATAAAGAAGCATTTTGAGAAGTAGTTACCAGATATCTGTTGCAAGGTCATCAGGTCACAAGTAAAACTTTTAGGTATCTTTTGCATGTTTGATGTAGAGGCGATAAGATGAGGATAATAATCAGATTGAAAGGAGGTAGGAAATGAAAGCTAGTATTTTATTAATTGTAGGTGTTTTGTTCTGCGCAAGTATATTGGCATATGCGCAGGAAGAAGTTGCTACTGAAGAAAAAACAAATTGGAAAGAAGAAAAAAAAGAATATTTTCAGGAGAATAGGGCAGAAGACAAGCAATGGCGTGAGGATTATAATGCGCGCAAGAAAGCGGCAGAAAAAGAATATAAAGCTCAAGGATTGACTGGTCAAGAGCTTGAGGATGCCATGCAAGAATACAGAGATGAAGCTAAAGAATACAGACAAGGAGAGAGACAAGAAAAGAAAGAGTTTATGGGTGAGTTGAAAGAAGGCATAAAAGAAGATCGATTAGAGCGAATGGATGCTAATGATGATGGAGTTGTTGATAAAGTAGAGAAGAAAGAGTTCAGAAAAGAAAAGATGGACAAGAATGATGATGGGAAGGTAAGCAAGAAGGAAAAAAAGAGATTCCAGAAGAAGCGAGCAGGTAAGAGGAATAAAAGATAATAGGGTTTTAGCGAATATAAAGAATAGGGGCAGCTTGTCCTGCTATGATGGGGCATCGCCCCTACCTTATAAATACGCCCAAAACTAGGCCATGAAAACTATTTTTACTCATTCTCGTTTTACATCCATGTAAAACTGCGAGGGAAATATTGATTTTTAACCATCCTGAAAAACCAACATTTCAATCCGCAAAAATAGTTTCCACGCCTCTCTGAGCGCAGAAATTTCCAACAAATAGTACTATATTTTTCCTTGTTTTATCTTTTGTTTTTATATATTATATATTGAGTAATATTAACAAGTAAGGGAAGATATGAAATTAAAAAGAGAGCTAAATCTGCTTGATGTGTTTTGCATTGCATCAGGTGCAATGATTAGCTCAGGTTTATTTGTTTTGCCCGGGATTGCACATGCTATTGCCGGACCCGCAGTTGTTGTTTCCTATATGTTCGCCGGATTGCTGGCTATAACCGGCATGCTTTCTCAGGCTGAACTTGTTTCAGCGATGCCTAAGGCCGGGGGTACCTATTTCTATGTTACTCGCAGCCTTGGTCCGGGAGTGGGGACGGTAGACGGGATACTGACCTGGTTTGCCATTTCATTAAAAAGTGCCTTTGCTCTTATCGGTATGTCCGCATTTGCAGCGCTTATGATCAATATTAACATAAGTCTAATTGCAATCATATTATGTATTGTTTTTGTGATCATTAATATTGTAGGCATAAAAGAGGCAGGCAAGTTGCAGGTAATCATGGTGTCCGGGCTTTTTGTAATATTAATATTTTATGTAGTGCGTGGACTGCCTTTGATGAATGTGAATAATTTTACTCCCTTTGCGCCAAATGGAATAGGCTCGATTTTTTCTACCGCTGGATTTGTCTTTGTTTCATACGGCGGTTTGCTTAAAGTTGCGAGCATTGCTGAGGAGGTAAAGAATCCGGCGCGCACAGTGCCTCTGGCCATGATCCTTTCTTTGCTTGTTGTAGGGATACTATATATGCTGGTTGTATTGGTTACAACAGGAGTTTTGGGCGCGTCTCAGCTGGATAATTCTCTAACGCCGATCAGTGACGGTGCCGGGGCTTTTCTGGGAAGTAAGGGGAAAATTGCTTTAAGTATTGCCGCGATCCTTGCTTTTATTTCTACGGCAAATGCAGGCATAATGTCTGCCTCAAGATATCCTCTGGCTCTAAGCCGAGACGGATTGCTTCCTAAGGCACTGATGAATATAAACCAGAAATTTAAAACTCCTCATGTTTCTATTTTAATCACAGGCCTGTTTATGCTTTTTGCTTTATTTCTAAGGCTTAATCTTCTGGTAAAGGTTGCCTCAGCATTATTGATTATGACATTTATGTTTTCGTGTTTTTCCGTAATTATCCTAAGAGAAAGCCGGGTACAGAACTATCAGCCGCAGTTTAAGGCTCCTTTATATCCTGGATTGCAGATTATCGGTATAATCGGTTTTGTTTTGATGCTTTTTAATATGGGTAAGCAGCCGCTTTTGATAAGCCTTGTGCTTATTATCGGCGGAATATTTGTTTACTGGTTTTACGGACGCATACGTGTAAACCGGGAATTTGCCCTACTGCATCTGATAGAGAGAATTACTGCAGAGGAATTCACCGGTCGAAATCTTGAGACAGAGCTTAAAGAAATAATCAGAGAAAGAGATGATATTTCCAAAGATCGTTTTGATGATATTATGGAAAAAAGCCATGTGCTTGATATAGAGGAAGAAATGGGTATGGAGGAATTTTTTAAGTTCATATCCAATGTTATGTCTAAAAACCTGGAGATTAAGCCTGATGTTCTTTTTAAATTACTTATGGCCAGAGAGGAAGAAAGTACAACTGTTATTGCTCCGGGGCTTGCAATACCGCATATTATTATTGAAGGAAATAAACATTTTGATATTCTGCTTATACGCTCTTTAAATGGGATTGTTTTTTTCAAAGACCAGCCGAAAATAAATACTATTTTTGTGCTTGTGGGAACAAAGGATGAGCGCAATTTTCATCTGCGGGCGCTTGCGGCAATTGCTCAGATTGTGCAGGATAGTAATTTTCAGAGCAGGTGGATGAAGGCAAAGAATATTGAAGCATTGCGGGATGTTGTTCTTTTGGGCAAGCGCATAAGAGGGCAGATTTAATAATAAGTAAAAAGGTGGCGGTTGCGATGCCAGTATCGCCTAAAAAGGCAATGGTAAAAGAGGAGTGAACGGTTTCTAATTAATACTCAATACACGATACAAATAAATTTTCTAGAAGGTCTTGACAGATTATTTTTTTGTGGTAGATTTCTAGTAACAATGAAGTGATCAAGGCAATGCTGCCTAGGAAAGTGCCTGGGTTTTTTGTTTTTCTGAACGATTAGAAAATATACAAAGAGGTATTAAATGAGGCAAAGGAGCTCTCAAAGAAGCAATTAAATATGCTTTTTAAGGGTTTTTGTTTTTATAAGTATCTTTTTCTGGTAAAATATAAGCGATACTATAATCGTGAAATTTCATGCAAATATTAAAGGAGGCGTCTAATAATGGAAAATGTAAGTAAGTTTTTTGGAGAATTGACATTTAATAGAAAAGTTATGAATGAAAAGCTGAGCAAGGGGGTTTACAATAAGCTGCTGGCAACAATCAATTCCGGAGAGCCTTTGGATCAGAGTATTGCCGGAGATATTGCTCATGCTATGAAAGAATGGGCGGTTGAAAACGGTGCAACTCACTTTACGCACTGGTTTCAGCCGCAGCGCGGAGGAACCGCGGAAAAGCATGATGCATTTATTTCCTATGATAAGAACGGAGAGATTGTCGAACGTCTATCAGCCAGGCAGCTTATACAGTCAGAGCCTGATGCATCTTCTTTTCCATCAGGCGGAATGCGCTCAACCTTTGAGGCACGCGGCTATACAGCATGGGATCCGACATCACCGGCATTTTTACTTGAAACAGGTGAGACCAAAACACTGGTAATACCTTCTGTGTTTTTGTCCTGGACAGGGGATGTTCTGGATATTAAAACTCCGCTTCTGCGTTCCCTTAAGGCGGTTAACGATGCCGCGCTTAGACTACAGAGACTTTTAGGTAATAAAAAGGTGTCAAAGATAAAAGTTTTCGGCGGGCCGGAACAGGAATATTTTTTGTTTGCTAAGGAGCTATATGCAACTCGTCCGGATATGATTATTTGCGGCCGTACACTTTTTGGGGCAACTCCGGCTAAAGGCCAGCAGATGGAAGATCATTATTTTGGCGCGATCAAGGCTAATGTAATCGAGTTCATGGAGAACTTTGACAAGGAATTATACAGAAGAGGGATACCGGCTAAAACCCGCCATAATGAAGTTTCACCCAATCAGTTTGAAATTGCGCCTCTTTATGAAGAGGTTAATCTTTCTATTGATCATAACCTGCAGCTTATGGATATCCTTAAGAAAGTTGCGGATAATCATGATATGGTGGCTGTTTTGCATGAAAAACCGCTGGGAGGAGTTAATGGCTCTGGAAAACATTTTAATCTATCCATAGGAGACGATACAGGTGCTAACTATTTTGATCCATCAGGAACACCTCATAATAATATTATTTTCCTGCTGTCTCTGGGGGCGGTGATGATTGGTGTAAATAAATTCGGCGGATTGCTCAGGGGGTCTGTTGCTGATGCCGGTAATGACCATAGATTGGGAGCAAATGAAGCTCCGCCAGCGATAATATCAATATATCTGGGGGAATACCTTGAAGCTTTAATGAATGAGATCGAGGGTCTTGGGAAAATTACGGATAAAAAAATATCTGAAATATATCTTGGATTAAAAGATCTTCCTAAAGTTGCCAAGGATACATCTGACAGGAATAGAACATCGCCGCTTGCTTTTACAGGCAACAAATTTGAGTTTAGAGCGGTTGGTTCATCTCATAATTGTGCTGAGGCAGCGACTGTTTTGAATATGATCATTGCTTATGGATACAATCAGATTGCTGATAGAATACAGGATAGCAAGAACAAATCTGATATAAAGAGTAGGGTTTTTGGGGTTTTAGAAAAGGTGCTTAAGGAAACCAGAAGAGTGCGTTTTGAAGGTAATAATTATGATGATAAATGGCATAGAGAAGCAGCTAAACGCGGATTGCCAAATACTAAGAATACGCCAGCTGCCCTGGAACTGTTTTTAGAAAAAGACGTAGCGAAACTGTATGAGGATTTGGGGGTTCTAAGCGAAAGAGAACTGCATTCAAAGGTTGAAATAAAACTTGAAGCTTATAATAAAACAAAAAACATTGAATTTAAAACAGCTATAAATATGGCAAAAACCCTTGTGCTTCCAGCAGTTTTGAGACATATTTCATTGCTGGGCGGGGCTAATACGGCAGTTAAATCAGCGGGTATAAAAGCAGGTTCGATTGCTGCTGATTTAAAAACAATAAATAAAGTTTATGCCGGTATTCAATCCGGGATTGGTGTTCTTGAGAATGAAGTAGCCGCTTGTGGAAAACAAGCAACAGAAATGAAGAAGGCCAAAGCTTACGCGTTTAAAGGGGTCACGGCGCTGAATAAATTGCGCGCTGCTGTAGATGCTGCTGAGGAGCTTGTTGCCGATGAATTATGGCCAATGGCAAAATACCAGGAATTGCTCCTGATCTTATAATATTGACTCAATTTTTTTTAAATACAATATTGGAAAAAATGTTTATCAGACTTAGGGTTATGTAAGAGACTAAAGTTAAATTAATATTCTTAAGATTTATCTTGAGCATATTAATTTTTAGGGGTATAATTTAAAGACATTTATTTACTTTAACTAAAGCATGGTTACCTGATAGTTTTGAAAATAATAGTAAAATAGGCAAGAGAAGGGCTAAAGATAGAAAAGATTGATTTATGTAGATTGGATAGGATAACGATTTTTAGGAGGATTTTCGCAAATAGAGCAAAAGAATATCTGCTAATAAAGTTCGTTGCCCGGGTAGAGGGAAAAATTATTGAGGAAAATAATAAAGAAACTGCAAAGATTATTCAACAGCACAACGAGGAAAGGGACGAAGTAAATAATGAAAGATACAGATATAGCAATGAATCCTAACAAAATAGTACGATATTTGGCAAAGTCCAAAAATGATTTTACCAAAGAAGACCTGATTAGGTTTATAGAGGAAAATGAGATTGAGATGGTCAACTTTCGATATCTGGGAGGGGATGGCCGCTTAAAGACCCTCAATTTTGTAATTACCAGCAAGGCGCAATTGGACGGACTGCTCTCAAGAGGGGAAAGAGTGGACGGTTCCAGCTTGCTTTCTTATATTGATTCGGCATCAAGCGATTTATATGTAATCCCCCGTTATAGAACGGCCTATGTTAATCCTTTTGCAGTTATTCCTACAGTAGATATACTTTGCTCTTACTATACAAATGAAGGAGTGCCTCTATCAAGTTCACCGGAAAATATTCTTAGAAAGGCCGATGAGGTATTGAAGAATAGAACAGGGCTAAGCCTTGAGGTAATGGGTGAACTTGAATATTATATTTTTTATGATAAGCAGTCTCTTTATCCAATTGTTTCTCAGAAGGGTTACGAAGAGTCAAGTCCATTTTCTAAATGGGAGCATTTAAGATGCGAGGCTATGCGAGCGATTGCCCAGACGGGTGGAAAAATAAAGTATGGGCATTCTGAGGTAGGTAATATTTCTAAAGGAAATATGGAGATGGAGCAGCATGAGATTGAATTTTTTCCAGTATCTTTAGAAGACGCAGCTGACCAAATAATTATTGCCAAATGGGTGTTGCGGATGATTGCTTACAAATATGGAGTAAAGCTAAGTTTTGCGCCTAAGATTATGGCTGGACACGCTGGTAGCGGCTTGCATATTCATACAAAGCTAGTTAAGGGCGGGAAAAATATGATGATTGAAAAAAATAAATTGAGTGATATTGCTAAAAAGGCTATAGCTGGCTATTTGAAGCTGGCACCTTCCTTAACTGCCTTTGGTAATACTGTTCCTACTTCTTATCTGAGATTGGTTCCCCATCAGGAGGCGCCAACGAATATTTGTTGGGGGGATAGAAACCGCTCTGTATTAGTTCGGGTCCCCTTGGGATGGTTAGACGTTGACAATATGTGTAGAGACGCTAATCAGCGGGGGGCAATGGCAATTTCGGGTGGTTCCAATAGCCAGACAGTCGAATTTCGTTGTCCTGATGGTTCAGCTAACATTTACCTTTTGTTAGCTGGGTTGGCAGTAGCAGCTCGAAATGGGTTGGAGATGGAAGATGCGTTAAATTTCGCTAATAAACTCTATGTGGATGTGAATATCTTTTCTTCTGAGCATGCGGATATTCAGGAAAAGCTGCCTCAGCTGCCTGTCTCATGTTGTGAATCTGCCGAAGCCCTTTTGAAAGCCCGTGAAATATATCAGAAAGACGGTGTCTTTTCTTCGGTAACAATTGACGGGATAATAAAAATGCTCAAAGGTTACAATGATAAAGGGTTGAGCGAGAGATTATATGGAAAGGAAGATAAGATCAATAAACTGATTGAAGAATATCTCTATTGCGCATAATATTTTTTCTCTAACTTTAACATTTTCTGTGCTTATAAAATTAGATTTTTTTCAATTGTTTTTTAGCTGATTTTAAAGTATATCGCTGGCAAGGTCAGCTAGCTCGGATCTTTCTCCTTTTTCAAGATTGATGTGGGTGTATATTTTTTGCCCCTTCATCTTATCTATAAGATATGTCAATCCGTTGGAATAAGTATTTAAATAGGGATGGTCGATCTGGAAAATATCTCCGGTGAAAACCATTTTTGTGTTTTCGCCGGCTCTGGTGATGATTGTTTTTACTTCATGCGGGGTCAGGTTCTGAGCTTCATCAACAATAAAAAATATATCTACTAAAGAGCGCCCGCGGATATAAGACAGCGGGGCAATTACCAGTTTTTCTTCCTCCAGAAGTTTCTCCAGCTTGTGCTGCTTATGAGTTGAATCCATGAACTTGTGTTTAATGACGCCCAGATTATCATAAAGCGGCTGCATATAAGGCTCAAGCTTAGACTGAATGTCGCCAGGGAGAAACCCGATATCTTTGTTGCTTAAGGGAACGATAGGCCTGCCCATATATATTTGAAAATACTCTTTTTTATTTGCTAGGGCTCCGGCTAAAGCCAAAAGGGTTTTTCCTGTGCCGGCCTTTCCGGACATTGTTATAAGCTGTATCTTTGGATTCATGAGCGCATCAATAGCAAATATCTGCTCGGCATTACGAGGAGTAATGCCGTAAGCGGAAGTTTTTTGTACACGTTGAACTTTCTGAGCTTTTGAATCAAAGCGGGCTAGGGCGGATTTTTTGCCGTTGCGCATTATTATATATTCATTGGGAAGAAGCTCACGTTTAGAGGTAAATTCTTGTTTTTCCACTTCAAAAGGCTCCTGATATATGCGGTTAATCAGCTCATCTGATACATCTTCAACAATGCGGTAGCCTTTATATAATTCTGTAATGTCTTTTACGTGATCGCTTGTATAATCTTCTGCTATCAGCCCGACGGCCTTGGCTTTCATGCGCAGGTTAACGTCTTTGCTGACAAGGACAATCTGTTTTTCTGGTTCATCTTGAGCCATGCAGTAGGCAACATTTAAAATAAGATGGTCGGTAACGTCTGGGGAGAAATTTAGCGCAAGATGTTCATGTATTCTTTGTCCGAGTTTGATTATGATTTTGCTGCGATTTGGCCCGAGGCTTACGCCTTCGTCAAAAATTTGGTCGCCGCTAAGTTCATCTAATATTCGGGTAAATTGGCGGGCATGGAAGCTTAGGCTCTCATTGCCTTTTTTAAACCGATCAAGTTCTTCTAATACCTGAATAGGTATAACAATATCGTTGTTTTTAAACTTATAAATGCATGAGCTGTCATGAAGAATAACATTAGTGTCTAGAACAAATACCTTGATTTTTTTTGGTGGCATGACAAATCCTTTTTTATAGGTTAGAAGATTAAATTAAGATTTTCTGTGTTGTGTTAGTCCTAATGAGCTTCCTGCTCCATATAGATTATACTTAAATTTGCTTTGCTAAGCAATGATTTTTGTGGGGATTGATTTTGGTTTAAATTGATTGTTCTATTTTCAAAGGTTGATTTTTGAAACCTCCGCTTTTAGATAAGCCATGGTATTCAAATACTTTAATGCGTTCAATACAGTTACTGTTTGGTTTGCCATCACAGGTAGGGCTCTGGCACATAATGCAGCTTATTTTTCTTTGACCGATAGATTTTATTCCTGGGATTGTATAATAGTTGCGCATAAGAGTGGATTCATTGGGCTCAGTGCCGCGGATTAATTGTCCGTCAGGTAAAAGAAAATATTTATCTAAATCATCAAAAAGTAAGTGGCTTTTTTTTCTGGTTTTATCGTCTGGATAATTGGCAAGCCGTTTTAACCCGCTTTTTGTCTCACTTGAATCAATCTTTCCTCTGGATGCCAATTGTGCGTAGCAGCCGCCTATATGGATCGCTACATACATATGTTTGCTATTGGAAGCATTTAAAAAATCAAAAATTCTATCAAAGTAATTAGGCGGGTCATCAATACGGCCAAAATTAAAAATTGCATATTGTAATATAGAACTGACATCAGTATTATGAAACAGAGTCTCAATGCTTTCAAGATAACTGAGGTATTCCTGGTTTTACAAACAGCCTCATTTTTAAAAC